>NZ_JBWKMZ010000023.1:0-110067 GCF_059415325.1 Variovorax sp. GW821-FHT10D07 | reverse complement strand
CCATCGAGCACATCGTCGCCCGTGCCACCAGTCAACGTGTCGTTGCCCGCTCCGCCGTACAGCTTGTCGTTGCCAGCCATGCCGAGCAAAGTATCGTTTCCGGCCAGCCCATCGATTGAATCGTTCTCGACACTCCCCTCGAATCGGTCGTCACCATTCGTCAGTTGCTGCGCAATCGACTTCACAAAATCGAAGTTCCAACTGGTTCCATCGATGAACCGAATCTGCTCGACCTTGTAGCCACCCAGTCCTTCTGCGTTGAAGTAGGAGTTGACCAGGATGCTGTCAAGGCTGCCTCTCAGACGAAGGAGAAGCGAATCTCCGGTCCTGGTCACCACGATGTCAGCGGCCGCGATGTCTGGACCGAATTCGATCCTATCCGTCTTCCCCGTGCTGTTGTCGTAGTTGTTGAGCGTGTCCTGACCCCAACCGCGCGCGAACCGATACGTGTCTGATCCTTCGCCTCCCGTGAGTGAGTCATTTCCACCGCCGCCCTCGAGGACGTCGTTGCCGGTTTCGCCGTACAGCGAATCGTTGCCCGAACCTCCCAGCAGCGTGTCCGCGCCCGCGCCGCCCGACAGAGTGTCGTTGCCTGCCCCTCCGTCAACGATGTCGCCGCCCGCGCCTCCGTTGAAGCTGTTGGCGCTTGCGTTGCCAACGTAGATGTCGTCCTTAATGCTGCCCGCTGCTGCTCCGCCCGAATAAACATTCATGGCCCCAAGCTCCGACCTCAGTACAGAGTCTGCGGAAAGAGATTCGACCCAGTTGCGCAGGCGATCCAAACCATCGAATCCCACGGCGCGCAGCGTATCCTGTGCGTAGCGATTGAGCTCCACAAGGTCGATCAAGGCGCTACGCTCGTCACTGGCCTTCAGCGCATCCAGTTTCGCGACCAGTGCTGTGACGTCGAACCCAATTTCATCACTCTGGTCAATCGCCAGGCCAACGGAGTCCAGATAGGGCTTGAGCCTCGTCTGCAAAACCAAAGCACCGTAGATGCTCTCTTTTAGCGCCTCGTAGCTTTGTTTCAGCAACGCCAACTGCGCCGCAGGAGGGTTAATAAGGTAGCCCGGCCTTATCAGAGTTACTCCACCCGAAGTGCTCGTTGTGGTGCTGGTGGTTAATCCAGCAATGGGCCGAGCCGGAGGGGCCGAACCCGGCTTTTCGTAGAAACGCTCACCGTTGAACACCTCCAGCACGCCGATCAAATTGCGGAACTGCTCCTGCGTCATCCCTGCCGGCACCGTAATGCTCAGGCTAAGGTTGTCTTTGCCACCAAGGTTGTCCTCGATGCTGCTCCAGAAATCGCTGCTTTTGGCCCAGCTTGTGATCAGACTGTCGATCAGAGCCATCTGCGCATCACGCGTCGTGGCCGAACTGAAAGTCCCCAGTGCGATGGCCAATTCTGGGCTCAGACTCACGGCCTCCGCCAAATCGCGCACTCTGCCCGACCCCTGCATCGTCGGCAGCGCCTTCGCCATCTCGGTCAATGGAACCTTGTCGGTGAACTCCCGGTGGAAGTTGCTTGAATCGAGATCGATGGCACCTGCAGAAAGGTTGGCTGCTGCCACGCTGTGGTTTTCGCCGTTGCGCGTGAAGCTCGCACTCTGCGCGATGAAATTGCCATTGATGGTCGTCCCGGCCTGATTGCCCCCGGTCGTGTTGGTCGCGCTGCCGTTTACCCCGATGCGGGTGATGCCCAATTGGTCCAAAGAGAACAGTTCGCCAGCATCGGAAACGCCGTCCTGATCGAGATCGCGCCAGACCTTGACTTGGTTCCAGGCCAAGTCGGCGCTGGAGAAACTGCCGTCGGCGTTGCTGTCCAGGTCGGCCAGGGCGTCGAAGGCATTGGCGGCTTTTTCGCCATTGCGCTTGAGAGTATCGACACCGAAGAGCTCGCGTCCGGTCTGGATCAAACCATTGCCGTCGAGATCACGAACGAGGATGCCGTCATCGGAGCCGATCCAACCGGTGCCGGTACGGATGCCGTCTGCGTCGTGATCGAACAGAACCGAGCCGTCGGCTCTCTTGAGCTCCAGACCGTCGCCATCCAAGTCAAGCATCAGTGGGTCGACCGGCTGACGCCAGCCTTTGGCGCCATTGAAGCCTTCATTGACATCCGATTTGATATCCGATCCGGGCCATGGCATTCCCGTGAAAGGATCTCCACCGATATTTGGTACATCTTCGGGGAAAAGAACTTCTCTGTATCGCCACAGAATTTCTGGCAACTGACGCAACAAGTCAAGAAGTGGAGGGGCATTTATTGCCCCAGCATCCCCATTTCCTGGACCAACATTTTCCACCCTGTTATACAAATCTCGCCAGTATCTTTGATCATTCAGTTCTGCGGCTTTGGCTGGAGAAGCGGGGTTGGTGAAATCAAAAGTGGCATCCCATAGCGATGGCTTGTACCAGTTTCCATCCGAAGGGTTATAGCTATAGCCGTCGATAACATTTGGATTTTGATACCCTCCTAAATTTCCTGCATTCAAAATAGCTCCAGGCCCCAAAAGGCTGGGGCCCACCGTCTGGGCTGTTACACCATTCACACCAGCCGACCCCAGAAATCTTGAAAATGCGCTCATGATTCCCCCAAAATTAATATAGCCACAATTAGAACAACCACTATCACCAAAAATCCAGCCGTCACATATGTCCAAGCATTTCTTTCACGGCGCTTTATCCCGAAAATCTCCAAGACAAAAAACACAGCAAGGCCTATTCCATAGCAAATAGCGTTCAGCAAGAAATCAATAATCATTGATGAAGGCTTTCAAAAAATCATCATCCTCTCAAACTCTCACTCGCAGCCCGCTTCGTTATTTTTCGTTTTCGAGACTCAGCCGTCAGCGCTCCCTCAAGCTCTCACTCGTCGCCCGTTGCACGGGACTGAGCAAGAACTCAATAACCCGCCTCTTCCCCGTCTTGATCTCCGCCGTCAGATTCATCCCCGGAGAGAGCTTGATCGGCTTGCCATCCACATCGATGCTGGTGGCGTTGAGGTTGAGCGTCACCGGGAAGATCGCCCCGCGCTTCTCGTCATTGACCGCATCGGCCGTCACCGTCTTCACCGTCGCATCCACCGTCCCGTAACGCGTGTACGGGAAGGTCTCCAGCTTGATGCGCGCTTCCTGTGTCGGGCTCACGAAGCCGATGTCCTTGTTCTCCAGCGTCACCTCGGCCGTGACCTGCGCGTCGTGCGGCACGATCACCATCAGCGGCTGCGCCTCGGTCACCACGCCGCCCTCGGTGTGCGTCACCAGCTGCTGCACCGTGCCGGCCACCGGCGCCTTCAAGGTCGTCAGGCGCTCTCGTTGCCCCGCCTTGGCGAGTTCCTGCGTGCCCTGCTGGCGCTTGAGCTCGGCCGCGGCTTCCCTGGTGCGCAGTGCATTGCGGGTCTCGGCGATGTAGGAGGCCCTGGTGTTCTCGCTCTCGCGCAGCGTCGCGTTCGCCTCGGCCAGCCGCGCGCGCTGAGTGGCGAGGTCGCGCTCCAGCTCGATGCGCTCGCGCGTGCGGTCCTGGTTCGCATGGCTGGACATGAAGCCCTGGTTGGCCAGCTGATGGAAGTCGGCCTCTCTCTGTTTGGCAATCGGCAGCGTGGTCTCGAGCTTGGCCACCATCTCGCGCACGGTGGCGATCTCGGCCTGGCGGCGCTGCAGTTCGGCCGCCGCCTTCGCGAGCTTGGCGGTGATGTCGCTCCATTCGTCGCTCAGCTGGAGCTTCGCCGCGGCGACGTCCACCTCGCTCCACGCCGGCAGGTTCGTGCCCAGCTCCGGCGCTCGGGGAGATGAGGCATTGAGTGCCTGCAGCAAGGCCCGTGTCCTTAGAACCTCCGACTGCGCCGACTTCAACTGCTCGTCGATGCTGGTCTTGTCTGCATTGGCGCTGGTCGGATCGAGCTCGACCAATGCCTGTCCGGCCTCCACATGATCCCCATCCTTCACCAGCACCCGCTTGACCACGCTGACCTCCAGCGGCTGGATCAGCTTGGTGCGCTCGCTCACCACGATCTTGCCCGGCGCCACCGCCACGATGTCCACCTGCCCGACGATGGACCACACCAGCGCGATCAGGAACAGCGCGATCAGCGCGAAGGCCAGTCGCCTCGGTGCGGGGTGCACGGGCGTGTCCTGCAGGCTCAGCGCCGCCGGCAGGAAGGCGGCTTCGTCGCTCAGGCGCTTCGGTCCGGCCAGCTCATGGCGGTGCCGCCAGGCGGCCCGGAAGACCGAGCCATAGCGCCCGAGTAGCTCGAACACCGGATGGCGCACGCTCGGCTGGTTGGCCGCGTCGGTGCGTTGGATGGGGACGGTCATGCCGGCACCTCCATGCCCGCGGGCTTGCCGCCGTTATTGCCCTCCATGTGCCCACCGCCCTGCATGTTCCACAAGTACGCATAGATGCCCTTGGGCCGATTGAGCAGCGCCTCGTGCGTGCCGCCCTCCACGATGCGCCCCTTCTCCATCACGATGATCCGGTCGGCATAGCGCACGGCGCTCAGGCGGTGGGCGATGATGAAGACCGTGCGCCCCTTGCAGATGTGGGCCATGTTGCGCTGCACGATGGCCTCGCTCTCGTAGTCCAGCGCGCTGGTGGCCTCGTCGAAGATCAGGATGCGCGGCTGCGTGAACAGCGCTCGCGCAATGGCGATGCGCTGGCGCTGGCCGCCCGACAGGCTCGCGCCCTGTTCGCCCACCACGGTGTCGTAGCCCTCGGGCAGCTCGCTGATGAACTCGTGCGCGCCCGCCAGCCGCGCCGCGTGCAGCACCGCCTCCAGCGGCGCGGCCGGGTCGGCGATCGCGATGTTCTCGCGCACGCTGCGGTTGAACAGGGTGTTCTCCTGCAGCACCACGCCCACCTGTCTTCTGAGCTGCGCCGCGTCGATCAGGCCGATGTCGATGCCGTCGACCAGCAGTCGTCCCTGCTCGGGCGTGTACAGCCGCTGGACGAGCTTGGTCAGCGTGCTCTTGCCCGAGCCCGAGCGCCCGACGATGCCGATGACCTCGCCCGGGCGCACGTCCAGGCTCACGCCGTGCAGCACGGGCGGGGCCTCGGGCCGGTAGCGGAAGGTCAGGCCTTCCAGCGTGACGCGGCCCTTGAGCGCGGGCAGTTGGGCCGCCGTGCTCGGCGGCACCTCGGTACGCGTGTTGAGGATGTCCCCCAGCCGGGCCATGGAGATGCCGGTCTGCTGGAAGTCGGTCCACAGCTGCGCCATGCGCATGATGGGCTGCGACACGCGCTGGGCGAACATGTTGAAGGCGACGAACTGGCCCACGGTGAGACCTGCACCGGTCGCGTCGTTGTTCATCACGAGGTGGGCGCCGTACCAGAGGGTGGCGGCATTGACCAGCTTACCGATCAGGTTCACGCCCTCGTGGGCCCAGCTCGCGAGGTTCTGGGTGCGGAAGCTCGCGCTGACGTAGGCGGCGAGCTGGTTGTCCCAGCGCCGCGCGAAGGCCGGCTCCAGCGCGGTGGCCTTGACCGTCTGGATGGCGCCCACGGTCTCCACCAGCATGGCCTGGTTCTCCGCGCCGCGCGCGAACTTCTCGTCCAGGCGTCGGCGCAGGATCGGCACCACCGCCAGGCTCAGGCCGAAGTACAGCGGCAGGCTCACCAGCACGATCAGCGTGAGCGGCACGCTGTAGAACAGCATGATGGCCACGAAGACGACCGAGAACACGACGTCCAGCAGCACGGTCAGGGCGTTGCCGGTGAGGAAGCTGCGGATGTTCTCGAGCTCGCGCACGCGCGCCACGGAGTCGCCCACGCGCCGGGCCTGGAAGTAGGCCAGGGGCAGTTGCACGAGGTGGCGGAACAGCCGCGCGCCCAGTTCCACGTCGATGCGGCTGGTGGTGTGGCTGAAGACGTAGCTGCGCAGGCCATTGAGCAGCGACTCGAAGATGACCACCACCACCAGCCCCACGACCAGCACGTCCAGCGTGGTGAGGCCGCGGTGCACGAGCACCTTGTCCATCACGACCTGGAAGAACAGCGGGCTGACCAGCGCGAACAGCTGCAGCATGAACGAGATCAGCAGCACCTCGCCCAGCAGCCGCCGGTGCTTCACCAAGCTGGGGATGAACCAGGAGAAGTCGAACTTGGCCAACTCTCCCACGAGGCTGGCGCGGCTGGTGACGAGGATGAGTTCGCCGCTCCAGTGGGTGGCGAAGACTTCCAGGGGTTCGATGACGGGGCGCGGGGTAGGTGCGGCGGGGTCTTGCAGCAGGACGCGCTGGCCGTCGCACTGGGCGAGGATGACGAAGCGCTCGCTGCCGTCGGGATCACGCAGTGCCGCGAGGGCGGGCAGGGGCGTGTGGGTAAGGCGCTCGATGCCGCTGCGGCTGGACTTGGCCTTCAGGCCCAGGTGGCGGGCTGCGCGCAACAGGGTTGCGGTGTCGACAGCTTCCGAAGAGGCCAAGCCCAGTTGGTGGGCCAGCAGGGCAGGGTCTGCTGCGATCTGGTGGAAGCGCGCGAGCGTGCACAGCGCGGCGAGGGCAAGCCTCGCGTCGGGCGCGCTCATCCCGTGCACTGTGGCCGACGCCGCTTCGGCCGGGTCTTTTTCCTGGCCAATGTTCTCCCCCACTCCCATGCGAGGATCTCCCGATGTTGTTGAACATCAAGATACCTGAACTACAACTGACTAACAACTGAAAAACTAAGACACACCTTTGGTCCACCCCTTTGGGGGATTCCTTTCTTCTTACAAGAAGTGAAAGGCACGCCCACAGCGGTGCCCTCCGATCGAGTTAGCGGCGCGGTCCCTTCAGTTGCCCGAAGCAAGCTGCGAAGCCTTAGCCACCGACGCAGCCAGCAGAAACTCCGTCACCTCCTCCGAGAACGCCTTGCGCTGCCCATCGATCAGCACCGTATCGGCACTCGCCGGATCGGGCCGCGCGGTCGGCATGCCATGCGCGACCAGCGCCTCGGCGCAGCCGAGCCAGTCGCCGTCTTCCACGGGCTGGTTGTACGAGGCCCACGACAGCGAGCCGATGGCGTTGTCGCCATAGCCGTGTTTCTCGGTCCAGCTCGCGCCGTGCTCGAGCAGGAAGCGCGCGAGCGCGGCGTCGCCGCGGAACACGGCCTGGTTGAGCGCAGAAGCATCCCAGTCGCCGCCGCGCGCGGCGATCGGCCAGCCGCAGCGCACCATGGTGCGCACCGCATCGCCGCAGCCTTCCTGCGCCGCGAGTTCGGACAGCAGGCGAAGCTGCGATTCCGACAGCATGTCGACGAGGCCGGGATGCGCGGCCTGCAGCGCGCGGGCCGCCGGCTCATCGGCGCGCGCACAGGCCGCGATGAAGGCTTCCTGCGGCGAGCCTTGCTCAGTGCTGCCCGCGCCTTCGAGCAGGCGCGCGACTTCGACCAGCCCGAAGCGCAGCGCCAGCGTGCGCGAGTCGATGCCTTCGCGCGTGCGCACCGACGCATCGGCCCCCGCGGCCAGCAGGGCTTCGATGTGGGCCGGCGAACGGCGGCGGCGGATCGCCCACAGCAGCGGCGTGCCCCACTCGCTGGTCGGCTCGCTACGGGTGCCTTCGTTGGCATCGCCGCCATGGGCGAGCAGCAGCTTCAGCGCCTCGACATCGTCGAGGTCGAGCACGCGATAGAGCGCGTTGGTGCCGGTCACGCGCGCACCCGCCGCGAGCAGCAGCGCGGTGCAGGCGCGGTTCTCGAGCGAGTGGTAGAGCGACTCGTTGTCATTGGGATCGGCGCCGGCATCGAGCAGCAGCCGCGTGGTCTCGGGGTCGCGCTGCTGGCCGGCCGCGCCGTACAGCGCGCTCAGCCGCTCGTTTTCGTTGGGCATGTCCAGCGACGCGGGCGGCCAGCGGTTGCCGATGGACTGGTCGGCCTGCGCACCGGCCGCGAGCAGCAGGCGCACGCAGGCGCGCATGCGTTCGCGGTACGCCGGCAATTGCAGGAAGGCCGAGTGCGTGACGGCCACCAGCGGCGGCAGCTTCAGCGGCCCGCCCGCGCGATACACCCACGAGGGATCGCGCGCGATCGCGGCGCGCAGCGCGGCCTCGTCGCCGACGGCGCAGGCCAGCCAGGGATCGTCGCCCAGCAGCTGCGGCGTTTCGGCGAGCAGCCGCTCGGCCACCGCGGGCCGCGCGCGGTGGGTGCCGCCGGCCACGTCGCCCGCATAGACCAAGCCGAGCCAATGCCGCAGTGCCTTCGCGGGATCGGCCACGGCCGCCTGGCGCGCGAGCACGAAGCCCTGCAGGTCGGGCCAGGAGACGAAGCCGTATTCGCGCGCGATGCACGACTGCGCGTCGTGCAATCGCAAGTCCATCGCGGCGATGGCCGCGTCGCTCCTCGCGGCCGCGGCCGGCAGGTGCGCGCGAAACTGCGCGATGGCCGCCGTGTCGCCCTGGCGGTAGGACGACAGCAGCGTCTTGGCTTGCTTCTTGAGATGGCCCAGGTCGGGCCGAGGGGGGATGCGCTTCACAGGAACCTCCGTGCATCGACGCCGAAGACCCGCAAATTCGGCTGCACAAAGGACTGCTGGTTGCTCAGCGTGCGAAGGCAAGTGGGTTCAACCCTTCCCGCGGGCCCGGGCGCGGCTTGCAACCGCGGGCCGGATGTTAGCGCATCGCTCAGGCTTCGATGCGCAGCCACGGCCAGCGCGCGCGGTACGAGGCCGCCTTGCGCTCGAACAGTTCGCGGTGCGGCACCAGCGGATTCATCGTGAGCACGCCCTCGTACAGCAGTTCCAGCCCGTTCGGCGCATAGAGCTCGCCGGGCCGCACGCCGACGCAGGTGGCGGGCACGAGGAAGCGGTCGATGCCGTCGCGCGCGCTGTGCAGCGCCTCGTAGCGCTCGCCGAAGTGCGACTCGTACCAGAGATGCACGCGCGCCTGGTTCGCCACCTCGACCTCGATGCCGAGGTCGCCGAGCAGCGCATCGGCGCGCGCCTGCACGCGCGCTTCGCCGGCCTGGCTCAGGTCCTCGGCGTCGAAGTAGAACAGGTCGTAGTCCTTGATCCGCGACGCCGGCGCGTCGCCCGAGCGCAGGTTCCAGACGGTCTGGAACAGGCACCCCGCGACCAGCCAGCCGTCGGGCAAGGCCAGCGCATCCCAGCGCTCGAGGATGGCGCGGTTGTTCGGGTTGCGGCGGATGTCGTCGAGGAAGCGGTCGTGCATGGAAACGGGAAATCGGCTGCGATCGGAAGCCCGGCATTCTGCGCCGTCTCCGCGCCCCGGATCCACGCGCGACCTCAATAGCTCGCGCGCAAGGTCAGCCGCACATTGCGCGGATCGCCATACACGCTGTAGAAGCGCGAAGGCAGCCGCGCGTAGTAGACGCGATCGAACAGGTTGTGCACGTCGAGCGTCAGCGACAGGTTCCTGTTGAAGCGGTAGCCTACCTGCGCATCGGCCACGGCATAGCCGCCCTGCACGGCCGCGCCACGGTCGGTCTTGCTGACGGCGCGCACGCCCAGGCCCACATGCAGGCCCGCGACCGAAGGCTGCTGGAACTCGTAGCGCGTCCAGAGCTTGACGGTGTGTTTGGGCTCCTCGCTCGAGAAGGGCTTGCCGGCGTTGCTCGGGTCGTCGGCGTAGCGCGTGTCGAGCCGGGTGTAGCCCGCGTAGAGGTCCCAGCCGCGCGCGAGGCGGCCCGAGACCTCGGCCTCCCAGCCCTTGCTGCGGACCTTGCCCTCGGCGACGAAGAAGCCGGGGTTGTCGGGGTCGGTGACGGCGCGGTTGCGGTCCTCGATGCGGAAGGCGGCCAGCGAGGCATTGAGCCGGCCGTCCATGAAGCTGCCCTTGGTGCCGATCTCGAACTGCCGGCCCACGCGCGGCAGCAAGGCGGCGTTGCCGACCGCGAGCTGGGTCTGCGGAATGAAGATGTCGCTGTAGCTGCCGTAGACCGAGATGTCGGGCCGCAGCTCGTAGACCAGGCCGCCATAGGGCGAGAACTTGTGATTCACGCCGCCGGCGTCGCTCTTCCATGCGCCGGGCGTGGGCAGCAGCGTCTGGCTCTCGCTGCGGTAGTGGCTCACGCGGCCGCCGAGCACCAGCGTGAGCGGGTCGGCGAGCCGCAGCCGCGTCTGGCCATAGAGGCCGCTCTGCTCGCTGCGCGTGTTGCTGCCGAAGCGGAACGGGATCGGGCGGTCGGGAACGTAGAGGTTGTAGATGTCGACCTGCGGGATGCCGACCGAGCCCGAGAGCGAGGTCTCGTCGCGCTTCGAGTGGTTGGCGCCGATCAGCAGGTCGTGCTTGCGGCCCCACAGCCTGAAGCTGCCCGCGAGGTTCAGGTCCAGGCCCTGCCAGGTGGTCTCGCCGCTCTGCGCCTGCAACGTGTAGGCCGCGCGGTTGTCGAGGCGCACCAGGCCGTTGATGTAGCCGTAGCGCGAGTCGCCGTCGATGCTGCGCCGGATGTAGGCGGCCTTCGCGACCCAGTCGTCGTCGAAGCGGTGCACGAACTCGGCATAGACCTCCTTGGCGGTGCCCGAGCTGCCGCTCCAGGCGGTGCCGAAGAAGGTCTTGCGCGGCGCGTTGAGGAAGCTGCCGTTGGTGTAGGTGCCGGGCCCGTAGTCGACACCGCGGTCATGCTGCGGCTGCACGCTGCCCGACAGGCTCAGCGTCGAGCGCGGACCGAGGTCGGCCTCGACGATCGCGTAGCCCAGTGTGTGGCGGCTCGTGCCCTGGGTGCGGAAGCTGTCGCCGCCCTCGGAGGACAGCAGCGCGCGGCCGCGCACGGTGCCGGCTTCGTTGAGCGGGCGGCTGATGTCGATCTCGCCGCGGTGCTGGTTCCACGAGCCGGCCGACAGCAGGCCCGAGATCGCGGGCTCGGCCAGCGGTCGCTTGCGCACCAGGTTCACGGTGCCGGCCGGCGTGCCCGATCCCTGCAGCACGCCGGCGGGACCGCGGAACACCTCGACGCGGTCGTACATCGAGAGGTCGAACTGGCGCAGGTACTGGATGCCGTTGTTGAACGGCAGGCCGTCGTACTGCACCTCGGAGGCATAGCCGCGCGACTGGAAATAGGCCGTGCCGTCGCCGTAGGGAATGGCGGTGACGCCGACGGTCTGGCGCAGCGCGTCCTCGACCGTGGTCATGTTCTGGTCGTCCATCTGCTGGCGCGTGATGACCGAGACCGAGTTCGGCACGTCCTTCCACGGCGTGGGTGTCTTGCCGGCCACGGTCACGGCGCGGGCGGCGTAGGAGCCGCTGCCTTCGGTGAGCGCGCTGCGCTCGCCGCGCGCGGTCACCACCACGGGGGCCAGGCCGCCGTCGCCCGATGCCGCGGCGCCATCGGCCACCGCCTTGCGCAGGCGGTAGTTGCCGGGCGCGACCGGCACCGCCTCGAGGCCGCTGCCGGCCAGCAGGCGCCGCAGGCCCTGCTCGATGCCCTGGCCGCCTTCGAGGCCGGGCGAGCGCAGGCCCTCGGTCAGCGCCGGATCGAAAGACAGCGTGATGCCGTTCGCGCTCGCGAAGCCGTAGAGCGCCTGGCTCAATGGCCCGGGCGCGACCGCCTGGTTGGCGGGCGCGTCGGCGGCCTGGGCGATGGCGGGCGGCAGCGCGGCGGCGAGCGCCGCGGCGAAGGCGATGGCGGTGAAGCGATGGCGCGAAGCGAAGGAGGAAGGCATGGCGGGTCCGGTCGGCAAGTCGGTGAAAAGGTGTTGCTTTCTGACTTGTCGAACGAGCGCCGAAAAAGGGACACGCAGCACCGCGACGCGCGCGCCGGCCGCTCTTAACCCGGTGCGCGCGCCCCGACCGTGACCCAGTAGCGCGTGCGCGTACGGACCTGCACCGGCAGCGTCTGCGCCAGGGTGGCGAGCACCTGGTCGGTGTCGGCGACCTGGAACACGCCCGAGATGCGCAGGTTCGCGACCTCGGGCGCGCAGTGCAGCACGCCCGGGCGGTAGCGCGAGAGCTCGGCGAGGAAGTCCTCGAGCCGCTGCCGGTCGGCCACCAGCGCGCCCTGCGACCAGGCATCGGCGCCGGCCGCGATGGCGCGCGGCGTGCCGGCGGCGTCGCGCGTGAAGTCGACCTCCTGGCCGGCGCGCACGACGAGGCGGGTAGCGTCGGTTGTGCGCGGCGCGATCTCGACCGCGTGCTCGAGCACCGCCACGCGCGTGCGCTCGTCGCCGCCACGCACCGTGAAGCGCGTGCCGAGCGCGCGCACCCGGCCCTGCGCGGTCTGCACGAAGAACGGCCGCGCGGGCAGCCCGGCGGCATGGCCGGTCTCGACCAGGATCCGGCCCGCGCGCAGCAGCACCAGCCGCTCGCGCTCGTCGAACACCACGTCGGCCGCGCTGCCGGTGTCGAGCAGCAGCCGGGTGCCGTCGGCCAGCACGAAGCTGCGCCGTTCGCCGACGGCCGTGCGGTACTCGGCCGCGAGCTCGACGCCCCAGGTGCGCCAGGCCAGCCAGGCGGCCGGCGCGCCGGTGGCCAGCAGCACCGTGGAGCGCAGCAGCACGCGGCGGCGCAGGCGGCGCGCGCTCTCGAGCGTGGGCACGCCGAGTCCCGTCGGCACGCGGCCGAAGGTGCGCGCCAGTTCGTCGGCGGCCTGCCAGGCGCGCTCGTGCTCGGGCGCCTGCGCGCGCCAGGCATGCAGGGCGCGGTGCCCGGCCTCGTCCATCTCGCCGGCATGCAGCTTCACGAGCCAGTCCGCGGCCTGCAGCACCACCGGGTCGTCGCCGCGCGGGCGCGTGGGGTTCAAAGCATCGAGGCGATGCATTGGGCAAAACCCGTGCGCATGTCGCGCTTGACGGTGCGCACCGACACCTCGAGCCGCTGCGCGATCTCCTCGTAGCCCAGGCCCTCGAGCTGCGACAGCAGGAACACGGTGCGCGTGCGCGCGGGCAGCGCGTCGAGCATGGCGTCGATGCGGTGCAGCGCCTCGATCACGAGCAGGCGGTCTTCGGGCGAGGGCGCCAGCGGCTCGGGCATGGCGGCCAGTTGCTCGACATAGGCCTGCTCGAGCGCGCGGCGGCGGAAGTGATCGACCAGCAGCCCGTGCGCGACGGTGCGCAGGTAGGCGCGCGGCTCGTGCAGCTGCTGCGCCTTCGAGGGTGCGGCGACCAGCGTGAGGAAGGTGTCATGCGCCAGGTCCGCCGCATGGTGGATGTCGCCGAGCTTCCTGCGCAGCAGGGCCTGGAGCCAGCCGTGGTGGTCGGCATAGAAGGCTTCGACGGCTTGCATTGGCGTGGCGCGCGGACCCATGGCGAGACTGTCTACACAAGAGAGGACGCTGGGCCCTACGATGCAAATGAGAACTATTATTATAAACAGACGCTCGGCACCGTCCGCATCGAAGCGCGCGAGCGCCCGCTCACTTCAGCAACGGAAAGCTCTGCGGCAACACCGCGAGCCAATGCCGCGCGGCCACCGACAGCCGCGTGGTGCGGCGGCGGATCAGCGAGATCCGGTGGCGGAAGCTCGCGAGGTCGGAGATCGCGATCCGCCGCATGCCCCACTGCTGCGCGATGTCGGCGGCATAGCCCGGCACGATCAGGAAGCCGGCGCCCTGCCGCGCGAAGCCCAGGGCCGCCGTGAGCGACCCGACCTCGATGTGGTTCTCGAAGCGCAGCGGCGTGCGCGCGAAGATCTGGTCGAGCGTGCGGCGGATGCTGTAGGAATCGCGCAGCGAGATGTAGTTGTAGGGCAGCAGCTCCGCGGCCCGGATGGAACGCCGGCGCGCGAGCGGATGCGCGTCGTCGACGATGGCATACATCGCGTCCTCGATCGCCACGGTGGCCTCGAGGCCGCTGATCTCGGAATCCGTGGTGCAGAAGCCGATGTCCACCACGCCCGAACGCACGCGGTCCAGCGTCTCGTCGGTCGAGCATTCGTGGATCTCGAAGTCGATGCCCGGATAGCGCTGGCGGTAGCTCGCGATCGGCCCCGCCAGCAGGCCGTAGTGCATCAGCGGCGAGGCGGCCACGCTGACCTTGCCGCGCTCCAGCGTGATCAGCTCGGTGATGCTGCGCTTGGCGGTCGCCATGGTGGCCGTCACGTCCTGGGCGAACTCGAAGAACTCGCGCGCCGCATCGTTGGGCACCACGGTGCGCGTGGTGCGCTCGAACAGGGTCATGCCGAGCTGGTTCTCGAGCTCGGCCACCATCTTGCTCGCCGCGGACTGCGAGATGTGCAGGCCGTTCGCCGCCACGGTGAAGCTGCCGGCCTCGTAGACGGCGAGGAAGACCTGCAACTGGCGAAAGGAGATATTCATTCCATCTTCTACTGAATGCAGTAGAAAAATTCCATTGTGGCATGGGACTTCGCCGCGCAAGATGCGCCGGCTCACACAGACCAGAGACATCCCATGCATCCCTCCGACACCCGTCCCCAATGCCATGTCGCCCGCACCGCCGAAGGCGTCGTCACGGTCCGTTTCGACAACGGCCGGCTGAACCTGCTGACCGGGGACGCCGCCCACATCTACGCCGACACGCTGCAGGAACTGGCCGCCGACGAGACCACGAAGCTGCTCGTGATCCGCGGCGGCGACAGCGCCTTCCTCGGCGGCGCCGACATCAAGTTCCTGAAGGACGCCTCCAGGCGCGACATCGATGCCTACATCCGCAGCGTATGGCGGCTGTGCGAGACCATCCGCGACATCCCCTTCGCCACGATGTCGGTGATCTCGGGCTACTGCCTGGGCGCCGGCATGGAGGTGGCCGCCGTCTGCGACATCAAGCTGGCCGCGCACGACGCCAGGTTCGGCATGCCCGAGGTCAAGCTCGGCGTGCCCTCGGTGATCCACGGCGCGATGCTGCCCGGCATGATCGGCGCCACGCGCACGCGCGACCTGCTGCTCAGCGGCCGCATCATCCCGGCCGCGCTGGCGCTCGACTGGGGCCTGATCACCGACGTCGCGGGCGACGACGGCCTCGATGCCGCCCTCGCGCACTGGCAGGCCGAGATCGAGGCCAACGGCCCGCTCGCGATGCGCATCCAGAAGAAGCTGATCCGCGACTGGGAGCGCATGCCGCTGCAGGAAGCCATCAACGTCGGCATCGCCGGCCTCGTGAGCGCCTACGACAGCGACGAGCCCAAGCGCTACATGGAAGCCTTCCTCGCGAACCGGAAGCGCCGCTGAGACGGCACCGGCGAGCCCACGAGACATCCAAGGAGACACCATGAAGTTCAAGCCCCTGCGCCGCGCCCTGTGCGCCCTGTTCGCGCTGCCCTTCGCCCTCGGCGCCGCGCATGCCGACGACTATCCCTCGCAACCGCTCACGCTGGTGGTGCCCTTCGCGGCCGGCGGCATGACCGACATCCTGGCCCGGCAATTCGCGAAGACGGTGCAGGAGAAGCTGCGGCAGACCGCCATCGTCGACAACAAGCCCGGTGCAGGCGGCGTGATCGGCGCGACCCGGGTCGCGCGCGCCAGGCCCGACGGCTACACGCTGCTGATCACCACCACGGCGCACGTGGTGAACCCCTCGATCACCAAGAACCTGCCCTACGACACCGAGAAGGACTTCGCGCCCATCGCCATGCTGGCGCGCACGCCCAACGTGCTGCTGGTGAACCCGTCGCTGCCGGTGACGACGGTGCCCGAGCTGCTGGACTATGCGCGCAAGAACAAGGGCGTCACCTACGGCTCCTCGGGCACGGGCGGCACCACGCACCTGTCGGGCGAGCTGCTCGCGAGCCGAACCGGCGCGCCGCTGATCCACGTGCCCTACAAGGGCACGGCGCTGGCGGTCAACGACCTGCTCGGCGGCCAGATCCAGGCCTCCTTCGTCGACGGCCTGAGCGCGCTGAAGTACGTGAAGGCCGGCAGCCTGCGCGCCATCGGCGTCTCGACGCGCGAACGCAATCCCACGCTGGCCGAGGTGCCGACCATCGCCGAGCAGGGCGTGCCCGGCTACGAGACCGAGATCTGGATCGGGCTCTACGCGCCCGCGGGCACGCCGCCGGCCATCCTCGAGAAGCTCAATGCGCTGGCGCTGCAATCGATGGGCGAGCCCGGCTTCCGCAAGACGCTCGACGAGCAGGCGACCACGCCGGGCACCATGGACGTGGCCGCGACGCGGCGCTACGTGGCGAGCGAGATCCGCAAGTGGGGCGACATCGTCAAGAAGGCCGGCATCGAGGCCCAATGACGACCGCCGCGACGCGCAACGCCGGACTGCCGCTGTCCGGCATCCGGATCCTCGACCTCACCAGCGTCATCATGGGTCCGTTCGCGACCCAGATGCTGGCGGAGTACGGCGCCGACGTGGTCAAGCTCGAGCCGCCCGAGGGCGACATCATGCGCGAGATGGGCCCGCACCTCGAGCCGGGCATGGGGCCGGTCTACCTGAACCTCAACCGCGGCAAGCGCAGCGTCTGCCTGGACCTCAAGCAGCCCGAATCGCGCGAGGTGATCGCGCGTGCCGCGCAGGCAAGCGACGTGTTCGTCACCAACATGCGCAAGAAGGCGCTCGCCAAACTGGGACTGGACTGGGACACCCTGCGCCGCCACAACCCGCGGCTGATCTACGTCTTCCTGGCCGGCTTCGCCGAGCACGGCCCCGACGCGGGCAAGCCGGCCTACGACGACCTGATCCAGGGCATGGTCGGACTGCCGGGCCTGGTGGCCCGCGCCGCGGACGGGCGCCCGCGCTACCTGCCGCTCAACATCGCGGACAAGACGGTGGGCCTGTACGTGGTGCAGACGGTGCTCGCCGCGCTGCTGCAGCAGCGCCGGGCCGAGCAAGGCCAGTACATCGAGGTGCCGATGTACGAGACCATGGCCTCCTTCATGCTCAGCGACCACCTGGGCGCCGCCACCTTCGCGGCCAACGATGCCGACCAGGCCGGCAACCCGCGCCTGCTGTCGGCCTACCGCCGGCCCTACCGGACGGTCGACGGCTGGATCTGCACCATCGTCTACACCGACCGCCACTGGGAGTCGTTCATGCGTCTCGTGGGCGACGGCGAACTCTGGGACCGCGATGCGCGCTTTCGCAGCATGGCGAACCGCACGAAGCACATCGATGCCGTGTATGCCTATGTGGAGAGCCGGCTCGCCACGCGCAGCACTGCAACCTGGCTGCAATTGCTGGCGGATGCGGACATTCCCGTGGCCGCCTGCCCCGAACTCGGCGAGCTGATCGATTCGCTGGAGAGCGCCGAGCGCGGCGTCGTGCATCGTTACCAGGATGCCGCAGGCCGCTGGTACCGGGGCCTGTCGCCGACCGTGCAATGGACGCGCACCCCGCTGGCTGCCGGCGCGATGGCGCCGCGCCTGGGCGAGCACACCGACGAGGTGTTGCGCGAGTGGATGGGCGTGGCGGTTCCGCTTTGATGCCGCCCTCTCCTTGAATTGGCGCGCGTCATCGCGCCAATTTACTGCGCCAATTCATTGCGCCATGGCAGCATGGCTGCGCGCAATTCACCGATCCGAATTGGCAATGCGCCATCGCGAATGCCAAACCCTCATGGCGCCATGCAAAAAAATCGACCCGCGCCAGGGCCGATGCACGCCTGTACAGAGGGCCAGGGTAAGTAATCGGTAAGGAAGATTTCCAACACTGGTTTCGACATTGGCGATCGCGCCGATGTGCAGATCGGCCGCATCCGCGGACCGCAATAACACCTCATTGGAGACAGACCATGAACAAGCGCCAGGCAGCGTTGGCTTCGTCACGCCCATCGTTTTCGCATCCCTCTTCATCACGACCGCGGCGCCATGCGCTGGCCGCCGTCGCCGTGGCCGCGCTGCTGGCCACGGCCTGCGGCGGCGGCGGAGGTGGCGGCAGCGGCTTCCTGCCGATCGCGGGCGGCGGCGGCACGGGCGGCGGCGATGGCGGCAACAACGAACCGCCCGTGAAGATCCAGGCGCTGAGCACGCTGCAGGGCAGCACCAAGGACGTCGCGATCGAGTTCCACGAGGGCACCAACATGGCGGCCGCGCCCTCGCCCGATGGCCAGCGCGTGGCCTTCACCGCGCAGGGCGTGCTGTGGGTGGTGCCGATCGCCGGCGGCAAGGCCACGCGCATCACGGGCTGGGACATGGAGCCGACCTCGCCGGTGTGGTCGCCCGACGGCAGCCGCATCGCGTTCCAGAACTACGACGCCGAAGGCAACTTCCACATCTGGACCGTGCGGCCCAATGGCGCGGACCTCACGCGCATCACCAGCGGCGCGTTCGACGACCGCGAACCGGCCTGGACGCCCGATGGCCGCACGCTGGTCTTCGCCTCCGACCGCAGCCAGGACCGCCAGTACAAGATCTGGCAGGTGGAACTGGGCTCGCGCAAGTACTCGGCACTCACGCAGGGCGCGGGCACCGAGAGCAACCCGGTGGTCTCGCCCGACGGCACGCAGCTCGCGTTCGTCAGCGCGCGGCGCATCTTCATGCAGCCGATGGGCAGCACCGAGGCACCGAAACTCGTCGGCCCCGGCGTGCTGCCGGTGTGGCTGCCCGACGGCTCGGGCCTGGCCTACCAGGGCACGACCAAGTCGATCGTGGTCGCCGGCAAGGAGGTGGTGGCGCCCAACGAGGACATGTTCGCCTTCCCGCCGCGCTGGCTGCCCGGCGGGCGCTTTCTCTACACGGCCGACGGCAAGATCAAGATCCGCAACGCGGGCGGCGACGGCCTCGCTGAAGTACCGTTCAGCGCCACGCTCGAGGTGCGCCGTCCGGTGTTCGCCAAGTCGCGCGAGCGCGGCTTCGGCGTGCTCGGCGACCAGCCGGTGCGCGGCATCAGCAGCCCGGTGATCTCGCCCGATGGCCGCCGCGTCGCCTTCGTCGCGCTCAACGACATCTGGGTGATGCCGATCGGAGGCACGCCGGTGCGCCTGACCAACGACAAGGACCGCGACGGCAATCCGCAGTTCACGCCCGACGGCAGCGCGGTCTACTTCTCGACCGAGAAGGGCAACGGCGGCGCGCTCGCGATCGACCGCATCGACATCGCGAGCCGCGCGCGCACGCGGCTCGGCGCGCAGACCGGCAAGTCGATGGTGATGCCGAAGATGTCGCCCGCGGGCGACCGCATCGCCTACACCACGGGCTCGGGCACGCTCGAGGTCTGGGACATCGCCTCGAAGACCGCGCAGAAGGTGGTCGAGGCGGTGGGCTCGCAGATCAGCACGCCGCAGTGGACGCCCGACGGCAAGAAAATCGTGGTGGTCGACAACGACTCGGTCAGCAGCCGTTCCTTCGAGGGCTACAACAAGCTGCGCGTGATCGACCTCGGCACGAAGAGCGGCACCTTCTACCCGGTGGGCGACGCGCCGCGCCAGATCTCGGACCGCGAGGAAGGCGCGGCCGTGGTCTCGCCCGACGGCAGCAAGGTGGCCTTCGTGATGGACTCGGTGCTGCACGTGATGCCGCTGAAGGCCGACGGTTCGCCCGACGGCCCCGCCAAGGCCATCACCACCGAGGCCGCCGACCTGCCCTCGTGGGCCGGCGACTCGCGCACGCTGCTCTACAAGGCCGCCGACAAGCTCAAGACCATCGGCGCCGACGGCGCGGGCGCAACCGAGGTGCCCGTGAGCCTGACGTGGAAGCAGGCCACCTCTCAAGGCACGACCGTGGTGCGTGCGGGCCAGCTGTGGAGCGGCAAGGACGGCCAGCTGCAGAACGACGTCGACATCGTCATCAAGGGCAACCGCATCACCGCGATCCAGCCGCACGACGAGGCGGTGGCCAAGGCCGCGGACAAGTACGTCGATGCCTCGGGCCTCACGGTGATGCCCGGCCTGTGGGATGCCCACTCGCATCCGCTGACGCTCTACCAGGGCGGCCAGTACGGCCAGGGCTCGGCCTCGATGCTGGCCTACGGCGTCACCTCGACGCAATCGGTCGGCGGTCCGCTGCACCAGAGCATCGAGATGCGCGAGGCGCTCGAGGCCGGCAACCTGCTGGGCCCGCGCCTGTTCGTCTCGCCGCCGCTGTGGGACGGCAACCGCATCACCTGGAGCTTCGCGCGCAGCGTGCGCACGCCCGAGGCGGCCGACCTCGAGATCGCGAAGGTGCGCACGCTCGGCGTGGACTACCTCAAGGCCTACATGCGCGCGCCGATCCCGCTGATGCACAAGATCGCGCAGGCGGCGCTCGACATCGGCATCCCGAGCGGCACGCACAACCTGTCGCCGGGCGCGGCCTCGGGCCTGGCGGAGACCACGCACCTTTCGGCACCGCAGCGCCTGGGCTACGGCTGGTCGCGCTCGGCCGGCGGCACCACCTACCAGGACGCCTACGACCTGCACGGCAAGGGCGACTTCCGGCTGATCCACACCGCCCTGTTCGCCTATCCCTTCGTCGGCGCGGACCTGACCGGCGGCGACCGCTTCGAGCTGCTGACCTCGCCGAACTTCCTCGATGTGCTGCGCAGCAATCCGCAGCCGCCGACCGAGGCGGCCGTGGCCAGCGCGCGGCTGCAGGAGGACCAGGTGAGCAAGCTGCGCACGGCCGGCGCCATGATCGCCATCGGCACCGACTCGCCGCTGGTGCCGCCGGGCATCGCGCTGCACAACAACATGCGCGCCGCCGCGCTGACCAACTCGAACCTGCAGGTACTGCAGGACGTGACGGTCAATGCCGCGCGCATGAGCCTGGTCGACAAGGACCTGGGCACGGTGGAGGTGGGCAAGCTGGCCGACCTGGCCATCGTGCGCGGCAACCCGCTGCAGGACCTGAAGGCCGCGGCCGACGTGCGCTACGTGGTGAAGAACGGCGTGAGCTACTCGCTCGCGGAGATCCTCGCGCCGTTCCGCACCCCGGCCGCGCTGGCCGAGCGGCGCAGGACGGTGCTGGCCTACCAGCGCCTGTGCCGGACCACGCCGCACGAATGCGGCGAGGTCGCGAGCGGCTATGGGCATGACCACCACCACTGAGGTGGCACGCGGCCGGAGGGCGGGGCCACGGCCCCGCGCTTCAGCCGCGGCGCAGCACCATGCCCGCGTGCGCGTCCTTCAGCACGCCGTGCGCGACGGCCACGCGGCCGTTGACCAGCACGGCGTCGATGCCATCGGGCGCGGCCAGCGGGTCGTCGTAGCTCGCGCGGTCAGCGATGCGCGCGGCATCGAAGACCACGAGGTCGGCCGCGCAGCCCGCCGCGATGCGGCCGCGGCCCGCGAGACCGAAGCGCGCGGCCGGCAGGCCGGTCATCTTGTGCACCGCGGTCTCGAGCGCGAACAGCTTCAGGTCGCGTGCATAGTGGCCCAGCACGCGCGGAAAGGCGCCCCACAGCCGCGGGTGCGGCTGCACGTCGTTCGGCAGGCCGTCCGATCCGACCATGGTGCCGGGCGCCGCGAGGATGCGCTGCACGTCGGCCTCGTCCATCGAGAAGTAGACCGCGCCGGCCGGGCAGAGGCGCTGCGCGGCCTGCTCGAGGCCCAGGCCCATCTCGGCGGCGATGTCCGCGAGCTCGCGCCCGGTGTGCTGCGGCATCGGCTCGGACCAGGTGATGCGCACGCGCGCCGACTGGCTCACGCGCGCGGGAATCAGCAGAGTGGAAGAAGCGGCATAGGGATAGCAGTCGATGCACACCGGCTGCCCCTTTGCGGCCCGCGCGAGCAGGCGCAGCGTGGACGCGGAACGCCCGTGGTTCGACAGGCCCGTGAGCTTGTGGTGCGAGATCACGAGCGGCACGCCGAGCGCACGGCCCACGCCGAGCGCCTCGTGCAGCGCTTCGTCGATCGCATCGGACTCATCGCGGATGTGCATCGCGATCAGGCCGCCGTGCGCGCGCAGCGGCTCGCCCACGGCCGTCATCTCGTGCGCCGTGGCGGCGCGCGCCGGGGCATAGAAGACGCCGGTCGACAGGCCGATCGCACCCGCCTCGAGCGCTTCCTCGACATCGCGCGCCATGGCCGCGGTCTCGGCGGGCATGGCGGCGCGATCCAGGTCCCGCACATGCTGCGCGCGCAGCGTGGTGTGGCCGACCAGGAACGCGGCATTGGTCGCGGGACAGATCTCGCGCACCGCATCGAGGTAGTCGCCGAAGCGCGCGAAGCGGCGGTCGTCGCGCCCGATGAATTCGCGCAGCGGCGGCGGCACCCGCTCGAAGGGAATGCGCAGCGGCGCCAGGCTCCAGCCGCAGTTGCCGGCCACCACGGTGGTCACGCCCTGCATCAGCTTCGGATGGCGGTCGGCGGGCGGCTCCAGCAGCAGCCGGTCGTCGTGCGCATGCGCATCGATGAAGCCCGGCGCGACGATGCGGCCGCGGGCATCGATGCGCCGGTGCGCTGGCACGGCGCGCAGGTCGCCCAGGCGCTCGATCACGCCATCGCGCACGCCCACGTCCTGCCGCACGCGCGGCGCCGCGCTGCCATCGATGACGTCGCCGCCCTCGATGACCAGGTCGAGCGGCGGCATCAGTCGACGCGGGCGTTCGCGCGCCGGATCACCGCGGCCCAAACCGGCGTCTCGCGCCGCGCCAGTTCGAACAGCCGCTCGGGCGGCCCGCTCGCGGTCTCGAGCGACAGCCGCGCGAGCCGCTCGCGCACTTCGGCGTCGTTCATCATCGCGTTGAACTCGGCATTGAGCCGCGCCACCACCTCGGCGGGCGTTCCCGCCGGCACCACCACGCCGCCCCAGGCCACGCTCTCGTATCCCGGCACGCCGGCTTCCTGCACCGTCGGCAGCGCCGGAAAGAGCGGCGAGCGATGAGCGCCCGTGACCGCCAGCGCGCGCACCCGGCCCGAGGCGATGAAGGGGCTGATCGAGGACAGGTTGTCGAACATCACGTCGACCCCGCCGCCGATCAGGTCCTGGATCGCCGCCAGGCTGCCGCGGTAGGGCACGTGCAGCATGAAGGTGCCCGTCATGCTCTTGAACAGTTCGCCGCCCAGGTGACTGGTGGTTCCGTTGCCGGCCGAGGCCAGGGTCAGCTTGCCGGGATGCGCGCGCAGGTGCGCGACCAGTTCCGCGACGGTCTTCACCGGCAGCTCGTTGCGCACCACCAGCGCGTTCTGCACGAAGCCGGTCATCGCGACCGGCGCGAGTTGCCGATCGGGGTCATAGGGCAGCCTCGCGTAGAGCGACTTGTTGATCGCGAGCGTGCCCACGTTGGCATAGCCGATCGTGTAGCCGTCGGGCGCCGCGCGCGCCACTTCGGAAATGCCGACGATGCCGCCCGCGCCCGGCCGGTTCTCGATCACCACCGCCTGCCCGAGCCCCTTGGCCAGCGCCGCGCCCATCACGCGGCACAGCAGGTCGGGCGCGCCACCCGCGCCGCCGGGCACCACGAAGCGCAGCGGCCGCTCGGGGTAAGCCGCGGCGCGCGCGATGTGCCAAGGCCCGGCCGCCAGCGCGGCCGCCGACAGCAGCGCGCGGCGCCGGCCGCGATCGATCCCGGTCTCCAACATGGCTTGCATCCTTCCAGAAAGCACGATGCCCGAGGATCGACGCCCACGGCGAGCGCCACAATCGAAAATAACTCCTGCTCGCATGCAAAAAGCTGATGCCGCTTCGCCTTCCCTCCACCATCGCGCTGCAATGCCTGGAAGCCAGTGAAAGGCTGGGCAGCTTCACGCGTGCCGCCAAGGCACTCAACCTCACGCAGGGCGCCATCAGCCGCCAGGTCATCGGCCTCGAGCAGCGGCTCGGCGCGCAGCTGCTCGAGCGCCGGCGCGAATCGCTGGTGGCCACGCCCGCGGGGCAAGCCTACCTGGCCGAGGTCCGGCCCCTGCTGCTGCGGCTCGAGCGCGCCACCACCGACATCGCGCTGCACCAGGGCCGCGGCGGCCGCCTGCAGCTCTCCGCCCCCTCCTCGTTCTGCAACTACTGGCTCGCGCCGCGGCTGTCGGGTTTCGTGAACGCGCATCCGCACATCACGCTCGACCTCTCGACCTACCTCGGTCCGGTCGATTTCACCGCGAGCCGGATCGACGCAGCCATCATGGTGGTGGGCGCGCCGGTGCCGGGCCTGCATGCCATCCCCGTCCTCGACCTGACCGTGCGGCCCTATGCCAGCCCTGGCCTGGCGGCACGCTGGGCCGGCGACGATTTCGCCACCGTGTTGCGGCAGGCGCCGCCCGAACTCACGCTGATCCACAACAGCTCGCTGCCCGGTGCGTGGGCGCTCTGGCTGCGGCAGGCTGCGGGTGCCGACGAGGTCCTGCCCGAGCTGCATGCCGGTCCTAGCTATGACCTGCTGTCGATGTCGCTGCATGCGGCCATCGCGGGCATCGGGGTGGCGCTGCTGCCGGCCTTCATGGTGCGCGCGGCGCTCGATGCGGGGCAGTTGGTGGCGCTGTCGGACCTCGAGTCGGCGACGGGGCGGTCGTATCAGCTGTGCTATCCGGAGCACAGTGCGGGCTTGCCGGCGCTTGCGCAGTTCATCGACTGGCTTTTGCAGGTGCGGAAATAGCCGTCCCTCGCCGAACTCGCCCCCGGGTGCTCACTCGACGGGCAGCTTGTATCCGGCCTTCACGGCCTTGAGAGAGAACGACGATTCGATGGAAGTGACGCCCGGAAGCAGGCGCAATCGGGTGCTCACGAACTCGCCATAGTCCTGAAGGCTGCGGGCGACCACGCAGAGCAGGAAATCGGTGCTGCCCGACACGTTGTGGCACCACACGACCTCCGGCATCAACAGCACCTGCTCCTCGAACGCGAGCTGAAGCTTCGGGTCATGGCTCGAAAAGCGGATCTGCACGAATGCGGTGACCGCGTAGCCCAGCGCCTGCTGATTCAGCACGGCGCTGTAGCCGCTGATGCAACCCGCTTCCTCCAACGCTTTGACGCGTCGCCAGGTCGGCGCCTCCGCGATGTGCAACTGCTTGGCAAGCGCCGCGTTGGTGATCCGGCCATCGTCTTGCAGGGCGCGCAGGATCAAGGTGTCGCGTTTGTCCATTTCACACGGGGGCCGATGAAGAATTGAAGGATTCTTACCTGAAAGTCGAATATCAGGGTAATTTTTAGAAGCACATTACCCGATGAAGGAGCCAGACTTCCAGGCATCGACTTCATCACTCCGCCACGAGTTCTCGCCCATGGACACCGCCTCCCGCTCCTTCTCCACGCAAGCTATCCACGCCGGATACGCCCCGATGACCCATCAGGGCGCGCTCAATCCGCCGATCTACTGGTCGTCCACCTATGCGTTCGAGAACGCCGCCCAGGGATCGGCCCGCTTCGCCGGCGAGGAGGCCGGGATGATCTATTCGCGCGTCACCAATCCGACCGTGCAGGTGCTCGAGGAGCGGCTCGCCGCGCTCGAAGGCGGCGAAGCGGCCCTCGCCTTCGGTTCCGGAATGGGCGCCATCTGCACCTTGATCTGGACCTTGCTGCGGCCGGGCGACGAACTGCTGGTCGACCTCACGCTCTACGGCTGCACGCATGCCCTGGCCAACCACCTGCTGCCCGAGTTCGGCATCGTGACCCGCGCGGTGGACTTCACCCGGCCCGACGAACTGCGCGAGCATCTGAATGCACGGACCAGGCTCGTGCTGTTCGAGACGCCCGCCAATCCGAACATGCGGCTGGTGGACATCGAAGCCGTCAGCGCCGTCGTGCATGCCCACAGCAGCGCGCTAGTCGCGGTGGACAGCACCTACTGCACGCCTTACCTGCAACGGCCGCTGGCCCTCGGCGCCGACGTCGTCGTGCATTCGCTCACCAAGTACATCAACGGGCACGGCGATGTGATCGCCGGGGCGCTCGTCGGAAGCGGCGAGCTGATGGCGCGGATGCGCTTC
Organism: Variovorax sp. GW821-FHT10D07; assembly: GCF_059415325.1. Taxonomy (NCBI): domain Bacteria; kingdom Pseudomonadati; phylum Pseudomonadota; class Betaproteobacteria; order Burkholderiales; family Comamonadaceae; genus Variovorax; species Variovorax sp. GW821-FHT10D07. Next base: position 84,478 of record NZ_JBWKMZ010000023.1, on the reverse strand, counting down.
GTCGGCATCAAGGAACTCACGGGTGCCTGCATGTCGCCAATGGACGCGTTCCTGGTGTTGCGCGGCCTGAAGACCTTGCCCGTGCGCATGGATCGCCACTGCCGCAGCGCGCAGCGGATCGCCGAGTTTCTCGAGGCATGCCCGCAGGTGGCGGTCGTCCACTACCCCGGTCTTGCGTCCCATCCCCAGCATGCACTGGCCCGACGCCAGATGACACAACCGGGCGGCATGATCGCGTTCGACCTGCACGGCGGCGTGGAGGCCGGAAAGCGCTTCATCGACGCGCTCCAGCTCGTGACGCGAGCGGTGAGCCTCGGCGACGCGGAGAGCCTGGCCCAGCATCCCGCCAGCATGACCCATTCGCCCTACACCGAGGAAGAGCGCCGGCGGCATCTCATCGGCGACGGGCTCGTGCGTCTTTCCGTGGGCCTGGAGGACGAAGCCGACCTGATGGCCGACCTGCGGCAGGCTCTTGAAGCGGCGATGCGCTGACACGGGAGCAAGCGCCATGTCCTCTTCAGCCAACGATCAGGCCGCCCCTCTGCGCTGGCACCACGACGACGCCGTGACGACGGTGGTGCTCGACCGACCGCGGCAACGCAACGCGCTGGACAGCGCGACCGTGCAAGCGCTGCTGCAACTCGCATTGACGCCGCCCGAAGGAACGGCAGTGTTCCTGCTCAGCGCCGAAGGACCTCACTTCTGTGCCGGACTGGACCTGGCGGAGCACGTGGCGCTCCAACGCGGTCCGGACGATTTCTTCCGCTTGTGCCGGCTCTGGCACTCGGCGTTCGACGCGCTGCAGCAAGGGGGCGTGCCGGTCGTCGCCGCGTTGCAGGGCGCGGTGCTCGGCGGCGGTCTCGAGCTTGCGGCATCGGCGCATGTGCGCATTGCCGACGAAACCGCGTTCTTCGCGCTTCCCGAAGGCGAGCGAGGCATCTTCACGGGTGGCGGCGCGACCGTCCGTGTCGCACGCATCGTCGGCACGGACCGGATGACCGAGATGATGCTGACTGGCCGCGTCATCGATGCGCAGCAGGCGCTTCGCATCGGCTTGGTCCACGAGGTCGTGAAAGAAGGCACGGCGCTCGCGCGTGCCCGAGCGCTGGCACAAAAGATTTCGCGCAACGCGCATGCCACCAACAGGGCCATCGTCACCGCCCTGCCTCGCATCGCCGGCATGTCGCACTCCAACGGCCTGTACATGGAAGCGCTGGTCGCCGCCCATGTTCAGGCGACGGGCGAAGTGCATGAACGGCTGACGCGATTTCTGCGGAGGAAGGCGGGCTGACAACGAGGTCTGGCGCTAGCTGGTGGGTGGATTCGGTCTCGGGCTGAGTGGCCGCTTTAGGGGAGTCTTCGAGGTCCCATATGGGCCCGAAGCGGATGTAGCATCTTCTCCAAAGCCACCATTGAGTTCGACTTTGGTAGCGATAGCCGCGAACACCCAGCATCGCTGAGGCCTGACAACCCAAACGCCAAGGCGTATTCAAAGGCAAACCCCATGGGCGCCCCCATCTTGATCAACAACAAAATGGACCTCTGGGTCAGCAACGGGATGAAAGATGCTTTTTGTGAAGTGCTGACGACTGTCGCGACTCTTGAAGGTCAAGATGTCATGGCCATCTACGAGGATGCAGCCGGCGTGGCTGGCACCTATGGAATCTCCGGGCTAGGCATTGATCTAGACGAATTTCACTCCTACCTCGGTGGACCTGAAGGGGTCCGGCGCCACCTCGATATCTGCCGTGCGCGACTGGGGGAAGTTGCCGAGTCATGTGGACTGTCACCAAGTGGGTCCGAGAACATGGCGCATGTACTCGCATGGGCTGCACACATCATGGATGGGCGACCGATCCCCGAAGGCAGCAGCTTCTACGAGGACTGGCCACCCGGCATGGAGAGTTGAGGCGTCTGCACATCGCTCAGTAGTCGAGCGATGACTGCTGGTGAACCTTCATCCATCGACGACTGCTCTTTGCAGACTGTCGCCGGTTGCGCCACCGCGGCGAAAGAGCGCGAAACCGCCACCAGGATTACTCCCGCGTAGCCATTCATTTCCGGCGCACCACGAGATCAAACTTCACGCCTAGCAGACGGGTTCCAGATGTTTGTGCGTGGCACGTACTTCTCATATCCCGTCCCGTCATCAACGCCAATGACTCGATGGCCGAAGCACTCGACCAGCGCAACAAGACTGTTGGTGCCACCGTACGGATAGCCGTGTGGATTGAACTCCAGCACATGCCGTGTTGCCTGCGGCCGGATCGCGATCAGATCGTAGTCTCCATCCTGAGCCATCGAGCATGGATGCGAAGTCCCATCGGAGGATCGGCATCTAAGGGGAATGCCGCTCCGGAAGCGGAGTGGAAAACCAATAGTCGTTCCATTCGGCCATTTCTTCCGAGCCCCAGTCCGAAAAGTACCCGCACTCACCATCGGTCAGATCATGGGAGTAGCCAACGCCAATTCGATTCAAAAATTTTCGTACACTGTACAAAAACGGATGGCGACCTGAAGAAAGCGTCCCTGCCAATTAATAAAACAGTTTGCAAAAAGTATGTTGACGCTTTTGCGTTGTCGGGTGCCCCATATTTTTGCCACCTTAACTCGAGGAGTTTATGCTACTCACCTTCAAAAAACTCATGCTCCGAGAGTATTCCGACAGCAACTCTCGTAATACATTCCAATTATCTCCAGGGAATTGGGATGACTACTCATTTAAAACAAGCTTTTCGCTTTTATTCATAGCTCATGACGGGGCGCGACTTGATTTTGGCACGGTCAAGATTGGGTACTCTGGTCAAACGCATGGCTGGACAGAAGAGGCCATGCCAAAATCTTTTAATGAACTACCCGAAGGGTGGTTTTCGTTGGGGCAAGATGTTGATTATTATCAAACTCTTAAAAATAAACTCCCAGATGAAGTGCGCGAAACCCTTTTACTTGCATTGAGAGACGTTGTCGCCAACGATTCCATCCATAAATTGGCAGAGTCGGAGCAGGTATTCAAGAATTCGCTAATGCGCGGAGTGAGCTCTTCGGTTATTAATGGGCAATACAAGCGAGTCCTTAGAGGCGAGGCGCAGCTTTCGGACTTTAAATTCACATTCCAACAAGATGCCGACGAGCGCCATGCGGCAGTTAGTTTGATTTTCAACGTCAATGCCGCGTCTTATCCTTCAACCAACATCCATGTTCTTATCGGCCGGAACGGGGTCGGCAAGACTACGCTATTAAATAACATGGTGCGAGCATTGGTTGCAAATGGCCCGCCGACCAAGCCACCCTGCCGGTTCATCGATCGCGCAATGTTTGCCTCCGGTATGCAAAAAGATTACTTCAGCAGCGTTGTTTCCGTTTCCTTTAGCGCGTTTGACCCGTTCATCCCTCCCATGGATAGACCAGATAGAACTGAAGGGCCGGCCTACTACTACGTGGGGATGAAAACAATTCGCCAAGGTGACGGCCAGGAATCGAGTCCTCCCAAAACAGATGCTGACCTAGTAAACGAGTTTGTGGAGAGCTTTAGTTTCTGTATGAGCCAGCCTACAAAAAAGATAAGATTTTTCGACGCAGTCTCACGACTTGAATCCGATACAAATTTTAAAGAGATGGGTTGGACACACCTCACCGACCTAACTGACGACCACGCAATTCAAGAGGCGCGCTCGATGGCCCGTCGAATGAGTTCAGGTCATTCCATCGTATTGCTGACGCTTACGAGACTTGTCGAGCTGGTGGAAGAGAAGACGCTAGTTCTTCTGGACGAACCGGAGAGCCATCTTCATCCGCCTCTTCTCTCCGCGTTTACTCGCGCAGTTTCAGAATTGCTGTACAACCGCAACGGAGTTGCCATCGTTGCTACGCACTCGCCGGTCGTTCTTCAAGAAGTTCCCAGATCGTGTGTTTGGAAGCTCACAAGAAGCCGCCTTGAGGCTCGAAGCGACAGACCCGAGCGTGAGACCTTCGGTGAGAATGTTGGGGTGCTGACCCGTGAGGTATTTGGATTGGAAGTTTCAAAGTCAGGCTTCCACGAAATGCTAGAGCGAGCTGTTGAAGGCGGAGGGACTTTCGCAAGCATCTTGCAACATTTCAATGGGCAACTTGGTGATGAAGCTCAAGCCATCCTAATAACGCTTCTTAGAGCAAAAGCAGATCGGGAGCAGCAATGAGGCTATTGCCGATCCCGGCTCTAAGCCGAGCAACGGTATATTCGGATTGCGTGGCAGGCGTGACGGCTGCGGAGTTATCTGTTAGATTTAATTCAGCAATTCAAGTCGTGGATGCGGCATCTGGGCAGTATGCCTTGCATGCGGGAAATAGGCAATTGCACATGCTTAACTCCTGCGATTGGGGAGATGGGGAGCAAGTCATTCTGGCGAACATTACTAAATCCGAATTTGTTGCACTATACGATGATCAAATGTCGAGCGCCAAAGGTACTGGCCGTTTGCACTACGATAGATTGCGATTGACCAAACTGGGAATTTGCCCATTCTGCGGATTCGGACATGTTTCCACGTTGGACCACTTTGCCGCAAAATCCAGGTATCCTGCATTCTCTGTTTTACCTATTAATTTGGTGCCATCTTGCGCGGACTGCAACAAAGGTAAAGGCTCCGGCGTAATAACGCCAGAGACGGAAATGCCGCATCCATATTTTGAGGACTCGCGCGTCGAAACAGATGGCTGGCTATTTTGCGATGTGATTGAAACTTTGCCAGTGACAGTCACTTACCGAATGGAAACTCCATTGAATTGGGACGACCGCTTAAGCCGAAGGGTGCGGAATTATTTCACGGAACTTAAGCTAGCCTCGAGATATGCCGTGCAGGCAGCAAGCCATTTATCGGGAACCAAAGAATTCTTCCGCAACCTAACCTCAGTAGAGTTGGAATGGTATTTGAACAAGAAGGCGAATTCCTACGAGTATTCGAACGAGTGGGAGGCAGCTCTTTATGCTGGATTAGTGCGATCACAGTGGTTTTTGCAAACCGGGTATCAGAGCTAACTTCAACACTTGGCGACGACGGAAATCTTCCCATCAGGCCGAGTGGTAACGGGGTGAACGTAAACAATCACTGTGGAGTCAGCATGTTCCAGAATCACATCTGAGCGCTTACCTATTCTTGATGAGTGCCCGCGTTGACCTGCTCAATTGGGGTGCGTTCCACCAGTTCGATTTGCAAGGCAAGGTCTTATTAGCTCGGCTGGCGCACCCACCGAGGCGCCGAAGCCGCGCGATGGACAAGACCCGGCACGGTCCGCCGCACAAGCGACCATCGAATCGCGCTCCGAGCAAACCAGCCAAGCCCGCGCTACATTCCGCAGTCATGCACAGAAAAATCAACGTGCTCTTCGTCTCCCGACGAAACACGCTGCGCAGCATCATGGCGCAGGCCTGTCTCACCCACATCGCCGAGAAACGCTTCCACGCCCGCTCCTGCGGCCAGCCCCTGCGCATTGGCGCAGCGGTGGATCCGGCGGTCGTGTCGGCGCTGCGCACCGCGGGTATTCCCTTACCCGAGATCAAGCCGCGTGGCTGGAACGAGTTCGTACCCGTGCGCGGCTTCGAGGCCGAGTTCGTGATCGCGCTCGATGCCGACATCGACCGCCTGCAGCCGGCCTGGCCCGGCCAGCCCCATACCGCGCTGTGGGCCTATCCCGATACGGCCGCCATCGCCGATCCCGAGGAGGCGGCGCACAAGGCGCTGCAGACGCTCTATTCGATGCGGCGGCGGCTCGAGCTGCTGGCCAGCCTGCCGCTGTACGGCTCCGACCGCGAGTCGGTGCGCGCCGACATCCGCGATCTCGGCTACATGGCTTGAGCCGTGTCGGCTACAGCCTGAACGCCTTCGCCATCTCCACCACCGCCTGCTTGTCGAAGGCGTTGACCTCGTCGATCAGCTCGTTGGTGAACAGCCGGTTCGGGTCGCCGAGCTCGTCGGCCAGCTTCGGGTTCCTGCTGCCGTCCACGGCCATCTCGATGTTGGACTTCCACTCGGCCAGCGACGAGGCACCGATGCGCTGATCGGGATCGTCGGGCCGACGCATCCAGCTATTGCGGCGGTCCTTGAGGATGAAGGCCAGCTCCTTGCGCGCCTCGTCCTCGCTGCGGCCCTTGGGCCGGCTCTCGGGATACACGGCCCAGTGCAGGTCGATGCCGGCCTCGAGGTTGTGGTGCGCGAACAGGGTGGACTTGGCCATGCCGCGGAACAGGCCCACCAGGGCCTTGCGCTCCTTCTTCAGCAGTTCGCGCGGCACGCACAGCCAGCCCGAGCCGAACTGCGCGAACTTCGGCGTGAGCGGCACGTAGCGCAGCTTGGTGCCGACGAGCTCGACGCGCGCGGCCGCGGTGTCGAAAGCCACCATCGCGTCGACGCGGTCGTTGTCGATCGCCGCGCCGGCTGGGGCGCCATCACCGATGGCGATGTACTCGCACCGGTCGTCCTTCAGGCCCAGCTCGGCCAGCATGGTGCGGGTGACGACGATGCCGGTGTCGCCCTGGCTGCGCACGCCGATGCGCTTGCCCGCGAGATCGGCCACCGAGCGGATAGCGCTGCCGGGCTTGACGACGACGACGTTGGCATTGCGCGGCAGCCACTTGTAGACGCTCACGAGGTCGAGCCCCGGGTCCTTGGCCATCGCGGGCAGCAGGATGCCGGGCACGGCGGGCCCGTAGTCGACGTGGCCGGCGCGCAGGCTCTGCAGCGCCTGCGTCATGCTCGACATGTTGACGTACTCGACGTCCACGCCCTCGGGCTTGTAGAAGTTCAGCCGCGGATGCTGGCCCGCGGTCACGAAGCACTGCTGCGGATCGTTGACGCCGGCGGTGTTCGCCACCTTCATCACGCGCAGCTTCTGCGCCAGGGCCGGCAGGCTGCCCGCCAATCCCAGGGCGCCGAGGCCCAGGCCGAAATCGCGTCGTGTCCACATGGTTCGCTCCTCACCGGCGTCGCGCCGGACGTTTCGAGATGGCAAGAGAAAAAGGGGAAGGAAGGGATCAGACGTTGACCGTGCGCTGCGAGGCATCGGCCGGCATCCAGTGCAGCACGCGCTGCTGCACGCGGCGCAGGGCACTGGTCAGCGCGATGCCGATCACCGAGAGCACGACGCAGACGGCGAAGCTGCCGCCGCTGTCGGCTTGGGCTTCCATCTGCAGGATCAGCACGCCGAGCCCGGCCTGGGCACCGACGAACTCGCCCACCACGGCGCCGACCACGCTGAAGGCCGCGGCCATGTTGAGGCCCGCGAAGATGTAGGGCAGCGCACTCGGGAACTTGGCCTTGCGGAAGATCTGCCACGGCGTGGCCGACAGAGACCGCAGCAGGTCGATGCGGTCCGGGTCAACGGCCTTGAAGCCCGCGATGCTGGTCACCAGCACCGGGAAGAAGGTCAAGAGGCAGATGATCATCACCTTGGAGCTGATGCCGAAGCCCAGCCAGACCACGATGATCGGTGCCACCGCCACCTTGGGCACGCTCTGCAGCGCGGCCACGTAGGGCTCGAGCAGGCGCTCGAGCCGCGGCATCTGCGAGACCACGATGCCGATCGCCAGCCCGATGCCGCCGCCGACGAAGAAGCCCAGCAGGATCTCGGCCAGCGTGATGCCGCCGTGGTACCAGAAGCCGTCCTTCGCGAACGGCCCGGTGGCGAGGCCGCGCCACAGCGCGATCGCGATGTCGCTGACCGGCGGTACCAGGTGCCTCGGCACCTTGAACAGCCGCACGGCGCCTTCCCACGAACCGAGCAGCGTGATCAGCAGCAGGATCGACTGCACGCGCGGCGAGGCCAGCGGGTTGGTGCGGCGCGGGCGCGGTGGCTTGGCCGATAGCGGCGCGGCCTCGGAACTCAACAGGGCGGTGGTCATGGCGTCGGCCTTTCTCTCAATCGAAGGAAGCGGCATGCGAGAAGCGCTCGCGGATCGAGGCGGCCGCGGCCGCGAAGGCCGGGTGCGACATCGCCTCCATGCCGCGCGGGCGCGGCAGGTCGATGGGCAGCACGCGCTCGAGCATGCCGGGGCGCGGCGACATCACGAACACGCGATCGCCGAGGAACACGGCCTCGGGAATGGAGTGCGTGATCAGCACCACGGTCTTGCCGCTCTCCATCCAGATGCGCTGCAGCTCGAGGTTCATGCGCTCGCGCGTCATCGCGTCGAGCGCGCCGAAGGGCTCGTCCATCAAGAGGATCTTGGGGTCGTGCAGCAGCGCCCGCGCGATGGAAGCGCGCTGCTGCATGCCGCCGCTGAGCTGGCGCGGCAGCTTGTGCTCGAAGCCCTCGAGCCGCACCATCGCGAGCAGCTGCATCGCGCGCTCGCGCGCCTTCGCCTTGTCGAGGCCCAGCACCTCGGCCGGCAGCATCACGTTCTCGAGGATGCTGCGCCAGGGCAGCAGGATCGAGCTCTGGAACACCACGCCCACGTCGCGCCGCGTGCCGCGGATCGGCTGGCCGTCGAGCAGCACGGTGCCGACCTCGTAGTCGAGCAGGCCGGCCAGGATGCGCAGCAGCGTGCTCTTGCCGCAGCCGCTCGGGCCGACGATGGTGACGAAGGAACCCTGGCGGATGCCGAAGTCGATCTGCTTCAACGCGAGCACGCCCTCGCTGCCGCCGCCGAAGGTCTTCGACAGGCCTTCGACGCGGATGTAGTCCTCCTTGCCGGCGGGCGCGGCGGGGACGGTCTCGGGCTCCAGGACGGCATTCATGCGTGGACTCCTTCGGGGTTCAGGAAACGGACCATGTGGCGCGCGAGCACCTCGGGCGCCTGCATCGCGGTCACGTGGCCGATGGCGGGCAGCAGCACGGCATCGGCGCCGCGGATGCGGCCAGCCATCGCGAGCGTCACGGTCGGCGGCACCACGCGGTCGAGCTCGCCGGCGAGCACCAGGGTCGGCGCGACGATGTCGGCCACGCCCTGCGCCAAGGTGGTGGCGACGGTCGCCATGCGCCGCGCCGAGCGCGCGGTCTCGGGCCGCGCGGCGGCGAACACGCGGCGCAGCTCGGGGCGCTGCGCGAGGAAGGCCTCGGGAAAGAACCAGGTCGCGAGCTCCTCGGCCGTGCCCGGCAGGCCGCGGCGCAGCTCGGCCAGGCGGCTCGCATCGGGGCACAGCTCCTCGTAGGGGCGCGGCAGCGGCCAGGTGCTGCCGAGCACGAGCCGGTCGACCGCGCGCGGATGCAGCAGCGCCAGCGCCTGCGCCACGCGGCCGCCGAAAGAGGAGCCGAACACATGCGCGCGCTTGAGGCCCAGCGCCTTCACGAGCTGCTGCGCATCGTTCGCGAGGTCCGCGAGCGTGGCCGCGCGCTCGGGCGCCTCGGTCTCGCCGCAGTCGCGCTGGTCGTAGGCGATCACGGTGAACTGCTTCGCCAGATGCGGCACCAGCGCGGCGAACATCTGGCGCGAGGCTTCCGCGCCATGCATCAGCAGCAGCGCCGGACCCTGGCCCGCGCGGTCGAAGGCGATGCGGACCTCGCCGGCCTGCACGAACTCGGTCATGCCGCGTCCTCCCACGGTTCATCCTCGCGGTCCAGCCAGAAGGTCATCTCGACCTTCAGTCCGCGCGGGTCGTGCAGAAAGAGCTGGTGGATGTCCCAGCCCGGGATCGGCGCCTCGGCGAAGAGCACGTCGAGCGCGCGCAGGTGCGCGCGCATCTCGCGCAGCCCGTGGGCGCGGAACGAGATGTGGTCGACATGGCCCGTGGGCGGCTGCGGCGGCGCATCGGCCGTCGCAAGGTGGGCGAACAGGTGCACGATGGGCTGGCCCTCGGCATAGAGCCAGGCGCCGGGCGCCGGAATCTCGGGCCGGGCGCCGGCTTCCAGGCGCAGCACGCGCGTGTAGAAGTCCAGCAGCGGCGGCAGCTCCGCGGGCGTGCAGCGGATCGTGAAGTGGTGCAGCGCGGTGACGGGCATGGCGTCAGTCCAGCAGCTTCGACAGCACGGCCGACAGCTCGGCGGCCGGGTCCGTCGGCGTCCACGGCATGCGGAAGGCGACGTGGCCGTCGGGCCGTACCAGCACCGCGCCGTGCCGGCCCAGCAGCAGGCCGTCCTTCTCGTACGCGTCCTCGAGCTGGCGCGCCTGCACCACGCGGCCGTTGCGGCCCGACACCTGGCGCGCCGCCTCCATCCAGGCATCGGCGCGCGGACCAGCCACGAGCACGAACTCGCGGTCGAACCAGTCGAGCGTGGTGTGGCGCCGCGCGAGGTCCAGCCACAGATGCGGAAAACGCATGCCGGGCTTGTCGGCCGGCTCGTACCAGCGCGCGCGCATCACGTGGCGGCCGGTGCCGTCGGGGATCACGGCGCCGTCCTCGTAGCAGAAGCCCAGCGACTGGCCGATGCTGTGGATGTGGTTGTCGCTGTCGCGGATCCAGAACTCGATGCGCTCGCGGTTGCCCGAGCGCAGCGCCTCGTCGCAATGGTTGAAGCGCATCGCGTTGTGCAGGCTGAAGTCGGCGTTCGATTCGGCGATCGGCCGGCGCTCGCTCTCGTAGCTGTCGAGCAGCCGCGCGCTGGCGCGCCCGCTGAGCACGAAGGCCAGCTTCCAGGCCAGGTTGTGCGCGTCCTGGATGCCCGAGTTCATGCCATAGCCGCCATTGGGCGGAAAGCGGTGCGCCGAATCGCCGACCAGCAGCACGCGGCCGCGCCGGAAGTTCGCGGCCACCTGGCGGCTCATGCGCCACACCGAGCGGTTGATGACCTTCACCTCGAGGTTGGGCACGCCCGAGACGGTGCGCGCGAGCTGCACCACCTCGGCGTCGCTGCGCGCGCCGCTGCGCTCGTCGGTCTCGCGGCCCACCGGCAGCAGGTTGAGCCAACGGTCCTTTCCGTTGGTGTTGAGCACGGTGGTGATCGGGTACGGCGAGTCTTTGGCGTAGACGCGCCAGCCGGCGCAGGTGGCCGAGTCGCGCACCTGCGAGAGATCGGCCTGCCAGAACTCGTTGGCCATCACGGCCAGCGTGGCCGGCCCGCGCATCTCGATGTCGGCCTGGCGCCGCACCGAGCTCGCGGCGCCGTCGGCCGCGATCAGGTACCGGGCCTGCCAGGTCAGCGTCTCACCGGTGTCGAGCCGGCGGCCGGTCACGGCGATGCCGTCGGCGCTCTCGGCGTAGTGCAGGAACTCGTGGCCGAACAGGAAGCGGCCGACCTCGCTCTTCTTGGCATGGGCGAGCAGCTCCTGCTCCACCGTGTCCTGCGACTGGATGATCTTCCAGCACGGCGAATGGCCCAGGTTCGGCTCGGGGTGGGTGCGGCCCCATTCGTGGCCGGTCATCGATTCGCAGAAGGCGAAGAAGTCGGCGCCGTCGGGCAGCGCGTGGCGCTTCATCAGGCCGTCGATGCCCCACTGCCTAAAGATCTCCATCGTGCGCGTGTAGGTGCCGCGCGCCTTCGGATGGTCGGTGGTGGTCGGGCTGCGCTCGAGCAGCACGAAGTCGACGCCGAAGCGCTGCAGCAGGATCGCCATCGACAGGCCCACGGGGCCGCCGCCAACGATCACGACGAGGTTCTTGGATTGCATGGTCAGGCCTTCATGGAGAGAGCGGGGAGATCGATCGGCACCGCGTCGGCGGCGAAGCGGTAGGCCAGGCCGGGCGCGACCGGCACCCAGCGCGCGGCGGCCAGCGCCAGCAGGCGGATGCCGAGCAACTCGTCGGGCTGCCAGCGCTCGCGGACGCCGAACACGTTGAAGGTGGCGAAGCACTGCGCGCCTTGCAGCAGCGGCACGTTGACCACGCTGCACAGGCCCGCGGGCCGCATCTGCTCGAAGTCGTCGAAGTGGCGCGCCAGCACCTGCGAGCCCTCGCCCACGAACACGCGGCCCTCGCGAAACAGGCGATCGGTCCAGCGCGTGTGCGTCTTGCGCTTGGCGCCATTGACCGGGTAGCGGTGCGCCTCCGACGAATAGAAGCGGCGCAGCCGGATCTCGCCGGCCGGGTCGTCTTCGGTCGTCACGTTCTGCTGGATGCTGAAGATGCTGCCGGGCACGAGCTCGCGCCGGCAGCGATCGATCCGGCGCAGCGCCTCGTCGGCATCGCGCGCTGCGTCGAGCGCGTCGAGGAGATCGGCCAGGGTGGCCATGAGCGTCGTGGCGGTGGCTGCGGGCATGGAGAAAAGTCTAGGCCTCGCGATTCACCAAAGTGGACTAAATTCTGATCGGGCGATAACCTGACGGTTATGGCCTCCCCGACCGCCCGCGACCCCGCCGCCGACCTGCAGCACGCGCTGCTCTCGCGCCTCAAGCTGCGCCAGCTCTCGCTGCTGCAGGCCATCGACCGGCACCGCACGCTGGGGCGCGTGGCGGCCGAGATGCGGCTGAGCCAGCCCGCGATCACCAAGGCGCTGCGCGAAACCGAGGACATCTTCGGCAACCGGCTGTTCGAGCGCAGCAGCCGCGGCCTGGTGCCCACCGCGGCCGGCGAGGCGGTGCTGCACTACGCGCGGCGCTGGCTCGCCGAGCTCGAGGCCACCACGCGCGTGCTGACCTCGCTCGAGGCGGGCCGCGGCGGCCGGCTGCGCCTGGGGCTCACGCAGCAGGTGCCGCAGCAATTGCTGTCGGCCGCGCTCGCGCACCTGCTCGACCGCACGCCGCGCATGGCGGTGATGACGCGCGAAGGCACCACCGACGAACTGGTGGCCGGCCTGCTCGCGCGCGAACTGGACTGCGCAATCGGCCGTTCGTACGACGGCGACGCCACCGGCCTGGTGCAGGAGGCGATCCACCAGCAGGAGCCCTGCCTGGTGGTGTCGGCCAAGAGCGCGAAGCGGCTCTCGCGCGGGCCGCTCGACTGGGCCCGGCTCGCGCAGCTCGACTGGATCCTGCCGCCGCCGAACACGCCGATGCGCCGCACCTACAACGCGATCTTCGTCGGCGCCGGCGTGCAGCCGCCGGTGCCGATGCTCGAGACCACCGCCATCCGCAGCATGGAGACGGTGCTGCGCACCGAGTCCAATGCCATCGCCATCCTCGCGCGCGACGTGGTGGCCGAGATGGAACAGGCCGGCCACTGGGCCGCGCTGCCCTACCGGTTGAGCTGGAACTTGCCGCCGGTGAGCTTCTTCACGCTGAAGGAACTGGAAGGGCAGCCGATGGTGCAGTCGCTGCGCGCGGTGGTGGTGGAGACGGCGCGCAAGATGCAGCGCAAGACGGGCTGACACGGCCCTTCCCTATAATTTCCGCTCCCTCTCCCGCGCCACGGATCAGCCGCCGCCACATCTCAGCCAAGACGGGAGTTCCCTGTTTCCACACCGGCTGAGGTGTACCGTGCTCGAGCGCTACCACAGAGAATTGCTGCGCTATTTCACCCGCAAGGCCGGCGATGGCGACACCGCCGCCGACCTCGTGCAGGAAGCCTACGCACGCGTGCTCGGCCACCAGGACGCGGGCGGCCTGGTGCTCGAACCGCGCGCGCTGCTCTACCAGACCGGCCGCAACCTGCTCGCCACCCAGGCCGCGCGTCGCGCCGCCGAACTGCGCATGCTCGACACGCTGGCGCTGGTCGCGCCCGACAGCGCGCCCTCGGTGGAACGCCACGTGGCGGCCCGGCAGCAACTGCGGCGGCTGGTCGCGCTGCTCGAGGCCATGCCGCGCAAGCGCCGCCATGCCTTCCTGCTCGTGCGCATCCACGGCCTCAGCTATGCGCAGACCGCGGCCCACATGGAAATCAGCGAGAAGGCGGTCGAGCACCACATGACGCGCGCCCTGCTCGACTGCGCGGGCTACGGCGGGGGAGCGGACTGACCATGGCCGCGCGCGCACAGCCCCTGCTCGGCGCCGACGAACGGCGCGCGCCGCGCGCGCTGGTCGAGCATGCGCTGACGCTCATCGGACGCATCCACCGCGGCAGCCCCGAGGCCGCCGACGCCGCGCAGGCCGAGCTGGGCCGCTGGCGCGCGCTGTCGCCCGCCAACGCGGACGCCGCGGCGACCGCGCACCGGATCTGGAACGCGGTCGACGACGGCGCGCTGCGCGGCCAGTTGCCGATGCCGCCGAGCGCCGCGCAGGAACGGCGCGCGCGGCGCCGCACGATCGGCCTGCTGGGCGTGGCCGGCCTGGCGGCGCTGGCCGGTGCCGGCGGGCGCTGGTACTGGCAGCGGCCGGTCTACGAGGCCGCGCCGAGCACCGGCCAGGCACAGACCCTGGCCCATGCGCTGCCCGACGGCAGCACGCTCGACCTGGCAGCCAACACGGCGCTGCATGTCCTGCTCTACCGCGACCGCCGCACGGTGCACCTGGCGCGCGGCGAGGCGCGCTTCGCGGTCGCGCGCGATGCCGAGCGCCCCTTTACCGTCACCACAGACTGGGGCCGCGTGCGCGTGCTCGGCACCGTGTTCACGGTGTCGGTGCGCGAGGGCCGCATGCGCCTCGCGGTGGCCGAGGGCCGGGTCGCGGTCTGGGGGGCCGGGCAGGACGAGGCGGCCGCTCCCAGCACCGTGCTGCAGGCCGGCGAGGCCATCGAGGCCGATGCGCGCGGGCTGGGCCCGCGCAGCAGCGTCGACGTCGGCGAGGTGGCCGACTGGCGGCAGGGCTGGCTGGTGTTCCGCAACACGCGCCTGCCCGAGGCCATTGCGCGCTGGAACGACTACCTGCGCCAGCCGCTGCAGCTGGCCGACGACCCCGCGCTGCGCGAGCTGCGCGTGACCGGCAGCTACCGGCTGCGCGATCCGCAGGCCTTCGTGGGCGCGCTGCCGGTGATGCTGCCGGTGCGCACGCAGCGCCTGGCCGACGGCGGCACGCGGATCGTGGGCCGCGCCGCCGGCGCGGCGCGCCGGCCCTGAAAAAAGTTTTGATTATTTTTGGGGGGTACGTGGCGTCTCGCTGGTCTTCTGTAGCAAACCAGCTCCAGGACCTTCGGACATGAACCAGCAGACCCCGCGGCGCCCCCGCATCGACTCCCTCCAGGCCGCGGCCCTCGCCTGCGCCATCGCCTCGGCCCTGCTCGCGATGGGCGGCCCCGCGCGTGCGCAGGGCGCGCCGGCGGCCCCGTCCACGACCTTGCAGCTCGCGCTGCCGGCCCAGCCGCTGGCCCAGAGCCTGGGCGTGCTGTCGCGCCAGTACGGCATCGCCATCGGCGGCGAGAGCTCGCTGCTCGAGGGCCGCACCGCGCCCGCGGTGCGCGGCGCCGTCACGCTGCAGCAGGCGCTCGAGCGCGTGCTCGCGGGCAGCGGCCTGGGCTACGTGCGCAACGGCGACGCGGCCTTCACCGTGGTGCGCGCCTCGGCCGGCGACACCGGCGCGCTGCCGCCGATCGTGGTCACGGCCGGCACCGAGGAGACTGCCACCGGCCATGTTCCCGGCTACATCGCGCGGCGCGCCACCGCCGGCAGCAAGACCGACACGCCGATCATCGAGACGCCGCAATCGATCTCGGTCGTCACCGCCGACTTCATCGAGGCCACGGGCGCCACCCGGCTCAAGGAATCGCTGGCCTACACGCCGGGCATCAACGTCTCGCCCTGGGGCGCCGACTCGCGCTTCGACTGGACGATCCTGCGCGGCTTCGACGCGCAGGCGCCCGGCTACTACCTCGACGGCCTGCAGCTGCGCAACAACAACGGCTGGGCCATCTGGCAGACCGAGAGCTACGGCACCGAGCGCGTGGAAGTGCTGCGCGGCCCTAGCTCGGTGCTCTACGGGCAGAACGGCCCGGGCGGCATGATCAACGTGGTCAGCAAGCGCCCCACCGCGCAGCCGCTGCGCGAGCTGCAACTGCAGTTCGGCGACAACGCGCGGCGCCAGATCGCGGGCGATTTCTCGGGCCCGCTCGATGCCGAGGGCAAGCTGCTCTACCGCCTCACGGGCCTGCTGCGCGATGCCAGCCTGCCGGCCAGCGGCCTGCCGAACGACCGCAGCTTCATCGCGCCCTCGCTGACCTGGAAGCCCTCGGGCGACACCTCGCTGACGCTGCTGTCCCACTACCTGCGCATCCGCGACGGCAGCTCCTACGGCAGCTTCCCCGAGGTCGGCACCCTGCTGCCCAATCCCAACGGCCAGTTCTCGCGCAAGACCTACGTCGGCGATCCGAACTTCGACCGCTTCAACCAGGACCAGTGGATGGTCGGCTACCTGTTCGAGCACCGCCTGAACGACACGCTGAGCTTTCGCCAGAACGCGCGCTACGGCTCGATCAAGGTCGACTACGGGCAGGTCTACAACCAGCCCAGCTTCGTGACCGTGGATGCCGACAACCCGGACAGCCCCGCCAACTACCGCGTGCTGAGCCGCTTCCCGTTCGCGAGCAAGGAGGCCGCGCGCATCGCCTCGATCGACAACCAGCTGCAGGCGAAGCTGCGCTGGGGCGACTGGCAGCACACGCTGCTGGTCGGCCTCGACTACCAGCGCTCGCGCAACGACCAGCGCACCTCCAACAGCGGCACCGTGAGCGACATCGACGGCTACCTGCCGGTGAGCACCGGCCTCACCACCACCGCCGACCCGTGGTTCGATGCGCGCACCACGCTGTCGCAGACCGGCTTCTACCTGCAGGACCAGATCAAGTGGGGCGACTGGGTGGCCACGCTGGGCGGCCGCTACGACAGCGCGCGCGCCGTGTCGTTCAGCCACATCGACGGCTCGACCACGCGCATCGACGACCACAAGTTCACCAGCCGCGCGGGCCTGGTCTACCTGCATCCGAGCGGCTGGGCGCCCTACTTCAGCTATTCGGAGTCGTTCTCGCCCACGGTCACGGTCGACCCGCAGACCAACCAGCCGCTGAAGCCCGAGACCGGCCGCCAGTACGAGGTGGGCGTGCGCTACCAGCCGGTGGGCCGCAAGGACAAGTACAGCGCCGCCGTGTTCGACCTGCGGCGCCAGAACTACATCACCTACGACGCCGACTACACGCCGCGCCAGACCGGCGAGATCCTGGTGCGCGGCCTCGAGCTCGAGGCCTCGTTCGAACCCATGCCGCGCATGAACGTGACGGCCGCCTACACCTACACGCCCAAGGCCGAGGTCACGGCCAGCAGCACGCCCAGCGAGATCGGCAAGCAGATGCAGGCCGTATCGCGCAACCAGCTCTCGGTGTGGGCCGACTACCGCTTCGCCAACGGCGTGAAGCTCGGCCTGGGCGCGCGCTTCATGGGCTCGAACCGCGGCTACCAGCAGAGCACGCCGGTGCCCGTGCCCTCGTACACCGTGTTCGACGCGCTGCTGGGCTACGACTTCGAGCGCTGGAGCCTCGCGCTGAACCTGCGCAACCTGGGCAACCGCAACTACGTGGCGAACTGCAGCTCGGGCAGCTGCTATTACGGGGAGCCGCGCAAGGTGCTGGCGACGGCGACGTACCGCTGGTAGGCCCGTGGGGCGCGGCGCTACTTGAGCTTGATGCCCGTTTCCTGCACCACGCGCGTCCAGTAGGCCCGGTCGGCCTGCACGCGCTGCTCGAGCTCCTGCGGCGTTCCGCCCTCGGCGATCAGGCCGAGCTGCACGTAGCGCTCGCGCACCTCGGGCACGGCGAAGGCCTTGCGGACCTCGCGCGCCACCTCGTCGCGCACCGCCTGCGGCGTGCCCAGCGGCGCGAACAGGCCGACCCACGAATCGCGGTCGAGCCCCGCGATGCCCAGCTGCGTGAAGCTGGGAACGCCGGGCAGCAGCATCGAGCCGCCGGGCGTGGTGATCGCGAGGATCCTGGTCTTGCCGGTCTGCTGCGCCTTCTTCGCGCCCGAGGCGCTGAGGAAGGCGCTCTGGATGTGCCCGCCGAGCAGCTCCGTGAGGTTGGGCCCCTCTCCCGCGAACGGAATGTGCGTGATGTCGATGCGGCTCTCGCGCTTGAGCAGCTCGCCGTAGAAGTGGGTGCTGGTGCCCTCGCCGCTGGAGCCGAAGCTCACGGCGCCCGGGCGCCGCTGCGCCAGCGCGATGTACTGCGCCATGCTGTCGACGCCCGTGCCGGTGTGCACCAGCAGCGCGACCGGCGTCGTGAAGATGGTGACCACGGGCACGAGGTCGCGCGCCAGCAGGAAGGAGCCATCGCCGCCGCGCGTCAGCTCGTCGCTGATGGTCGAGTTGGTGGCGGCCACGAAGTTGTAGCTGTGCGGACTCTTGGCCACCAGCGCGAGGCCCAACCGGCCCGAGGCGCCGGCCCGGTTGTCCACGATGACGGGCTGGCCCCAGGCGGCACCGAGCCGCTCGGCCAGCACCCGGATCGCACCGTCGGTGGCGCCGCCCGCCGGGTAGGGCACGACGAGGCGCACGGGGTGTTCCGGGTAGGGGGCCGCCCAGGCCGCGGTGCCGGCGTACAGCGCGGCCAGCAGCCCTCCGAGCAGCGCCCGCAGGCGCGCGAGTGATTTCATGTCCTGTCTCCGTTCGTTCTGGTGAGGGGGTCAGATCACGCCGTCGGCGCGCAACTGCGCGAGCGTGTCGTCGGGCAGGCCGAGCAGCTCGCGGTACACCTGCGAGTTGTCCTGCCCGAGCGCCGCGCCCGCATGGCGCGGCGCGCTCGGGCTGCCGGCGAAGCGCGGCACCACCGCCGGCATCTGGAGGCTGCCGAAGTCGCGGTCGGGCACCGGCACGATCGAGCGCCGCGCGCGCACCTGCGGATCGCTCACCACCTGGTCGATGCCGTAGATCGGCGCCAGCGTGCCGCCGGCCTGCGCGAAGGCGGCCAGCACCTCCTCGAGATCGCGCGCCGCGCACCAGTCGATGAAGATGCGGTTGAGCTCCTGCTCGTGTACCACGCGGCTCGCGTTGTCGGCGAAGCGCGGGTCGTCAATCAGCTCGGGCCGGCCGATGGCGCAGCAGTTGTTCGCGAACATGGAGTTGATCGATCCCGCCATCGACACCCAGCGGTCGTCGCGCGTGCGGTAGACGGCCGAGGGCGCCGAATAGGGGCTGCGGTTGCCGCTGCGCGTGGGCACGGTGCCGAGCTGTTCGTAGACGCCGGGCATGAAGTCCAGCAGCCGAGTGATGCACTCGGTCAGCGAGAGGTCGATCTCCTCGCCCGGCAACGAGGGGTCGCGCGCGCGCGGCCACAGCGCGGTCAGGATGCCGATGGCGCCGAACAGCCCGCCGATCGAGTCGCCCAGCGGCACGCCCGCATGCATCGGCTCGCCGTCCGCGTGACCGGTGACCGTGGTCAGCCCGCCCATCGCTTCGAAGATGCGCGCGAAGCCGGGGCGCTCCGAATAGGGCCCGGTCTGGCCGAAGCCGGTGACGCGCAGGATCACGAGGTTGGGCTTCAGCGCCCACAGCACCTCCTTGCCCAGGCCCCAGCGGTCGAGCGTGCCGGGGCGGAAGTTCTCGATCAGCACGTCGAACTGCGGCAGCAGCTGCTTGAAGAGCGCGAGCCCCTGGGGCCGGCGCAGGTCGAGCGTGCCGAAGCGCTTGCCGCGCTGCGCCGCCTTCCACCAGATGCTCTTGCCGTCCTTGAAGGGCGGGAAGGCGCGCATGCCGTCGCCCTTGCCGGGCAGCTCGAGCTTGAGCACGTCGGCGCCGTAGTCCGCCAGCAGGGTGGCGGCGAAGGGGCCGGCCAGCACGGTCGCGATGTCGAGCACCCGCAGGCCCGCGAGCGGGCCGCTCCCGGTGTGGTTCTCGGCGCTCATCGGGGCACCAGCTGGCGGGCGATGATCTCCTTCATCACCTCGTTGGCGCCGCCGTAGATCTTCTGGCCGCGCGAATCGACGAACATGCGCCCGATCGGGTACTCGCGCATGAAGCCGTAGCCGCCGAACAGCTGCAGGCAGCGGTCGATGGTCTCGCACTCCTTCTGCGTGCCCCACCACTTCGCCATCGCGGCGGTGGCCGCGTCGAGCCGCCCCTCCTGCTGCCAGCCGATGCACTGGTCGACGAACAGCCGCGCCAGCGTGGCCTCGGTCTTCATCTCGGCCAGCTCGAAGCGCGTGTTCTGCAGCTTGAACAGCGGCTGCCCGAAGGCCTGGCGCTGGTGCACGTGCGCCAGCGTGAGCTCGAGCGCGCGCTCCATGTTGCAGACGGCCCGGATGCCGATCAGCATGCGCTCGTAGGGCAGCTGCGACATCATCTGCGCGAAGCCCTGCCCCTCGCCCGTGCCCAGCAGGCTCGACACCGGCACCCGTACCTGGTCGAAGAAAAGCTCCACCGTGTCCTGCGCCTTCAGGCCGATCTTGTCGAGCGGCGCGCCGCGGCGAAAGCCCGCGAGATCGCGCGTCTCGACCATCAGCAGCGACACGCCCTTCGCGCCCAGCGCCGCGTCGGTCTTCACCGCCAGCATCACCAGGTCGGCATGGTGGCCGTTGGTGTTGAAGGTCTTCGAGCCGTCGATCACGTAGTGCTCGCCATCGCGCCGCGCCCGCGTGCGGATGCCCTGCAGGTCGGAGCCCGCGCCGGGCTCGGACATGCCGATCGAGGCCACGATGTCGCCGCTGGCCATGCCCGGCAGCCAGCGCCGCTTCTGCGCCTCGCTGCCGTAGTGGTGCAGGTAGTGGCCCACGATGTAGTGCGGGCCGAAGCCCGGGCCGAAGCCGCACGCGGCGCTGGTCTCCACCAGCGCGGCCAGGTGCGCGTAGTCGCCATCGCCGCCGCCGTAGCCGGAGGGCAGGTCGGCCAGCAGGAAGCCCATCTCGCCCAGCCGCCTCCACACGCCGCGGTCGATGTGGCCCTGGGCTTCCCAGCGTTCCACGTGGGGGATCAGCTCGGCCGTCCAGAAGCGGCGCGCGGTTTCCTGGAACTGCTCGACCTCGGGCGTTCGCCAGGGCGATCGGTATTCGTCCATCAGCACGGTATGTCTCCTTTGTGTTTGTCGTCCGGCGCCGCGTCAGGCGCCGTACTTGCCCAGCACCGACACGCTGCACACGTTCTGCCAGGGGAAGCCGCCCAGGTTGTGGATCACGCCGAGGGACGGGTCGTCGCTGCGCTGGCGGGCGCCGGCGCGGCCCTGCATCTGCAGGTACATCTCGTAGGCCATGCGCAGGCCCGTCGCGCCGATCGGATGGCCGAAGCACTTGAGGCCGCCGTCGATCTGGCAGGGCATGGTGCCGTCGGCGTCGTAGAAGCCGTCGAGCACG
Organism: Variovorax sp. GW821-FHT10D07; assembly: GCF_059415325.1. NCBI lineage: Bacteria > Pseudomonadati > Pseudomonadota > Betaproteobacteria > Burkholderiales > Comamonadaceae > Variovorax > Variovorax sp. GW821-FHT10D07. The sequence goes on along the minus strand of NZ_JBWKMZ010000023.1, from coordinate 63,502 downwards.
TCGTGCGAGGCGCGGCCCTCGGGCGAGATGTGCATGTCCTCCATGGTCACCAGCTCGGTGATGGAGAAGCAGTCGTGCACCTCGAGCAGGTCGATCTGCTCGCGCGGGCGGCGGATGCCGGCTTCCTCGTAGGCGCGCGCCGAGGCCACGCGCGTGGTCTGGAAGTAGCTGCCGTCCCAGTCGTCGAACGAGGCCTCGCTGCCGCTGGAGACCGCGAGCTGCAGTGCCTTCAGCGCCACCAGGTCCTTCTTGCCCAGGCCGCGCGCGATGTCGGGCGTGGTCAGGATGGCGCAGGCCGCGCCATCGGACACGCCGCAGCAGTCGTACAGGCCCAGCGGCTCGGCGATCATCGGCGAGTGGATGACGTCGTCCATGGTGATCGGGTTGCGCAGGTGGGCCTTGGGATTGCGGCCCGCGTTGGCATGGCTCTTCACCGACACGTGGGCGATCGCGCGCTTGAGGTCCTTCGCGTCGATGCGGTGCTTGGCGCGGTAGGCGCTGGCCAGCTGCGCGAACGAGCCCGGCGCGCTGATGTTGGGCCACACCATGTCGTTGAACGGGCCGCGCGGGCGCTGCGGCAGGCCGCCGTAGCCGGTGTCCTTGAGCTTCTCGATGCCGAAGGCCAGCGCGAAGTCGCAGGCGCCCGACGCCACCGCATAGGCCGCGCCGCGCAATGCCTCCGAGCCCGAGGCGCAGAAGTTCTCCACGCGCGACACCGGGATGTTCGGCAGCCGCAAGGTCACGCCCAGCGGCACGCCGCCGCTGCCCAGGTGCTGGGTCTCGATGCCCATGCCGAGCCAGGCGGCCTGCAGCTGCTCCTTGCCAATGCCCGCGTCGGCCAGGCATTCGGTGAAGGCCTCCACCGCGAGGTTCTCGGCGCTGCAGTCCCAGCGCTCGCCGAAGCGCGAGCAGCCCATGCCGAGGATGACGACCTTGTCACGAATTCCCGTTGCCATGCGTGTTCTCCTGCGGACCTGCGACGGCCGCCTTCCAGAAATAGCGGACGTAGCCGCGGGCGGTGTCGACGGCCTTGATGCGGAAGCTCATGCGCATCGGCAGGCCGACGGCGAGCTGCTGTTCGTCCACGTCGGTGAAATCCATCATCAGCCGCCCACCACCCTCGAACTGCACCATGCCGTAGCAGGCCGGCGGGCTCGGCGAATAGGCCAGCCGGTCGGCGGTGTAGGTCATGACGCGCGCCGGCGTGTCGGCGAACGGCAGGTCCTGCTGCGTGCCGGTGGCGCCGCAGGCCGAGTTGACGCAGATGTCGGTGCGCGGCCACTGCGCGGTGCCGCAGGCGCCGCAGCGGCCGCCGACGAAGCCGTGCACCGTCTTGCGGTGGCGGTACTCCACGCTCAGCGGCGTGAGCTTGTCGTTGTCCGCGCGCATGCCGCGCTCCAGCGGCAGCAGGTCGTTGAAGACCAGGAACTTCATGTAGTTGTGCTCGGCGCTGCCGCGCGCCAGCCAGCCCTGCGCGCCAGTGCGCGGCGGCCGCGCGCGCAGCGCCTCGGTGGTGCGCAGCACCAGCACGTCCACGCCCTGCCCGAAGGCCACCAGCACCAGCACCTGGCCCGGTGCCGCCTCGCCCAGCGCATGCGCGAGCATCAGCAGCGGATGGGCCGCGCCGGCATTGCCGACGCTCGCGGCGAGCGTGTCGTGCAGGCGTTCGGGGGCGATGCCCGCGAGCTTGGCCAGGCGCTGTGGCACGCCCTTGTGCGGCAGCGCAATGCACAGCCGGTCGACCTGCGCCGCCGTCAGCCCGGCCTGCGCGAGCGCATCCGCGATGGCCGGCGGCACCTGCCGCAGATGGCCCTCCTCGCGGATCCAGCGCTCCTCCCAGTAGGTGTCGGTGGCGGCGCCGGCACCGCGGTAGTGGTCGGCCATGTCGACCGTACGGCTCACCATGGCCAGCGGCTGCGCGATGACCTCGCCGTCGCCGACCAGCACCGCCGCGGCCGCATCGCCGTACAGCAGTTCCTGCGCGCTGGCCACCTTGGCCTTGCGCCGGTCGCTCGCGACCACCAGGGTGCGGCGGCCCGCGCCGCCGCGCAGGGCCTGCATCAGCGCCGAGGTGGCGCCGCGCTGCGAGCCCGTGACGTCGATCGCGCCGACCTCCTCGCCGAGGTTCAGCGCCTGCGCAACGATGCTCGCGTTCAGGCGGCTCGCATAGGGCAGCGAGGTCGAGGCCAGCTGCAGGTCGTCGACCTTCGCCGCATCGAGCGCGCCGAGGCAGTCGCGCGCCGCCTCCACCGCCATCGTGACCGCGTCCTCGTCGAAGTTGCACATGGCGCGTTCGCCCGCGCGGTGCGCCGCCAGCGATCCGTCGAACCAGGCGTTGGCGCGCACCACGGCCTCGCGCTGCAGGCGCAGCCGCGGAACGTAGGCACCGAAGGCCACGATGCCGTTCATCGCGCGCCTCCCTCGGCAGCGTCGATCACGGCCAGGCCGTTGTTCAGCACCATGACCTGGCGCTCGAGCGCGGTGGCGCGAAAGCGCACCTCGCCCTGCGAGCCCCAGATCTCGACGCGAATCGTCTCGCCCGGATACACCGGCGAGGTGAAGCGCGTGTCGATGCGCCGCAGCCGCTGCGGCACGTAGCCGCACAGCGTGCGCAGCAGCGCATGGCAGGCGATGCCGTAGGTGCACAGGCCATGCAGGATCGGCCGCTCGAAACCGCCGACGCGCGCCACCTCGGGGTCGGCATGCAGCGGATTCAGGTCGCCCGAGAGCCGGTACAGCAGCGCCTGCGAGGGCGAGGTCGGCAGGTCGCACACATGGTCGGGCGGCGTGTCGGGCACCTTGGCCGCGGCGGGCGACGGGCCGCTCGCGCCGCCGAAGCCGCCGTTGCCGCGCGCCATCACGGCCTGCTCCACCGTGGCCAGCAGTTCGCCGTCGCTGTCCTCGAGCGTGCGCTCGACGAAGAACAGCGCGCCCACCTCGGGCCCCTTGTCGAGGATCGCCTTGACGCGCGTGCGCCCGATCACGGTGGCGGCCGGCGCGAGCGGCCGGTGCAGCTGCACCGACTGGCTGGCATGCAGCACCTTGCGCCAGTCGATGCCGGTGTCGGGCTCCTTCATCCAGAAGCCCGGATAGCCGAGCACGGCGGCCTGGGTCGGCACGGCCTGCTGCCGTTCCTCGTAGACGAAGGGCAGCTCGCGCGCATCGAGCGGGTCGCGGCCGAAGCCCAGGCCCAGCGCGTAGAGGATCGAGTCCTTGGCGGTGTAGCTCTGCGCCACCGGCGCGAAGCGGCGCTGCAGCAGCTTGTCGGGATCGAAGGCCATCGCGCGACTCACACCGGCGTCCATGCGAAGGCCTCGCGCGCGCTTTCCATCGGCACCAGGCTGGATTGCATCGCGGGCATGGCGTGCTCGGCGATGCTCTCGACGGTCCAGCCCTCCGAGCGGTGCACGGTGCGCAGCGGCCGCGGCTGGCTGAACAGCATGATCTCGTTCTTGCGCACGCCGAAGATCTGGCCGCTCACCGCCGCGGCGAGGTCCGACAGCAGGTACACGACCATCGGCGCGATCTTGTCGGCCGTCATCTGCTTGAAGCGCTCGAGCCGGCGCTTCTGCTCCTCGGTCTCCGCGGGCAGGGTGCCGATCAGGCGGCTCCAGGCCCAGGGCGAGACGCAGTTGGAGCGCACGTGGCAGCGCGCCATCTCGAGCGCGATCGAGCGCGAGATGCCGACGATGCCGAGCTTGGCGGCCGAGTAGTTGGCCTGGCCGATGTTGCCGACCAGCCCCGCGGCCGAGGTCATGTGCACGTAGGCGCCCGACTGCTGCTCGCGGAACAGCATCGCGGCCGCGCGGCTCACGTGGTAGGTGCCCTGCAGGTGCACGTCGATCACCTGCTGCCAGTCGAGCGTGCTCATCTTGTGGAACATGCGGTCGCGCAGGATGCCCGCGTTGTTGACCACCCCGTCGAGCCGGCCGAAGTTGTCGATCGCGGCCTGCACCATGCGCGCCGCGGCGTCGGCATTCGACACGCTGTCGCCGTTGGCCACCGCCTTGCCGCCCTCGGCGCGGATCAGGTTCACCACCTCCGAAGCGGGATCGATCGTGCCCTCGCCTTCGCCGTCGGGCGCGCCGCCGAGGTCGTTGACCACCACGCTCGCACCCTGCCGCGCCGCCAGCAGCGCGATCTCGCGTCCCACGCCCCGGCCCGCGCCGGTCACGAGCACGACCTTTCCTTCCAGAACTCCTGCCATTTCGTCTCCTGTGAATGTTCGATCCGGTTCAACAACGAACGGGATGCGTTCAATGTAGGCAGCGAGGCCGCGTGGCGTACCCACGCGATGCGGATGGCAGCTATGCAGGTTTGGCGAAGGCCGGCCAGCGCCCGCGCGCGACCTCGCCCTCGGCGCGCAGCGCGAAGCAGCTGTCGAGCAGCGGCGGCCGCGTGCGCGCCGCGCCTTCGGGGTCGCTCCGCAAGCGCGCGCGGCGCCGCTGCTCGAACACCGGGAACAGCGTCTGGAACGCGGTGGTGGCCACGGGACCGAGCAGCTCGGTCAGGTGCGTGCAGCCGGCCGCGCCGCCGAAGCGCTCCTTCACGCGCGAGGTGAAGCCCGGCCCGATCGAGAGGCCGACGAGGGCCTCGTAGGACGCCCCGATGTCCATGCACTCGGCATTGGGCGCATGCTCGGTCCAGGCGCGCGCCGCGACGATGCGCAGGCCCTCGTCCACCGTGAGGCACAGGCCCATGCGGTGCATGAAGCGGCCCGCGGGCAGGCGCACGCGGCCGTCGTCGTGGTGCATCGGATGGGTCTTGACGTCGCTCATGCGCGCCTCGATGTCCCACAGGCCGTCGTCGCGCTCGTAGCCCTGGCAGAGCACTTCGCGCGTGTGAAGCAGGCGCCGCGCGGGCGAGGAGAGGGAGGCGTCGGAAGTCGTCATCGCGCATGCGACGCGAACCGCCGCTCTAGGGTAAATACCCGGACTCTAGAACCCGCGAAGCGGCCTCGCAGCCCTGCACCGCGCATGCCTGCTATGTGAAAATTGCAGGCCGCAAGTCCTGCTGCCGGGAGGAGACAGAAAGTGAAGTTGCTGGTTCGCGCGGCCGACGATCTGAAGATCGAAAACGTCTCGGCCTTCGTCGCCACGGCCGAATCGGGCAGCTTCTCGCAAGCCGCCCTGCTGCGCGGATGCTCGCAGTCCATGCTGAGCCGGCGCGTGCTCGAACTCGAGGAGCTGGTGGGCGGCCGGCTCTTCAACCGCACCGGCCGCGGCGTGCTGCTGACCGAGCTCGGCTCCTCGTTGCTGCCCGTGGCGCACGGCCTGCTCGACGGCGCCACCGGCTTCCTCGAGCTCGCCTCCTCCACCAACGAACAGCCCTCGGGCACGGTCGAGATCGCGCTGCCGCGCTGGGCCGCCGAAGGGCCGGTGTCGACGCTGGTGAACCACATCACCGAGCAGTTCCCGAAGATCCGGCTGGTGATCCACGAGAGCTACAGCCGCGACGTGATGGACCGGCTGGCCGCCGGCAAGCTCGACGTGGGCGTGTTCAACAGCTGCCATGCCGAGCCGCCCGCGCAGGCCCAGCTGCTGTTCTCCTCCGACCTGGTGCTGCTGGGCCGCCGCGACTCGCCGCTGATGCGCCAGCCCACGCTGCCGCTGTCGGCGCTCAGCGGCATTCCGCTCGTCATACCGCCGACGCCGAACCCGGTCGAGGCCGTGGTGCGCGAGATGGCCAAGGGCATGGATCTCGACCTGCGCGCCGACCTCGAGATCAACTCGGGCGCGATGATCCGCGACGTGGTGCGCCACAGCGGGCGCTACGCCATCATCCAGGTGCACCGCGTGGTCGACTACCTGTCGAAGGACGAGCGCGACCTCGCCAGCGCGCGCATCGTGAGCCCCGCGCTGACGCTGCACACCTTCTGCGCCACCGGCGCCAAGCACCGCATCAACCGCGCGAGCCTCGCGGTCGAGCGCTGCGTGGTGTCGGTGCTGCGCGACCACCACGAGCGCGTGCTGCGGCTGCTGCAGGCGCGCGAGACGCAGCCGGCCTGAGTACGTCCGGCGCGGCCCGGTGCCCGGATCGCGCATAGCTGATTGCCCCATTCCGCATGGCTTGCGCGGGGTCCTGTCGCTATCGTGGAACGCGACAAGAACCACAGGAGACAAGACCATGCCCAACGCCAGGATCGCGTGGATCGCGGCCGCCTTCGCCTGCGCCTCGCTGCTGACGGCGACGCCGCCGGCCCGCGCGCAGGCCGCCGACTATCCGTCGCGCCCGATCCGCTTCATCGTGCCCATCGGGCCCGGCAGCAGCGGCGACACCATGACCCGCACCTTCGCCGAGCACTTCCGCGAGGTCGCGGGCCAGCCCGCGGTGGTGGAGAACAAGCCCGGCGCCGACCTCACGCTCGGCACGCAGGCCGCGCTGAGCGCGCCGGCCGACGGCTACACGGTGGTGCTGGTGAGCCCGAGCGCGACCGTGATCAATCCGCTGTTCGTGAAGAACCTGCCCTACCGCCCCGAGGACCTGCTGCCGGTGCTCAACATGACGCGCCACGTGGCCGTGCTCATCACCTCGCCCGACTCGCGCTACAAGAGCCTGGCCGACGTGGTCGCCGCCGCGCGGCGCGACAAGGGCGGCGTCAGCCTCGGCACCTACGGCAACACCTACCGCCTGGGCGCGCTCGACCTCGGCCAGCGCGCCGGCATCGCGTTCAACCACGTGCCCTACAAGGGCGCCTCGCAGGCGGTGACCGACGTGGTCGGCGGCGCGGTCGACCTGGCGCTGATGGACATCGCGGGCGCCGCGCCGCTGGTGAACGCGGGCAAGGTGCGCGCGCTGGCCGTGGCGGGCGCCACGCGCCATCCGCTGCTGCCCAAGGTGGCCACGGTGCAGGAAGCGGGCTACCCGGGCTACACGCTCTACACCTTCATCGGCTTCGCGATCCATGCCAAGACGCCGGCGCCGGTGGCGCGCAAGCTCGAGGAGATGATGCGCAAGGTGATGGCCGACCCGGCCGTGCGCGCGCAGCTCGCGCAGCAGAGCGGCGGCGAGGTGGTGGGCACCGGCCGCAAGGAATTCACGCAGTTGATCGCCGACGAGGCGGTGCGCTACCGCGAACTCGCGAAGCTGGTCGGCGATGAGATCCGCTGACACCCCCGAGGGCGCCGCGCCCCTGGAGCGCACGCTGCGCGAATCGTGCCTGCGCGTGCGCGAAGGCATCGCCGAGCTCTCGCACCAGCGGCCCGCGGTGCGCAACGTGATGTCGCTCGAACTGCGCGCCGACTACATCGAGGTGCTCGAGCTGGTCGAGCGCACGCCCGAAGTGCGCGTGCTGATCCTCACCGGCTCGGGCGGCAGCTTCTGCGCCGGCGGCGACGTGAAGGCCATGCTGTCGCGCGCCAGCGAACCCGGCGTGGCGGCCGCCACGCGCCAGCGCCTGCTGGCGGTGCACCGCGGCTGGCTCGACCGGCTGCGCTCGCTCGACGTGCCGGTGATCGCAGCGGTCGACGGCGCCGCCTACGGCGCGGGCCTGTCGCTGTCGCTGATGGCCGACTTCGTGCTCGCCTCCACGCGCGCCGATTTCTGCTGCGCCTTCGCACGCATCGGCGCGGTGCCCGACTTCGGCGCCTTCTACATGCTGCCGCGGCTGCTCGGCCTGGCGCGCGCGAAGGAACTCGCGATGACGGCGCGCCGCTTCGGCGCCGAGGAGGCCCGGGCCATGGGCATGGTGCACGCGGTGCATGCGCCGCAAGACCTGCTGCCGGCGGCGCATGCGCTGGCCGCGCGGCTGGCACGAGGTCCGCGCGAAGCGCTCGGCATGATCAAGAGCTCGCTCAACCGCAGCTTCGATGTCGACTACCAGACCATGGGCGAGATCGAGGCGCACCAGCAGGCGGTGGCGCTGACCACGGCCTTCCATGCGGAGGCCGCGGCGCGCTTCGCGAACCGCCAGCCACCGCTCTACGACTGGGGCTGAGCGGGCGAGACGCCCATCGCGCCCATCACGCCCATCACGCCCGCGCGGCGCCAGGCCTCGATGCGCGCCGGCGCGAGCCAGCCTTCGAGGCCGTCGTCGCTCGGCGCCTGCGGCGCGGTCGGCCGGCCCGAGGGCGTGCGGCTGAAGCGCGGGGCCGGTGCCGGTTGCGTCACGCCCTCGATCTCGACGAAGCTGCCGCGCGCCTGCAGGTGCGGATGCGCGGGCGCCTCGCCGAAGGACAGCACCGGTGCGAAGCAGACATCGCTGCCCTCGAGCAGCTCGCACCAGGCCTGGCGCGTGCGCGTGCGGAAAGCCGCGGCGAAGACGGCGCGCGCGCGCGGCCAGTCGCGCGGATCGAGCTGCGTGCCGATCGCCTCGGGCGCGATGCCCAGCCGCTGCAGCAGCTCGGCATGGAAGCGCGCCTCGATCGGGCCGATCGAGATCCACAGGCCGTCGGCGCATTCGTAGACCTCGTAAAAGGGCGCGCCCGAATCGAGCACGTTGCTGCCGCGTTCGTCGCGCCACTGGCCGGCCGCGCGCATGCCGAAGAAGGCCGTGGCCATGTGGACCACGCCGTCGACCACCGCGGCATCGACCACCTGGCCGCGACCAGAACTCCGCGCCTCGATGATGCCGGCCAGCACGCCCATCGCCAGATAGAGCGCGCCGCCGCCGAAGTCGCCCACCACCGCCAGCGGGATCGACGGCGGCTGGTCCTTGCGGCCGATGGCATGCAGCACGCCGGTCAGCGCGATGTAGTTGAGGTCGTGGCCCGCGGCCTGCGCCAGCGGCCCGTCCTGGCCCCAGCCCGTGATGCGGCCGTAGACCAGGCGCGGGTTGCGCGCCAGGCAGGCCTCGGGCCCGAGGCCCAGCCGTTCGGTGACGCCGGGGCGGAAGCCCTCGATCAGCGCATCGGCCCCTTCGATCAGTTCGAGCACCAGCGCCACCGCCTCGGGGTCCTTGAGGTCGAGCGCGATCGAGCGGCGGTTGCGCATCAGCAGGTTGTATTGCAGCGGTCGCTTGACGCCGAGGTCGGCCGGCGTCTGCCGATCGATGCGCAGCACCTCGGCGCCCATGTCGGCCAGCAGCATCGCGCCCATCGGGCCCGGGCCGATGCCCGCGAGTTCGATCACCTTCACGCCGGCGAGCGGACCCTGGCGGGTCGGGGGAGACATCGGTTCGGTCATTCGCGCTTTCGGATCGTTGGATGATTCAGTCGTGCACCGCCGCCGCCAGCCGCAGCCGGACGGCATCGAGCAGCCCCTCGGGCCGTGCCAGCACGGCTTCGCCGAGCAGGCGCGCGCACTGCGCCTCGGTGCCCGGTGCGTGGCGCCATTCGTGCAGGCGCCGCGTGTAGAGGCCCAGCACATGCTCCTCGGTGATGCCGATGGCGCCGAACACGGCATGCGCGATGGCCGCGACACCGCGCGCGGCCTCGCAGGCGCGCAGCTTGGCGACGGCGGCCAGCAACGCATCGGGCTGCCAGCCCTCGGCGCTGCAGCCCAGGCGCGCGGCCAGCGTGGCCGAATGCGCCTGCTCGGCCAGCACCGCGAGCTCCTGCTGGATGGCCTGGAACTGCGCGATCGGGCGGCCGAACTGCCGGCGGTCCTGCGCATAGGCCGTGGTGAGTTCCAGCACGCGCGCCATCGCACCCGCCATGCCCGCGGCATGCAGCGCATTGCACAGCGCCGTGGCATCGGCGTCGCCCCTCTCGAAGCGCGCCACGGCGAGCGCGGGCGTGTCCCAGTGCAGGGTGGCCGAAACCCGCGGGCGCCAGGCACCGGGCTGCATCACGGCGCGTTCGCGCGGCAGCAGCAGCCAGTGGCCTTGCCAGCCGACCAGCACCCATTGCGCCAGCGCGCCACCGGGCACCTCGCGGCAGACGATGGCATCGCCTTCGTGCGCCGCCGCCGGTGCGATGGCGATCGGCCCGTCGCCGCCCGCTTCGCGCTGGCCGGCCGCGGCCAGCAGGGCGCGCGCCACGGCGGTCTCGGCGAACGGCAGCGCGAGCCCCGCGCGGCCCGCGGCGAAGGCCGGTGCGAACAGCTCGCGCAGCGACAGGCCCGCGCCGCCCTGCGCCTCGGGCAGCAATGCGTCGGTGAAGCCGAGGCCGTCGATGGCCTGCCACAGCGCCTCGGCGGAAGCCCCCGCCTCGATGGCACGCAGCGTGTCGTCGGTGCACAGGTCGGCCAGCGGACGCTCGAAGTCGTCGAGCAGCATGTCGTCGTTCATCCCGTTCTCCTCCTACCGGACGCCCAGGCCGCGCGCGATGATGCCGCGCATGATCTGGCGCGTGCCGCCGCGCAGCGAGAAGCTCGGGGCCAGTTGCATCACATAGGCCAGCGTCTGCCGCAGCCCATCGGAGGGCACGGGATGCCCGGGCGCATCGAAGGCCTCCTCGATCCAGCCCGGCAGGGCCTGTTCGAACTCGGTGCCCAGGTCCTTCACGAGCGCGGCCTCGAAGGCCGGGTCGAGGCCCTGCCCCAGCTGCCGCGCCACGCTCAGCGACATCGCGCGCAGCACCGCCATGCGCCCCGCGATGCGCCCGGCCACGGCCAGCGCGCCGTCCGGCACCCGCGGCGCGCGGCGCAGCTCCGCCAGCCAGGCCTCGGCCAGCACCAGGCTCGAATGGATGCGCTCGGGTCCGCTGCGTTCGAAGGCCAGCTCGGCCGTCACCTGCTGCCAGCCCGCGCCTTCCTCGCCGACCAGCGCATCGGCCGGCAGCTCGACGTCCTCGAACAGCACCTCGCAGAAATGGCCATCGCCACTCAGGTCGCGGATCGGCCGCACCGTGATGCCCGGCAGCGAGAGGTCGACGAGCAGCTGCGACAGGCCCCGGTGCCGGTCCTCGGGCGCGCCCGAGGTTCGCACCAGCGCGCACAGGTAGTGGGCGCGGTGCGCATTGGTCGTCCAGATCTTGCGCCCGTTCAGGCGCCAGCCACCACCGGCCGTGGGCACCGCGCGCGAACGCACGCCCGCGAGGTCGGAGCCGGTGTCGGGCTCGCTCATGCCGATGCTGATGAAGAGCTCGCCGCGCACGATGCGCGGAATGAAGAAGGCGCGCTGCGCGGGCGTGCCGTAGCGCAGGATCAGCGGCGCGGTCTGGCGGTCGGCGATCCAGTGGGCCGAGACCGGCGCGCCGGCCGCGAGCAGTTCCTCGAGCAGCACGAAGCGCGCGAAGCTGCTGCGCCCGCCGCCGCCATAGGCCGTCGGCAGCGTGAGGCCGATCCAGCCGCGCGCGCCGAGGGCACGGCTGAAGTCGGCATCGAAGCCCATCCACGAGCGCGCGCGCACCGCGTCGGGCACGCCCTGCAGCGCCGAGCGCAGGAAGTCGCGCACCGGTGCGCGCAGCGCCTCGTCCTGCGCGGGGATCGCGGCGAGCGCGAAGGATTGCAACGGGTTCATCGGGACGCCCTCCTCGAGATGGCATGGGGTTTTGCCCCGCTGCGCGGAGCGCACGCGGTCGACATAATCGGCGGGCTGCCGCCATCACCGAGACATTCACATCCATGGAGCTTCGCCAGCTGCGGCAGGTCCTCGTCCTGTCCGAAACGCTCAACTTCCATCGCGCGGCCGAACGGCTGCACATGGCGCAACCGCCACTGTCGACGTCGATCAAGAAGCTCGAGGAAGAGCTCGGCGTGCTGCTGTTCGAGCGCCTGTCGACCGGGCTGCAGCTCACGCCCGCGGGCGAGGCCGTGCTGCAGAACGCCAAGCGCGCGCTGTTTTATGCCGACGAGATCCGCCGCGCCGCGCGCGAAGGCATGGCCGGCGAGCAGGGGCTGCTGCGCATCGGCTTCGTCGGCTCGGCCACCTACTCGCTGATGCCGCAGATCGTGCGCGGCTTCCACCGCCAGTACCCGCGCGTCGACCTGGTGATCGAGGAGTCGACCACCACCGAGCTGCTGCGCCGCATCGAGGACCATTCGCTCGACATCGCGCTGGTGCGCCACCCGGTGCTGTCGCCCACCACCGCGCTGCTCACGGTGCTGCAGCTCGATCACCTGGTGCTCGCGGTGAGCGCCGATTCGGCGCTCGCGCAGCGCGGCAAGGTCGCCATCGCCGACCTCGCGGCCGAGCCCTTCATCGCCTACTCGCGCACCCTCGTGCCCGCCATGCACGTGCTGACGATGCAGGTGTTCCAGGATGCCGGCGTGCGGCCGCGCATCGCGCAGGAGGCGGTGCAGGTCCAGACCATCCTCGGCCTGGTGGAGAGCGGGCTCGGCGTGGCGCTGGTGCCGGCCGTGGTGCAGCGCTACGCCAGCAACGGCGTGCGCCTGCTGCCGCTGACCGACATGCCCTCGAAGTACACCGTGGGCATCGCGATGGCGACGCTGGCCGACGCGCTCACGCCGGCCGCGCGCAATTTCATTGCGGTCGCACATGCTGCCGTCCAGCCGCTGGCTCAATCTTCGTAGCCGATGTTGGCGCTGCGCACGACGCGCCGGGCGCGCTCGATCTCGGCACGCTGGAACTCGGCGAAGGGCTGCGGCGCGCCGTAGAACACGGTGCCGCCCTGCGCCGCGATGAAGGCCTTGGCGTCGTCGCCCTCCATCAGTTCCTTGATCGCCTGCGACATGCGCGCGAGCACCGGCGGCGGCACGTTGGCCGGGAAGAACACCCCGGTCCAGGCATAGGACTCGTAGCCGGCGGTGCCGCTCTCGCTCACGGTCGGCACCTCGGGCAGTTCCTTGATGCGTTCGCCTGCCGCGACCGCGAGCGCGCGCACCCGGCCGCCGCGCACCAGCGGCATCACGGCGCTGACCTCGGCCATCGTGTAGTCGATGTTGCCGCCGGCCAGGTCGGTCATGGCGGCCGAGGTGCCCTTGTAGGGCACGGCCGTGGCCTTGATCTGGTTGCGCTCGTGCAGCAGTTCGAGCGCGACCCGGTAGGTGGCGGTGCCGCTGCCGAAGTTGAGCTTGCCCGGCGCCTGGCGCGCCGCGGCCACCAGGTCCTGCAGGGTCTTGAAGGGCGAGTTGGCCGGCACCACCAGCACCATCGGGAAGCGTGCGATGCGCGCGAGCGGCTGGAAGTCCTTCACCGCGTCGTAGGGCAATTGCCGGAACACGGCCACGTTGGTCACCATCGGCGAGTTGCTGGCCACGAACAGGGTGTAGCCGTCGGGCGGCGAGGCCGCCACCGCGCGCGCGGCGATGAAGCTGTCGGCACCGGGGCGGTTGTCGACCAGGAAGGGCTGGCCGAACTTCTCGCTCAGGTGCCGCGCGAGAAAGCGCGCGGTGGTGTCGGCGCCGCTGCCCGGCGGCAGCGAAACGATCAGCTTCACGGGCTTGTCGGGATAGTCGGCCGCGGCCAGGGTGGCGGCGCAGCCGAGCAGTAGCGCCAGCAGCCAGCGCGGGAGGAAGCGGGGGATGGTCATGTCTCGAAGTCCTTGTCGTTGTTGTCGCGGGTATCAGGGGCATGGTGCCCGTGTTCACTCGGGCTCGATGCGCGCGGCCTGCACGGCCCCGGCCCAGCGCTGCAGTTCCGCGCGCAGGTAGCTGCCGAACTGGGCCGGCGTGGAGGCCTGCAGCAGCACGCCCTGCGGTTCGAACTGGCCACGCAGCGCCGGATCGGCCACCGCGCGGTTGACCGCCTCGTTGAGCGCCTGCACGACGGCCGGCGGCGTGCCCGTCGGCACCAGCAGGCCGTGCCAGGTCGGCGCATCGAAGCCCGGGATCAGCGATTCGCCGAGCGCGGGCACGCCCGGCAGCACCGCCACGCGCGACTTGCCGGCCACCGCCAGCGCGCGCACCCGGCCGTCGCGGATGAAGGGCAGCGAGGAGTTCACGGCATCGAGCAGGAACTGCGTCTGCCCGCTCATCAGATCGGCCATGGCCGGCGCCGTGCCCTTGTAGGGCACGTGCACCGCGTCGAGCTGCAGCGCCTGCAGGAACAGCGCCACGCCCAGGTGCGTGACATTGCCCTGCCCGCCCGAGCCATAGCTGAGCCGCCCCGGGTTGGCGCGCATGTAGCGCACGAACTCCTCGACGTTGCCGACCGGCAGCTTCGGGCTGGCCATCAGCACGGTCGGGATCAGGGCCGGCAGCGCCACGGGAACGAGGTCGCGCAAGGTGTCGTAGGGCAGGCGCCGGTGCAACGCCGGACTGATCGCCAGGCCCGAGGAGTGATAGAGCACGGTGTAGCCGTCGGGTGCCGAGCGCGCGACGAACTCGGTCGCGATGTTGCCGCTGGCGCCGGTGCGGTTGTCGACCACCACCGGCTGCCCGAGCAATTGCGCCAGCCGAAAGCCGATGGCGCGCGCGACCACGTCGGTGGGCCCGCCGGCCGCATAGGGCAGCACGAGCCGGATCGGCTTCTGCGGCCAGGCGTTGGGCTCGCCGGCCGCGCGCGCGGCCTGCATCAGCGGCGAGATGGCGAGCGCGCCGGCGGCGTGCAGCAGGTGGCGTCGTTGCATGGGCATGGTCATTTCCCCGGTTCGATGGATGCGGATGCGCGTGCGGCGGAACGGGCCTCGGCCGCCGCGACGAAGGCGTCGAGCGCGGACTCGTGCGCCGCCGTGTGATGGGCCAGGGCCTGGAAGCCGGCCGACATCTCGAGCACGGTGTCGAGCCGCGACTGCTGTGCCTCGCGCAGCAGCCGCTTGGTCATGCGCAAGGCATGCGGCGGGTTGGCGGCGATGCGGCGCGCGAGCCCGAGCGCCGTGGGCAGCAGCGCCTCGGGCTCGACCACCTCGGACACCAACCCCCATTGCAGCGCCTGCGCGGCATCGATGGCCTCGCCGGTGAAGGCCATCTCGCAGGCGCGCGACATGCCGATGGCGCGCGGCAGCAGCCAGGCGCCGCCGTCGCCCGGGATCAGGCCGAGCTTGACGAAGCTCTCGGCGAACACGGCATGGCGCGAGGCGATGCGGATGTCGCACATGCAGGCCAGGTCGTTGCCCGCGCCATGGGCCGGGCCGTTGACGGCGGCGATGGTCGGCACCTCGAGATTGCACAGCGCCAGCGGCAGGCGCTGGATGCCGTCGCGGTAGGCGTAGCGGCTGTGCGCCGGCTCGCCGAGGCCGCTGCCCACGCTGTCGCGCAGGGTCTTCAGATTGCCGCCCGACGAGAAGGCCGGGCCCGCGCCGGTCAGCACCAGCACGCGCACCGACAGGTCGCGGTTCACGGCCTCGCACAGCGCGAGCAGGGCCTCGATGGCATCGGGGTCGGACAGCGCGTTGCGGGTCTGCGGCCGGTTCATGGTCACGATGGCGATCGCGCCCTCGCGTTCGACCTGGAGGAAGTCCTGCATCTCAGTCCTTCCCGCCGTCGCGCATGCGCATCATGCGCAGCGGCGTGTAGCTCAGCACGGCCTTGCCGTGCTGGTTGTGCACGACGTTGCGCGTGCGCACCAGGCCGCGGCCGGACTTGGAGGTGGCCCGCTGCTCGATCACCTCGCATTCGACATGAATGGTGTCGCCCACGAAGGTCGGCGCCGCGATGTCGAGTTCGGCATGGAGGAACGCGAGCCCCGTGCCCTGCATCGACGGCGTGATCAGGCCCTCGGCGAAGGCGTAGACCAGCGCGCCCGGCACCACCCGGCCCGGGATCGCCATGTGCGTGCGGTCGCTGGTGTCGGTGAACAGTTCCTCGTGGAGCCAGCTCAGGTTGATGAAGCTCACGAGGTCGGCCTCGGTCACGGTGCGCGCGCGCGAGCGAAAGCGCGTGCCGAGGGGCAGGTCGTCGAAATGAAAGCCGGTGTTCAGCTGGATCAAGGAGGCACTCCGTTCGGATCGGTACGAGGATCAGTACGATTTGGGCAGGCCGAGCACCTTCTCGGCGATGAAGCACAGGATCAGCTGCGGGCTGATCGGCGCGATGCGCGGGATCAGCGATTCGCGCAGGTAGCGTTCGACGTGGTATTCCTTCGCGTAGCCATAGCCGCCGTGCGTCATCACCGCGGTCTCGCAGGCCTTGTAGCCGGCCTCGGCCGCCAGGTACTTGGCGGCGTTGGCCTCGGCGCCGCAGGGCTCGCCGCGGTCGAAACGCCCGGCGGCATGGAACACCATGAGGTTGGCCGCCTCCAGCGCCATCCAGCACTCGGCCAGCGGATGCTGGACCGCCTGGTTCTGGCCGATGGGCCGGTCGAACACGATGCGCTCGCGCGCGTACTGCGTGGCGCGCGCCAGCGCCGCGCGGCCCAGCCCCACCGCTTCGGCGCCGACCAGGATGCGCTCGGCATTCATGCCGTGCAGGATGTAGTGGAAGCCGCGGCCCTCCTCGCCGATGCGGTCCTCCACCGGCACCCGCAGTCCGTCGATGAAGACCTGGTTGGTGTCCACCGCCTTGCGGCCCATCTTGTCGATCTCGCGGGTCTCCACGCAGGCGCGGTCGATGGTGGTGTAGAACAGGCTCAGGCCCTCGCTGCGGCTCCTGACCTGCTCGAGCGGCGTGGTGCGCGCCAGCAGCAGCATCTTCTCGACGCTGCTCGCGGTGGAGATGAAGGTCTTGGTGCCGTGCACGCGGTAGTGGTCGCCCTCGCGCTGCGCGCGCGTCTTCAGCTGCGTGGTGTTGAGGCCGGTGTCAGGCTCGGTCACCGCGAAGCAGGCGCGCTCCTCGCCCGCGATCAGCGGCGGCAGCATGCGCTGCTTCTGCGCCTCGGTGCCGAAGGCGACCACCGGGTTCAGCCCGAAGATGTTCATGTGCACGGCCGAGGCGCCGCTCATGCCCGCGCCCGACTCCGCGATCGCCTGCATCATCACCGCGGCCTCCGCGATGCCCAGGCCCGAGCCGCCGTAGGCCTGCGGAATGCAGATGCCCAGCCAGCCTTCCTGTGCGAGCGCGCGGTGCAGCTCGACAGGGAAGCCGCCCACGCGGTCCTTCTCGAGCCAGTAGTCGGCATCGAAGCGCGCGCAGGTCCTGAGGATCGCCTCGCGGATCTCGCGATGCCCGGGGGAGAGTTCCAGCGCCATGGCTCAGCCCGCTTCGGTGCAGGTTTCGGCCGGCAGCAGGGTCGCGCCCTGCGCCGCCATCGCCGCGATCTGCGCCGCGCTGTAGCCGGCCTCGGCCAGCACCTCGGCGCTGTGCTCGCCGAGCCGCGGCGCGTGGCGCGACACCGAAGGCGGCGAGCCCGACCAGCGCGTCGGGATGGCCATCGAGCGCATGCGCCCCTCGCTCGGATGTTCCACCGTCTCGAAGAAACCCACGGCCGCCAGGTGCGGGTCGTCCAGCAGCGATTCCAGCGTGTGCATCGGCATCACCGGGATGTCGGCGGCCTCGAGCAGCGCCGTCCATTCGGCCGAGGTGCGCGTGCGCATCGCCTCGCCCACGAGCTGGTAGAGCTCGCCGATGTGCTCGGTGCGCGCACCGATCGAGCTGAAGCGCGGGTCGTCCTCCATCGCCTGCGCGCGGCCGATCAGGCCGAAGAAGGTCTTCCACTGCTTGTCGTTGTAGATCAGCACGCACAGGTGGCCGTCGCGCGTGGCGTAGGGCCGGCGCTGCTCGTTGAGCAGGCGCGCATAGCCGGCCGGGCCCAGCGGCGGCTCGAAGGTCTGGCCGCCCATGTGGTCGCCGAGCACGAACTGCGCCATGGTCTCGAACATCGGCACGTCGATGGCCTGTCCGCGGCCCGTGCGCTCGCGGTGGAACAGCCCGGCCGACACCGCGTTGGCGGCGCTCATGCCGACGATGCGGTCGACCATCGCGCTCGGCACGTAGCGCGGCACCGGCGCGCCCGCGCGCACGCCCAGCGTGGGGATCGCCACCGCGCCCTGGATCAGGTCGTCGTAGGCCGGCTTGGCCGCATAGGGCCCGTCCTGCCCGTAGCCGTACACGCCCACGTACAGGATCCGCGGGTTGACCGCCGCGACCTCGGCATGGCCGAGCCCGAGCCGTGCCATGGCCTGCGGCCGCACGTTGTAGATCAGCACGTCGGCCTCGGCCGCGAGCCGCAGCAGCGCCTCGCGGCCGGCGGGCTGCTTGAGGTCGAGCACCACGCTGCGCTTGCTGCGGTTGGCATGCAGGAAGATGCCGCCCATGCCCGCATGGCGCGCGGGGCCGATGCCGCGCACCGTGTCGCCGCCGGGCGGCTCGATCTTGATCACGTCCGCGCCGAGGTCGCCGAGGATCTGGGTCGCGTACGGTCCCATCAGCACCGACGTCATATCGACGATGCGCACGCCCTCGAGCGGCCCGCTCATCGGCCGGCCTCCGGGGCGGTTCGTTCATCGGTGCGCAAGAAAGCGCGGGTGCGCGCAGGCGCCGGGCTGGTCTCCATGGAATCCCCTTTTCGTCGTTGGGACGATGCTAGGGAGATGGAGGGCGGGCGTGAAATACCGTGTCTGTGTCGGGCGATACGTTCGGTGTATCGGGTTGCGCCGGTGAAGCTGAGGTCGGACGGGGGCTAGCGCATTCCTCGCTCTCAGGCCGAAGCCCCATCCGCCTTGCGTTGTTCGATCTGCAACTGCGCCCGCCGGGCCGCCTGGTGCAGCCGCTCCATCAGCACCGCGCGCGGAGGCAGGGTGGTCAGGTACTCGGCAACATGGATACCGGACTTGTTCAGCTCCAGCAGTTCGATCTGTTCGGACTTCTTGCCGGTACAGAGAATGATCCCCAGTGGCGAAGCCTCCTCGGGCTCCCTCTCGTATCTGTCTAGCCAGCGCAGATACAGCTCCATCTGCCCCTTGTATGCCGCCTTGAACTCGCCGACTTTCAGCTCCACCGCCACCAGGCGCCGCAGCTTGCGGTTGTAGAACAGCAGATCGAGATGGAAATCGTCGCCGTCGATCTGGATGCGCTTTTGCCGGGCGACGAAGGTGAAGCCCGCACCCAGTTCCAGCAGGAAGGACTCCATTTCCCGAATGATGGCCGCCTCGAGATCGCTCTCCTGCCAGGTGTCGCGCAACCCCAGGAAGTCGAGGATGTAGGGATCGCGCATGACCAGCGCCGGCGACATGCGCTCCGCGCCCTGCAGCGCCGCCAACTCCTGCGCGATCAACGCTTCCGGCTGCCTGGACAGCGCCGTCCGCTCGTACAGCATTGAGTCGATGCGCTCGCGCAGCGTCCGCACGCTCCAGCACTCGGCGCTGGCCATCTGCGCGTAGTAGTCGCGCTGGAACGGGTCTTTCAGCGGGATCAAGGCGATGAAGTGCGTCCAGCTCAATTGTCGTATCAGCGATACGACAATCTGCTCGTCCGGGAAGGTGACGGCAAACTGCACCATGCGGCGCAGGTTCTTGACCGAGAAACTGCCGCCGTAGTCCCGCACCAGTTGCGCCGCCAGATTGGGCAGCACCTCCTCGCCGTAGTCGGCTCGCCGCCCCTCCAGGACCTGCGTATGGATACGCTGGCCGATGCGCCAATAGAGCGTCGTCAGCTCGCTGTTCACCGCCGAGACGGTGCGTTGCCGCGCCATCTCGATCAGAGTCCGGATGTCGCCCAGCAGCGCGGATGGTCCTGACGCGTCCGGGGTGGGCCCGATGCGCTTGATTCTTCCCATGATGGTTCCTCCCAGAAAGCCCAATTCCCGGGCGCACCGCAAGAATCGGCGGGCGAAGTTCGATGTTCAAGCCACGATGAGAGAGAAAAATCCGAAAAGCGTGAGGGATTGACAGCACCTCGCGGAACAGACGAGGCGAGTCCACGTGCACAGCCGCTCCATGCCCGGCATGGCGCCGATGCCCGACAACCGACACACACGCAGGCCGCTCAGCCGAGCACCCAGACCACGAACACCGCATCCGCCGCCGCGAACGCCAGGTCGACGAAGAAGATGAACCGCATCGGCCCGCGCAGCACCACCCAGCTGCCGGGCTGGCCGCGGCGATGCTGGCCCACCATGTGGGCATTGACCGCGAACTGCCCCGCATGCACCAGCGCGAGCACCGCGGCCATCGACGCGCGTTGCGCCGGCGTCTCGAACAGGCCGTGTCCCGCCAGCAGCACGAGGCAGAACACCATCCAGGCCAGGTTCATCGCGCCGAGAAAACGCACGGCGCCGGCGATGGCGGGCAGCAGCGGCGATGCACGGTCCGTCTTCGCCACGAGCAGTCGCGCGGCGCGCAGCGAGTCGAGGCAGAAGAAGCGCGCGCCCAGCGCGAACCAGACGGCATTGAGCAGCAGAAGACCTGTCCAGACCGTGGATTGCACCGCAACGTCCTTGAGCTTGTTCGCGAAGCCACGACTTTAGGTCAATAATGTTGACATGACAAATCCAACCGCATCGACCCCTTCCTCGCCCGCCAAGGGCCTCGACGTCCTGCAAGCCATGATGGACGGGCGCATCGAGCGCTCGGGCATCGCCCACACCATGCCGATGCAGCTCTCGGCGATCGAGGCCGGCAAGGTCAGCATGCGCGTCACGCCCGACGAGCGGCATCTCAATCCCGCGGGCATGGTGCACGGCGGCTTCGCGGCCACCTGCCTCGACGGCGCCGCGGCACTCGCGCTGTATTCGGCGCTCGACGCGGACACGGCCTACTCCACCGTCGACCTCAGCGTGAAGTACCTGCGGCCGCTGGCGCCGCACACCGAATACCTGGCAAGCGCCACGCTGGTCGAGCGCACGCGCTCGCTGGGCATCTGCAATGCCGAGCTGCGCGGCGCGGACGGCAAGCTGCATGCGATGGCTTCCGCCACGCTGATGGTGAAGGGCTGAACGCGACGGCCAGGCGGCACGACGCGCCCCGCGATCCATCGGAATTCACGATGCAATCGCATCGAAGACTCGCGCGTTCGCCGCGCGAGGTCCGCTGTAAGCTGGACCTGGCCGATGGGAGAGATCCCATCGCTTCGAACCGCCATCGCGTGTCAAGGAACCCAGTGCCATGCCGTCCGTCTCCCACCGCCGCCGTTTCCTGGTCGGTCTGACTTCACTGCTCGCCGGCGCTGCCGGCAACGGCTTCGCCGCCGACGCCTCCGCGCCCCTCAAGCTGATCGTGCCCACGCCGCCCGGCTCCGCGGCCGATGCGCTGGCACGCGCGCTGTCGGTGTCACTGGGGCGCCAGAGCGGCCGTGGCGTCGTCGTCGAGAACATCGCCGGCGCGGGCTCGCTGGTCGGCACGCAGCAGCTCGCGCGCGCGCCGAAGGACGGGCTGGTGCTCGGGGTCGTCAGCTCCAACCACACGATCATTCCCGGTATCTTCAAGAACGCTCCTTTCGACGCGATCGCCGACTTCGAGCCGATCACGATGATCGGCAGCCTGCCCATGATGCTGGTCGCGTCGAGGAACGTCGAAGCATCGACGGCGGCGGAGCTGGTGAAGCTCGCGAAATCCCGCTCCACGACCCTGGCGGAGGGACTGGTGACCGGCAGCGTGTACCAGATCGCCAGCGAGGTCTTCAAGGAACAGGCGGGCATCGCCACCAACCGCATCTTCTACAAGGGCTCGGCACAGATCACGAACGACCTGCTCGCCGGCATCCTGGACATCGCGTTCGTCTCCGCGCAGGGCGCGGCGCCGCACATCGCCGCGGGCAAGCTCAAGGCCATCGCGGTGAACACGCCCACGCGCACGGAGATCGCGCCGCAGGTGCCGACGCTCGCGGAAAGCGGGTTCCCGAAGTTCGATGTCGATGCCTGGCTCGCGATCGTCAGCCCCGCAGGCATTCCGGCGGACAGCGCGGCGGCGCGGCGCCGGGAGATCGAAGCCGCGCTGGCACAGCCCGAGATGAAGAAGGCGCTGCAGATGCAGGGGATTCAGCTGCGGCGCATGACGCCTGCGCAGATGGTCGATTTCATGAAGGCCGAGGTGGTCCGCAACGAGCAGGTGATCCAGCGCGTGGGCGTCAAGGTCGACTGAGGACGTGCACGCGCGGACTCGCGTTCGCTGCCACCGCGACAGCGTCCGGCGAGGCGGAGCGCAGCCTTCGAGACGCGCGTTCGAACACGCGCAGCACGATCGGGTCGGCCTCGTCGCGGCGGCGCACGGCGTGGAGCTCCAGCGCGTGAGGCGCGGCCTCGATGTCCAGGCGCCGCAGCACGCCGCGTGCCAGGTCCTCGCCCACCAGATGCTCGGGCAGCATGCCGATGCCGGCCCCCGCCCGCACGATGTCGATCATCGCCTGCACGTGGTTGCAGGCATTGATGCCCGAGGGGGGCAGGCCGGCCTCGCGCAGCATGCCGGCCGTCAACAGATGGTGGTGCGAGGGACGCGGCAAGGCCCAGATCGGGCCATCGTGCAGCGACACCCGGTCCTGCCTTGCGGCGAAGTAGGTGGCGCTCGCCATCCAGGCCAGCCCGGTCCGGCCGATCGGCTGGGCGACCAGTTCCTGCGCATCGAGGGGGCCGCTGACGATGCCCATGTCGAGCACGCCATCGGCGATCTTCTGTCGCAGTGCCGCGCCGGCATCGACGATCAGGTCCCAGTTCAGATGCGGCATGTCCGAGCCGACGTCGTGCACGAAGCCGAACACGCGCGGCGCCGCGGCGATCTCGTCGAGACCGAGTCGCACGGTGCCGGTCGCGTAGGCCTCGTCGGTCACCGACAGCAGCACGCCATTCACCTGTTGCAGCAAGGGTTCGCAGCGCCGCACCAGGTCCCGGCCTCGCAGCGTGAGCAGCATGCGACGGCCTTCCTTCTGGAAGACGCGTGTCTTCAGCCGCGCTTCCAGCTCGCGCACGCGGCTCGAGATGCCCGACTGGGTGGTGTTCAGGCGTTCCGCCGCGGCCGCGAACGAGCCGAGCCGATCGATCCAGAACAGCGTCTCGAGGTGGTGCAGGCCGAGGCGAAACATGGCCGCGCTCCCTCAGGGCCGCGTGCGGGTGGCCGGGGACAGCTTCTTCCACGTCAGCGCCCCGGGATCGGAGGGGAACATTCCCTTCGCGTGCGCGATCACGACATCGGTTTCGGGATGCTCGGTCAGCGGCTCGAAGTCCGCGCGGAAGTGGTGCGAACTCTTGACGACGACGATCTTCATCGCCTCCGGCGCGATGTCGACCATGCGAAAGAGCTCGCGATCCTGTGTGCCGATGCGCCCGCTGGAGACCACGATGAGCACGCCCTCGATCTCCAGGCAGGCGGTGGGACCGAGCACGGCCTGGAACCCGGTCATCTTCGGGCCCTTGAAGGTGACGGCGCCATCGGAAAGCGAACGGACCTCGAACCTGCCCTGCAGCGGCGGCTCGCTCTGGCCGATGGGTGTGGCCAGCGACTCCCCGAGAGCGCAGTCGATCGTCTGGCCGATGCCGGCACGATGCGCCAGCATTGCCGCCGCGGGGTCGTAGAGCACGCCCAGCGCCACCCGGCCCGGAAAGCGGCGCCCCGCGCCGGCCGCGAGCAGTGCGTGGAGCATGCCGGTGGTGGACGCGGTGCCGCCGACGCCGGGGTTGTCCTGCAGGTCCGCGACCACCACGGTGCGCGGGCTCTGGTCGGCGCGCTGCAAGGCAGCATCCACGGCCTCCTTGGCGTCGAGTGCCGTCAACCGCCACTGGCCGGGCTCGCCGACATGCGCATGGAGCAAGCCCACGGCCTCGCGCGCACGCTCGCCATGGGACCAGACGGTCGGCCCGCATTCCTCGAAGTCCGAGGCCGGGAAAGCCATGCAGAAGCTGGAGACCGTGCCCAGCCGCCGGTCGATGTCCTCGAGCAGTTCGTAGCAGCCTCGGGCGGGTTCGGCCGAAGTGCTTTGCATGCTCACCGAGATGAGGAAGGGAAGGCGTTCGCAATGCCAAGGCTCGCGCCCGCCATGGCGCGTCAATCGATCGAGCAGATCCGCCGCGCGCTCGCCCGTCTTCACGTAGTCGATGTGCGGATAGCTGCGGAACGCCACCAGCGCATCGGCATGCGCGAGCATCGCGCGGGTGACGTTGGCATGCAGGTCCAGGCTCGCCACGAGCGGCACGTTCCTGCCGACGGCCTTTCGGATGCGCGCGAGCAGTTCGCCCTCGGCATCGTCGAACGACTCGCTCATGGCGGCGCCATGCAGCTCGAGGTAGATGGCGTCGTATGCGAGCGTCTTCACGTCACGCAGGATGGTGTTGCAGATGCGCTCGAAGGCATCGTCGGTGATGTATGACGAGGGAACGGCGCCAGCCCACAGGCTCGGAACCAGCGTCCAGCCATGGCGCTTCGCGACGCTGGCGAAACCGCTGGCGGAGACGTCCACCTTCGAGATCATCTCCAGCATCGCGTCGCCGTGCGTGGGTTTCGGAAAGCTCTCGCCACGCTCGAAGGCGGCCCAATCGGCACGGTTCGAGGCAAAGGTGTTCGTCTCGTGCTTGAACCCGGCCACCAGTACGCGCATATCGACTCCACATCAGTTTTGTTGAGGCGATTCTTTGCGTCGAACCAGCAACCAGCAATGGATTTATAGTGCTACTACCTCAATGAAACTAATGATTCCTAGCACCACGCCCTCGTTGTCCCCCTCGCTGCTGGCATGGCTGCGCTGCTTCGACGCAGCCGCGCGCTGTTGCAGCTTCACCAAGGCGGCCGCGGAACTGCACGTCTCGCAGGGCGCAGTGAGCCAGCAGGTCAAGCGACTGGAGGACCGGCTCGGACACGTGCTGCTGCTGCGCACGCCCGCGGGACTGGCGCTGACGCCGCAGGGGGAGCAGCTCTACGCGGCAACGCGCGAGTCGTTCCGCAACCTCGCGAGCACCGTGCACCGGTTGCAGCTCGCGCATGTGGGCGAGCCGGTCAACATCAGTTGCTCGCCGTCGCTCGCCATGCTGTGGCTCACGCTGCGGCTGGGCAGCCTCTACCGCGCCAATCCGGACATGGCGTTCCGGGTGGTCGGAGAGTCCGACCGCGTCGATCCCTCGCGCATGTCGCGCGAAGGCATCGCCGCGGCGGTGCGGCTGGGTGCCGCGGGCAGCGAGGATGCGAAAGCGGTCGACCTGCTCGACGAATGGCTGGTGCCGGTGGCTGCGCCTAGCTTCATGCAGGCCCATCCCGAGTTGCGCAAGGCGAGCAAGCTCAAGGGTTCGCAGCTGCTGCATGCCGCGGACCCGGGGGAAGGCGGCGAGCCGACGGAGGAGTGGGCGCAGTGGCTCGGCGCCGTGGGCGTGGACATGGCGCCCTCGGCGCTGCGGCAGGGGACGCAGTTCAACCTGTCGCTGTTGGCGGTGCAGGCGGCACTGGGAGGCCAAGGCATCGCCATGGGGCGGCTGGCGCTCGTGCTGCACTACCTCACGTCGGGACGGCTGGTGCTCGCGTTCCGCCAGCGGGTGCTTTCCAACGCGACGTACCGCTTCATCGGCAGCCCTTCCCATCCCGCCACGCCGACCGTGCTGGCATGGCTGCTCGATGAGGCGGCGCGTTTCCGCCAGCAACGCGATGCCTACTTCGAGAATGCGGGCATCTCGGCGGCCTAGATCTGCCGCGCCAGCTCGAGCATGACCGTGCGCCAGGCCTGGCGCTCGCTTTCGCCGACCGACTTCAGCGCGCGCTCCATCGCCGCCGCCTCGTGCGCGGAAGCCTGGCGCTCGATGCGCGCACCCTCGCGCGTGAGCCGCAGCAGCTTGCTGCGATGCTCGTGCGGGCTGCGCTCGGCCAGCACCAGCCCCTGTTCCTGCAGATGCTTGAGCGGCCGGTGCATCGCCTGCTTCGACACGCCCAGCAGCGCGATCAGCTGGCCGACCGCGATGCCGTCGGTGCGCGCGATCGCATAGAGCATGCGGTGATGGACGCGCGACAGGCCATGGCCAGCCAGGAACACATCGGCCTTCGCGACCAGGCCGCGGAACGCGAAATGCATCAGCAGCAGGGCGCCGTCGTCGGCGCGTGCTTCCTTGAGGCCGGCTTGCGCCACCTGCAGCAGATCGAAGATGTTCTCGGGGCGGGGGGTTGCCATGGGCTGGGCGATCGGAACGAAGAGACGACGGCCCGCCAGTCTAACGACGCCTCACTCGCGCAACACCAGCCGCTCTAGCTTCGGATCGGCCGCGATTTCCGCCTCGGTGAACGGCGGCGTCACGAGCTGCTTGCGCGAGAACAGTGGCAGCTGGTCGTCGTGGTGCGGCGAAGCCGGGTCGGTGGACTGGCCGGCCGCCATCATCAGCCTGGCCACCAGCCGGCCCTGGTCCCAGGTCACGAGGTGCACGTAGGAGGTGCCCGCAATGATGACGCCGAAGCCCTCGCGACCGAGCGGCGCGCCGTCGAGCGCGTTGAGCACGCCCTGCTCGCCCGAACCGCCGTGCAGCGGCACGCGGCCTCGCGGCGTGGGGCGCGCGAGCATGTCGCCCCAGCGCTCGTCGCCACGCAGGCCCAGCGCCGCGAGCGCCTGCGCCGTGTCGCGCACCGCGGCGACGATGGCCGCGCTCACGGCCGGCGCGGTGGAGACCGGCCGCACGCGGTAGGGCCGCGCGCTGTCGTAGGGCTCGGCGTAGAGGCCCGGCACGGATGCAAGCCGCGGGCCCAGCTCATGGAACAGCAGCGCGCCGCGGCTGTCCACGTCGTGGCGCCGGTCCCAGGCCGAGAGGATGGCGCAGGCCGCCTGCACCTGCGCATCGCCCTTCGCGCCCGCGCAGGCCGCGAGCACCGCATCGAGCGTGGTTTCCGCCAGGTAGTTGCGGTTGTCGAACACCATGCCGAGCGCCTCGGCGCTGTCGATGCGGCCATCGCGCATACCGTCCTGGATCTGGCGCTGCGACATCAGCGTGCGCATGCCGGGTGGCGCCTTCGGACTGCCAAGCAACAGCGAATAGCCGTCGAGCTGCTGCCCCACCAGCGACAGGCTGTAGCTGTCGTTCGCGTTCTGCACGATGCTGCGCGTGGCGAGCGCCGGAATGCGGCTCGCGGGCGCGAGCTTCGGCCGGCCCTGCGCATCGCGCACGGCGCAGGCGCCGCGACGGCCATCGAGCGCGGCCGGCACCGTCATGTCGTCGGGCGGCGGCACGGTGGCGCAGCCGCGCAGCGCCGTATCGCCGATGTCCAGCAGCGGGCCCGACTCGATGTACATCGCGCGGCCCTGGCTGTCGCCCGCGATCAGGTGGGCGGTGATGCCGCGGTTGCTGGCCACCGCTTGCTCGAAGCTCGCGATGTCGCGCGCCTTCGCGACCGCGAGCATCTGGTCGAGCGCGCGCGCGTTCGCGATGCTGGGGTCGGTGATCGCATACCAGCCCGCGGCGCGGTCGCCATCGGCCGGCAACCGGTACAGCGGGCCGAGGTGCGACACGGGCAGCTCGTGCTGCTGCGTGGCCACGCTGCCATCGGCCTGGCGCACGCGCAGCGCCACGCGCTTCGTGCCGAGATCGCGGCGCTGGCCGTCGACCGTGTACGAGGGCTTGTCGCCGTCGCGCACGTCGAGCGCGATCAGCAATGGATAGGTCACGGTCGACGGCGCCTCGATGCTCCACGCCAGGTGCTGCGTGAAGCCCGAGAGCGGCAGCGGCAGGCCGAGGAAGTCGGCGCCCATCACGTCGATTTCGCCAGGGATGCTCAGGTGCATCTGGTGCATCAGCAGCCAGTGGCCCTGCCACAGCGTGTGCGGGTTCGCGACCATGATCGATGCACCGGTGCCCGTGGCCTCGGCGCCGAAAGCCCAGGCATTGCTCGCCATGCGCTGCGCGGGCGGACGGTCTTCGGCGACCTTGGCGACGGCGGGCGCGCCCAGTTGGTCCCAGGTCGAGGCCGCGGCATAGGGCGCGACGGCCAGCGCCTTCCACAGCGAGTTGACCTGCATCGTGGCGCGCACCACGTCGCTGGCGCGCATCTGCGGCGGCGCCGCGCCCTGGCAGGCGGTGGTGGCGGCCTCGGCGCCGATGTCGCGCAGCCGGCGGTTGAAACCGGCCGCATAGCCCTCGGCGAGGCCGCGCGCATCGGCCGAGAGATTGCGCCATGCGGCCTCGACCTCCTCGTCAGACAGTTGCACGCGGTAGAACAGGTCGCTGTTCAAGTTCGAGGTCTGCAGGAACGCGACCAGCGATGCACCGTCGGGACTGAAGCGTTCGGAACGCTCGCCACGCAGCGTGATCACGCGGTCGGCGAGCAGGCACAGATGGTCGCGCGCCACCGCATAGCCGTAGCCGTAGCCAAGACCCGCGTAGTCGGCGGCCTTCACGTGCGGCAGGCCGTACTGCGTCCAGCGAACTTCCGCGCTGTACTTGTCCGGCGTTGCAGGAGGATTGCCGCCGACGGGGCCGGGCAGAAAACCGCCGCCGCTCCCGTCGCCGCCGCAGGCCACAATCGCGCCCGCGACCACGGCACCGCACGCCAGCGCGCGCAGCAGCGGCGTCTTCACCGCGCGCCTCCGCCGGCACCGTGGCTCTTGCGCGCGATCACCTGCATCTCGACCCAGGCCTTGGGCACCGCGATGCCAGCCAGCATCGCGGTGCCGGTGGGCTTGGTCGGCAGCACTTCGGACAACGTGCGCACCACCGCGCCCAGGTGCTCGGCGCCCGCGACGATCAAGGTGTAGTTGACGATCTGGTCGAGCCGTCCGCCGCAGGCCGCGAGGTAGCGCTCGATGTTGCGCATCATCAGCCGGGTCTGGTCCTCGGCGCTCTCGGCGAGCTGCTGCGTGTCGTAGTCCATGCCGATGGTGCCCGAGACGAAGATCCAGTCGTCGTCGAACAGCGCGCGGCTGTACGGTGCATTGACGAAGGGCAGCGGGAACTCGGCGGTCTGCATGCGGTGTCTCTCTTTCTGGCGATGGAATGAACGAAGGGAAGGAAAAAAATCAGGTGCGGAGCATCTCGCGCACGATGGCGCGCGCATGGATCTCGGTCGCATCGAAGATCGGTGCGCGGCAGCGCAGCCAGGGCCTGGCGTAGCTCAGTTCGGAGCAGCCCAGCACCACGCCCTCGGCGCCGCGCGCCACCAGCGCGTTGCACAAGGTCGAGACCATCAGGCCCTCGTCACGGCCGGCCTCGCCGCGCGCCAGCGGCCCGAAGATCGCGGCATCGAGGGTGCGGCGCTGGGCCGCGTCGGGCAGCACCAGTTCGAAGCCCGCGCCCTCGCCGAGCAGGCGGCCGAAGAAGGGCGCGTCGAGCGCGAAGCTGGTGGCCAGCACGCCCAGGCGGCGCAGGCCCGGCTGCTCGGCGGCGACGGCATCGCCGGTCTCGCGCGCCACGTGCACCAGCGGCACGACGGCCGCGGCCTGCACCTCGTCGGCCGCGAAGTGGCCGGTGTTGGCGAGGATCGCGATCAGCTCGGCGCCCGCGGCGCGCGCCTGCCGCGCGGCCGTCTCCATCTGCGCGCGCGCATCGGCCGGCCGGCCCGCGGCCATGGCCGCATGGATGCAGGCGAAGTCCAGGCTCACGATCACGCAGCGCGCCGAGTGCAGGCCGCCGAGTTCGCGCTGCACGCCTTCGTTGAGCAGCTTGTAGTAGCCGAGCGTGGAGGGCCACGCGACGCCTCCGATCAGGCCCGCGACTTTCATGATGGGAAGGCCCTCAGTCGAGCTTGAAGCCGAGCCGGCGGATCACCGGCGCATAGCGCGCCAGGTCGGCGTCGATGCGCGTCGCGAGCGCCTGCGGCCCGGTCTGGGCCGCGGGCTCGAAGCCGAACACCAGCAGCTTCTCGACCACGTCGGGCTGGCGCAGCGCCCAGTCCACGCCTTCGCTCACGCGCGCCACGATCTCGGGCGGCAGGCCCCTGGGCCCGACGATGCCGAACCAGACCGAGAAGTCCACGCCCTTGTAGCCCAGCTCCTCGAGCGTGGGCACCTCGGGCTGGCCCGAGAAGCGCCGCGCCGACGCGAAGGCCAGGATCTTCGCGCGGCCCGCCTTCGCGAACTGCACATAGGGCGCGATGCCGTCGAAGGCCGCGTCGATGTCGCCCGCGACCGTGGCCTGCGCGACCTCAGCGCTGCCCTTGTAGGGCACGCGCGTGCTCTGGATGCCGGCGCTGCGGTTGAACTCCTCGAGCGCCATCTGCGACAGGATCGCCGCCGCGCCGATGTTGACCTTGCCGGGCTCGGCCCGGGCACGCTTCACGAGCTCGTGCACGTCGGCCACCGCGCCCGGCACGCCGGCGCGCACGATCACCGCGTTGGGCGAGGTGATCGCGAGCGCCACCGGCGCGAAATCCTTGCGCGGGTCGTAGGGCAGGCGGTTGTAGAGCGAGGGGTTGAGCACGAAGGTCTGGTCGATCGACCACAGCAGCGTGTAGCCGTCAGGCTGCGCCTTCATCAGCTCCTGCGCGCCGATCAGCGTGTTGCCGCCGGGCTTGTTGTCGACCACGATCTGCTGGCCGAGCCGCTCCTGCAACTTCGCTGCGATGAGCCGCGCCGTCACGTCGGCGCCGCCACCCGCCACGAAGGGCACCACCAGCCGGATCGGCCGCGCGGGCCAGGCGGCCTGGGCCGCCGACAACGCCGGCAGCACCAGCGCCAGGGAGGCCGCCGCAAGCCCCAGAAACCGGCAGACACGTCGCACATTCATACCTAAACTCCGCGCTCCATCAAAGTATTGCAACGCTAACGCCGCAGGGCAGGGTTTTCTATGCCGATCCGCTCGCAGACTGTGCCGATCCCGTCGCTGCTCCCGGCCATGCCCCCGGGTGCGCTGCCCGAGGACGACTTCAACGCGGCCCTGATCCGGCTGCCGGTCGAGCGGCCGCTGGCGCTCGCGGGCCTGCACGACGGCGCGAGCCGCGAGGTGCGCTGGCCGCGCGACGGCGGCCGCATCCTGCGGCTGCGCACCATGCCCTGGGAAGGCGCGAGCGCGCTGTACTTCGACTTCCGCCTCAACGACGACCTGCACGTGCAACTGCCGCCCGGCGACGAGCTGCTGGTCACCTTCTTCCTGGCCGGCCACGTCACGGGCGAGATCGGCAGCGCGCAGGGCCGCGCGCTCGATTTCCGCGTCGACCGCGCGCTGCTGCGCACGCCTAACCGCGACGGCGGCTACCTGATCCACATCCCGGGCGCCTGCCGCAACAACTTCGTGCAGTTCCGGCTGCGGCGCGCGCTGCTGCCGCGCTGGCTGCAGGCACTGGGCGTGCAACTGCCGGCGCGGCAAATGGCCGAACTCGTGGACCGCGACGACGGCCGCGTGCTGTGCAACGCCGCGCTCACGCCGCGCGTGCGCGACTGCCTCGCGCGCATCCGCGACGAGCCCGCCGACCAGCCGGCCTTCGTGCCGCTGTTCCATGCGCGCGCGACCGAGCTGCTGACCTGCGTGCTGCTCGACCTGCACCAACTGCTGCGCCCCGCGCGCTCGGGCGCCGAGGAAGGCGCCGACGACGCCGAGGCCACGGTGCGCCGGCTGCGCGCGCTGGTCGGCGAGGCGCCGGCACGCGCCTGGTCGGTCGACGAGCTCGCGCAACGCGTCGGCCTGCGCACGCCGCGGCTGCAGGCACAGGTGCGCGCGGCCGCGGGGCTGTCAGTGCATGGCCTGCTGGTAGACGAGCGGCTCGCGCTTGCGGCGCGGCTGCTGCGCGACACGCAGCTCGGGGTGCAGGCGGTGGCGGCCGAGGCCGGGTGGGAATGCCACGGGCGCTTCAGCGCGGCGTTCCGGCGCCGGCACGGCATGGCACCGCGCGACTACCGGCTGCGGCACGCGCCGACGGTCGACGCGGGGCCGCGCAGGCACTGAGCGCTTTCAAGCGCGCCGGCGCGAGACCCACATCGGGTGGTGGCCTCGCGCGATCGAACGCGACCCGCGTCTGCTCGCTCTCAGATCTTGAACGAACGCAGCGCCTTCAAGGACTCCGACTTCGACGGCAAGGCCTTCATGGCACGCGCCTTGAACGGCAGCACCTTCGAAGGCAGTGCCTGGAGTGCCTGCCAGCGCGAGGGCGGCGAGCGGCGCGCATAGACCAGCGCCGCGATCAGGCCCAGGCCCGTGAGCGCGGCGCCGCCCCATGCGACGGCGGGGCTGTGCAACGCGCGGCTGAGGGCCGAGCGCTGACGCTCGGGGTGCGCGGGCGTGCCGGAAGCGGCGCGCTCTAGCGGGGTGATGGCGCGTGCGGTGTTGGGGTTTTCCTCGCCTTCGAGGACGGCCCGCGAAATCTCCAGCGGCGTCAGCTCTTCTGCGCTCGGTTCGGACAGGGACCGGGGGGTGTTCGGCTGGATCGTCATTGAAATCTCCGCTTTGCTGATGTGTTGAACGCCAGCCTCTCCCACGCGGGCCGCGGTCGCCTAAGGCGAGCGCCCGGCATTCGCGTAGGCGAAAGCCGCATGCCCGGCCAGTCCGTCGACAGGGACACCATTTGAATTGCAAGAACCACTAAAATGGCTCTTATCTGTGAAAGCACGACATAAAGACCATAAGAATGGCATTTGCTCTGGCACCCGCTACCGAAGTCCTGCAGGCCCTGGGCCAGCGCGTGCGCGCGCAGCGGCTGGCCCAGCAAGTACCTCAGCGCGAGCTGGCCCAGATGGCCGGCCTCTCCCTGGGTGCGGTGCGCAAGCTGGAAAGCAGCGGCCAGACCTCGCTGGAAACCCTGGTCCGCGCGGTACAGGCGCTTGGCCTGGTGAATGAGCTGGAAGACCTGTTCGTGCTCAAGCGCCAATCCATCGCCCAGATGGAGCAGGCGGAAGCCGTGAGCCAACGACAGCGGGCCACACGCCGACGAGGAAGCCGTTCATGAAACAGCTGGCCGTCCGCTACTGCGGCTGGGGCGAGGACTGGCCGCTGGGCCGGCTGGCCGACGACGGCCACACGCTGCTGTTCGAGTACGCGCCCGAAGCGCTGGGACAAGGGCTGGAACTGTCGCCGCTGCACCTTCCCTTGCGCGCCACGGCCCATGGCGGTTTCCCGCAGCATCTGCACCGCCTGCCCGGCCTCATCGCCGACAGCCTGCCCGACGGCTGGGGGCTGCTGCTGATGGACCGGCTGTTCCGCCAGCAGGGGCTGCGCCATCCCGGACCGTTGGATCGCCTGGCCTTCATCGGCGACCGCGCCATGGGCGCCCTGCGCTTCGTGCCGGCCACCCCACCCGATGCCGAAGAGCCGGACTGGAACCTGCTGGCATTGGCGAAGGAAAGCGAACGCGCCCTGGCCGGGGAAGCGGGCGCCGCCCTGCGCGAACTGGCGCTGACCGGTGGTTCCCCGCAAGGCGCGCGACCCAAGGCCCTCGTGCAGTACGACGCGGCGTCGGGGCACGTGAGCACGCGCAGCGACGCCCCGGGCGAGCCCTGGCTGGTGAAGTTCCCTGCCCAAGGCGAGCACAAGGAGGTCTGCGCCATCGAGCAGATGTATGCGCAGCTCGCGCGCGACTGCGGGCTGGAGATGCCGGCCAGTGCATGGTTCGATCTGTCGCCCGCGCTGGCGGCCTTCGGCGTGGCGCGCTTCGATCGCGAAAAGGGATTGCGCGCGCCGGTGCAAAGCCTCGCGAGCCTGCTGCATTTGGACTTCCGCATCCCGGGCAGCACGGACTACACCGCCTTGCTGCGCGCCACGCGCTTCCTGACCCGCGACGAGCGCGAGGTCGAGAAGGCCTATGCGCGAGCCGTCTTCAACGTGCTGTTCCACAACCGCGACGACCACCCGAAGAACTTCGCGTGGCGCCTCGAACGCGATCGCCGCTGGCGGCTGGCGCCCGCCTTCGACCTGAGCTTCAGCGAAGGCCCGATGGGGCAGCACCACATGGACATCTGCGGCGAAGCCCGTGCCGTGGAACGGGGCCACCTGATGCGTCTGGCCTCGGAAGGCGGCGTGCCAGCGGCTGCGGCCGAGGCAACCCTCGAACGGATGCTCGCGCAGGCCGAGACCTTCGCGCAACGCGCGACCGACTGTCCGATCCGCCGAGCGACGGTGCGGCAGATGAAAACGACGGTCGACAAGTCCCGCGCGCGACTCGTGCGCGCTTGATGCGGTACCCGCGCAATCAACCCGCCTCCAACCCCGCCAGCAACAACCGAAGACTCGCCTGGAATTCATCCTCCGCCGTACTCCGCATCGCGGCGGAAGCCACGCCGATCAGTTGCGGAAAGCGATCGGCCGGTAGCGCGCGGAAACGCGCAATGGTGTCCTCGGCCGATTCCGCCGCCTGCAGCGACAGCGGCCCCGCCAGTTCGGCCTGCGCCATGCCCGTGACCAGCGCGGAGATGGCCCGGAAGGCCACCAGCAACCGCGTGCCCGAACGACCGCTGCGCGCCAGCGCGGCCAGCAGCGCCTCGGCCACTTCGAAGGTCGCGGGGGCGCGGCTGCGGCGGGTCAGGATCAGCGGAATGGCGTGGGGATGCGCACGCACCGCGCGCCACAGCGCGGTGGCGATGGCGCGCACCTCGTCGCCCCATGCGGCGTACGGCCCGCGATCCCAGGCCACCTCGGCGAGCACCGCCTCGATCACCAGCAGATCGATCGCCTCGCGCTGCGGCACGTAGTTGTAGAGCGTCATCGCGCCCGTGCCCAGCTCGGCCGCGAGCGAGCGCATGGAGAGGCCGGCGAGGCCCTCCCTGTCGAGCAGGCGCAGGGCGGCAGCCTGCAGTTGCGCATGCGTGAATCTGGCGGGTCGGCCCATCGCTGCTCCATTGACTTTCTTCGGACGGGACGATTATAGTTGTTTACGTACATCGTACGTATTTGAATCTTTCACCGCCTTCCAGCAAGGAATCACATGAAGCTCACCCCGGGTTCCATCGCGCCGGCACTCGTCGCCCGAACGATCCTCGGCCAGTCCGTCCGCATACCGAGCGACGGCGCGCCCTACCTGCACCTGCAGTTCCGCCGCTTCGCCGGCTGCCCGGTGTGTAACTTCCACCTGCGCACGATGAGCCTGCGCCAGCCGGAGATCGCCGCGGCCGGCGTGCGGCAGCTCGTGTTCTTCCATTCGTCGCCCGAGGAGATGCTCGAGTACCAGGCCCAGCTTCCCTTCGACTGCATCGCGGATCCGACGAAGCGGTACTACCGCGCCTATGGCGTCGAGACCTCGTGGCGCGCGGTGCTGCATCCCGGGGTGTTCTGGAGCGGCCTGCGCTGGGTGCTGTCCACCGGCCGCTTCTATCGCAGGGCCGAGAACGGCATCCTGGGCCTGCCGGCGGACTTCCTGATCGACGCTCGGGGCCGCGTGGTGGCCTGCAAGTACGGCCAGCATGCGGACGATCACTGGGAAGTGGACGACCTGCTGAAGCGGGTCGGCGATGCGATGGCCCCGCCGGTGTCCAGCGCGCCGCGCCCGGGCGCCGTCGGCTGAGCACCGCCCGGAGCGCGGCTCAGGCGTCGCGCGCGCAAGCCAGCATCAGCTCGCGCAGCCACTCGTGCGCCGGCGAATGGTCGGTGCGCGGATGCCAGACCATGCGCACGTCGAACAGCGGCAGGTCCAGCGGCAGATCGAAGGCCTCGACCTCGGCCATGCGCGACATGCGGCGCGCGAGCCGCGCCGGCACGCTGGCCACCATGTCGGAGGTCTCGAGCACGAAGGGCAGCGCGAGGAAGCTGGGCTTGATCATCTGCACGCGCCGACGCAGGCCGTGCGGCTCGAGCGCGGCGTCGATCTGCACGTTGTAGATCTGGGATGCGTCGGGTTCGATCGTCACGTGCGGCAGCGCGCAGAACGAGGGCACGTCGAGCGCCGCGCCATGCACCGGGTGCGAGCGCGCGGCCAGGCCCAGGAAGCGGTCGGAGAACAGCTTGCGGCCCTTGACGTAGGCGGGCGCGTTCGGGAAGTAGGTCAGCGCCAGGTCGAGCTCGCCGGCCGCCATCATCTCGCCGAAATGATGCGGGTTGGTCTGCAGCATGTGCACCCGCACGCCCGGCGCCTCCTGGCGGATGCGGCGCATCACCGAGGGCATCATCAGCAGGTCGATGTAGTCGATGACGATGAGCCGGAACACCTGTGTCGAGGTCGCGGGGTCGAAGCGCACGGGCTCGGTCAGGCGCTCGAGCGCGGCGATCGCCTCCTGCACGCGCGGCCACAGCACGAGCGCGAGCTCGGTCGGCATCCAGCCGGTGCCGGCGCGCATCAGCAGCTCGTCGCCCAGCAGGTCGCGCAGCTTGGCGAGCGAGACGCTCATCGACGACTGGCTCATCTCGAGCCGCTCGCCCGCGCGCGTGACGTGTCGCTCGCGCATCAGCGCATCGAAGGCACGCAGCAGGTTCAGGTCGAGGTCTTGCAGCTTCATCGGGGGCGATAGCGGGGCGCGGGCGGGTAAACCCGCATGGATCATCACGAACGCGATACCGGGCATCGGCGGCTTCGATGGACCGCGCGGCCGCGGCCTCGAATACTGGCGGCCATTATTCACTCCGCGAGAAAGATCGCCATGGCCATTCCCCAGATCCGTGTCACCCGCGAAGAGATGCGCCAGCGCGTCGCCTACTTCAAGGACCTCAAGGGCTTCGACGGCGGGCTGCCCGACAGCCGCCATCCGAGCGCCGAGCGCAAGCTCTACAACGCGGTGGGCTTCCAGCCGCCGCGCGGCAAAGGCGGCGACGAGGTGGTCTCGCCGGTCGGCGCGCAGGCGGCCGAGAACGCCGCCATCCGCATCAGCGAGGGCTTCAACCTCGGCTTCTGCGAAGCGAAGCCCGGCAAGGGCCCGATGATGCACAACCACGACACCAACGAGACCTTCATGCCGCTCACGGGCCGCTGGCGCTGTTCGTGGGAGCTCGACGGCCGCGAGGAATACTTCGACGTCGGGCCGTGGGACATCTTCTCGTTCCCGGCCGGCGTCAACCGTCGCTTCGAGAACATCACGCACGAGGAGCCGGGCAAGACGCACTTCCTGATGTTCGTGATCGGCGGCAACGCGCCCGAGGCGGACTTCACCGAAGAAGCCAAGAAGACGCTGCGCGAAGAAGGCCTGCTGGCCTGATGCGCGCGACGGCCCACCGCATGACAACGATCGCCGAAGACCTGCCCGCGATGCCCGAGGCCCTGCGCCGCTTCGTCGCCGCGCAGCCGCTGCATCGCTTCACCGACACGCGGGGTTTGGCCTGGTCGCTGCGCGACAGCGGCGCGCGCGGCGACACGGCCACCGCCGAGCCCCGGCCGCTGGTCCTGCTGCCGGGCGCGCTGGGCAACGGCGACAGCGCCTGGCGCATCGCGCAGGCCTTCGCCGCCGAGCGCCGCGTGCTGAGCATCACCTACCCGGGCGGCGTCGCGCCCGAGCTGCTCGCGCTCGGGCTCGAGGAGCTGCTGCGCGAACGGCGCACTGGCGCGGTCGCGCTCTGGGCCTCGTCGTACGGCGCCTGGTGGGCGCAGGCCTTCGCACTGCGTTTCCCTGATCAGGTGGCGGCGCTGTGGCTCGGCAACACCTTCGTCGACGGGCGCGACGTGACGCAGCATCCGCTGTTCGATGCGCTCTGGCTCGCGGCCAGCGACAGCGCCACCGTGATCGCGCGCTGGAACCAGGCGCTGCGCGCGCGGCCCGACGACCTGCTGCGCGCGGTGCAGCTGCACATGCTGCATGCCGGCCTGCCCGCTTCGGATTTCCACGGGCGGCTGCGCCAGGTGGCGGGCGCGGCCGAGCTGCCGGCACCGCAGGCGATCGCCAACACCGTGGTCTTCGAATGCGAGGACGACGCGATCATCGCGCCCGCGACCCGTGCCCGCGTGCGGGCACGCTATCCGAAGGCCCGCCATCTCGCGCAGGCGCAGGGCGGCCATTACCCGCACATCGTCACGGCCGAGCTGCTGGTCGAGCGCATGCGCGACTGGCTGCAATGACCACACCCATCACACCTGCATCGACCCACCCTGAGGAGTTCCCCATGCCCGTCTCTCGTTCCCGGCGCCTCGCGCTCCAGCGCCTGGGCCTCGCGGCCCTGGCCGCCACCACGGGCCGCGCGGCCTTCGCGCAGGCCGCCTGGCCCACCAAGCCGATCAAGCTCGTCGTGCCGTTCTCGGCCGGCGTGTCGCCCGACGTGGTGGCGCGCATCCTCAGCGAGCCGCTGGGCCAGGCGCTCGGGCAGCCGATCGTCATCGACAACCGCGCCGGCGCGGCCGGCATCATCGGCGCCGAAGTCGCGGCGCGCAGTCCCGGCGATGGCTACACCCTCTTCATGACCGTCAACTCGATCATGGGGATCAATCCCAACGTCTACGCCAAGCTGCCCTACGACACCTTCCGCGACTTCGCGCCCGTGACGCAGGTCGCGCTGGTGCCCTATGTGCTGATCACCGGCCCGACCCAGCCCGACGCCAGCCTGCGCGAGCTGCTGGCGCGCGCCAAGGCCAAGCCGGGCTCGGTCGACTACGGCTCGCTCGGCGTGGGCTCGGGCCCGCACGTGGTGATGGAGATGATGAACAACATGGCCGGCGTGCAGATGGTGCACGTGCCCTACAAGGGCAGCCCGCTGGCCGACGTGATGGCCGGCCAGATGCCGATCGCCTTCGAGCCCGCGACCACGGCGATCCCGCTGGTGCGCAGCGGCAAGCTCCGCGCGCTCGCGGTGACGAGCCCGAAGCGCAGCGCGCTGCTGCCCGAGGTGCCGGCCGTGGCGGAACTGCTGCCCGGCTACGACGGCGACGGCTGGCAGGGCTTCTACGTGCCGGCCGCCACGCCCCAACCCATCGTCGCGCGCTACAACCAGGAGCTCGTGAAGATCCTGCGCAACCCCGAGGTGCAGCGCAAGCTCACCGAGCTGGGGCTGGTGCCGGTGGGCAATTCGGTCGAGCAGTTCGGCGCGATCTCGCGCAGCGAGTTCGAGAAGTGGGGGCGCATCGCGAAGGCGAATCGGATCCGCATCGACGGTTAGTGCGGCCAATCGCGCCATCTTTGTTACTCCCCTCGCCGCGTGCACGGGGGTAACCTGAGCCCTCGTTGAACCCTCGAGGACTCACCATGACTTCCTGGCCCGATGCACTGCGCACCCACTACCGCTGGATCATCGTGGCCGCGGGCGGCGCCCTCGGCTGCGTGGCGATCGGCGGGCTGTTCTCGCTGCCGGTGTTCCTGCGGCCGATCGCGCAGGACACCGGCTGGTCGAGCACCGGCATCTCCACGGCGATGACGCTCGCCTTCGTGGCGCTGGCGCTCGGCAGCATCGCCTGGGGCGCCCTCAGCGACCGCGTGGGTCCGCGCCTCGTGGTACTGGTGGGTGCCGTGCTGCTCGCGCTCGGGCTCGCGCTGGCCAGCCTGGCGACGTCGCTGCTCGCCTTCCAGCTGCTGTTCGGCGTGGTCGTCGGCATCGGCGCGGCGGCGATCTTCGCGCCGATGATGGCCTGCGTGACCGGGTGGTTCGACACGCACCGCAGCCTGGCGGTGTCGCTGGTGTCGGCCGGCATGGGCGTGGCGCCGATGACCATGTCGCCGCTGGCGGCATGGCTCGTGCAGACGCACGACTGGCGCAGCGCGCTGCAGCTGATCGCGGCGCTGGCGGCGGTCACCATGATTCCGCTGGCCCTGCTGGTGCGTCGTCCGCCCGCGCTGCGGCAGGCCGCCTCCGCCGCGGCGCCGGAGGCCTCGCGCGAATCGTCGCTGTCCGTCGCGCAGGCGCTGCGCTCGCCGCCCTTCCTGATCCTGGTGCTGACCAGCTTCCTGAGCTGCGCCACCCACTCGGGACCGATCTTCCACACCGTGAGCTATGCGGTCACCTGCGGCATTCCGCTGATGGCCGCCGTGTCGATCTACAGCATGGAAGGACTCGCGGGCCTGGGCGGGCGCCTCGTGTTCGGGCTGCTGGGCGACCGGTTCGGCGCGGCGCGCGTGCTGGTGCTGGCGCTGCTGGCCCAGGCGATCGTGGTGCTGGGCTACGTGTTCGCGCGGCAGCTGGGCAGCTTCTACACCGTGGCCGCGCTGTTCGGTTTCACCTACGCGGGCGTGATGCCGCTGTTCGCGGTGATCGCGCGCGACAACTTCCCGCTGCGCATGATGGGAACGGTGATCGGGAGCACCACGATGGCCAGCAGCCTCGGCATGGCACTGGGCCCGGTGCTGGGCGGGCTGATCTACGACGCGTACTCGAGCTACACGTGGCTGTTCATCGGCGCGTTCTCGCTGGGCATCGGGGCCTTCCTGGCCGCTTTCGCGTTCACACGGCTGCCGCGGCAACGGCCGATCGCCGCGGCCGCCTGAACGGCGTCAGGCCGGCCTCTCGAACCGCTCCGCTCGCCCGGCGCGCTGCCGGCGCCGCGATACCCACAGATAAACCCCGCTCCCCAGCACCACGATCGTGATCAGGTCGAGCGCCGCCCAGATCAGCTTCAGCGGCAGCCCGCCGTAATCGCCGAAATGCAGCGGCCGCGACACCTCGAGCGCGCGCAGGTACCAGGGCATGCGCACGACGGTGGTCAGCGCGCCGGTGCGCGCATCGACCAGCACGGGGCTGAAGAGCCGGCTGGTCAGCGCGGTGTCGCCCTTCGTCCACAACAGGAAGTGGTAAGGGCTGCCGAAGGGATTGCCCGGGAACACCACGCTGGTGATGCGCATCGTGGGCACGGCCGCCTGTGCCGTGTCGAAAGCGGCCTGGGCCGAGGCCAGGTCCTCGAACTTCGGCGGCGGCTTGCCGGCGTACGGCGCGAGCATGGTGCGCACGTCGGTCAGTTGCCAGAGGCCGAACAGCGGCTTCGAGAGCTCGTTGATGAAGCCGGTCGCGCCCACCACCAGCGCCCACACCAGCGTGACGATGCCCAGCAGGTTGTGCAGGTCGAGCCACTTCAGCCGCGGCGAGCGCGTGTCGCGCACGGTGCCGAAGGCCAGCTTGCGCACGTAGGGCGCGTAGAGCAGCACGCCCGAGACGGTGGCGACGACGAAGCACAGCCCCACCACGCCGAGGAACAGCTCGCCCGCGAGCCCCGCGAACAGGTCGGTGTGCAGCGAGAGCACCACGTCCATGACACCGCGGCTCTGCGCGATCGGCAGCATCTGCTTGAGCTCGCGGCCGGTGTGCAGGTCGTAGCGGATGCGCCGCCGGGTCTCGATGCCGGCCGTGGCCGAAGGCCGCATGAAGACGGTGGCGTAGGGCTTGTCCTCGTCGAACACGACGAAGTCGGTGGTCCAGCCCGGCAGGCGCTCGCGCGCGGTCGCCACGATGCGGTCGATGCTCAGCGCCGGCGTGCCCGCGGGCACGGTGGCGGCGGGCACGCCGTCGTCGAACCCCTCTTTGATCTCCTCCGAGAAGATCAGCGGCAGGCCCGTGAGGCAGATCAGCAGCAGGAACAGCGTGCAGGCCAGGCTGGTCCACTTGTGGATGGCACTCCAGCGTTGCAGGGCCGTGCGGTGGCCGTCGCGCGCGTTCATGGCCCGGTGCCTACCAGTTGTACTTGAGCGTGGCGTAGACCGCGCGGCCCAAGCCGTAACGGCAGCCGATGGCCGAGCAGATCGAGATGTACTCCTTGTCGAACAGGTTCGAGACATTGAGCGCGGCCTTCAGCCCGCGCAGCGAGGGGTCGAGCACGCCGAAGTCGTAGCGGATCGCCGCGTCGAACACGGTGGCGCCCGGAATGAGCTGCGTGTTGGCATTGGTGGTGTAGGCCGAGCCGATGCGGCGCACGCCGCCGCCGATGCTCAGGCCCTTGAGCGCCTCGCCGCGAAAGGCGTAGTCGGCCCACAGCGAAGCCTGCTCGGCCGGCGTGCCGGCGAGGCGGTTGCCCAGCGTCGAGGTGGTGGTGGTCTTGCTGATCTCGTTGTCGAGATGGCTGTAGGACGCGCGCAGCTTGAGCTGCTCGCCGAGGTTGGCGACGGCCGAGAGCTCGATGCCGCGCGAGCGCACCTCACCGGTCTGCACCGTGAAGTTGGCATGCAGCGGGTCGGGCGTGCCGACGTTGCTCTGCCGCAGGTCGTAGGCCGCGGCGGTGAACAGCATGTCGGTGTTCGACGGCTGGTACTTGAGGCCGATCTCGGTCTGCTTGCCCTTGGTCGGCAGGAAGGCATTGCCGTCGAAGCCGGTGCCGGCCTGCGGCTGGAACGAGGTGGCGTAGCTGAGGTAGGGCGCGACGCCGTTGTCGAACAGGTAGAGCAGGCCGGCACGGCCGGTGAAGGCATCGTCGCGCTGGCGCGTGACGCTGCGCGCCACGTAGTTGTCGGTGTCGGTGCGCGCCCAGTCCTTGCGCACGCCGAGCTGCAGCCGCAGTCGGTCCCAGGCGATCTCGTCCTGCGCATACAAGCCGATCTGGCTCTGCTTCTGGTGCGCGTTCTGGAAGATGCCCGGCAGCGCGATGGCCTGGTTGTAGTTGGGCGCGAGGATGTCGAGCGTGGGCGCGTTGCCGAAGCGCGTGAGGTTGTCCCAGTCGAGGTGCTGGTAGTCGATGCCGGTCAGCAGCTTGTGCGCGAGCGCGCCGGTGCGAAAGCGCCACTCGGCCTGGGTGTCGAGCGTCAGCGTGTCGAGCTGCTCGTTGGCGGTGTAGGCCTGGCGGTTCATCGTGCGGTAGTCCGCCTGCAGCCCGAGGCCCTGCACCGAGCGGTAGTCGATGTCGAGGTGGCGATAGCGCAGGTTCTGGCGCACGGTGAGGTGGTCGTCGACCTGGTGCTCGGCGGCCCAGCCCAGCGAGTACTGCGTGCGCGCGAAATGCTCGAACGAGGACTGGCCGGTGTAGAAGCTGCGGTCGATGCGGCCATAGGGATTCGGCAGCAGGGTGCCCTGGTAGGGCAGCAGGTTCCAGAAGCCGCCCGAGGGATCGCGCAG
This sequence comes from Variovorax sp. GW821-FHT10D07, assembly GCF_059415325.1. Classification (NCBI taxonomy): domain Bacteria; kingdom Pseudomonadati; phylum Pseudomonadota; class Betaproteobacteria; order Burkholderiales; family Comamonadaceae; genus Variovorax; species Variovorax sp. GW821-FHT10D07. The sequence continues at coordinate 21,231 of NZ_JBWKMZ010000023.1, read as the reverse complement.
GTAGTCGGCCATCAGCGTGACCTTGGTGCGCGCATCGGGCTGCCAGGTCAGCGAAGGCGCGATCGCGATGCGCCGCTCCTTGAGGTCGTTGACCTCGGTCTCGCTGTCGCGCACCACGCCGGCGATGCGCGCCGACAGCGTCTTGTCGGCATCGATCGCGCCGCCGATGTCGAAGGCGCCTTCCTTGAAGGCATTGCTGCCGTACTGCAGCTGCACCTCGCGCACCGGCTCCGGGCTCGCGCGCTTGCTCACGAGGTTGAGCACGCCGCCGGGCGAAGCCTGGCCGTAGAGCACCGACGACGGCCCCTTGAGCACCTCGACGCGCTCGAGCAGGTAGGGCTCGACCTTGGTCACCGACCAGGTGCCGGCGATGGTCTTGAGGCCGTCGAGGTACTGGTCGAGCGCGAAGCCGCGCGAGCTGATGGTGTCGAGCCGGTTGTCGGCGTCGTCGCTGATGCTCACGCCGGGCGCGAAGCGCAGGGTGGCGCGCACGGTCTGCGCCTGCTGCGCATCCATTTCCTCGCGCGTGATCACCGCGACCGACTGCGAGGTCTCGAGGATCGGCGTGTCGGTCTTGGTCGCGGTGGCGCTGCGCCGCGCCACGAAGCCGGTGGCCGGGCCCCAGGGCGACTCCTGTTCCGCGCCGGCCGTGACCGTCACCGCGGGCAGCGCCGAGGTGCCCGCCTCGCCTTCGCGCCGCACGGTGACGGCGCCGCCGTCGATGTCGGCCACGAGGCCGCTGCCGGCCAGCAGCCGGTCGAGCGCCTGGCGCGGCGTCAGCCGGCCCGACACGGCCGGCGCCGTGCGGCCCGCCACCAGCGCGGGCGACACCAGCAGCGTCACGCCGGTCTGGCGCGCGAGCTCGGTCAGCGCCTGCGACAGCGGCTGCGCGGCGACGGACACCTGCGCTGGAGCGCCGGCCGAGGGCTGCGCCCGCGCGGGCAGCGCGGCGGCCAGGGCCAGGCAGGCCGCGAGCGCGAACGGCAACGGGCGCAGCGGGAAGGACGAATCACGGAACGACATCGAAACGATCTCCAGGGGAACGACGCAGGGCCGGAATCGGCGCCTTTCCGATGAAGACGGATCGCCGCGCGCGATCCTGACGTGGAGTGAAGAAAAAAGTTGGACGGCGCGCCGGCGCCTCGTCAGTGCTTCGCCGCGACGATCTCGGTCGTGCCCTGCCGGCGCTCCAGCCGCACCGGCAGCACCTGCGGCAGGCTGCGCACGAAGTCGCCCATGCGCTGCAGGTCGACGCTGGCCGTCACCGGCAGCGCGGCCACGGCCGGGTCGTGCACCGCGATGCCGACGTCGCCATAGCGGCCGAGCTCGGCCAGCACCGCGGACAGCGGCAGGTTGTCGAAGCTCAGGCGATTGTCGCGCCACGCGGCGACGCCCTCGGGCGTGATCCGGGCAACCGGGCCGGGCCGGCCCTGCGCGTCGGCCGCCACGGTCTCGCCCGGTGCCAGCTCGATCGCGTTCTGCACGGCGTCGTTGCCGGCCGCCGCCACGCGCACGCGGCCTTCCTGCACCGCGACCTGCACCTCGGGACGGCCGATGGACGGCGTGTAGCGCACCGAGAAGCGCGTGCCCACCACCGTCACGCGCGTGCCGCCCGCGCGCACGTCGAAAGGCCGTGCCTTGTCGGACTGCACTGTGAACATCGCCTGTCCCTCGGCGAGGCGCACCTCGCGGCGACCGCGGTACAGGCTGACCTCGGCCGTGGTGGCCGTGTCGAGCCGCATCTGGCTGCCGTCGGGCAACGCCACGTCGAGCTGCTGGCCGCGCTGCGTCTGGTAGCGCTGCTCGAACACCGGCTCGCTGCGCCAAGCCTCCCAGCCGAACCAGCCGCCGCCCGCGGCCGCGAACACCGCCGCGGCGGCGGCGAGCGCGCGGCGGCGCGTGGGGCGCGGCGGGACCGGCGGCGTTGCGGGCGCAACGGGCACGGCGGCATGGGTGGCCGATTCCCCGGCCCGGTCGATCGCCACGCGCGCCTGCAGCCGTGCCGTGCCCGCCGCGGGCATCGCATCGATCGCCTCGCTCACGCCGGTCATCTCGTCGTAGGCCGCCTGGTGCGCGGGGTCGGCCCGCCGCCAGGCCTCGAACTCGGCGCGTTCCGCGGCATCGAGTCCGTCGCCGATGCGCACCGACCAGCGCAGTGCCTCGAACTCCGCGGGCGACAGCTCCTCGAGCAGTTCCTCGCCCGCGGTGTCGGGCACGTCCGGCATGCGCGCGCCATCGCGCGCCGGCATGCCGGGGGCGGTGGGGCGCGTGCGGTCGTTCATCGGGGTGCGGAAATTCGGTGTCTCGGCCTGGATGATGACGGATCGGCAGCGCCGATCCTGAGGCGGCGACTCAAATTTTCTCGGGCCGCGCGGGCATGGGCTCGGGCGCTTCGGTCGTGTCGCGCAGCCGCTTGCGGCAGGCCGCGACCGCGATCATCACGTGTCGCTCGACCATGTTGCGCGAGATGCCCATGCGCTGCGCCACCTCGGCCTGCGGCAGGCCCTCGATGCGGTGCAGCACGAAGGCCTCGCGGCAGCGCGGCGGCAGGTTCTCGATGGCCGCGACCAGCAGCCGCATGCGCTGCGTCGCCGCATAGGCCACCTCGGGGTTGTCGGCATCCGGCGCCGGCATCTCGAGCAGCACGTCGTCGCTGTCGTGCGCGCGCACGATCTGCTGGCGATGGTGGTCGACCAGCAGGTTGCGCGCGATCTGGTAGAGCAGCCCGCGCACCTCGACCACCGGCTGCGCGCCATGGCGCTCGAAGGCGGCGAAGCGCGCGTAGACCTCCTGCACGATGTCCTGCGCCAGCGCGCGGTCGCGCAGGTACCGGTTGCAGAAATTGAAAAGCTCCAGGTAATAACGTGCCGCCACGATGCACTCCAGCCACACCGGCTCTGTTGAATCCGTCCGGGTGCTGGAGATGTGGCGGCGGCTGGATCTGGCGCGGGCCGGGCGGGAGGGTCGCGATTATAGGAAGGCGAGCGGATGGGCGTGGGCGGCTCGCGGCATCGCCCCTTGCTTCAACGTCCCGACAGCGCCAACGGCCCCAGCAACCGGATCAACTCGCTCTGCCGCCGCACGCCCGTCTTGTCGAAGATGTTGCGCAGATGGGTGCGCACGGTGTTGATCGAGATGCCGCAGCGCTCGGCGACCTGGGCCGGCCGCGCGCCTTCCGAGAGCTGCACGACCAGCTGGAGCTCCGAGGGCGTGAGCCGGTACTGCTGCGCGAGCGCCTCGAGCCGGCGGTCGCTGGCCTCGCGTTCGGGCGGCTCCTCGACCATCAGCAGCGCCACCGCATGCGGCCAGGCGAGCCGGCAGGCGTTGCCCTCGTCCAGCGGCACCAGCCGCGCGATGGCCGGTGCATTCGGTCGCGCGGTTTCGGGCGTCCACAGCACGTGGGTCTGGATCAGGCCGCGCGCCACCTCGCGCAGCGAGGCCTCCACCGCTTCCGGGCCCAGCTGGCCCAGGCGCGCCAGCTTGCCGTTGCGGATGCCGATCCAGTCGCTGCGCGACAGCAGGGCCGCGGCCGCGACGTTGGCATGCAGGATCGCGCCCGTGGCGGCCAGCACGACGAGCGGCTTGGGCACCACGTCGAAGGCGTCGGCGGTGGCCTTCTCGACCGGCGTGGAGCGCACCAGCGACCAGTGCGCGTGCAGCGCGAGCTGCAGCGGCTTGTGCACCGCCTCGAAGGCGCGCTTGTCCTGGTAGCTGAACTCCTCGAGCCCGGGCCGGCGATAGAGACCGATGGCCGTGAGCGGCGCCTGCGCGGGCCGGCTGCCGTCGTCGACGATCATCGCCAGCAACCCATGCACGCCGGTCGGCGCCGCGAACTCGTGGTAGTAGTCCATGCGCTCCAGCTCGCTCCATTCGCAGAGTTCGCGGCCGATGCCGCATTCGCCGGTGCGCACGCAGATCTCCTTGGTCGCGGCGCCAGCGAACCACGGATCCCTCTGTGACCAGTAGTCGATGTAGTCGGGCACCGTGTGCTGGGGCAGCCCGATGTCGACGAACAGCGGCTTGCCCGCCGGTGCACCGCGCGGCGTGTGGATGGCCGCGGCGGTGGCGCCGAAGCGTTCGCACAGCGCCTCGAGCATGGTCTCCCAGCGCGAGGCATCGGTGGCCGCCGCGCAGGCGGCGGCGATGGCGGGGTTCAGGCCGGCGTCCCAGTTCATGGCTTGTCGCGAACGTGTTCTCGGCGAACCGTTCAGCGCCCGCCCTTGTAGGTGAAGACCTGGACCACGCCCTTGCCGGGCGCGTAGATGTACCCGTAGTCGAGGCCGTTGTTCGTGCGCCAGCGGTACTGCAACGCGCCGGCGATACCGTCGTAGGTGCACGAGAGCTTCTCGATCTCGAGCGACGACACGGCGCTGCGCGTGTTGTAGAGCGTGTCGTAGCTCTTCTTCTGGCCCTGCTGCCACTTGCCGACGGGAAACTTCCCCTCGTTGTAGGCGTTGCCGAAGCGCTGGTCGTAGACCCGGCCGATGGCGCTCTTGTCCTCGGTCAGCGCGAAGCGCTCATGCGCCCGCGGCACCTTGCGCTCGTAGACCTCGAACTCGATGCCCCGGTAGCCCGACCACTTCATCGGTCCCTTGAGCGCGACCTCGCCGGACCCCACGCTGCCGTCGGGCAGCACGTCGACGAAGGGATAGGTGCGATCGACCTCGCCGAAAGTCAGCGCCTGCGACTCGGGCGCGGGCAGCGGCAGGCCGGTGAGCAACTCCACGGGAATGAAGCGCTCGGTGACGGCGGTGTCGTGCTCGCACACGAGAGCCTCGGCGGCATGGGCAATGCCCGTGCCGGCCGCCACGAGCACCGCGGCGGCGATGGCCATCACGCGCGGCCGGGGCCGGCGCACCGCGACGCCGATGCAGGAACGCTGGAATGCACGCGCCATGGGGGAAAGCTCCTCGTCGTAGATCCTGTTATCCGGGTTCGCCCCTCCGAGCGCCCTGGAAACCAGTGTTCTTGAACACGAAGGCATTCACATCATGCAAATGAATGAGGGGCGCGGACCGGCGGGCGCGGGAACTGATCTACCGGATACGGTGGTGCTTCGTGGCTCTGCTGCCGCAACAGGCCGGCGGGTCTCAGGGCATTGCCGAGCGCGATCGATAGAGGCCGGCGTGTTCCATCGTGTATTCGGTCAGCGGACCCAGCCTCGCCAGCGATCCATCGAATTGCTCGGGCGGCTTGACGTAAGCGTGAACGGTCCCTGGCTGCGCGGAGGCATCGCCAACCCCTTCGACGCCGATCGAGATCCGCCGATAGCCATCGGCCTCGCTCACCCGCTCAAGCAGGTCCATGGCCGCCAATGCCGCATCGTCGACCTCGAACAACTGGCCGACGATTCGCTCCCCTTCGCCCGGCAGAAAGACCAGCCATGGCGAGAAGCGCTCGCCCATCAGGTACAGCGGATAGCGTTCGAGCGTGACGAAGTCGCCGGGGATGCGGCGACCGCGATTGGTGGCGAAGTTGGGGTAGCCCTCTTTCAGGGTTCCGAAGACGAAGACGATGTTTGGCATGGAGGATGCACCTTCAGGCGAATGTAGATCAAGCCCTCGCCGCCTCGTTCCCATCGTCGGGCGCGATCCGCCCAGCCAACGCCAGCAGATCCCGATCCCTCCCCCGCCCCGCGATCAGCCCCAGCCCCACGGGCAGGCCATCGACCAGCCCCAGCGGCAGGCTGACCTGCGGCAAGCCGCACAGCCCCGCGATGCAGGTATGGGCCAGCACGCGCATGCGGGTCTGCGCATCGGGCTGCGTCGAAGCGCCCAGCAGCGGCGCCACGTCGGGTGCGGTCGGCAGGCACAGCACGCCGTCGTGCGCGAGCAGGTCGTCGATCCTCGCGCGCAGGGCGTCGGCCTCGCGTTGCGCGGCATCGGTCTCCCGGGCCGTGACCTGCGACGCGGCGCGCAGCCGCGCCGCGATCTCGGGCGCCATCGACGGCCGGGTGCGCTCGAACCATTCGCCATGCGTGCGCCAGACCTCGGCGCTCTGCAGCACGCGGTAGGTCTGCGCCGCGGCACCCAGCGGCAAGCCTTGCGCGGACGCATCGAAGACCAGGCCCAGCGACGCCAGACGGTCCAACGCAGGACGCAACGCGGCGGCGACGCCCGACGCTGCATCGTCGAAGGCGTCGGCCATCGGCACGATGCGCCGCAGTGGCCGTGCCTCGCCCGGCGGCAGCAGCACCGCCCCCACGCGCTCGAGCACCGCCGCGGTCGCGGCGAACCAGCCGACCGTGTCGAAGGCCGGCGCCAGCGGCGTCACGCCATGCGCATCGATCGTGCCATGCGTGGGCCGCAGGCCGTACAGGCCGCAGTAGCTGGCCGGGATGCGCACCGATCCCGAGGTGTCGGTGCCCAGCGCGAAGTCGACGCAGCCACCGGCCACGGCAGAGGCCGAGCCGCTCGATGAACCGCCGGGCACGCGGCCGGGCGCGCGCGGGTTCAGCGGCGTGCCGTAGTGCAGGTTCTCACCGGCGAGCGAGAACGCGAGTTCGTCGCTGAGCGTTCGCCCCCGCAGCCGCGCGCCGGCCTCGAGCAGGCGCGCGACCGCGGGCGCATCGGCCTTGGCCGGCGCATGCGTGCGCAGCCAGTCGGGATTGCCCGCGCGCGTGACATAGCCCGCGAGGTCGAACACCTCCTTGGCGGCGAAGCCGAGGCCGCTCAACGGGCCATCACCGTACGGATCGCTCGGATCGCGCGCGAACGAAGTATCGAGTCCGAAGCGTTCCGGACTCTCGAAGGGAGCGCGGGCCATCACTCGGCCGGATCGGAAGCGCCGCGATCGGGCGGCAAACCGTAGATCGCTTCTGCATGCACGATCGACTCAGCCATCGACGACACCGGCAGCTGCTTGCGCATGGCCTCGCGCCGGATGATGGCGTAGGCCTCGTCCTCCGAGATGCCCTGGCGCGTGGCGAGGATCTTCATCGCGCGCTCGACGATGCGCCGCGTGCGCAGCGTTTCGTCGAGCTTGGCGATGCGGTTGAGCAGCCGCTCCTCGTAGCGGAACAGCATGCGCGCGACGTACAGCGTGGCGAGCACGCCGAAGGGACGGATCGGCTTGGGCAGCACGCCGTGCACGTTGGCCGCCGCGGCAGCCTCGAGCACGGCCGGGTTCTCGTAGGCCAGCAGCGCGATCAGCACCGCGTGCGAGGAACCGGCCAGCCACGGGTGCGCGGCATCGCGCTCCGACTGGATGCTGAAGAACACGGCCTCGGTGCCCTCGGGCAGGTGGTTCGGCTCGGGCCACAGCGCGGTGACGCGGCAGCCGAAGCGGCGCAGCTGCTCGCACAGCACGCGGGCGTCCTCGTCGTCGGGATGGATGACGGCGACCCGGATGTCACGCAGGGAGCGCAGCTGGATCGGATCGGGCGACATCAGAGGATCTTCCGTTCGTAGGCGACGAGGTAGGGATCGGGGCGGACGATGGAAGCATCCTCCCACAGCAGGTCGAAACCGCCATCCTCGCGCGAGCGACCGATGCGGGCCTTGAGCGCGGTGTGGTTGGTGTCGGCGTCGATCTCGACCTCGCCCTGGGCCGAAGCATGGCGCGTGCCACCGAGGCTGCGCACGATGCGGTCGGGGTCGGGCGCGCCTTCGCGCGGCACGGCGCGCGCGAACAGGTGCACCTGCAGGTAGCCGGCCTCGGCGTACATGTTGGGCCGGCGGCCGGCGCCGTAGCGCTTCTCGTAGAGCGCGGTGAAGCGCGCGCTGGCCGGGCTTTCGATGCCCGCGAAATAGGGCGCGACCGTGAGGTGCCCCGCGCGCGCGGCCGGGCTCAGCGCCGCGATCTCGGCCTCGCTCGCGGTGAGGCTCGCGATCGGGTGTTGGGCCGAGGTGGCGCCGATGGCATGGCAGGCCGCATAGAGCCGCGCGGTGTCGGCGCCCACCACGGTGCTGAGCACCACGTCGGGCCGCGCGGCGGCGATGCGCTCGGCCACCTCGGCGAAGGCGCTGTCGGGCGCGCCCATGGGCAGGTAGGTCTCGCCCGCGACGCTGCCCGCGCTTTCGAGCAGAAACTCCTTCGCGATACGCGAGATCTCGCGCGCGAACACGTACTCGGAACCGACCAGGAAGAAGCGCCGCCCGTGGTGCGCGAACAGGTACTTGATCAGCGGCACGATGGTCTGCGCGGGCGTGGGCCCGGTGTAGATCACGTTGGGCGAATACTCGAAGCCCTCGTACACCGAGGGATAGAACAGCACCGCGCCATGGCGCTCGACCACCGGCAGCACGGCCTTGCGGCTGGCCGACGAGCAGCAGCCGAAGATCACCGGCACCTGGTGGTGCAGCACCATGCGGCGCGCGATGTCGCGGTAGCTCGCGGGATCGGGGCCCGGGTCCTCGATGATCGGCACGATGGGCCGGCCCGCGACGCCGCCGCCCGAGTTGATCTCGTCGATGGCGACCAGCGTGCCGCTCAGCAGCGCCTGCTCGGTCACGGCCATGTTGCCGGTCTGGGCGAACAGCACGCCCACGCCGATCTCATCGGACATGCGCACCCTCCTCGCGGCCCGTCGCCGCCGCAAGGCCGGGCCGCATGGCGTGCCAGGCGGTGTCGTCCTGGAAGGCCGCGGCCAGCCCGAGCAGCGCGAACTCGCCGCCGGCATGGCCGATCAGCGTGAGGCCCACCGGCAGGCCCGTGTCGCCGAAGCCGCAAGGCAAGCTCACCGCCGGCAGGCCGGTGAAGTTGGCGAGGCAGGGCATGGCGGTCATGGCGTCCTGAACGGTGGTCGTGCGGCCGGCGAATTCGATGCGCGATTCTGCCAAGGGTGGCGCGGTCACGGGCAGCGTCGGCAGCACGAGCGCGTCGAGCCCCGCCATGTCGCGCGCGAGCGCGGCGCAGAAGGCGCCACGAAACTGCTGCGCCGCGAGGTAGTCGACGGCCGACACGCTCTCGCCCGCATGGAGCAGCGCGCGCACGTCGGGTGCGTAGTGCTGTGCCCGGTCGTGCATCAGCGGACGGTGGAAGGTGCTGGCCTCGGCGTACATGATGGCCTTCCAGGCCGCGAACACCGCCGCCATGCCGCGCACCGGCATGGGCACGAGATCGCTGCCGCGCTGGCCGAAGACCTCGAGCGCTGCCTCGAAGGCCCGGCCCACGTCGGGTGCGGTCTCGAAGCCATCGCCCGCCAGCACGCCGATGCGCAGCCGGGCGCGGCCGCGCGCCTCGCGGAACTGCGCGGCATGGCGCGACGAATCGCCAACCGAGCCGGGCAGCATCGCGTCGAGCCCCAGCCACAGGTCCTCGGCGCTGCGCGCCATCGGCCCGGCGGCATCGAAGCTCCAGGCCAGCGGCAGCACGCCCTCGCCCTCGACGCGGCCGGTGCCCGGCTTGATGCCCGAGATGCCGCAGGCCGCGGCGGGAATGCGGATCGAGCCGCCGGTGTCGGTGCCGATGGCCAGCGGCAGCAGCCCGTCGGCCACGCAGGCGGCCGAGCCGCCGCTGGAGCCGCCGGTGATCGCACGCGGATCCCAGGGATTGCGCGTGGCGCCATGGTGCGATCCCTTGTTGGTCGCGCCGTAGGCCCACTCGTGCATGTTGGTCTTGGCCACCACGATGGCGCCGGCCCGGCGCAGCCGCGCGACCAGCGGCGCCTCGCCCTGCAGCGGCGCGTCGGCCAGCACGGCCGAGGCCGCGCTGCTGCCGAGGCCGGCGGTCAGCACGTTGTCCTTCACCGCGATCGGCACGCCATGCAGCGGCCCCACGGGCAGGCCGCGCGCCAGCGCACGGTCGGCCTCGCGCGCCTGGGCCAGCGCGCCTTCGCGGTCGACGGCCACGAAGGCATTGGTGCGCGCGGCGCGGTGCTCGATGTCGGCCAGCCGGCACTCGGCCAGCTCGACCGCGCCGAGCTCGCCGCGGCGAATCAGCGCGGACAGCTGCGCCACGCCAGCGCCGTCGATGGTCTCAGCGATGGACATGATCGGTCTCCGTCGACGGTGGAACGAGCGCGAACCAGGCACGCCCGGGCATGTCGCACAGGCCCGTGCGCAGGTCCTCGAGGATCGCCGCGACCTCGCCGCACAACGCGGGGTCGAGCGCCGCGAGGCCCGCGGCGCGGCGATGCGCGGCCACGCTGTCGGCGTTCCAGGGTGCGGCGGCCTTGGTGGGAGCGGTTGCCATGGTCATGCCGCCAGCAGTTCGCGCAACGCGTTGTCGATGAACACGTTGTCGGGTTCGTGCAGGCCCTTGCCCGCCAGGTGGCCCCAGTCGGAAGGCAGCACGCGCAGCTCGGCGTTGGGCATGTGCGCGACCTCGAAGGCCGAATCCTCGGGCGGAAAGTAGAGATCGCTCGACGAGGGCATGACGATGGCGCGCGCCTTGATCGCCGACAGCGCCGCGACGAAGTCACCCCGGTAGACCGGGTTGTCGGCGATGTCGCCGTGCTGCCCGGTCCACAGCGACGCGACCAGGTTGTTGGCATCCTTCGACAGCAGCCAGCCTTCCCAGAACTCGATCAGGAAGTCCTCGAGCGAGGCGAAGCCCAGTGCCTCGATGTCGAGCCGGTCGCGCAGGAACTTCTGCGAGAAGCCCCAGCCCGCGTACACCCGGCCGGCGGCGCGCAGGCCGCGCTCGGGCTGGCGCTCGTAGAAGCCCTCGCGCCATTCGGCGTCGGCCTGCAGCGCGGCCTTCACGCCCGCGAAGAAGACCTGGAAGTGGCGCGACGCGCGCGCGGCGCCCTGGAACGGCAGCAGCCGCTGCACCATGTCCGGGTACAGCGCGGCCCAGTGGAACGCATGCACCGCGCCCAGCGACCAGCCCGTGACCAGGCGCAAGCTGTCGATGCCCAGGTGCTCGGTCACCAGCCGGTGCTGCTGCACCACGTTGTCGTAGACGGTCACGTCGGGGAAGCGGCCGCGGTCGTTGGGCGCGGGCTGGTTGCTCGGCGAGCTCGAGACGCCGTTGCCGAAGGAGTTCGGCACGACGATGAAGTACTCCGACGGATCGAGCGCCTTGCCGGGCCCGATCAGCCATTCGTTGTCGGCGTGCGTGCTCGCGAACCAGGTCGGGTAGACGATGGCGTTGTCGCGCTTCGCATTGAGCTTGCCGTAGGTCTTGTAGGCCAGCTTCGCGTTGCGCAGCATGCGGCCCGATTGCAGGGCGATGTCGCCTGCCTCGAAGATCTCGTGATCCATGGTGTTCGTTCCTCTCTTTGGATGTGTGCGTGGATGTGGGGGCTCAGACGCCGAGCAGTTCTTGCAGCAGCGCGCGGTCGCCCTCTAGCTCGGCCTTGCGCGTCTCGCGCACGATGCGGCCCTGGTCCATGACGTAGGCGCGCTCGGCGATCGAGAGGCAGAAGTTCAGGTCCTGCTCGGCAACCAGCACCGACAGGCCGTCGCGGCGCAGCCGCAGCAGCACCTCGGCGATCTCGTCGACGATCGAGGGCTGCACGCCCTCGGTCGGCTCGTCGAGCAGCAGCAGCCTGGGCCGCGTGGCCAGCGCGCGCGCCATCGCGAGGATCTGCTGCTGGCCGCCGCTGAGCCGGCCCGCGAGGTCGTTGGCCTTGGGCACCAGCGCCGGGAAGTCGGCGAAGGCGCGCGCGATCGCCTCGGCGCGCGGATGGCCGCAGGCCACGGCCGCCAGTGCGATGTTCTCGCTGACCGACAGCCGCGGAAACACGAAGCGACCCTGCGGCACGTAGCCCAGGCCGCAGCGCGCGCGGTCGTCGGTGCGCTCGGGCAGCGGCCGGCCGTCGAGGCTCGCGTTGCCGCCCATGGGCGTGGCCTGGCCGACCAGCAGGCGCATCAGCGTGGACTTGCCCACGCCGTTGCGGCCCAGCAGCGCGACGATCTCGCCGCGCCCCACGCGCAGGCTGGCGCGCTCGACGATCGACGTCTTGCCGTAGCCGCCGCTGATCTCAATGGCTTCGAACATGCTGCTGTCTCCCGAGATAGATGTCCAGGATGCGTTCGTCCTGGCGCAAGGTGTCGAGGTCGCCCTGGGCGAAGACCTCGCCGCGGTGCAGGACGGTCACTTCGGCGTCGAGTGTGCGCACGAAGGCCATGTCGTGCTCGACCACCACCACGGCCGCCGTTTCGGCCAGCACGCGCACCAGCTGCGAGAGCTCGCGGCGCTCGTCGCCGGTCATGCCCGCGGCCGGCTCGTCGAGCAGCACCACCGAGGGCTGCAGGCACAGCACCATGCCGAGGTCCAGCCATTGCTGCTCGCCATGCGAGAGGTCGGCCGCGCCGCGCTCGGCCAGCGCCTCGAGGCCGAGCGCGCGCAGCGTGCGCTCGCTGAGCCGGTCGGCCACCGCGGCATCGCGGTCGCGGCTGTAGGCGGCGATCCAGAGGTTGGTGCGCACGCTCAGTTCGCCGAACACCTGCGCCACCTGCATCTTGATGCCCACGCCGGCCTGCACGCGGCGGTACGGCATCCAGCGCGTGACGGGTCGCCCGTCGAGCACGATCTCGCCCGCGTCGAGCAGGTGCGTGCCCGTAAGGCAGCGCAGCAGCGAGCTCTTGCCCGCGCCGTTCGGTCCGATCAGGCAGCGCACGCGGCCCGGCGCGAAGCGCTGGGTGACGCGGTTGACGGGCACCACGCCGCCGAAGCGCTTGACCCCGTCGCGGATCTCGAGCACCGGCGCCGGCACGGCCGCGCCCTCGCGCAGGCCGCGCACCAGGTCCACGTCCATCGCGGTCTTGGCCTGGCGCGCCTTGCCCTGCGCGCCGCCCTGCCCGCGCAGTGCCCACAGCCGCCCGAGGCCGCCGAGCAGCCCGCCGCGCAGGAACAGCACGAGCAGGATCAGCGCCACGCCCATGATCAGCGTGGTCTGCCCGCCGACCACGCCGCCGCCCAGCCAGTACGACAGGCCACCGACCGCCACCGCGCCGACAAAGGGGCCGGCCAGCGTGCCGAGCCCGCCCACCAGCACGTAGATCGGCACCAGCAGCGCCTGCTGCGCGCTGAACAGCGAGGGGTTGAGGTAGTTGGCCCAGGCACCGTAGAGCGCGCCGGCCAGGCCCGCGATGCCGCCGGCCAGCGTGAACACCACGAGCTGGCAGCGCCGCACGTCGTAGCCCAGCAACTCGGTCTTGGGGCCGTCGAGGCGCACGCAGTCCACCACCGTGCCGAAGGGCGAGCGCAGCAGCGCGCGCACGCCCAGCAGCACCAGCGCCGAGACCGCCAGCACGCAGGCGAAGGTGCCCTGCGGCCCGAGCCCCTGCGCGTCGGCGCCGAAGCCCAGCACGATGCCCGGGATGTTCGACAGGCCGTTGTCGCCGCCCACCACCGCGTCGCCGAAGCGCGCCGAGAACGAGATGCTGCCGGTCCACAGCAGCAGGGTGACGGTGTAGGTCAGGATGGTGGCCTGCAGCGCGCCGAGGCGGCCGTGGAACAGCAGCCAGCCGACCGCGCCGGCGGCGGCCGCGCCCACGATCGCACCGACCGGTAGCGACCACATCAGGGTGTTGCCGGTGATGCTCGCGAGGTTGATCGCCGCCACGCTGCCGGCGTAGCCGCCGAGGCCGAAGAAGGCCGTCTGCCCGAGGCTCAGCATGCCGCCGCGGCCCCACACCATGTCCAGGCTCAGGCCCAGCAGGCCGAAGATCAGCCAGGAGCTCGCGAGGTAGGCGAGGTACTCGTCGACGAAGAAGGCGCCGGCGCCCAGCACGACGGTGCCGGCGACGGTGGCCAGCCACCAGGGTGCCGCACGGCGCGCGGCGGTATGGGTTGCGGTCGCGGGCGCCGCCAGGGTTCTGCTCATGTTCATGCGTGGCCTCCGTTCAGAGCTTCAGGCGCCAGCGCTCGGAGATGCCCTGCGGCCAGGCGCGCAGGGCCACGAGCGTGATCACGAAGAACACCACGTCGCCCGCGACGGTGGACCAGACGCTGGCCACCGCGCTCGCGGCCGAGCCCAGGATGCCACCCGCGGCGATGGTGCCCGCGAGCGTGACCGGGCCCGCCACCACCACCGCCAGGAAGGCCTTGATGCCGAAGGCGAAGCCCATGCTGGGCGTGGCCGGCACGGCCGGCACCAGGATCGCGCCGGCCAGGCCCGCGAGGCCGCAGCCCAAAGCGAAGGTGAGGTTGTTGATGCGCACCGTGCGCACGCCCATCGCGGCCGCGGTGGCCGGGTCCTGGATCGCGGCGCGCGCCATCAGGCCGTAGTTCGTGCGCGTGAGCAGCGCATACACGGCCGCGATCAGCACCGCCGCCACCACGATCAGGAACAGCAGGTAGCTGGAGATCGTGTAGTCGCCGATGCGCACGTTCGACGCCGGCATGCCGATGCCCGGCGTGACTGTGCCGAACAGCAGCACCGCGCTCTGGTAGAGCGCGAGGCTCAGGCCCCACATGGCCAGCAGCGTGTCGAAGGGCCGGCCGTGCAGGCGCCGCACGATCAGCCATTCGACCAGCGCGCCGAAGGCCGCGGCCGCCAGCGCGGCCAGCGCCACCGCGAGCGGGAACGGCACGCCGGCACGCACCGCGGTCAGCGCCGCGTAGGCGCCGAACATGATGAATTCGCCGTGCGCGAGGTTCACCACGCCCATCAGCCCGAACACCACGGCCAGGCCGAGCGTCGCGATCAGCAGCACCGAGCCGCTGGCGACCGACGAGAGCACGCCGGTCAGCAATTGATCCCATGCCATCGGGGGCCTCGCTCAGTTCGACGCGCCGGGCGTGAAGTGCTGCGCCGTCTGCGGCTTGGCGACCAGGTCGCAGACCTGGTCCTCGAACTTCGGCGCCACCGAGGCATAGGTCTCGACGATGTCGAAGCTCTGCGTCTTCGTGCCCACGCCGATGTAGATGTTCTGGCGCACGTGGTGCGACTTCGGCTGCATCGACACCGGACCGGCCGGCGAGTCGAAGGCCACGCCCTCGCCCTCCTCGAAGGCCTGGATCACCTTCGCGGGTTCGGCCGACTTCGCCTTGTTCGCGGCCTTGGCCCACAGGTGCACCGCGTTGTAGACGTCGACCGCGACCGCGGTCACCGGCTCCTTGTTGCCGTAGGCCTTCTCCCAGGAGGCCTTGAAAGCCTTGTTGCGCGGCGTGTCGAGCCAGGCGAAGTATTCGAGCGCGGCCACGATGCCCTCGCCGGCCTGCGGCGACACCACCACCTGCTGGTTGCCGCCGCCGTAGTTGGTCGACACCACGCCCACGCGGCTCTTCAGGCCCGCGGCCGCCATCTGCTCGAGGAAGCCGGTCTGGTTCGCGCCCACCGGCAGCGCGACCACGAAGTCGGGTTTGGCCTGCTGGATCTTGTTGATGGTGGGCGAGTAGTCGGTCAGCGTGAGCGGCAGGAAGTCGGCGCCGACCACTTCGCCGCCGAACTCCTTGGCGTAGAGCCGCACCCACTGCGCCGAGATGGTGCCGAAGTTGTAGTCGGGCGCCATGATGTAGACCTTGGGCCCGTACTTCTTGATCGCCCACTTCACGAGCACGCTGAGCTGCTGCGAGGCCGTGGCGCCCGTCACGAAAGTCTGCCGGTCGCAGGCACCACCCTCGTAGAGCGAGGAATAGAAATACGGGATCTTCGAGCGCCGCACGATCGGGCGGATCGCCTCGCGGCTCGAGCTCGTGAGGCCCGCGAACAGCGCCTGCACCTTGTCCTTGAGGATCAGCGTGGTCGTGTACTGCGTGTACTTGGCGTCCTCCGACTGCGCGTCGGCCTCGGCCACCTCGACCTTGGCGCCGGCCACGCCGCCCGCCGCGTTGATCTCGTCGACAGCGAGCCGCAGCGCCCGGCTCTGCTGGATGCCGTAGATGTTGAGGCCGCCGGTCTTGTCGAAGATGGCGCCGATGCGCACGGGCTCGCCGGCGGCGAAGGCGTGGGTGCCGAAGGCGGCGAGGCCCGCGGCGAGGAAGAGTCCGGCAAGCCGCGCGAAGGGACGCGAAGAAGGGGTGTGCATGGTGGCTGTCTCCTGGGGTGTCTGGATGGATCGACGTGCCCGGGACGCCATGCCGATGCAGGCGCCGGCACGCGCGCATGGGCAGACCATGCGAAGCGCGCGCAAGCGCGTCGGCAATGCGGTGCGACCGCGGACACGAAGGGGACGGCAGAACTGCCGAGGGGAGAACCAGCGAAGCTGCCGGTTGCGCCGCGAGGGCGCCGAGGAAATCCGGCAAAGCTGCCGGAGAAGGGAACGGCGCGCAGGTTAACGCAGCGTGAGTGCGGGTGTCAACGGGATGACACCCGAGGCCGCGCTGCGCTTCCACTGCGAGGGCGAAGGCGCTCCGAGGCGGTCGAGGGTATCCGCTGATGCAGATGGATTAATCAACTTGCATTATTCCGCCCGTGCCCGCCCTCGCCCGCCGAACTTCCAAGCCCGCCGCCCCCGCGCCGCATGTCGACGCCCCCGGCGACAGCACGCATGCGCGGCTGCTCGCCGAGGCCATGAAGCTGATGGCGCGCGAAGGCATGAACGCGGTCTCGCTGCGGCGCATCGTGGTGGCGGCCGGCGCGAACAACGCTTCGGCGCTGCACTACCACTTCGGCAGCCGCGAGGGACTGGCGGGCGAGATCACCGCGATGCTGCAGCAATGGCTGGAGCCGCGTTCGTGCGCGGGCCTGGAGGCGTTGCGCGCGCGGCCGCACGGCGTGCGCGACATCATGGAGGCCGCCTTCGGTCCGATGATCGAGATGCTGCAGACGCCGGGCTTCGGCCGCGACGCCGTGAGCTTCATCGGCCGGCTCGGCTGGGACTTCGGCGAAGCCGGCCAGCGGCTGTCCGCGAAGCTGCACCGCAGGCTGCTGGGCCTCGCGGTCGAGCTGCTCGAGGCGCAGTTGCCCGGCACGCCGCGCGAGACGATCCAGTACCGGCTCATCCTCAGCATGAACGTCGTGTACTACGGCATCTCCTACCGCAGCTACCTCAAGCGCTCGCCCTTCGGCGTGATGCCGATGTCGGAGCGCGGCAACGAGGCGCGCGAACGGCGCGAGTTCATGGACTACCTGGAGGCCGGCGTGCGCAACGTGCCCGGCGCCGGCTGAGCCGTGTCGCACGTTGCATCGGAAGCAGCAGCATGTCGATGAGCTTTCCCATGCCCACCTTTAGCGCGCCGCCATCGCCCGCGCTCGCGCAGACCAGGCGCCCGGCCGTCCCGCGGCAACTGGCGCTGCAGTTGCGCGGCAGCTACGAGAAGCTGCGCGAGCGCCGCTGCGCCTGCGCGCGTGGCGAGGCGCTGATCTTTCACTGCCAGCAGCAGATCCTCGAATACGAAGCCGATCCGGGACAGTTCGCGCGCACCTACTTCGCGGGCAGCGCGTCGAACGCATTCCCGGTGCTCGCGAGCCTCCGGCGCGCGCGTGAAACCCTGGCGCGCTACCAGGGCGAGATCGACGGCCTCCAGGCGGAACTGGCCGCGGCGGAAGCCGAATGCGCACGCACGGAGCAGGTGGTCATGGCGCGGCTCGCGGCCCTTGGCGCACCGCGGCCGAACTGGTGCCGCTGGCCCGAAGAACCGCATGCGCTCGAGAAGATGCGCAAGAGCCATCTGAGCCACTATCGGCTGCGGCCGCAACCGGTCGTCGTTGCAGACGGAAGATTCGCAGAGACCGCTATACGGTTGTAGGAGGTTCGGCGGCCCAGCGCCGCCAAGCTATCCCGCAGCTTTCTGGTGATCTGAGGGCTTGCTCGACCCCGACCCAATCTGCGCCTGGAGTAGCAACTACGATTTCAGCCGTGCGATGCGGCCCTCAATCACCGGCGAAACCGATCGCTCGTCGTACATATGCAAGAGCACGACGTCGTAGATATGACGCCCCGTGCTCGTATGAGCAACTTGCTCGGCATCGTGAAATTTTCGGACATGTCCCGCGGCATCGAAACTTGTGGTGGCGACCAGATACTTCTTTTCGGGGGAGATCAGATCTCCCCCCACGATCAGCGACTCTATTTTTATCTTTGACTTGTCTTCCGAGTACTTCACGGACAGTCCCGATACCTGAGGAATGCCACCTGCTCCTGGCTGATTCGCGGTTTCCTGAATTGCATCCATCAACTGAGCACCGCTCATCGAAAGCAGAACCACCGAATTAGAAAACGGCATCTCTCTCAAGAAATCTTCCCTGGTGAGCTTGACCCCCGGAGAATAGATTCTCTTTCCTCGAAAAGAATTCGAGGTGATGATCGCGAAATCGGCCTTCGGCGCACCAGAGAAAGCGGAACGCAGAGCATCTGTCACCAGATTTCCAAAGCTCATCTCGATAGGAATACCAGGGCCTCTGCGGCTATCGAGCGTGGTCAGCGTCACCCCGACCTCTGCCGCAAGCCCCTTGCCAGTGAGTTGCAGCGAGTTCTCGAGGCCGGACTTCGCAAGCGCTGGCAAAGGGACTTTCGAGTACTCTTCCAAGGTATCGACCGCCCATTTCCTCATCGCTCGGTAGTCATCGAAGGGCTTTGGCTCGGATGAAAGTATCGCGACAGACAGTTCGATGTACTTTGTCTGAGCGTCACGATCCTTCAGGGCGAGATTGATCAACCAGCCACCGATAGCAATAGCGATCGGGATAGCGATCGCCGCAATCCAGCCGGCGACGATCTTTCGTATCTCCCACTGCGCCTCGACGTGCTTCCGATGAACGTCTTCTTCCTCTTGAGAGCGTCGTTTGGCGTCCCCGGACCGCTGTTTCTGTCTTGCGGAGATCATCGACCTTGGTTCGCATCGGCCTGGCATCTTTTCCGGCTCCTACTATTGGATTTTTCCGAACCAGAGCACAAGCCTGATGGCGCCAAGACAGCCACTGGCCAAGATGCTCGAATCAACTCCGCCTGGGGACAGGGATTCTTGAGAGCGAGAGGTTATCGCAATTCGGTTGTGGCAGACATCCTCCCAACGGGGCTGGGCACAGTTCTCGTTGGCTTGGATACGGAGAGCATCGCCTTGAAGCCTTGCTGACGCGAGGTTTGGGTGTTCAGTGCAATGCAGCCCTCCTGCTCAATCAGCAAGACCGGCAACGATAGCGCTCACTTTTTCCAGGGCCCGCTTCAGATCGGCATGCGACACCGAGCCCAGCGCCAGCCGGATGGCGTGCGGCGGCTGAGAGCCCACGGCATACGGCGCGGCGGTGGAGACCAGCACGTTGTCCTCTTTCAGCCGCATGGCGACCGCGTCCGACCGCACCCCGGCAGGCAAGGGCAGCCAGACGAAGTACGACGCCGGATGGCGAACCATCTCGAACTGCGCCAGCACCGTCGACACGATGCGCTGGCGCGCGACGGCATCGCGACGCTTCTCCTGCTCGAGCCGCGCGACCGTGCCGTCCTGCAGCCAGCCGCAGCACAGGGTGGTCACCAGGGTCGGCGTGTTCCAGACCGTGGCGCGGATGGCGCGGTGGATGCGGGGAACCAAGGCGGCGGGCGCGCATGCAAAGCCGAAGCGCAGGCCGGCCGCCACGCTCTTCGAGAGGCTGGAGACATACACGGTGATGTCGGGCGCGAGCGCCGCCAGCGGCGCGGGCGCCTTCTTCTCGAGGAAGGCGTAGGTGCCATCCTCCAGCAGCAGCAGGCCGCGGCGGCGCGCCACCGCGATCAGGGCCTCGCGCTGCGCCAGCGGCATCACCCAGCCGAGCGGGTTGTGCAACGTGGGCATGCAATAGACGGCGCGGATCTTTCGCCGGCGGCACAGCGCATCGAGCGCGTCCGGATCGAGCCCCGGGCCGGACGCCGGCAGCGCCACCAGTTCCAGCCCGCTGAACTCGGCCACTACCTGGATGCCCGGGTAGCTCAGGGCGTCCACCGCCACCGCGTCGCCGGGCCGCAGCAGGGACATGGCGGCACAAGCGAGCGCATGGATGGCGCCGCAGGTGATCAGCACCTCGTCGGCGGCGACCGACAGGCCCCGGCTCTTCAGGTGCGCCGCCACGATGGCTTTCTCGTGCGGACGGCCGCCATGCGGCTGGTAGCGCAGCACGGACTCGAGCTCGCCCGCCGAGGCCAGTTGCCGGAGCGCAGTGCGCAGCAGGTCCGTCTGCATCGGCAGCGCCGGATAGTTGAAGCTCAGGTCCAGCAGGTCGCCGCTGGCCACGTGCATCTCCACGCCATCGCCGAAGGGGATGGGCTCGCGCACGAAGGTGCCGCGGCCGACCTCGCCGGAGACCAGCCCCATGGCCTGCAGCTCCGCGTAGGTGCGCGTGGCCGTGGCCAGCGAGATGCCCTCGCGCGTGGCCAGCCGGCGATGCGTGGGCAGCGCCGTTCCGGGTTTCAAGCGGCCCTGGCGGATGTCCTCCGAGAGCCGGTCGACCAACTGCTTGTAGCGAGCCTGGGGCATTGCGCGATTGTATTCATGACAATAATTTGATTGTCTTGCATCGGGGAACTACGATCCGGGCCTTCCACCGATCCACCCGTTTCCGCCGCATGGAACTGACGCTCACCACCATCCTCGTCACCTTCGCCGGTGTGTTCCTGATCTGCTTCATGAAGGGCGCCTTCGGCGGCGGCTTCGCGATCATCGGCATTCCGCTGCTGTCGCTGGTGATGGATCCGGTGACGGCCGGTGGCCTGCTCGCGCCGCTGTTCATCGCAATGGACCTGTTCAGCCTGCGCTACTGGAAGCCCTCCACGTGGTCCAGGCCCGACCTGCTGCTGCTGGTGCCCGGGCTCGTGGTCGGCATCGGCGCGGGCTATGTGCTGTTCCGCGTGCTCGACCACCGTGCGATCGCCATCGTGATGGCGGCGATCACGCTGGTCTTCGTCGGGCTGTGGTTCGTGCGCGGCGGCGAGGTGGTGGTGCGGCCGCGCTCGTCGCCCAAGGCGATCGCCGCCGGCCTGACATCGGGCATCACCACGATGGTGGCGCACTCGGGCGGACCGCCGCTGGCCATGTACCTGCTGCCGCTCGGCCTCAGCAAGCAGGTCTACGCCGGAACCACGAGCATGTTCTTCACGGTCGGCAACATCCTCAAGGCCGTACCGTGGCTGGCCCTGGCCCGTCCCGCGGGCAGCGTGTGGACGCTGATGGCCATCTGCCTTCTCGCCATTCCCTCGGGCGTCTGGCTGGGCTGGCGCCTGCATGCACGGCTCGACCAGCGGCAGATGTACCGGGTCTGCTATGGCCTGCTCGTGATCACGGCCATCAAGCTGCTATGGGACGGCGTGTCGGGCTACCTGCACTGAGAAGGTGTGTGAATGAACCTGCTGCGCGCCCCGATCTCGCATCTGCGGTCCTCGCCGTACGTCAGTGCGGCTGCGGTCCTCGGCGCGACCTCGGGGCGCTCGCGACGGTTCCTTCACACCTTCTGAGAGGGTGTATTTGAAATAAACAATCACACGTTAT
>NZ_JBWKMZ010000022.1:0-118663 GCF_059415325.1 Variovorax sp. GW821-FHT10D07 | reverse complement strand
GCAGCGAAATAAAGGAGGAGGCCGCAGGCCGGGGGACATTCGCGGAGGGGAGTACCCCGTCGGCGTGAGCCCGCCCCGAACAGCAATGCAAGAGAGCAACACGAGACATCTCAACTCCCAACGGTCAGACGCCAGTTGCCGATCAGATTGAACGGCGCCCAGAAGAAGGGATGCGACATCTTGGGGTCCTTGAGCACCGCGAGCTGCCCCGCCTGCATTGCCTTCTGCAGGTCGCGGCCCTTCGCGAGTTCGCCGTAGAGCGTGCTCATCAGCACCGCCGTCGCGTCGTCCGACACCGGCCACAGCGAGGCGATCAGGCTCGAGCTGCCCGCGGAGAGGAAGGAGCGCGTGAAACCCAGCACCTCGTCGCCCTGCGCGATGCGGCCCAGGCCCGACTCGCAGGCCGACAGCGTCACCAGGGCCGTGCCCTGCATCGGCATCTCGAGGATCTCGTGCGCCTCGAGGAAGTTTTGCTTGCCGCCCTCGTTGGCCAGCAGGATGCGCGAGTACAGCGGATCGACCTCGTCGGCCTCCGCGTGCGCCGCCACGTGCATCAGCGGCGAGCGCGCCGCCACGTCGCGGAACTGCGTCTTGGTGGCGGCCGCGCCCATGTAGACGCTGTTGCTCGGGAAGTACTGCGCGAGCTGCTTGACCTCGCTCTCGGCACCCGGCAGGTCGTACTTGTCCTCGATGCGCGGATTGCCGAAGGCCGTGAGCGTGGCGTTCACGCGCGGCGTGCGCTGCGCGAGCTGCACCGCGATGCTGATCGAGGGCGCCACCGCCACCGGGTGCGTCTCGATCACGTAGCGGCCATTGAGCCGCAGTGCCTGGAACGGCAGGTAATGCAGCGGGCCGTGCGGCACGATCACCAGCCGCTGGCCGGCCTGCAGGTTCAGCGGGCCGAGCAGCGCGGCACCGAGCTTGTCGGCGTTGGTGATCGCGGTGCGGCGGCCGCGCACGATGGTGTTGCGGAAGGTCTCGACCAGCTCGGTCAGCTCCTCGCGCCTGACCGGGATCGTCTTGCTCTCGATGCCCGCGGGGCTCACCACCCACACCATCAGCCGGTCGGGCAGCGAATGGAACTGCACCACGCGCTCGTCGGGCGCCAGCGTGCGCTGCAGCGTCGCGAGGTCCACCGTGGCGGCGGCCTGCTCGCTGAGCTTCGCGCGGCCGCGCACTGCGTCGAGCAGCGCGCGCGAGCGGCTGTGTTCGCTGACCTCGAAGGCGCGGCCGCTGTCGCCCGCGTCGCTGTAGATCGCCACGCCGCGCTCGAACACCGACTGCAGGTCGGAGAACAGCCCCATCTTGAATTCTTCGCTGCGGAACTTCGCGCGCACCTTGTCCACGCCCTCGAGCGCGCGGCCCACGGCCTCTGCCGCGGCCTGCTTCTGGCCCAGCGCCACCTCGCTGCGCGCCACGCCGTCCCAGGCCCAGAGCTGGTAGTAGCCGCTGTCGGCGCCGACCTGGCGCGCGGCCAGCGCGCGATAGAGGTCGCGCGCCTCGGCGGGCTTGTTCTCGGCCAGCAGCAGCCGGGCGCGCGTGCGGTCGAGCTGCGCGGCCAGCGGTGCGTCCTTCGGTTGCGGCAGCGTGCCGAACAGCTCGCGGGCGCGCTGCGTGTTGGCCGGCGTGCCCGATTCGATCAGCGCATTGACCAGCGAGGCCTGCACCAGCGGCGCATAGCGCGGCGAACTGTTGGCCAGCGCCTCGTCGTAGCTGAGGATCGCGCCCTCGTAGTCGCCGCGGCGCGTGCGCACGTCGCCGATCACCTTCTGCGACGGCCCCACCACCAGCTGGGGATCGCGCGCCTCGCTCTTGAGCGCCTCGCGGGCGAACTGCTCGGCCTTCTCGAGCTGGCCCGAGTAGCTGTAGACGATGGCCAGGTCGCGGTTGGCCATGGCGCGCAGGTTCGGGTCGTTGGTGGTGTTGGCCAGGTGCAGCGCCTTGCTCGCGGCGCGCACGCTCTGGCGGAACTCGCCCGACTCGGCCAGCGCCACCGCCTGGCTGCAGTACTGGTAGCCCGAGAGCTTGACGTTGTCCTGGCCGTAGAGCACCGCGCCTTCGCTGGTCAGCGCCAGCAGCGTGTCGGTGTCGGCGAGCCGGGCCTGCTCCATCTTGCTGGCCGCGGCCTCGGCGCTCGGGCCTTCCTGCGCCTGCGTCGGCGACAGCTGCGTCAGCAGCACCACGCCGGCCCATCCCAGCGCCCATCCCATTCTCGAAAACCTCGCCATTGGACCCCCGCGCGCGGCCGGCATGCCCGCCTTGGCGGGCATCGACGCCGCGGAAGTGCGCGCCGTTCTGGCCTCGTGGGGAAAGTCTAGGGACGGCCCCTACCCCCGCCTATTCGCAATACGGTCTAGCGCAAATGGACTATGGGAGGCGTCACGCCGCAGTCTCAGAAGTTGTGCGAGATGCCGAACTGCAGCCCGCTCGAGGGCATGCCGGGCGAGCCGGCCGGCGAGGAATCGGCCACCACGTAGGCCGCGTTGCCGCGGTTGCGGATGCGCGAATAGGCCGTGTAGACCGCCGTGCGCTTGCTGAGCCAGTGCACGTAGCCGACCGCGAACTGGGTCGCGTCGTCGGCATCGAGGCCGGGGCCGCTGCGATTGGCACGCGCGGCCGACACCTTGATGACACCCGGGCCCACCGGCATGCTCGCGCCCACCATCACGTGCACCTGGCGGTCGTTGTACGTCTGGTGGCGGTGGTAATTGGCGTAGAGCTTCACCGGCCCGAAGTCGTAGGTGCCGCCCACGGTCGCGGTGCGGTAGACCTGCCCGTTGGCCACCGGCGTGCGGCCATAGGCGGCCGCGACGTCGAGCGGGCCGTTGGCATAGCCCAGGCGCGCGCCCGCATAGCGCATGCCTTCCGCGCCCTCGGGCATCGCGTACATCGCCTGGCCGTAGAAGCCGCCGAGGTCGCGCGGCAGGAAATAGCCGACCGAGTTGTCGACCCGCACCAGCGTACGCGCGCCGCCCAGGCCCATGGGCCAGCCCTCGACCATCGCGGCCGAGCCGCCCACGCCCACCGTGCCGAAGGGCGAGAACTGCGAGACGTTCCAGAAGGTGGGCACGTAGTCGCGGCCCAGCCGCAGCTCGCCCCAGGTGCGGCTCGACAGGCTCATCGTGGAGCGCCGGTGCCAGTAGACGCCCTGGTACTCGCCGGTGTCGGGCAGCAGCGCCGACTCGAGCCAGAAGCTCGCGACCAGCCCTCCCCCCAGGTCCTCGCTGCCGCGAAAGCCCAGCCGGCTCGGGAAGATGTTGCCGCCCTGGTCCATGGCGCGCACGCTCTTGCCGCCGGCCTTGCTGTAGGTGAAGTTGAGGTCGACGGTGCCGAAGACCTGCACGCTCGACTGGGCCTGCGAGAGCAGCGGCAGGGACGAAAGGAACAAGGCGGCCAGGACGGCGCGGAACGCGAAGGGGATGTTGCGCATGGGTGTCTTCCGAAAAATGGGCGAGCGAAAGCCGGCGCTGCGGCCCTCGGGCCGGCGCGGCGCGGTCGAAATGGAAAAGGGTGCGAGGTGGCGCGGGGCGAAGCCCGGCCCCGGCGCTCAGTCGATGCGGATGTTCTTGGCCTTGATCAGCTTGCCCATCGCCTCGGCCTCGCGCCGCACGATGGCGCGGGTCTCCTCGGGCGTGGTGCCCATCGGCTCGAGCCCGGCCTCGGCGATCAGCCGCTGCATCTCGGGCGACTGCGTGGCCGCGCGGATCTCTCGGTTGAAGCGGTCGACGATCTCGGGCGGCGTCTTCGCGGGCAGCCAGAAGCCCAGCCAGGTGAACACCTCCAGGCCCGGATAGCGTTCGGCCAGCGTGGGCACGTCGGGCAGCGCGGCGCTGCGCTGGCTGCCGGTGTAGGCGATGGGCTTGACGCGGCCCGCGCGGATGTTGGGCAGCGCCGAGATCGGCGGCTCGAAGCCCAGCATCACCTGGCCCGCGATCACGTCGGGCATGGCGCTCTGCTTGTAGGGCACGTGCAGCAGCTCGATGCCCGCGGCGTCCTGCAGCAGCTCGAAGCCCAGGTGCGCGGTGCTGCCCGAGCCGTAGGAGGCGAAGCTCACGCGGCCCGGGTCCTTCTTCGCGAGCGCCACCAGTTCCACCAGGTTCTTGGCGGGCACCGAGGGGTTGGCGACGATGAACGAGCCGCCCTTGAGCGCCTGCGTGACCGGCACCAGGTCGGTCTGCGGGTTGTAGGGCAGCTTCGACAGCAGGAACGGCGTCATGGTGAACGGGTTGCTGGTCGAGAACAGGATGGTGTAGCCGTCGGGCGCGGCCTTGGCGACCGCGTCGGTGCCGATGGCCGCGAGCGCGCCGGGGCGGTTCTCGACCACCACCGGTGTCTTGAGCATCTGGCCGAGCCGCTCGGCGTAGGCGCGCGCGAACACGTCCGAGCCCACGCCGGCCGGCGTGGGCGTGATGATCCGGATCGGGCGCTGGGGCCAGGCGCCGGACTGCGCCTGCGCGCCGGCGCTGGCCAGCGTCAGTGCGAGGGCGGCGCCCCACAGGGTTGCGAGCTTTCTCATGGTGTCTTGTCTCCGTTCTCTTTTCTATGAATCGAATGCACGCGGCGCGGCCGCCGGCATGCCTGCTGTCTGGCGCTTCTTCTCTTGTCGTCCCGCCTCCGGCGTGCCGTCATCGGCCGCCACGTCCGCTCAACCGCCGGCGTGCGGCGCCAGCGGTGGATAGCTCACGTTGTCCAGCCCCGGCACCACCAGCCGCGCGGGCTGGTTGCCGTTGGCGCGCAACTGGTCGACCGCGTAGTCGACCACGCAGCCCGAGAGCAGTTGCCGCGGGTCCTCGAGCACCACGCGCAGCCGCGTGTTGAGCGCGAACCAGTCGTCGGGACTCGCGATCGCGGGCATCTCGCCGACCGACTCGGTCTGCGCATCGATGCGGGGCCGCCCCGCGGCGCCGGGCTCGAAGCGCGGATAGCCCTCGTACATCAGCGGCCCGAGTTCGCTCACGGTGCGCGTGTGGGCCCAGATCTGGCGCAGCGGCTCCTCGAAGGCGCGCACCGCCGCGAGGTCGGGCAGCTCGGCCACCTTGAAGCTCGGGCCGTGCGGCGCGATGTAGAGCCGGTCGAGCGCGAGCCGCTGGCCCGAAGCGGCGAGGATCATGGCGGCGACCGAGTTGGTGGTCCAGGTCACGCCGGCCGTGGGCCGGCCCTGGCGGCCGACGATCAGCACCATGGCGCGCGACCAGTCGATCGCATGGCGGTCGAACCAGCCGATCACGCGGTGGCCGGTGTCCATGCCGACCAGGAAGAAGGTGGCGATCATCACGGCGTTCATCGGCACCGTGGCGCCCACGGCATCGCCGCGCGCCTCGATGTAGTGCTCGCGCATGTCGGCGGCGGTGAAGCTGTCGGGCTCGCGCAGCGCGCGCTCGAGGTAGCGCTCGGTCAGCGCGCACGAATAGTCGACCAGTTGCGCGATGCGCGCCTCGCGGCCGCGGTAGGCCGGCACCGCGACGGTGTCGCGCCACAGCGCCTCGGAGTTGGCGGCGCGCGCGGCGCGCGTGCTGTCGATCAGGCGTCGGGTCTCGGCGCGCCAGAGCTCGCCCTCGGGATCGAGCTCGCGCAGCCGCAGCAGCGAGGCCACCGCGGGCCCGTGGTGCGAGATGCCCGCGAGCTCCTTGAAGCCCCGCGTCGACATGCGGAAGCCCTCGATCTCGGGCGGCCGGCCGCCGCCGGGGAACAGCACGATGTCGGTGCTGGTCGCGACGATCAGCGGATCGTGCGCGCTGGCCGCGGCGGTGCGCGCGCTCAGCGTGGCGCCGATGCTCGTGGGCCCGGCCGTGTAGGTCTCGAACAGGCGGACCAGCTCGGGGCTTTCGTGGGGTGCGTAGGTGGCCATGGCGGGTCAGCCCGTGATGGAGGCGCCGAGGCCGTCGACGCGGTAGATGCGGCTGGGCGTCGCGAAGCGCACCGCGGCGCTCAGGCTGTTGGCCACCGCCAGATGCAGCGCGCCGTCGGCCTCGAAAAAGGCGGCGTCGGTGCCGCCCGAGGTCGCGAAGCGCGCGGCCTCGACCAGCCGGCCATCGTCCATGCGGAACACGATCGACTCGAGCTCGGGGATCGGCGCCTCGCGCGTGCCGTGCAGGAAGTTGACGAGCACCAGGTGCCCGCCCTCGGCGTCGCCGCGCCAGGCGAACTCGCGCCCGCCCGGGCCCGCGAGCACCTGGTGGACCGTGAAGCCGCCGTCCTGCCAGCGGTACAGCAGCGTGTCGCCATGCAGGTTGGCGAAGGCCAGCCAGGCCTGGCCCTGGGTCTCGAAGAAGCAGAAGGCGCGGCCGCTCTGGCCATCGAGCTGCTGGAACAGTTCGAAGCGCTCGCCGTTCCAGCGCAGCAGCAGCGAGGGCACGGCATGGTCGGCATGGGCCAGCAGCCGCTCGCCGCCGACCTCGAAGAAGGCCCAGTTGTAGCCCCAGGCCGAGGGCACGTCCTGGAACGGCACGAAGCGCGCGCCGTCCCATTCGAGGATGCACGACGACACCGGCCGCGCGGGCTGTTCGCCCGGCAGGGTCACGCCCTGCGCGAGCGCGAGGAAGTGGCGCTCGCCGATCGCGAAGTGGTGCCACTGCTTGGCCGCGAAGCCGTCGATGCGCTGGAAGGGCTCGAAGCGGCCGTCGACCAGTTCGAAGATCGTCGACGGCACGGCCAGGGTGTAGGGATCGCGCCCGCTGCGCAGGCTCGCGGTGGCGAGGAAGGCGCGTTCGCCGATGCGGAAGAACTCGGCGTCCTCGCCGCCGGGCACCGGCAGGCTGGCATGCGGCACGAAGCGCCCGCCCTCCCAGCGGTAGACGGGCATCTCGAGGTCGCTGTCGCCCAGCGTCATCTTCGCGGGCTGGCCCTCGACGTCGCGCGCCAGCTGCGGCACCGCGAGGTAGCGCGTGCCGCCGTGGACGAAGCCGGCCACCGCGCGCGCGCCGGTGGTGGCGAGTTCCTGGATGCAGTTCAGTTGCATGGCCGGGCTTTCGATCGTGGAGGCATCCATGGTCTCAGAACCCGAACAGCCGCGCCGGGTTGTCGGCCAGGATGCGTCGGCGCGCGGCGGCATCGGGGATCCAGTCGCCCAGCAGGTTCAGCAGCTCGCCGGTATCGCGCCCGCCCTCGGGAATGTGCGGCCAGTCGCTGCCCCAGATCACGCGCTCGGGCACGGCCTCGACGATGGCCTGCGCGAGCGGCCGCAGCCGCTCGTAGTTGCCGTCCTTGGCGAGCCGGTACGGGCCCGAGAGCTTGAACCAGCCGCGGCCGTCGTGCACCGCGCGCAGCAGGCGGTCGAAGTCGGCGCGCGTGAGGCCGTCGCTCTCGAGCATGTAGCCCATGTGGTCGATCACGAAGTCGCTCTCGATCTCGGGCAGGAACGGGATCAGGTCGCGCACCACCCAGCCCGGCGTGTAGAACTGGACATGCCAGCCGAGCGCGCGCGTGCGTTCCACGCTGCGCGCGATGAAGCGCTGCAGCTCGGCCGTGGGCAGGCCCGAGCGCAGGAACAGGTCGAGCCGCAGCGCGCGCACGCCGCGCGCATGCATCGCGGCGAGTTCCTCCGCCGAGGTGCCGTCCTCGACCATCGCGACGCCGCGCGCGGCATCGCCCGCGATATCGAGCGCATCGAGCATGCAGCGGTTGTCGGTGCCGTAGAAGCTGGGCTGCACGATCACGAAACGTTCGAGGCCGAGCACGCCGAGCGCGGCGCGCAGCTGCGGCAGGTCGCCGTCGGGCAGCGTGTAGTGCGGCGCGGGCACGCGCGGGTAGCGTGCCTCGGGGCCGAACACGTGCACGTGCGCGTCGCAGGCACCGGCGGGCACCTCGAAGGCGGCGCGGGTCAGGGTCTGCGCATCGCGCATCGGCTTGGAAACGAGGATCTGGTCGGTCATGGAAAAGGTCGGATCGAATATGTGAAGAAGCTCAGTCGAGCAGCACGGCGCCGTCGAGCGGCCGCACCGAATCGAGCGCCTGCGCCACGCGCTCGTGCAGCACGGCGAGCAGCAGGTCGGTGTCGATGCCGGTCATGAGGAAGGGCGCGGCGCCACGGCGAATGCAGTCGGCCACGTAGGCGATGTCGGCCACGCCGCCGATGGCCAGCGGCTTGCCGGCGCGCGCGCAGGCCGCGAGCGCGGCGTCGTGCGCCTCGCGCAGCCGCGGATGCACGGCGGATCCACCCGCGAGGTTCATCTCGGCGCTGAGGTCGTTGCTGCCGATCGCCAGCAGGTCCACGCCCGGCACGCGCGCAATGGCCTCGATGTTCTCGATGCCGCGCGGGCTCTCGATCAGCAGCTTGACCACGGTCGAACGGTTGGCGCGCTCGCGCAGTTCGGCGGCCGGCAGCCGGCGGTAGCCGAAGGCGGGCAGCGCGGCGATGGCCGAGCGATGGCCCTCGGGCGGGAAGCGGCAGGCCGCGACCACGTCGGCCGCCTGTTCGGCCGTTTCCACGCGCGGCACGATGATGCCGGCCGCGCCCGCGTCGAGCAGCCGGCCGATCACGCCGTATTCGCGTTCCGGCACGCGCACGAAGGGCGCCAGGCCGATGTCGAGCGCGGTGGCACAGATGG
Source organism: Variovorax sp. GW821-FHT10D07 (assembly GCF_059415325.1). NCBI lineage: Bacteria > Pseudomonadati > Pseudomonadota > Betaproteobacteria > Burkholderiales > Comamonadaceae > Variovorax > Variovorax sp. GW821-FHT10D07. The sequence continues at coordinate 110,117 of NZ_JBWKMZ010000022.1, read as the reverse complement.
CGCCGGCCGCGTCGATCGGCATCGCGCTGTGCTCGAGGTCGACCCAGATCGCATGGTGGCCGCTGGCCTTGGCCAGCCGCGCGATCTCGGCGCCGCGCGCATGGCGCACGCCGAGCGCGGCCACCCACTGGCGGCGCGCGAGCCGCTGCATCACGGGGCTGGTGCTGCCGGCGGAGGCCGGCGAAGGGGTGTCTCTTGTCTCCATGGCGGCGACTGTAGGCAGTCGGCCTTATATTTGGAAATACTGATTGGTCACAGATTTCCATACGCAGGAGATATCGATGGAACTACGGCATCTGCGCTATTTCGTGGCGGTGGCGGAGGAGCTGAACTTCACGCGCGCGGCGCAGCGGCTGCACATGGCGCAGCCGCCGCTGAGCACGCAGATCCGCCTGCTCGAGGAGGAGCTGCAGGTGCGCCTGCTCGACCGCGACAAGCGCCGCGTGCATCTCACGCAGGCCGGGCGCCACTTCCTCGAGCGCGCGCAGGCGATCCTCGCGTCGGTCGAGTCGGCCAAGGGCGAGGCGCGCGACGCGGCCACGGGCGGCATCGGCAAGATCGCGCTGGGCTACACCGCCTCGTCGATGCTCTCGGCCACGCTGCCGGCCGCGATCCGCGAGTTCCAGGCCGCGCATCCGCGCATCGCGCTGGCACTGCACGAGATGACCTCGCTCGACCAGCTCGACGCGGTGCACGGCCACCGGCTCGACCTCGGCATCCTGCGCCATCCCAACGTGCCGATCCCCGCGGGCATCGCGATCGAGGCCTGGTACCAGGCGCCGCTGATGGTGGCGGTGCCGGCCACCCATCCGCTGAGCCAGGCCCCGGTGCGCATCGCCGACCTGCGCGACGAGCCGCTGATCCTCTACCCGCGCCATTCGGGCATCGGGCTGTACTGGAAGGTGCAGGAGCTGTGCTCGAAGGCGGGCTTCCGCCCGCGCATGGTGCAGGAGGCGCGCGACGCCTCGACCATCGTCGGCCTGGTGTCGGCCGGCGTGGGCCTCGCGATCGTGCCCAGCGGCACCGAGTCGATCCGGCTCGAGGGCGTGGTCTACCAGCGGCTGCGCGAGAAGAGCGCCGTGTCGGCGCTGCACCTGGGCTACCGCGAGGCCGACCCGAACCCGTACCTGGGCCTGCTGCTCAAGCAGCTGCGGCGCTCGGCACGGGTCTGAGAACGTGTTTGTGATCTATTCATGGTGCCCGTTGCCCCGCAAAGCTGGCAGGTGCAAGGCGCAAAGCGCAGCCGGGCTGGTGGCCCGGCGAGCATTTGCAACGCCGCAGATGCCAGCTTTGCGGGGCAACCCGAAGGGCAAGGCAGCAAAGCGCCGCACTCGTCGTTGCGCACCTTGTCCAGGCATCAGCCTGGACGGCGGCGCGCGCCTAGATTGCGACGCTTTGCTGCCTTGCGGGCACCATGAATAGATCACAAACACGTTCTGAGCGGACTCAGGCCGGCACGGCGTCGATGTTCGGCCGGTCCCAGTGCCGGTGCTTCGCGATCGCGGCGACGAAGTCCTGCGCGATCTGCTGCGCGGCGCTGGCATCGCCGAGGTTGGTGACCGGCGTGGCCGCCACCACCACGCCCGGCGGCAGGCTGTCGGCCGGCGTGTCGGCGGCGATGCCCAGGGTGGAAAGCAGTTGCACGCCCTCGCCCACCGTGCACACGGCCTTGCAGTGCTTGAAGGCCTCGAGCACGAAGTGCACCGCGTCGCCGCTGGCGGCGAGCGCGCGCGCGCCCTCGGCACCCGCGGGCACCAGCACCGCGTCGAACATCACGGAAGGCATGTTGGCGAAGGTGGCGTCAGTGTCGACCTGGCGCTTGGAGCCGCTGACCACCGAACCCAGGCGCGGGCCCACGACCTTGCATTGGGCGCCGGCCTGCTCGAGCGCCTCGCGGATCGGCTTGAGCGAGGCCGAGTCGATGCCGTCGGCCACGAGGATCGCGATCTTGCGCGTGCGGATCGAACCGTCGCCGGTGCCCGCCATGCTGAGCGCGGGCGATTCCTCGATCGGCAGGTGGATGCGGTGCTCGCGGAAGCCCGCGCGCCCGGCGGCGGCGCGCGCATCGGGCTCGCCGATGCCCAGCGGCTCGGCCACGCGGCGCGCCAGCTTCTCGTCGACGTGCGCGAGGTTGTCGACCATGCGCTGGCGGATCGCCGGCACCTCCACCTTCGACAGCTCGAAGCGGAAGGCCGCGACGATGTGCTCCTTCTCGGGCGCGCTCTGGCTCTCGAAGAACAGGCGTGCCTGCGTGAAGTGGTCGTCGAAGGTGTGGCTGCGGCGGCGCAGCTTGGGCGCCTCGTAGTCGGCGTCGGGATAGCTCTGGAAGCCGGCGCTGTCGCCGTCCACGCGGAACTCGGCGCCCGTGCCCAGGGTGTTGGGCTCGTAGGCGACCTGGCCGCGCGCGATGGTCTGGCGGTGCATGCCGTCGCGCTGGAAGTTGTGGAACGGGCACACGCCCTTGTTGATCGGCAGCTCGTGGAAGTTGGCACCGCCCAGCCGCGAGATCTGCGTGTCGGTGTACGAGAACAGCCGGCCCTGCAGCAGCGGGTCGTTGGTGAAGTCGATGCCCGGCACCAGGTGACCCGGGTGGAACGCCACCTGCTCGGTCTCGGCGAAGAAGTTGTCGGGGTTGCGGTTGAGCACCATGCGGCCGATCTTCTGCACCGGCACCATCTCCTCGGGGATCAGCTTGGTGGGATCGAGCAGGTCGAAGCCCAGCGTGCCTTCCTTGCCCTCGGGGATCATCTGCACGCCGAGTTCCCATTCGGGGAAGTCGCCGTTCTCGATCGCCTCCCAGAGGTCGCGGCGATGGAAGTCGGGGTCCTTGCCCGCGATCTTCTGCGCCTCGTCCCAGGCCAGGCCGTGGATGCCGAGCTTGGGCTTCCAGTGGAACTTGACGAAGTGGCTCTCGCCGCGCGCATTGACCAGGCGGAAGGTGTGGACGCCGAAGCCTTCCATCATGCGCAGGCTGCGCGGGATCGCGCGGTCGCTCATGGCCCACATCAGCATGTGGGTGGTCTCGGGCATCAGCGAGGCGAAGTCCCAGAAGGTGTCGTGCGCGCTCGCGGCCTGCGGCATCTCGTGGTGCGGCTCGGGCTTCACGGCGTGGATCAGGTCGGGGAACTTCATCGCGTCCTGGATGAAGAACACCGGCACGTTGTTGCCCACCAGGTCGTAGTTGCCTTCGCGGGTGTAGAACTTGACGGCGAAGCCGCGCACGTCGCGCACGGTGTCGGCCGAGCCGCGCGAACCGGCCACGGTCGAGAAGCGCACGAACACCGGCGTCTTCGCCTCGGGGTCCTGCAGGAAGTCGGCGCTGGTGAACTGCGACATCGACTTGTAGACCTGGAAGTAGCCGTGCGCCGCCTCGCCGCGCGCATGCACCACGCGCTCGGGGATGCGCTCGTGGTCGAAGTGCGTGATCTTCTCGCGCAGGATGAAGTCCTCGAGCAGCGTGGGTCCGCGCCGTCCGGCCTTCAGCGAGTTGTGGTTGTCGGGGATCCGCAGGCCCTGGTTGGTCGTCAGCTCGGCCCCGTGGTCGAGCGTGAAGCCCTCGAGCTGCTGCTGCTTGGCATCGCTGGCGTCCCCCGCTTTGGAAGTCTTGGCGGGCTTGGCGCGCCGGGCGGCGGCCTTGTTCTGTGGCGTCATCGAGGGGCTTTCAAGGTGTCGTGAAGGGAGCTCAGGCTCATCCGGCGCCGCCGTTGTCGAGAAGCATGTCCAGCACATTCACCACGGCGACCAGGCAGATGCAGCCGGCGACGGCGGCAACGGACCAGATCAGGATCTCGTCGCCCCAGTTGGTGGCGAACGAGTCGAACAGCGACGAAAACTCCATGATTCCCTCCAGCAGACCGGTTGAACGCGCCCGTACGACCTGTCGAAAGATCGCTGGCCAGGACTTGCGACATCTCCCCGCCTGGCTTCGGATACGAGCGGAAACGAAGCGTAGGGTCGGCACCGCGCGAAACCCGTAGTGGCGCCCCGCCCCCGTCTGTGGGAGAGGGAGCGCCCCTGCGGTAGGAAGGCACCGACAGCGCGACGGCCTACGACCGATGCGCGCGTTGACCCCGCGCGTGCGGGGGTCGCAGGCCCCAAGATCGGCGTTGGGGAATCTCCCCCGCGAAAGAACCCATGCTCATCCGGATCGGCTACGACATCGAGCTCGCGCTCGCCACGGCCCCCATCGCGCCCACCGCGCTGGTCTACATGCTGCAGGTCCATCCGTCGCGCGTGGCGGACCTGCGCGGCGGCGGCGAGCAGCTCACGATCGAGCCGCCGCTGTTCACCGACCACTACTTCGACGCCTTCGGCAACGCCTGCGCCCGGGTGCAGATCCCCGCCGGCGTGACCAACGTGCGGCTGCGCAACCAGGCCGTGATCGCCGACCCGGGCACGCCCGACCCGGTGGACCGCGGCGCCGTCGAGCACGACCCCGCCGCGCTGCCGGTGGAAACGCTGGCCTTCCTGCTGCCCAGCCGCTACTGCGAGGTCGACAGCGAGCTGCTGCAGTTCGCCTGGGACCGCTTCGGCACCGTGGCGCCGGGCTGGTCGCGCGTGCAGGCGATCTCGGATTTCGTGCACGGCCACCTGCGCTTCGACTACGCCAATGCGCGCTCCACGCGCACCGCCGCGCAGGGCCTGCGCGAAGGCACCGGCGTGTGCCGCGACTTCGCGCACCTGGCGATCACGCTGTGCCGCTGCATGAACATCCCGGCGCGCTACGTGACCGGCTACCTCGGCGACATCGGCGTGCCGCCGGTGCGCTCGCCGATGGACTTCAGCGCCTGGTTCGAGGTCTACCTCGGCGACCGCTGGCACACCTTCGACGCGCGCCACAACCAGCGCCGTATCGGCCGCGTGACGGTGGCGCGCGGGCGCGACGCGGCCGACGTGCCGATCACGATGATGTTCGGCGCGCACACGCTGGCGCGCTTCGACGTGACGACCGAAGAAGAGCGCTAGCGCCGGCGGCCCGCGGGGCCGGCCTTGTGGCACATTCAGGCGCCGCCCCACGAACCGCCAGCCGCGCATGAGCCACCTCGACCTGAACCTCGTTCGCGTGTTCGTCGCGATCTACGAAACCCGCAGCGTGACCCATGCAGCCGAGCGGCTCGATGTCACGCAGTCGACCGTGAGCTACGCGCTGGCGAAGCTGCGCAAGGTCTACCTCGACCGCCTGTTCTCGCGCGGCAGCGACGGCCTGGTGCCCACGGGCATGGCCGAGCAGCTGTTCCAGCGCTTTCGCGAGGCGCTGACCATGGTCGAAGGCACGCTCGAGCAAAACGCCTCCTTCGACCCGCTGCGCTCGACGCGGCGCTTCCGGCTCGCGATGTCGGACATCGGCGTGCTGTACTTCGTGCCGCCGCTGCTGCGCCGCTTCCAGGAGGTGGCGCCGCGCATCGAGATCGAGATCGCGCAGATCTCCGACACGCTGGGCGAGGAGCTGTCGACCGGGCGCCTCGACATGGCGGTCGGCAACATTCCCTCGCTGGGTTCGCCGATGCACGGCGCGCTGCTGTTCCGCGAGCACTACGTGTGCCTGATGTCGGCCAGCCATCCGAGCATCGGCGAGCGCATGAGCCTCGCGGCCTTCTCGGCGGCGCGCCACGTGATGGTGTCGTCGCCGCGCTCGGGCCACTTCCTGATCGAGGACATGCTGGCCGAGCGCGGCATCAACCGCAACATCGTGGCGCGCGTGCCGCAGTTCACCGTGCTGCCGCAGCTGCTGTCGCAGAGCGACCTGCTGGTGCTGCTGCCCTCGCGCGTGGCCGACCTCTACGTGCGCCAGGGCGGGCTCAAGGCGCTGCCGCTGCCGCTGGCGCTGCCCGACTTCCAGGTGCAGGCGCACTGGCATGCGCGCCACGAGTACAGCGCGGCGCACCGCTGGCTGGTCGACGAGATCGTGCGCACGCTCGGCAAGCTCTAGACCAGATAGCGCCGCACGGCCTCCTCGTCCCACGCGATGCCGGTGCCGGGCTCGGCCGGCGCGGTCGCCATGCCGTCCTCGAAGGCCAGCGGCCGCGCCAGCACCGGCGCCGCGAGGTCCATGCGCTCGAGCAGGTGGGCCGTCGGCGTCACCGCCATCAGGTGCACGCTGACTTCCTGGAAGATGTGGCTCGACATCGGCACGCCATGCGCCTGCGCCAGCGCGGCGGCGCGCAACCAGCCGGTCACGCCGCCGATCTTCATCGCATCGGGCATCGCGAGATCGCAGGCACCGGCCTGCAGCGCCTTGGCCATCTCCTCGGGACCGCACCAGTTCTCGCCCATCTGCAGCGGCAGCGCCACGCGTTCGCGGATGCGCGCATGGCCCGCGTAGTCCTCCTGCAAGGTGGGTTCCTCGACCCAGCCGATGCCCTCGTCCTCGAGCGCGCGAATGCGGCGCACCGCCTCCGGCACGCTCAGGCCCTGGTTGTAGTCGACCAGCAGTTCGACGCGCTCGCCGACCACGGCACGCAGCGCGCGCACCACCTCGAGGTCCTCGGCCAGCGTGGCATGGCCGATCTTGGTCTTGATGGCGCGAAAGCCCTGCGCCACCGCGAGCGCGGCGCGCTTCGTGCCGAGCGCGAGGCCGTCCATGCTGTGGCTGTCGTAGGCCGCGATGGCGCGGCGCGTGCCGCCCAGCAGCTCGACCAGCGGCACGCCGCGCGCCCTGGCCAGCGCGTCCCAGGCCGCCATGTCGAGCCCGGCGCCGGCCATCAGCGCGATGCCGGCGCGGCCCAAGAGGCGCAGCCGCTGCGCCAGCAGCCGGTCGAGGTCGAAGGGCGCGAGCGGCTGGTCCTTGAGCACACTGCCCAGGGTCAGCACCATGCGCCGCGTGGCGCGCAGCGCGAGCGGTGTGTAGGTGAACAGGTAGGCATGGCCGACGGTGCCGTCGTCCGCGTGCAGGTCGACCAGCACCAGCGGCGCGGTCGCCACCACGCCCACGCTGGTGCGCACCGGATGCTCGAGCGGCACGTTGACGCAGCGCGCCTGCACGTCGGCCACGCGCAGGCCGGTATCGGGAAGGGAGTTCATGCGTGCGTCCTTCCTCACAGGCCCAGGTAGGCGGCCTTCACGCGCTCGTCGCCGAGCAGCTGCGCGGCCGGTCCACCGAGCGCGATGGCGCCGGTCTCGAGCACGTAGCCGCGGTCGGCCACCGAGAGCGCGGCATGCGCGTTCTGCTCCACCAGCAGGATCGGGATGCCGCGCGACTTCAGCCGCGCGATGACGCCGAAGATCTCCTTCACCAGCAGCGGCGCCAGCCCCATCGAGGGCTCGTCGAGCAGCAGCATGCGCGGCTCGCACATCAGCGCGCGCGCGATCGCCAGCATCTGCTGCTGGCCGCCCGAGAGCGTGCCGGCCGCCAGCAGGCGCTTCTCGCCGAGCACCGGGAACAGCGCGTACATCTCGTCCAGCCGCTGCGCGCGGCGCTCGGCGCGCGTGTAGCCGCCCAGCAGCAGGTTGTCCTGCACCGACAGCGGGCCGAACACCTGCCGGCCCTCGAGCACCTGCGCCAGGCCGGCGCGCACGCGCGCGTCGGCGCTGTCGCGCGCGATCTCGCGGCCGAACAGGCGCACGCTGCCGGCGCTGCCGCGGATCAGGCCCGAGACCGCGCGCAGCAAGGTGGTCTTGCCCGCGCCGTTGGCGCCGACCAGCGCCACCAGTTCGCCCGCGCCGACCTGCAGGTCGATGCCGTGCAGCGCCTCGATGCGGCCGTAGCCGGCGCGCAGGCCGCTGACTTCCAGTGCGATGCCGCTCATGCCGAGGCCTCCGCCTCGGTGCCGAGGTAGGCCGCGATCACCTGCGGGTTGGCGCGCACCTCGGCGGCGGTGCCCTCGGCGAGCTTGCGGCCGTAGTCGAGCACCAGCAGGTGGTCGGAGATGTTCATCACCAGCTTCATGTCGTGCTCCACCAGCAGCACCGTCACGCCCGAGGCGGCGATGCTGCGGATCAGTTCGGTGATCTCGTGGGTCTCGGTGTCGTTGAGGCCCGCGGCCGGTTCGTCGAGCAGCAGCAGGCGCGGCCGGCTCGCGAGGGCGCGCGCGATCTCCAGCCGCTTGAGCAGGCCGAACGAGAGCTGCGTGGCATGGGCATGCGCATGGCGGCCCACGCCCACGTAGTCGATCAGCCGCAGCGCCTCCTCGCGCAGCGCGGCGTCGGCGCGGCGCGTGGCGCCGGTCATGCCGCCCAGCAGCGAGCTGCGCGTGTGCAGGTGCGCGCCGAGCATCACGTTCTCGCAGGCCGTCATGTTCATGCACACCTGCAGGTTCTGGAAGGTGCGGCTCATGCCGCGCCGCGCCAGCCGATCGGGCGCCATGCCCGCCACGTTCTCGCCGTCGAGCAGGATCTCGCCGCGCGTGGGCTCGTAGACGCCGCTGATCAGGTTGAACAGCGTGGTCTTGCCCGCGCCGTTGGGCCCGATCACCGAATGCACCGAGCCGGCGCGCACGCTGAAACTCACGTCCTGCATGGCGTGCACGCCGCCGAAGGACTTGCTGAGGTTCTTCACTTCGAGCATGGCTCAGCCCTTCCTGCGCAGCCGCAGCGCGAGCGTGGGCACCAGCCCCTTGGGCAGGAACATCATGGTGAGCATCAGCACCAGGCCGAAGAACACCATCTCGTAGCCGTGCAGGCCGCCCAGCAGTTGCGGCAGCGCGGTCAGCAGCGCGGCGCCGAGCAGCGCGCCGAAGGTCGAGGCCATGCCGCCGAGCACCACCATGGTCGCGAGCTCCACCGAATGCGTGAAGGCCGCCAGCGAGGGACTGATGAAGCCCAGGTAGTGCGCCGTGAGGCTGCCCGAGACCGCGGCGAACACGGCCGACACCACGAAGGCCCGCACCTTGAAGCGCGCCACGTCCACGCCCATCACGCGCGCCGCCACCTCGGAGCCGTTGAGCCCGCGCAGCGCGCGCCCGGCCGGCGATTCGTAGAGGTTGAGCGACAGCAGCACCGCGAGCCACAGCAGCACCGCCGCCAGCGCATACCAGTGCAGCACCTTGGCGAAGGCGAAGCCTGCCACCGCCAGCGGCGGCACCGGCATGCCGTCGGGGCCGCCGGTCCAGTCGACCTCGTTGATCAGCACGATGTTGACGATGACGCCCAGCCCGAGCGTGGCCATGGTCAGCGAATGGCCCTTGAGGCGCAGGATCGGCTTGGCGATCAGCCAGGCCACCAGCGCCGCGCCCACGGCCGCGGCGCCGATGGCCGGCAGCGCGGGCCAGCCGAAGCGCGCCGTCACGATGCCGCTGCCGTAGGCGCCGATGGCGACGAAGGCCGCGTGGCCGATGCTGATCTGGCCCGCGAAGCCCATCAGCAGGTTGAGCCCGATGGCGGCGATGGCCGCCAGCGCGATGCGCACCGCGACGTCGATCACGTAGTTGTTGGGCATGGCCAGCGGCAGCAGCGCCAGCACCAGGGCCAGCAGCAGCAGGGAGGGACGCAGCAGCGCCCGCGAGGACGCCTTCATACGCGCTCCGCTCCCTTGCTGCCGAACAGGCCGTGCGGCATGACCAGCAGGATGAACACGATCAGCACGAAGGGCACGGCGTCCTTGTAGGCCGAGGAGACGTAGCCTGCCATCAGCGCCTCGAGCAGGCCGACGATGAGGCCGCCCACCACCGCGCCGCCCGCGCTGCCGAGCCCGCCCAGCGTGGCCGCGACGAAGCCCTTCATGCCCAGCATCAGGCCGATGTCGTAGACCGTGGTGGTGATCGGCGCGGCCACCACGCCGGCCACGGCGCCCAGCAGCGCCGACAGGCCGAACGAGAGCTGCAGCACGCGCGAGGTCGGGATGCCGACCGCGCGCGCGGCCAGCGCATTGGCCGCGACCGCGAGCATGGCCTTGCCCACCATGGTGAAGCGGAAGAAGGCGAAGCACAGCGCCACCAGCAGCGCCGCCGTGCCCAGCACCCACAGGCTCTGCGGCAGCACGTAGGCGCCGAGGATCGACAGCGCCGCGTCGCCGCTGAAGGCCGGCAGGGTCTGCTGGTTCTTGCCGAGCACGATCTGCACCACGCCCTGGATGAAGATCGAGGCGCCGATGGTGATGATGATCAGCGACACCACGCTGGCCTCGCCCGCGGGCTTGATCGCCAGCCGGTACAGCAGCAGGCCCGCCACCACCGTGGCCAGCACGCCGCCGGCCACGGCCACGCCGTAGGGCAGGCTGGCACCGAGCAGCGCGGCCGTGATCATGGCGCCGAGCATGAGGAAGTCGCCCTGCGCGAAGTTGATGACGCCGCTGGCGTTGTAGATCAGCGAGAAGCCCAGCGCGGCCAGCGCGTAGATCGCGCCGGTGGTGAGTCCCGAGAAGACGAATTGCATGAAGTCAGCCATGGCGTGCTCCGGCGTGGGAAAGCCCGGCACTGCCGGGGAAGGGAAGGTTGGCGAGCAGGTGGTGGGGCGCGATCTCGTCCACGCGGTCGGCGCCCAGCAGCACCAGGGTGCGGGCGATGTCGTCGACCAGGCCGGCGAGCACGCCGCGCGCGCCCGCCTCGCCGTCGCAGGCCATGCCCCAGACCGCGGCGCGGCCGACGAAGGCCGCGGTGGCGCCGGCGGCCAGCGCCTTGACCACGTCGCTGCCGCGGCGGAAGCCGCCGTCGACGAACACCGGGATGCGCCCGGCCACGGCATCGACCATGCGCGGCAGCACCGAGATGGTCGAGGGCGCCGCGTCGAGCTGGCGCCCGCCGTGGTTCGACACCACGATGCCGTCGGCGCCGTGGCGCACGGCCAGCGCGGCATCGCCCGGATGCAGCAGGCCCTTGACCAGCAGCGGGCCGTCCCACAGCCGGCGCAGCCAGGCCAGGTGCTCCCAGGCCAGCGTGCGGTCCATGGTGCGCGACAGCAGCGCGGCCTGCAGCTGGGCCGAGGTGGCGCCGTCGTCGGCCTCGGCCAGGTTGACGAACGAGGGCGAGCGGCCCTGCATCGCCATCGCGAGCGACCAGCGCGGATGCAGCGCGAGGTCGAGCAGGGTCGAGGGCGTGAAGCGGAACGGCAGCCGAAAGCCGTTGCGCACGTCGCGCTCGCGATAGCCGCTCACCGCCGCGTCGACCGTCAGCACCAGCGCCGAATAGCCGGCGGCGCGCGCGCGGCGCACCAGCTGCTCGGCGATGGCGCGATCGCCCATCACGTAGAGCTGCATCCATTGCAGCGCCTCGGGGTCGCGCCGCAGCGCGGCCTCGCGCACCGCCTCGAGCCGGTCGTTCGACGGCGTCGACAGCACGTGCGGCACGCCGGTGGCGGCCGCCGCGCAGGCCAGCAGGGTGTCGCCATGCGGGCGCACCAGGCCCGAGAAGCCCACGGGCGCCACGCCCAGCGGCGCGGCCCAGCGCCGGCCGAACACCGTGATGCCGGGGTCGGCATGGCGGGTGTCGCGCAGCGCGGTCGGCACCAGGTGCAGCGCGGCCAGGTCGGCCTCGTTGCGCCGCAGGCAGTCCTCGGTCTCCGCGCCGCCGTCGACATAGTCGAAGACGAAGCGCGGCAGCCGCCGGCGGGCATGCCGGCGGTGATCGTTCGCATTGAGCTTCATGCGCTCTCCGGTGACGCGCGCGACCTCAGCGGACTTCCACGAACTTGCCGTCCTTGATCTCGACCATGCGGAACGCGGAGACGTCCAGGCCCATGTGGTCGGTGGCCGACATGCGGTAGATGCCGCTCACGCCGACGAAGTCCTTGGTCGCCTCGATGGCATCGCGCAGCTTCTGCTTGTCGGTGCCGCCGGCGCGCTGGATCGCGTCGATCAGCAGGTACAGCGCGTCGTGCGCGTAGCCGCCGAAGGTCGACACGTCCATCTTCGCGGTCGACTCGTAGTCCTTGGCATACGACACGCTGACCTTCTTCTGCGGATCGGCATCGGGCAGCGCCTGGGCGATCAGCAGCGCGGGCGAAGGCATGCGGATGCCCTCGGAGGACTTGCCCGCGATGCGGATGAACTCGGTCGAGGCCTGGCCGTGCGAGGTGTACAGCGGCTGCTTCATCGCGAGCTGCTGGTGGTTGCGCGCGATGATGGCCGGCGCCTGGCCGGTGCCGAACACGAACACGGCCTGCGCGCCCGAGGACTTGATGCGCGTGAGCTGCGGCGTGACGTCGGTGTCCTTCTCGCCGTAGGTCTGGTCCTCCACCACCTTCAGGCCCAGCGACTCGGCGAGCTTGAGCGTCTCGGTGCGGCCCGACTTGCCGAAGCCGCCGGTGTCCGACAGCAGCGCGAACTGCGTGAAGCCGCGCTTCTTCATCTCGCCGAGCACCTTCTCGGCCGCCATGCGGTCGGAGTGCGGCATCTTGAAGACATAGGGCTTGACCGGCTCGACGATGACCGAGGCGGCGGCCAGCGAGATCAGCGGCATCTTCGCGGCCTCGGCCTGCGGCACCATCGCCATGGTGGAGCCGGTGGTGGAGGCGCCGAGGATCGCGTCGACCTCGTCCTGCATGATGAGGCGGCGCGTGAAAGCATTGGCCTTGTTCGCGTCGCTGGCGTCGTCGTAGAGCACCAGCTCGAGCTTGCGGCCGAGCACGCCGCCGGCCGCGTTGATCTTGCGCACGTACATCTCGAGCGTCTTCTGCTGCGGATCGCCGAGGAAGGAGGCCGGGCCGGTGGCCGAGACCACGGCGCCGATCTTGATCGGTTCGGCCGCATGGACCTGCGCGGCCAGCGGCAGCAGCAGCGCGCCGGCCAGCAGCGCGTTGACGGCGCGGCGGCCGAGGAAGGTGGAAGTCTTGCTGTTTCTCATCGTCTTGTCTCCTGTCGTCGTTCTCTTTGGGGGAAGGGATGCGGACCCTCAGCGCGCCGGCTTTCGCCGCACGATGTGGATGGGGTGGACACGCGGCGCGGGCGGCGGCAGGCCCAGCGCGCGCGCCAGGGTGCGGCCCTCGGGGTCGGCCAGCGCGGCTTCGCGCGCGGCGCGCACGCGCTCGGCCGCCTGCGCGAGCGCGGCGGCATCGCCGGGGGGCGCGGCGAACTGGGCCTGCATGTCGTCGAGCACCGCGCCGAGGTTGCGGTGGCCGCGCTCGCTGGTCTCGCCGTAGCCCTTGACCAGGTTGCCGCACAGCGCGATCTCGTAGGCCAGCCGCGGGCTCAGCGCGAGCGCGGCGCGCACGGTGTCGAGCCAGCGCTCGATCATGGCCTGCTCGATCGCATAGCGCGCGCCCGTGCGGCGCAGCACGCGCAGCGAGCGCAGGCCGCACAGCAGCGCGAAGCCCAGCACGGTGTCGGTGCGCATGTGCAGGCCCACGTTGAGCCGGTGCGCCTTGTGGGCCAGGCGCCGGCGCAGCCAGGCCGAGGCGCGCGGCGGCAGCAGCGAACAGACCTCGTCGAGGCCGGGCTTCAGGTATTCGGTCAGGCGCAGCGGCTCGCCCTGGCGCGCGCCCACTTCCTCGCGCACGCGTTGCAGCCGCTCGCCGCGGGTCTTGAGGTCGGCCACGCGGATCACGTCCTCGTAGCTCATCCACAGCGCGAGATAACGCGCGGTCTCGCGCGTCACGGGCAGCTCGCCGCCGAAGGGCCGCTCGAGCGCGAGCACCGCGTCGACGCGCTGCAGGTAGAGCGTGCCGTAGCGCGCGTCCTGGTAGTCGAGCACCTGCTGCAGGCCGTGGCCCAGCAGTTCGTGCAGTCGCTCGGGCATGGCGGCGATGCGCGGGTCGACGGGCGCGCGCGGCGGCGCTGCAGCGGCACTGGCGGCGGCTTCCGGCGCAGGACGAGTCACCTGCTCGAAGCCCGCCGCGAAACCCTTGAGGCTGGCCTCCACCGCCTTGCCCGAGGCGCGGATCGCCTGCTCGCAGGCCTCGCGCGAGAACGGCAGCGCGCCGCTGCCGGCCATGGCGCCGAACATCACGGTGTTGATCACCGTGCCGTGGCGCCAGGCCAGCGCGCGCATGTCGAACAGATGGCTGTGCCGCGCGAGCTCGCGCGCGGCCTCGCTCACGCGCCGGCCGTCGTAGCGGCCGTCGCCCATGGCGGACTTCTCGGCCACCGCGAACTCGCGGTGCGTCGAGGCCACGAGCGTGGTGCGCCGCGGATGCACGAAGCCGCCCTGCAGCACGCGCCCCGCCTCCATCAGCTCGGAGGCGGCGACGATGTCGACGTCGCCCGGGCTCGGCGTGAGCGAGAACACCGGGCGCGCGCCGCCGAGCCGCGCGGCCTCGACCGGGTAGATCTCGATGTAGTAGTTGGTGGCGCCGGTGCGCTGCGCCACGCCGGGCACCGAGGTGCTCTGCACCGGGAAGCCCTGGGCCGTGGCCGCGGCGATCAGCCAGTCGGCCAGCACGCCGCCGCCCTCGCCGCCCATGGCGGCGACCAGCACGGTCACGATGCGCGGTGCGTCTTCGAAGGCGTCGTGGTTCATGCCGCCAGTGCCTCCGCGCGGTCGCGCGCCTTGCCGGCCATGAGGCCGATGACGCCGCTGCGCAGCCGGTGCAGCAGGCGCTCCCAGGTGCCGGCGTTCTGCACGATCTCGGCCTTGTAGAACGAAGGGCAGAGGATCGCGGCATGCGCGTTCTCGCCGCACAGGCCGCAGCCCACGCAGCCCTGGTTGACGGTGGCCACGGGGTCGGTGCGCAGCGCGCTCGGGTTGGGCTTGATGGTCAGCGAGGGGCAGCCCGACAGCCGGATGCACGAGTGGTCGCCGGTGCAGACGTCGTCGTCGATGCCGAAGCGCGTGCGCACCACGCGCTCGCCGCGCTTGAGCTTCGCGGCCGTGACGGGCTTGATGCGGCGCTGGCGCTCGAGCTGGCATTCGCCGTCGGCGATGATGACCTTGAGGCCGCCCTCCTCGGTGGTCATCGCCTCCTGCAGCGTGTCGCGCATCTCGGCCACGCTGTAGCTGCGCACCTTGCGCACCCAGCCCACGCCCACGCCCTTGAGCGCGGCCTCGATGTCCAAGGTCAGCGGCCTGGCCGCGGGCTGCGTGGGCGAGGAGGGAATGGCCTGCGTGCCGGTGGCCGAGGTGTAGCCGTTCTTCAAGATCACGAGCACCGAGTCCTGGCCGTTGTAGACCGCGTTGACCACGCCGCTGGTGAAGCCGTTGTGCCAGAAGCCGCCGTCGCCCATGATGCTGACGACCCGGTTGCCCATCAGCGGCGCGATGCCCGAGGAGCTCGCGAGGCCCAGGCCGTAGCCGAGCACCGTGCTGCCGGTGTTGAACGGCGGCAGGGTGCCGAAGGTGTGGCAGCCGATGTCGGCGCTGACGTGCACGCTGCCGAGTTCCTTCTGCATCAGCTTGATGGCCGCGAACACCGGGCGCTCGGGACAGCCGATGCAAAAGCCCGGCGGCCGGCTCGGCACCGGCACGCCCAGCGCCTCGACCGCGCGCGGCTTGAGCGCGGCCAGCGGCGCGGCGCTGTCGGCGACTTGCACGGCGCCCTGGTCGCCCAGTGCTTCGGGCCGCGCCTGGCGGATGAACTCGGCCAGGCCGCGCACCAGCACCTCGCCGGTGTATTCGCCGGCCATCGGGAAGATGTCCTTGCCGTGCAGCCGCGTGTCGCAGCCGGCCTTGCGCAGCATCGCGTGCAGCGCGTCTTCCATGTAGTTGGGCTGGCCCTCTTCCACCATCAGCACCGCGCGCTTGCCGCGGCAGAAATCGATGAGCTCGTCGGGCACCATCGGGTAGACCACGTTGAGCACCTGCAGCGGAATGCGGCTGTTGCCGAAGGCATCGGCCAGGCCCAGCTGCTGCAGCGCGCGCAGGGTGCCGTTGTAGAGGCCGCCCGGCAGCACCAGGCCGACGTCGGCACAGTCGCCGTCGAAACGCTCGTTGAGCCGTGCGTCGCGGATGTAGGCCAGCGCGGCCGGCCAACGCGACTCGATCTTCATGCGCTCCTGCGCGTAGATCGAGGGCGGCAGGTTGATGTTGGCGAAGTCGAAGCGCGGCTGCGAAATGGCCTCGCGCGTGGAGATGGCCGGCGCGCGGTTGTCCTTGCAGACGAAGCTGCCGTGCACGTGACAGGCGCGGATGCGCAGCTGCAGCATGACGGGCGTCTGGCTCGCCTCGGACAGCTCGAAGCCGTGCTCCACCGCCTCGACGATCGAGCCCAGGTTGGGCCGCGGATCGAGCAGCCACATCTGCGACTTCATCGCGAAGGCGTGGGTGCGCTCCTGGATGATGCTCGAGCCCTCGCCGTAGTCCTCGCCGAGGATCACCAGCGCGCCGCCCTGCACGCCGGCCGAGGCGAGGTTGGACAGCGCATCGGACGCGACGTTGGTGCCCACCGTGGACTTCCACGTGACGGCGCCGCGCACCGGGTAGTTGATGGAGGCGCCGAGCATCGCGGCCGCGCCGGCCTCGGAGGCGCTGTTCTCGAAGTAGATGCCGAGCTCGTCGAGCAGCTCGCGCGCATCGCCGAGCACGTCGATCAGGTGCGAGACCGGCGCGCCCTGGTAGCCGCCGATGTAGCTCACGCCCGATTGCAGCAGGGCCTTGGTGACGGCCAGGATGCCCTCGCCGTGGAATTCCTCGTTCGCGCCCAGCGAGAGGCGCTTGACTTCTTCGGCGAAGGATCGCTCCATGGTGTTCTTTGTCTCCGGCCGGCGCCGCGGGAAGCGCCGCATTTCATCGTGGGTGGCTCGTGGACGGGGACTTTAGGAGTACCTGTTCATTTGCCCAATCGATGGAATCGGAGTTACACATCGATGAATTCGATGTGACGTCGCGCGATCGGAATCGGCCGCCCGCGCGAGCGGCAGCGCTCAGTTCACCAGGTAGCCGAGCCTGCGCATCGCGTCGCCAAGCCCCTTGCGGCTGCGCTCCATCGCGGCCCAGGGCGCATTGCCGATCTCGAGCCGCTCGGCGATGGTCGCCACGGTCCAGTGGTCGGAGCTGTCGACCTCGAACAGTTCGTCCCAGTCCAGCGGCACCGACACGCCCAGGCCCGGCCGCGCGCGCGCCGACCAGGCGCTGATGGTGGTGGCGCCGAAGCCGTTGCGCAGGTAGTCGGCGAAGATCTTGCCGACGCGGTTGCGCGGCCCGCTCTTGGCGACGATGCGCTCGGGCACGCTGCGCGCGAGCTGCTGCACGATCGCTTGCGAGAAGCCCTTGACCTCGTCCCAGCCGTGCGCGCGCCGGATCGGCACCACCACGTGCAGGCCCTTGCCGCCGCTGGTCTTGAGGAAGGACGGCAGCCCGAGCTCGTCGAGCAGGGTGCGCACCAGCAGCGCGGCCTCCTGCATGCGCGGCCACTCGACGCCCTCGCCGGGGTCGAGGTCGAAGGTCATGCGGTCGGGCTGGGCGAAGGCGCGCGACAGCGCGTTCCAGGTATGGAACTCCACCACGTTGAACTGCGCCGCGCCGAGCAGGCCCTCGGCCACGTCGATCTGCAGCAGCGGCTCGTGGCCGGGATCGAGCGCCGGGTCGAGCAGGCCAACGCCGGCCATCTCGCCGTGCTGCGCATGCTTCTGGAAGAACAGCTCGCCCGCGATGCCGTCGGGCGCGCGCACCAGCGCCACCGGCCGGCCGCGCAGGTGCTGCAGCATCAGCGGTGCGACGCGCGCGTAGTAGGCGGCGAGCTCGCCCTTGGTGATGCCGCTCTTCGCGTCGATGAGGCGGTCGGCATGGGTGATGCGCGGCGTGGATTGCTTGCGGTCGGCGGCCATGGTTCGTTTCCTTGGTCCGCCATGGTCACCGGCGCCCGCGGCGACGGATGTAGGAACGCGACGGCGCGCCGTGTATTCCCTGGCGCTCAGGCCGTGCCGTCGAGCCGCCGTTCGCTGGGCCGCGCGAAGTAGAACCACTCGGTGTCCGGCAGCGCGAGCGCGTTGGGGAACACGATGCAGCCGTCGTCGGGCGCGGCCACGGGCGTGCCGTCGTGCCGCGTGCCGATGAGCTCGCCGCGGCGCACCGGATCGAAGGTGGCCCAGTCGCGCGCGAAGCGGTCGTCGGCATGCAGCCGGTCGGTCACGCTGGCCAGGCGCAGCAGGCGTGGCGGCACGTCGGGCCCGGCCGACAGGCCCGGCGGCAGCGCCGCCATGCCCAGCAGCGCCAGCGTGCGGCGGATCGCGCGCCAGGCCACCTCGGGCGCCTGCGGATCCTGGTGCTGGCCGCATTCGAGCGTGACGCCGTAGCCGCCGCAGCTGCGGATGTATTCGTTGGTGCCGCGGCCGAAGTCGATGGCGGCCTCGTCGACCGCGGCGCCGCGCTGCGCGAGGCCCGCGGCATAGATGTCGAGCCAGCCCTCGACCACGATCGGCGTGCCCAGGTGCAGCGCAAGCCGGCCTTCCTCGGCGGCGCGCGCGAAGGGCTCGAGCGTGCCGGTGTTGTCGCGCGGGCCGATCATCGCGAAGGCCTCGCCCGCGCTCTGGAACGAATGCAGGTCGAGCAGCACCTCGTGGCGCGCGATCACGGGCGCCAGCACGTTGGTCACGCGGGCCTCATAGTCGGCCGGCTCGGCCGCGGGCTTGAACAGCCGGTTGAGGTTGCGCTCGCCCTCGCGCTGCAGGCGCCGGCGCGCCAGTGGATTGGCCACCGGCACCAGCGTGAGCTCGCCGCGCAGCAGCGCGAGTTCGCCCGCCGCGAACTCGGCCAGCACCCGCTCGATGCCGGCGGTGCCGCTGGTCTCGTCGCCATGCACGCCGCCCATCACGAGCAGCCGGGGGCCGGGGTTCAGGGAGGCGAAGGCGTGGAGGCGGATGCTGTCGTGCGCGACGGCGTCGAAGGGAGAGGAAGCCATGCGGGGATTATGAGGAGGCGTCTTGACAGGTGCAAAGATGCTTCGCTTTTCATAGCACCGATCCTCGCGGCCACGAGGCCACGCCCGCGATCGACACGCAGCCTACAGCCGTGCCCTGGGCTGTCCTACCGGCCCTGCGAGGGCCGCCGCGCAAGCTGGTGCCCACCAACGACCGAAGGAGGCCCCATGGCCAAGGACAGCACCACGACCCGCAAGCCCGCCGATCCGCAGAAGGACGCGGGCGGCGGCAAGACCAAGATCGAACAGGGCGGCGAGTCGTCGCCGCGGCTGCCGCACGAACGCGACCAGTCCTCGGACAGCCAGCAGACCCGCGACGGCAAGCCGACCGAGCGCGGCCGCCGCGCGCATGACGACGTGGAACGCGGCCTGGTCGACACCGACCAGGGGCTGCGCGCCGACAAGGTCGGCGAGCAGGCCAAGCGCTGATTCGAAGGCCTGCTGCCGCTCAGGCGGCGGCCGCGCCCGCGAGCTGCGTGCGCATCTGCGCGATCACGGCGCCGTAGTCCTTGGCGTTGAAGATCGCGCTGCCGGCCACGAAGGTGTCGGCGCCGGCCGAGGCCACGCGCGCGATGTTGTCGGCCTTGATGCCGCCGTCGACCTCGAGGCGGATGTCGCGCCCGCTCTGCTCGATGCGCTTGCGCGCCTGCTCGATCTTGCGCAGCGCCGAGTCGATGAAGCTCTGGCCGCCGAAGCCGGGGTTGACGCTCATGATCAGGATCAGGTCGATGTCGTCGATCACCCAGTCGAGCACCTCGAGCCCGCGCGCCGGATTGAACACCAGCCCCGGCTTGCAGCCGGCCGCGCGGATCGCCTGGATGCTGCGGTGCACGTGCGGCGTGGCGTCGGGATGGAAGCTGATGTAGTCGGCCCCGGCCTGCGCGAACGAGGCCGCGAGGGCGTCGACCGGCTGCACCATCAGGTGCACGTCGATCGGCACCGGCGTGCCGTCCGCCGTCTTGGCATGCGGCTTGAGCGCCTGGCAGATCATCGGACCGAAGGTCAGGTTCGGCACGTAGTGGTTGTCCATCACGTCGAAATGGATCCAGTCCGCGCCCGCGGCGATCACGTCCGAGAGCTCTTGGCCGAGCTGGGCGAAGTCGGCGGAAAGGATGGAAGGGGCGATGCGGAAGGTCATGGGCGGCGATTGTCGCAGCCGGCCAAAGGCGCAGCGAAGCTCCCGGACTTCTTCTATGCCTGCCAGGGATCGACCAGCGCCACGCCGGTGCCGGCATAGCCGCCCGCGTCGCGCGAGACCACCGCGAGGCCGTGCTGCGCGGCAGTGGCGGCGATGATCAGGTCGGGCTGCGAGAAGGTGCGCCCGGCCTTGCGGCCCTGCTCGACCATCAGCCGCCACTTGAACATCACGTCCTCGCTGACCGGCAGCACGCGGTAGCCGAACATCGGCCGCAGTTGCAGCTGCAGCCAGTCGTTGAGCTGGGCGCGCTTGTGGATGTCGGCCACCAGCTCGATGCCGAAGCGGATCTCCGCGAAGGTGACGGTGCTGACGAACAGGCTTTCGAGCGGCTGCGCGCCGACGAAGGCGACGACCCGGGGCTCGGGACGCGGGCGCCGCAGCTCGGACAGCACGTTGGTGTCGAGCAGGAAGCCGCTCATCGCGCTCATGGCGCTCACGGCATTCACAGCTCGACGCTGCGCACCGGCGAGGCTTCGGACGCGCCGACCGACAACTCGATGTCCCGATGCGGCGAGGCCTGCAGCACGTCGACCAGCGCCTGGCCCGTGCGCGCGCCCTGCAGGCGCTGGAAATCCTCGGCCGCGATCACCACGACCTCGTCGCGCCCGTGGACCGTGACGTGCTGCGGCCCCTCGCTGTGGACGCGGCGCACCAGTTCGCTGAAACGCGCCTTGGCGTCCTGCAGCGGCCAATGGCCTGGAAGTGAAATTCTGGTCATACCGACCAGAATATCCCTTCATCGCCATTTCCGCAAGAAAGCCGGCCCGACACCGGGAAGCTCTCCCCGCGCCAAAACCCAGCAGTTACCATCGCGCGCATGTCACACAGCCCCCTTTCGATCGAGGTCGAGCCGCGCTACCTCGCCGACCAGTCCTCGCCGAAGGAAGGCATCTACACCTTCGCCTACACCATCACGATCACCAACACCGGCTCGACCGGTGCCCAGGTGATCGCGCGGCACTGGCTGATCAACGACGCCTCGGGGCATGCGCAGGAGGTCAAGGGCCTGGGCGTGATCGGCCAGCAGCCGCTGCTGGCGCCGGGCGAGAGCTTCCGCTACACCAGCGGCTGCCGGCTGCAGGCCGCCAGCGGCACCATGCACGGCAGCTACCTCGTGGTGACCGAGGACGGCGAGCGCTTCGACGTGCCGATCCCGATGTTCGTGCTCGAGGCCGACATCGGCGGCGCGCCGGTCTCGCGCGTGCTGCACTAGCCTTTCCCGCTCGGGCACCCGCACGGAATTTCTCCCGCTGCGGCATCGCCCTCCTCTTCTCCCTTTCGATTCCCTCCTCCCATGGCTGCCGCTTCGCGCGACCTGCAGGGGCTGCTCGCCGGCCTCGATCCTTCCGCCGACGTGGCTCGGCGCCACATCTGGCTCATCGACCTGTTCGACTGGCTGCGCGGCGACCGTGCCTCGCCGCAGGCGGCCATGGGCCGCGTGCAGCTGCTGCTCGACGCCATCGAGGCGCGACCCGAGCTGCGCGAGCGCGTGCGCGCCTGGTGGCGTGCCTTCACGCGCGACGTCGACCTGTCGACGCTCTTGGCCGACTACGGCTTCGCGCCGCGCACCGCCTTCCTCAGCGAATTCAACGAGCGGCTGCGCCGCAAGATCCTGCCGGGCACGCCCGAGACCACCGATGCCTCGGAGCTGTTCCGCATGGTGCTGCCGGGCAACTTCGATGCACGCTGGATCGCGCTGCTGGAAGCGCCGCAGCTGGTGCGCATCGGCGCGCTGCTGGCCGATGAAACGGCCGACGACGGCGCCACCGTGCCGCGCTGGCGCGCCACGCTGATGGATGCCATCACCTACTGCGCGAGCCAGCTGGTGGCGGCGGGCTTCTCGTCCGAACTGCGGCTGCGCATGCGCAGCACCGAGGAGAGCCGGCCCTTCCATGCGCTGATGGCCGAGCTCGACGAACTGCGCGAGCGCCTGTTCGAGGACCGCCCGCGCGACGAGGCCGCGGTGCAGGCGGCCTTCGTCGCGTTCCGCGACCGGCTCGATGCCTGCCGTGCGAGCGCCGCCTCGGTCTATGCGCACCTGGAAGACAACGGCATCTCGGTCGGCCTGGTGTTCCGCGTGCGCCAGATGCGCGAACGGGTGCTGCGCATCCGCGAGCTGCTCGACGGGCTGATGTCGCCCACGCCCGCGGTCAGCATCGCGCGGCTGGTCGGCCGGCTGGTGCAGGCCGGCAGCGAGCGCAACAGCATCCGCGCGCTGATCGCCTCGAACTCGTCGATGCTCGCGGCCAAGGTCACCGAGCGCAGCGCCGAGACCGGCGAGCACTACATCACGCGCGACCGCGCGAGCTACCGGCAGATGGTGCGCAAGGCCGCGGGCGGCGGCGCGCTGACCTCGCTCACGGTGCTCGCGAAGTTCGGCATCTACGCGCTGGGCCTGTCGGCCTTCTGGAGCGGCCTGGGCTCGGGCGTGATGTACGCCGCCAGCTTCGTCGCGATCCAGCTGCTGCACCTCACGCTCGCCACCAAGCAGCCGGCCATGACGGCGCCGGCGCTGGCCGCGCGGCTGCGCGAGATCCGCGCCGACAGCGGCCTCGACGAATTCGTCGACGAGGTCGCCAACCTGGTGCGCTCGCAGGTGGCGGCGGTGCTGGGCAACGTGCTGGTGGTGGTGCCGGCGGTGGCCGCGCTCGCCATCGCCTGGCGGCTCGCGCTGCACCAGCCGCTGCTCGATGCCGCGCATGCGGCCGCCGTGCTGCAGTCGCTGTCGCTCGCGGGCCCCACGGCGCTGTTCGCGGCCTTCACCGGCGTGCTGCTGTTCGCCTCCAGCCTGCTCGCGGGCTGGGCAGAAAACGCCTTTGTCCTGCATCGGCTGGACTCCGCCATGCGGTACAACCCCCGCATCGGCGCCGTCCTGGGCGCCGCCCGGGCCCGTCGATGGGCCGACTTCATGCGCACCCACATCTCCGGTTTCGCCGCCAACATTTCGCTGGGCCTGATGCTCGGACTGCTGCCAGCGGTCGCGGGCTTCTTCGGGCTCGGCCTCGACGTGCGGCACGTGACGCTGTCGGCCGGCCAGATCGGCGCGGCCGTGGTGTCGCTCGGCCTGCCGGTGCTGCAGCAGCCGCTGCTGTGGTGGGCGGTGGCGGCGATCCCGGTGATCGGTGCGCTCAATGTGAGCGTGAGCTTCTATTTCGCATTCCGGCTGGCGCTGCGCGCGCACAGCGTGAGCCTCGCCGATCGCGCCCGCATCCGCGGCGCGCTGCGGGCGCGCTGGCGCAGCCGGCCCATGAGCTTCTTCCTACCCGCATGAATCTGACGAGTCTCACCGCCGACCTGATGGGCTTCTGGTCCGAATGGGCCCGCCCGTCGGCCGGCCTTCCCACCGTGCTGTGGTCGCTGCTGCTGGCCGCGGCCGCGGCCTCCGGCCACCTGGTGCGCCGCTACATGGGCATGCCCAAGGTGGTCGGCTATTCGATCGTCGGCACGATCGTCGGCTTCGCCGGCTTCGAGGGCGCGATCTGGCCGCTGCGCGGCATCAGCCTGTTCCTGCTCGAGCTCGGCGTGGCCGTGGTGCTGTTCGAGGCCGGCGGCCGGCTGCCGCTGCGCTGGTTCCGCCACAACCCGATGGTGCTGGTGCAGAGCCTGCTCGAAGCCACGCTGACCTACTTCGGCGTGTTCTGGGTGCTGCGCCTGCTGGGCCTGCCCGACCCGGTGGCCAACCCGCTCGCGCTGATGGCGATCGTCGCCTCGCCCGCGGTGCTGAGCCGCGTGATCATCGACACCCGCGCCGCCGGCCCGGTGACCGAGCGCGCGATGACGCTGGCCACGCTCAACACCTTCTACGCGCTCGCGCTCGGCTATGCGCAGGCCGGCCTGATCGAGCGCGCGCCGCAGACCGTGCTGCAGAAGCTCTACCCGATCGCGGTGGTGCTGGGCCTGTCCTTCGTGGTCGGCGCGCTGATGGCGCTGGCGCTGCGCACCGCGCTGCGCGTGATGAGCCCGACCAGCGAGAACACCTCGCTGCTGCTGCTGGCGCTGATCGCGGCCGGCGCCGCCGTCACCGCGCACATCGGCGGCTCCGCGCCGCTGGCCGCGTTGATCGGCGGCGTGCTGCTCAAGACGCTGAATCCCAAGCCCTGGGCCTGGCAGCGCCAGCTCGGCACCGCGTCCTCGCTGCTCACCATGCTGATGTTCGTGCTGGTGTCGATCGTCGCGGCGCAGGCCGACTGGACGCTGCCCGTGGCCAGCGTGGTGCTGGCGCTGATCGCCGTGCGCATGGTGGCCAAGATCGCTGGCGTGGCGATCGCCAACCCCGGCAGCGGCGCGAGCTGGAAGCAGGCCTTCTGGGTCGGCTGCGCGATGTCGCCGCTGTCCTCGATCGCGCTCCTGATCGCCTCCAATTTCGCCACCGCCTCGCCGCTGCTCGGCACCATGATCACCCAGGTCGCGCTGCCCTCGATCCTGCTGATGGAGCTGCTGGGCGCGGTGCTCGCCACGGTCGCGATCCATGCGGTCGGCGAGAGCTCGGTGCGCTGGGCGCCCGAGGCCTTCAGCAGCACCGCCGAGGACACGCAGCGATGAGCAGCAGCAACACGACCACTCCCCCGAGCCCCGCGATCGACCCGGACAGCGACGACGTGCGCTCGGCACCGCTGCCGGCCGATCCCGCGAGCCGCGCCGTCAAGCTCGAGCCCTTCAACAAGTCGGAAGCGCTGTCGCTCGGCGTCGAGCTCGAGCTGCAGCTCGTGAACACGCACGACTACGACCTCGCGCCGTATGCGGAAGACATGCTGCGGCTGATGGCGCAGACCCCGCTGCCCGGCAGCGTGGTGCCCGAGATGACCTCGAGCATGATCGAGATCTCGACCGGCATCTGCCATTCGGCGCAGGACGTGATCGCGCAGCTCACGCCGATCCGCGACGCGCTGATCAAGAACGCCGACAAGCTCAACATCGCGGTGGTGGGCGGCGGCACGCATGCGTTCCAGCAATGGCACGAGCGGCGCATCTACGACAAGCCGCGCTTTCGCGAGCTGTCGGAGCTCTACGGCTACCTGAGCAAGCAGTTCACCATCTTCGGCCAGCACGTGCACATCGGCTGCCCCGATGCCGACTCGGCGCTGCTGATGCTGCACCGCATGTCGCGCTACATCCCGCACTTCATCGCGTTGTCGGCCTCCTCGCCCTTCGTGCAGGGGCAGGACACGCAGTTCGACTCCGCGCGGCTGAACTCGGTGTTCGCCTTCCCGCTGTCGGGCCGCGCGCCCTTCACCACGAGCTGGAAGGAATTCGAGGCCTACTTCGAGCGCATGACCCGCACCGGCGTCGTGCGCAGCATGAAGGACTTCTACTGGGACATCCGGCCCAAGCCCGAGTTCGGCACCATCGAGATCCGCGTCTTCGACACCCCGCTGACCGTGGCGCGCGCCGCCGCGCTCGCAGGCTACGTGCAGTCGCTGGCCGCCTGGTTCCTGCAGGAGCAGCCCTTCGAGCCCAGCGAGGACGACTACCTGGTCTACACCTACAACCGCTTCCAGGCCTGCCGCTTCGGCCTCGACGCGGTCTACGTCGACCCGGCCAGCGGCCAGCACATGCCGCTGCGCGACCACATCCTGATGACCATGACCCAGCTCGAATGGCACAGCGAGGCGCTCAACGCCACGCAGGCGCTGGGCGAACTGCGCACCAGCGTCGAGACCAACCGCAACGACGCGCGCTGGCTGCGCGAGCGGCAGGGGCGCGAGCGGCTGCTGGCCGAGGTGGTGCGGCAGGCGTCGCTGCGCTTTCGCGGGGCGACGTAGCGGGCGCCTCAGCGCGGCACGTAGCCCTTCTCGAGCACCGTGCCGTCCTCGGCATCGATCACGAAGCGCGCGCGCGCGCCGAAGGCGACGGCATTGCTCTCGATCTCCCAGCGCGCGGACTGCTTCGAGAAGAACCAGGGCTTGCGCAGCCGCGCCTGTACCGGCTCCACGAAGGCCCAGCCCTGCTGCAGCGCGATGCGGCGCGCGACGCCGATCGCGGTGGCTTCGTCGATCATCGCGCGGGCGCGGGCTGCAGCCGCGGCGAGGACGGTTGGGCCGGAGCCTGCGCGGGCAGCGGCGGCAAGGGCGGCAGCGCCTGCGGCATGCGGGGATGCGTGGGCATCGGCCCGTCGCTCACGCCGACCCAGAACAGGGTGCCGCCCAGCGAGATGGTGCCGATGGCCATGCCCTCGGCGCGCATCTGCGACACGGTGACGTAGCCGAACTGGATAGGGAAACGGTAGGCGCCGAGCGCCTGCGACAGGCCGTGCACCCGCAGCTGGCCGTAGCCCTCGGCCATCGCCTCCTCGAGGTAGCGCAGCAGCGAGGACTTCGAATAGGCGTTCCAGCGGAACTGCGCGCGCAGCTGCCGCAGCGGGCCGGTGCGCGGCGAGAAGTAGCGGTGCACGAGCTCGTGGAACAGCGTGACCTTCTGCTCGCTGAGGCTCTGGGCGCGCGAGACCGCGATCTCGCCGTACATGGTGGTGCCGCCGAGCTCGCCGCCGGGCAGCGAGCGCGGCCGGCTCAGCGACAACCCGTTGCCGGCCGGCGGCGGCGTGCCCACGTCGGGCAGCGGTTCGACGCGCGGCATGCCGCGCTGGACCACGGGCTTCGCGGCGCTGCGCAGCAGCATCGCCTGGATCGCGGAGATCCCCAGCAGCATCACGGCCTTCGCGAAGTGGCCGGCCGCCTCGTCGAGGTCGGCGCTGGTGCGGCCGTTGACGGCCTTGGTGGTGAATTCCGACAGCTCGCCCGCGCCCGAGAACACCGACATGCCGAGCGCCGCGAAGCCGACCACCAGCAGGATGATGTCGACCACCTCGCCCACGCCGAAGAAATGCGAGCCGGCCCACACCACCAGCGTGCCGGCGACGATCGCCAGCGCCTCGGGCTGCAGCATCGCCTCGACCGTGCCGCGCGCCTCGCCGGGCAGCAGCGGGAGCGAGCGGCGCATGGCTTCGCCGACGCGTTCGGTCGCGGACAGGGTCAGGGTATCGGGCATTCGGCGGATCTCCTCGGACAGTCCCCCAATCTAATGCATCGCGGCGGCGCCGCGTGTCGGCCATCGGCGCATGCCTTTCCCCGCTTATGCTCGGCGCATGGGTGAATTCGACCTGATCCAGCGCTACTTCCAGCGCCCCGCCACACGCTCGCCGCTGGGCGTGGGCGACGACTGCGCGCTGCTCGCGCCCGCGCCGGGCATGCAGCTCGCGGTCTCCTCGGACATGCTGGTCGAGGGCCGGCACTTCCTCTCGACCGTCGATCCGGTGCGGCTCGGCCACAAGGCGCTGGCGGTCAACCTCAGCGATCTCGCGGCCTGCGGCGCGAAGCCGCTGGCCTTCACGCTGGCGCTGGCGCTGCCGGGCGTCGACGAGAACTGGCTCGAGGGCTTCTCGCGCGGCCTGTTCGCGCTGGCCGACGAGCACGGCTGCGAGCTGGTGGGCGGCGACACCACCCGCGGCCCGCTCAACATCTGCATCACCGTGTTCGGCGAGGTGCCGGCCGGCGCGGCGCTGCTGCGCTCGGGCGCGCGCGCGGGCGACGAGCTGTGGACCAGCGGCACGCTCGGTGATGCGCGGCTGGCGCTCGAGAACTTCCGCGGCACGCTGTCGCTGCCGGGCCCGCTGTTCGAGCGCACGCGCGCACGCATGGAACAACCCGCGCCGCGCGTGGCGCTGGGCCAGGCGCTGCGCGGCATCGCGAGCGCGGCGGCCGACGTGAGCGACGGCCTCGCGGGCGACCTCGGCCACATCCTGCGCGCGAGCCGCGTGGGCGCGACGCTCGACGTCGACGCGGCGATGCACTGCATCGCGGCCGTGGCCGACGGCTCGGCGGCCGCCGCGGGGCTGGAACGCGACACGCTGCGCGCGATGGCGATCTCGGGCGGCGACGACTACGAGCTGGTGTTCACCGCGCCGGCCTCGGCGCGCGCGGCGGTGGAACAGGCCGGCCGCGACAGCGCGACGCCGGTCACGCGCATCGGGCGCATCGATGCCGAGAGCGGGCTGCGCTTCGTCGATGCCGCGGGCGCGCCGGTGGCGCAGCGCTTCGGCTCCTTCGATCACTTCGCCTGAACGCCAGTCCGCCTCACAGCGTGCGCTTGAGCACGTCGATGAACTGGCGCGCCGCCTCCGACAGCGTGTGGCCGCGCTTGGTGACCACCGAGATGTCGCGCGAGACGCGCGGCGCGCTCAGCAGCTTGATGACCAGCGCGGGATCGCCCGCCGCGCGCGCGAAGGCCGAGGGCATGATCGACGGGCCCATGCCGCAGGCGGTCATCCACAGCGCGGTCGAGAGAAAAGACACCTCGTGCGCGACCTCGAGCGCCACGCCCGCATCGCTGGCGGTGCCGTCGATCAACGGGCGCACGCCATAGCCGGGCCGTACCGTGATCACCGGATGGCGGCCGAGGTCGGTCCAGCGCACCACGCGTGCCTGCGCCAGCGGATGGTCGCTGCGGCACACCAGCGCGAGATGGTCGCGCAAGAGGCGCTGCGTCTCGACCTCGGCACCGGGCCGCTCGGGCGTGCCGATGCCGAAGTCCACGTGCTCGCCGAGGATGCGCGCGATGAACTGGTCGGGCGCGCAGTCGCTGACCACCACGCGCACCTTGGGATGCTGCTGCTGGAACAGTCCGATCGCCTCGGGCAGCAGGAAGGAGGCCAGCGTCGGCGTGATCGCGATCGAGACGCGGCCGCGCTCGAGCGTGGCGAGGTCGCGAAAGCCGGCCGCGAGCGCATCGACGTCGCGCAGGATGCGCTCGGCCGCGGGCAGCATCTCCTGCGCGGCGGCCGTCGGCTTGAGCGAGCGCGTGGTGCGGTCGAACAGCCGCGTGCCCAATCCGTCCTCGAGCTGGCGCAGCAGCATGCTCACGGCCGACTGCGTGACGAACAGCCGCTGCGCCGCGGCGCTGAGCTGCCGCAGCTGGTAGACGGCGAGGAAGGCGCGCAGCTGGCGGATCGTAGGACTGAAGTTCGCTTTCATCAGGAAACATGATATTTGGTTCTGAATTTCTTGATTTACGAATGAATCCGCCCATCGTTCAATCGGACGCAGAACAGACATGAACATTCAAGGAGTACCGATGACCGCAACGATCGCCCGCGGCGCGACACAACCGCTGCGCAGGCAATTGCTGCTGGCCGCGGCCGCCGCGCTGTCCGGCGGCCCCACCTTCGCGCAGGCACCCGCTGCGGGCGCCTTTCCCGACAAGCCGATCCGCGTGGTCGTGACCTTCCCGCCCGGCGGCAGCGCCGACGCGGTGGTGCGCATGCTGGTGCCGCGGCTCAACGAGAAGCTGGGTCAGCCGGTGGTGGTCGACAACCGGCCCGGCGCAGGCGGCAACGTCGGGCTCACGCTGGTGGCCAAGGCACCGGGCGACGGCTACACGCTGGGCGTGGGCGCGGCGGGCGCGCTCGCGGCCAACGCGAGCCTCTATGCGCAGATGCCCTTCGATCCGCTGAAGGACTTCAAGCCCGTGGGCATGCTGGCCGCGATCCCGTTCGTGATCGTGGGCCATCCCTCGATCGCGGCGCGCAACCAGCGCGAGCTGATCGCGCTCGCGAAGACGCAGCCCGGCGGGCTGTCGATCGGCCATGGCGGCAACGGCACGGCGATGCACCTGTCGGCCGCGCTGTTCGCGCAGATGGCCGAGGTCAAGCTGGTCGAGGTGCCCTACCGCGGCTCGGGCCCGGCCGCGCTCGACGCGCTCGCGGGACAGGTGCCGCTCGCGGTGGTCGACCTGCCCTCGGCGCTGCAGCAGATCAAGGCAGGCAAGCTGATTGCCTTCGCCGTCACCAGCCCCGCACGGCTGCCGATGCTGCCCGAGGTGCCGACGGTGGCCGAGGCCGGCCTGCCCGGCTACGACTCGACCGGCTGGTTCGGCGTGGTGGCGCCCGCGGCCACGCCGGCGCCGGTGGTCGCGCGGCTCAATGCCGAGATCAACGCAGCGCTCGGCGACGAACAGATCAAGGCCGCGATGCGCAACCTCGGCGTGGAACCCGCGCCGGGGTCGAGCGAGGCCTTCGATGCCTACATCCGCGCGGAGACCCGCAAGTGGGCGCAGGTGATCCGCACCGCCAACATCAAGCTCGAATAGACCCCGTGCGCATGAAGAACGACCTCGATCTCCAGGCCGACGTGCTGATCGTCGGCGCCGGCCCGGTGGGCCTCTCGCTCGCGATGGACCTGGCCTCGCGCGGCGTCAGCACGATCGTCTGCGAGACGCGCGGCTTCGCCGAGCCGCCGAACGTGAAATGCAACCATGTGGCGTCGCGCACCATGGAGCAGTTCCGCCGCCTGGGCGTGGCGCAGAAGCTGCGCGACGCGGGCCTGCCGGCCGAGCATCCGAACGACGTGGTGTTCCGCACCAGCGTGACGGGCACGGAGCTCGCGCGCATCCCGATTCCCTGCCGGCGCGACCGCTACACCGAGACCGAGGGCCCCGATGCCTGGTGGCCCACGCCCGAGCCGCCGCACCGCATCAACCAGATCTATCTCGAGCCCATCCTGCTGCGCCACACGGCCGCGCTGCCCGGCGTGACCCTGCTCAACCGCACGCAGGTCGGCGGCTTCACGCAGGACGCCGAGGGCGTGACGGCGATCGCCACCGACCTCGACAGCGGCGTGACGCGCAGCCTGCGCGGGCGCTACATGGTGGGCTGCGACGGCGGCAGCTCGGCGGTGCGCAAGCAGATGGGCGCGAAGCTCGAGGGCACGGCGGTGATCCAGCGCGTGCAGTCGACCTGCATCCGCGCGCCCGGCCTGCGCGCGCTGATCCCGGGCAAGCCCGCGTGGTCGTACTACGCGATGAACCCGCGCCGCTGCGGCACCATGTTCGCCATCGACGGCCACGAGACCTGGCTGGTGCACAACCACCTCAACGCCGAGGAGCCCGAGTTCGATTCGGTCGACCGCGACCGCTCGCTGCGCGAGATCCTCGGCGTCGGTCCCGACTTCGAGTACGAGATCCTCAGCAAGGAGGACTGGGTGGGCCGCCGCCTGGTGGCCGACCGCTTCCGCAACGGCCGCGTGTTCCTCGCGGGCGACGCCGCCCACCTGTGGGTGCCCTACGCGGGCTACGGCATGAACGCCGGCATCGCCGACGCGCTCAACCTCTCGTGGCTGCTCGCGGCCTGCGTGCAGGGCTGGGCCGACGAGGGCATCCTCGACGCCTACGAGGCCGAGCGGCTGCCGATCACCGAGCAGGTCTCGCAGTTCGCGATGGACCATGCACAGAAGATGATCCGCGCGCGCCGCGCGGTGCCTCCGAACATCGAGGCACCCGGCCCCGAGGGCGACGCGCTGCGCGCCGACATCGGGCAGGAGGCCTACGAGCTCAACGTGCAGCAGTTCTGCTGCGCGGGCCTGAACTTCGGCTACTTCTACACCGGCTCGCCGATCATCGTGCCCGACGGCGAGCACGTGCCGCCGGTCTATTCGATGGGCGCCTTCACGGCCTCGACCGTGCCGGGCTGCCGCGCGCCGCACTTCTGGCTGGCCGACGGCCGCTCGCTGTACGACGCCTTCGGCCCGGGCTACACGCTGCTGCGCTTCGACCGCAGCGCCGACGTGCGCGCGCTGGAACGCGCGGCCGACACCTACCGCATGCCGCTCACGGTGCTCGACATCGATGCCGCCGTGGTGCCGCCGGCCTACGCGCATCGCCTGGTGCTGTGCCGCGCCGACCAGCACGTGGCCTGGCGCGGCGCCTACATCCCGGCCGACGTGTACGAGCTGGTAGCGCGGCTGCGCGGCGAGCCGCAGCGCGAGCGCGCGACCAAGCGCGCGCTGCCGTGGGAAGGGGTGCTGGCCTAGCGTCTAGGCGTCGCGCGTGGCCGACACCACGCGCCGCGCCAGCAGCACCACCAGCGCCGGCGCGATCGCGAAGCTCGCGAACAGCCACACGGCCGCCGAGCGCGCGCCCTCGACGCCGCCCGGCTGCGTGAGCCCGGCCGCGTTCGCCACCAGCCCGGCCACCGCGGCGCCGACCGCCATGCCGTAGAGCTGCACCGTGGTGATCGAGGCCGAGGCCAGGCCTTCCTCGCCGGCCGGTGCGCGCGACATCACGCGCGTCAGCAGGTGCGGCCAGCCGATGCCCACGCCGAGCCCCACGGCCGCCAGCGCGAGCGCGACGGCCAGCGTCTCGAGCCCGGCGGGCAGATGCCCCGGCGCGGGCAGCAGCACGGCCAGCGCCGCCAGGCCCAGCGTGCAGACCACCGGGCCGGCACGCAGCATGCGGTCGGCACCCGCGCCGCTGCGCCCCGACGAGAGCAGCGAGCCCACGCTCCAGCCGCCGGCCATCGCGGCCGTGAGGTAGCCGGCCGCGAGCGGCGTGTGGCCGTGCAGCAGCTGCAGGAAATAGGGCACGAAGATCTCGGTGGTGGTGCCGATCAGCAGCAGCGCCACGCTGGCGTAGATCGCGCCCAGCGGCGCGGCGATCGAATAGGCGCCCGTGGGCAGCAGTCGCACGGCCGAGGCGCGGTCGACGCGCGTGGCGGCGATGCCGAGCGCCAGCCCCAGCGCGACGCCCGCGGCCTGCGCCGGCAGCGAGGCGCCGAACTCGCTGGCCGCGATCACCAGCACCGAGGCCAGCAGCAGCGCGATCTGCGGCAGCGCGATGCGCGGCGCCGTGGCGGGGCGCTCGTGCCGCACGCCGGCCGCGGGGCGCAGCTGCAGCGTCACCAGCAGCGCCTGCGCGGCCGCCACCGGCAGCAGGGTCCAGAAGGCCCAGCGCCAGTGGCCGCCCTGCGCGAACAGCCCGCCCACCGCCGGCCCGCACAGCGTGGCCACGCCCCACATGCCCGACACCAGCGCCACCGCGCGCGGCCACAGCCGCGGCGCGAACACCAGCTGGATCAGGCCGTAGCTCAGCGCCGCCAGCAGCCCGCCGCCCAGGCCCTGCACCGTGCGGCCGGCCAGCATCCACGGCATGGCCGGCGCGAGCGCGCAGCCGACGGAGCCGGCGCTGAACACCGCCAGCGCCGCGAGGCAGGCGCCGCGCGGGCCCAGCACCGCGAGCAGGCGCACCGACAGCGCCGCGCCGAGGATCGAGCCGAGCACGAACAGCGTGGTGCTCCAGGCGTACCAGTCGAGCCCGCCGATCTCGCGCACCACCGAGGGCAGCACGGTGGTGACGATATGGACGTTGACCGCATGCAGCGCGACGCCGCCGGTCAGCGCGAGCGCGCGCCAGCCGTTGCGGCCGCTGAAGAGTTCGCCCCAGCCGGCGGTGGCCGGCGGATCGGCGCGGGAGCGGTCGAGGGCGGGGGAGGAGGAAGAGGCCATGGTGGAAGCGTCGGCCCCGGCGGAGAAAACGCCCGGGCCCAGATCTGGAAAGGTGCCCGGATACTAGGCCGCCACCTCGAATTAAACAAGCAATTGCTTTGATAAATAAAATCGAAGACGGCGAGCCGCGCGCCCCGCCGGCACCCGCTGCGGCAAGATGCGCGACACTCCCGGCTGATGCACGCCGCCGTTCCCGTCTCCGATCCCGCCCGTCCGATGCCCACTTCCGGCGCCATGCCCCCGCCCTCCATCCGCCGCCCGAGCGCGCGCTTCCTGTTCTCGCATCCGGCGCACTTCGTCGGGCTGGGCCTGGGCTCCGGCCTGTCGCGCTTCGCGCCCGGCACCGTGGGCACGCTGTGGGCCTGGGCCGCGTTCTCGGTGATGCAGAACTGGCTGTCGCCGGCCGCCATCGGCTGGATCATCGGGGTCTCGCTGCCGCTGGGCTGGTGGGCCTGCACGCTGACGGCGCGCGACATGAACCTGGCCGACCCCGGCGCGGTGGTGTGGGACGAGGTGGTCGCGTTCTGGATCGTGCTGTGGCTGGTGACGCCGGCCGGCCTGTGGGCGCAGATCGTCGCCTTCGCCCTGTTCCGCTTCTTCGATGCCGCCAAGCCGGGCCCCGTGGCCTGGGCCGACGGCCTGTTCAAGCAGCGCGATGCCGCGCAGGTGCGCTGGTGGCACGCCGGCTTCGGCATCATGCTCGACGACCTGGTGGCGGCCTTCTGCTCGCTGCTGGTGATCGCGCTCTGGCGCGCCTGGTGAGACCCCGACCCATGGAATCCTCCTTCCCGCCCCCTTCATCGCAGGACCTCGACACGCCCGAGCTGGTGGAGGCCCTGGCCGGCCTGCTGCTGAAGAAGGGCTGGCTGCTGGCCACCGCCGAGAGCTGCACCGGCGGCCTGATCGGCGCCGCCTGCACCGAGCTCGCGGGCTCCAGCGCCTGGTTCGAGCGCGGCTTCGTGACCTACTCCAACGCGGCCAAGACCGAGTTGCTGGGCGTGGACGCCTCGCTGGTCGAGGCGCACGGCGCGGTCAGCGAGCCGGTGTCACGCGCGATGGCGCAGGGCGCGATCGCGCATTCGGCGCCGGCGCGCGTCGCGGTGGCGGTCACCGGCATCGCCGGCCCCACCGGCGGCACGCCCGACAAGCCGGTCGGCACCGTGTGGTTCGGCTGGTCGGTCGACGGCCAGGTGCGCACCGAGCGGCGCCGCTTCGACGGCGACCGCGCCACGGTGCGCGCGGCCACGGTGCGGCATGCGCTGCACACGCTGGTGCAGCTGCTCGAAGCCCCGAACGCGGCCTGATCAGGCCAGCGCGAACTCGCCCAGCGGACGGCGCGGCGCGGGCGGCACCAGCGCCATCGGATAGCCGATCCGGCACAGCAGCTGCAGCGTGCGGCTGCGCGCGTCGCGCGGCGGCGGCAGGCCCAGCAGCATCTCGTGCGCCGCCGCGTGGTGCGCAGCCATCTCCGCGAACTCCTCGAGCGGCTGGCTCATCGGGTGCATGCCCAGCCCGAGATCGGTGGCGCGCAGCTGCTGGCGCAGGTAGGCGCGGCCGGCGTTGAGCTGGTCGGTGCGGCTGTTGCCCGCGGTGCTGATCCAGCTGAAACCCATGGCCGTGCTGGCCTGGTCGACATACAGCGCCAGCGTGCGCTCGAAGGCGCGGCTGCCCTCGCGCGCCGGCACCTCGCGGTCGAAGCGGCCCAGCGCCACGGCCACGCGCAGCGCGGGATCGTTGAGCGAGAAGCCGTCGCGGTGCGCGAGGATCTCCTCGGGCCCCACGCGCAGCAGCCGCAGGTTCTCGCGCGCGGTGTGGGGCGTGGTGATCTCCACCCGCGCCGCGGCCAGGCAGAGCCGGCGCAGCGGCAGCACGCGCGCCATCTCGACCGTGCCGTCGGCGCGCAGCGAGCCGCCGTTGGGCACCGCCGCGCTCACGCCCTGCAGCAGCTCGGCCGAGACCGGGCGCGCGGTGTCGAAGCGCTGCTTCGGCGTGCGCCGGCGCAGCACCTGGGAGAACAGCGGATCGGGCGTGCCGCCGCCCGCGAGCCGCAGCCGCGCCACCGGCAGGTGGCCCCACTGCCGCGGGTCGGCTGGCAGTTCGCCCTGCGGCCACAGCTGCACGCTGGCCGCCACGCCCTGCTGGGCCAGCGCCATCACCAGCAGCTCGAGGAAGGCGCCCTGGCCGATCACCACCTGGCGGCCGAAGGGGTCGGTCTCGGGCAGCAGGCGCTCGCGGTCGCAGTACAGGACGATCGCATCGGGCTCGCGCAGGTCGACGCGCCAGGGCTGGTGGTTGTAGGCCGAGGGCGCGGTCACCGCATAGGCGATCGCGCGCCGGCGCACATCGGGCTCGTCGCCCGGACCGTTCCAGATCTCCAGGGCCGCGGCCGGCATGTCGTCGTGCAGCCACCAGGTGGCCAGTGCCGCGGCGCCCGCGGCCAACACCACACCGCCTCCCAGCAGCCGGACAAAGTTTCTTCGCTCGTCCATGCCGGGGATTATCGGAAGTCAAGATTGACTTCACAATTAGACAACCATTGACAACAGATATTCAGAATTGAATACCCCATGCGGCGCGGCACCGACCTCGATTTCGACTGGCGACTGATCCGCTCCTTCCTCGCGGCGCTCGACAGCGGCAGCCTGCTGGCCGCCTCGCGGCTGCTCAACGCGAGCCAGCCGACGCTGGGGCGGCACATCGCCGAGCTCGAGTCGCAACTCGGCGTGGTGCTGTTCGAGCGCACCGGCCAGGGCCTGCTTCCCACCGCCATGGCCACGCAGCTGGCCGAATCGGCGCGCGTCATGGAGAACGGCGCGCTGGCGCTGTCGCGCGGCGTGGCCGGCGCCAATGCCGCCACCGCGGGCACGGTGCGGCTGTCGGCCAGCCAGGCGGCGGCGCGCCACCTGCTGCCGGCGATCCTGGCGCGCATGCGGCTGGAGCTGCCCGAGATCCAGATCGAGCTGGTGGCCAGCAACGAGGTCAGCAACCTGCTGCGGCGCGAGGCCGACATCGCGCTGCGCATGACCCGGCCCGAGACCGCGAGCCTGGTGGCGCGGCGCGTGGGCCGCTTCGCGCTCGGCGCCTTCGCGCAGCGCGACTACCTGCGCCGCCGCGGCACGCCGCGCCACTGGACCGACCTGCTGCGGCACGACCTGCTGGGCTACGACCGCGACGAGAGCATCCTGCGCAGCTCGGCCGAGCTCGGCGCGCCGCTGCAGCGCGAGGACTTCTGCTTCCGCACCGACGACGTCAGCGTCTACTGGGAGGCGCTGCGCCACGGCATGGGCATCGGCTTCGTGGCCGAATCGCTGGCGCGCAGCGACCCCGAGGTGGTGCGCGTGCTGCCCGCGCTCAAGCTGCCCGCGCTGCCGGTGTGGCTGGCGGTGCACCGCGAGGTCCGCACCGACCGGCGCATCCGCGCGGTCTATGATTTCCTGGTGCGCACCCTTCCGGCCGCGCTCTGACCCTCTTCCCCGAGATCTCCAACCACCGCGCTCCCGGCGCCCGAGGCCCCATGACAGCCACCACCAATGCGCAGACCATCGAGCGCTTCTACGGCGCGTTCGCCCAGCTCGACGCCGCCACCATGGAAGCCTGCTACGCACCCGACGCGGTGTTCGACGACGAGGCCTTCTCGCTGCGCGGGCGGCGCGAGGTCGGCGGCATGTGGCGCATGCTGTGCGAGGCCACGAAGGCCAAGGGCGCCGACGTCTGGCGCCTGAGCCATCGCGACGTGCGCGCCGACGAACGCGGCGGCAGCGCCCATTGGGACGCCCACTACCGCTTCAGCGCCACCGGCCGCCTGGTCGACAACAGCATCGACGCGCGCTTCGGCTTCACGCCCGAGGGCCTGATCGCCACCCACCGCGACAGCTTCCCGTTCTGGACCTGGTCGCGCCAGGCGCTGGGCACGCCGGGGCTGCTGCTGGGCTGGTCGCCGATGCTGCGCAAGAAGGTGCGCGCCACCGCCGCCGCCAACCTCGCCAAATACCTCGCGAGCCGGCCCGCCTGAACACGACCATTGCAAGGACAACCATGAGCACCGACGACAACGCCCCGATCCTCTCGAACAACGAGGCCGAGCACCGCTACGAGGCCCGCATCGGCGGCGAACTCGCCGCGCTGGCCGAATACAACCTGCTGACCGACGCGATCATGTTCACCCACACCGAGGTGATGCCCGCGCACGAGGGCAAGGGCCTGGGCTCGAAGATCGCGAAGCACGTGCTCGACGAGGCCCGCGCGCGCGGCCTGCACGTGATCCCGGTGTGCCAGTTCATCGCGGGCTACATCCGCAAGCACCGCGAGTACGCCGACCTGGTGCGGCCGGACATCCAGCGCGCGTTCAAGATCTAGGAACGCGGCTTCGCGGTCGGCGCCGGCAGCCAGGCGAAGGCCGCGATGCCCGCCAGCAGCAGCACGGCGATGGTCGCCAGCACGGCCGTGAGGGGATCGCCGCCGTGCGCCGCCGCCACCGAGGCGGCGACGCCCGTGCCCCACTGCATCAGCGCCACGCCCATGAACATCGCCATGGTGAAGACCGCCATCGCGCGGCCCGTGAGCGCCGCCGGGTAGGCGCCGCGCACGTCGGCGTACTGCCAGACGATGAAGCCCGAGAGCACGCCGATCAGCAGCATGCCCGCGATGTCGAGCCAGGCGGAGTGCACGAAGGCGATCAGCGCGAACAGGCCCGTGTAGGCCAGCGCCCAGAGCACGATGCGGCGGCGCCGCGCGGCGGGATCGGTGCTGTCGAGCCGGCCGAACAGCGGCGCGCCGACCAGCGAGATCACCGACACCGCGAGCGCGACGTTGCCGCTCTGCACCAGCGAGAAGCCGTGCCGCTCGATCATCAGCGGCCCGAGCCAGAGCCCGCGCAGCGAGATGAAGGCGGCGTAGGTCACACCGCCCAGCACCACGATGCCCAGCGTGTGGCGCAGCATCAGCAGCGCGCCGAACTGGCGGATCGCCTCGGGCACCGACTCGCGCCGCGCCGGCACGGCCGCCGCGGGCTCGCGCACCCAGTGCCAGATCGCGAGCCAGGCCAGCGCGGCCGCCAGCGCCAGCAGCACGAAGCCGGCGCGCCAGGAGTGCGCCTGCACCAGCCACGCCAGCGGCGTGCCGGTGACCAGCATGCCCAGGCCGCCGATCGCCAGCACCAGCCCCGAGACGGTGGCGAAGCGCTCGGCCGGGAAGTGGCGCGCGATGAAGACGGTGCAGACCAGGAAGGCCGGCGCGCAGCCCACGCCGATCAGCGCCTGGGCCAGCACCAGCACCAGGTAGTTCGAGGACAGGGCCGACAGCAGCGCCCCCGCGATCGCGACCGGGAAGGCCACCAGCACGGTGCGCCGCACGCCGTGCAGGTCGATGCCGATGCCCATGAACAGCTGCATCGCGCCGAAGGCGAAATGGAAGGCGCCCGAGAAGATACCCAGCGCCTGCGGCGACAGGCCGAACTCGGCCTGCAGCGGGCTGGCCATGATGGCGCCGACGGTGCGGAAGGCCTGGCTCAGCGCCACGCCCGCGCACAACGCGAGCACCATGGCCCAGGCCGCGCGCGCGCTCAGCGCCGCGGCCGGTGGTGAAGCGGTACTGGCGCCCTCAGCCGGCACCGTGGCACTTCTTGTACTTCTTGCCGCTGCCGCAGGGGCAGGGGTCGTTGCGGCCCGGCGTGGCTTCCTTGCGGAGGGTCTCGACCTTGGGGCCCAGGCTCTTCCAGAGCTGGCGCAGGTCGTACACGGCCCAGATGGCGGCGCCGAAGTCGTCCAGGCGCTGCTGGCTCACGCTGGGCGGGCCGTTCTCGTCGTACATCGAGAGCACCGGCTTGGCCTTGTCGTCCTCGGTCAGCACGACGATGTTCTCGAGCGCGTCGTCGAGCATCTGGGCCGCCTCCTTGTCGCGCGGCGGGGTCCAGTCCTCGGGCCAGTTCTCGACCGCGTACATGAAGCCCAGCGCCCAGACCTGGGCGAACGAGGGCAGCGCCTCGCCCTCCATCTCGGCGCGCTCCTCGGGCGGCAGCGCGGCGACGGCGCCGCGGGTGTCGAGCACCTCGGGCTGCCAGCTGCGCTCGTCCTCGAGCGTCTCGACGTCGGCATCGAGACCGGTCTCGATCTCGCGCCAGCGGCGCTTCCAGTGCCAGACGAATTCCATCTGCTGGGCCGGCACGAAGCCGTCGCCCAGTAGCACGGGCCAGTACTCCGCGGGCTCGATGACGCGGCGGGTACAAACCAGCGCTGCCAGGAAGCCCTCGCAGAACTCCCATTGGGGAATTTCCTCGTCGTGCTCGCGCATCGCGTCGAGCGCCCGGTCGAGGGCGTCGAAGTCGTCGGGACCGAGGGGTTGCAGGTCGGGGGTGGGGGCCGGATTCGTGCCGGCGGAGTCGGGTGGGGTGGTCGTCATGGCAAGTTCGAAGCAGCCCTCTATGATGCAGCAGGCTCCGGCAGCCCCTCACAACCATGCCCACGATCACTCCGTTTCCGGTCCGCTACACCGCCTTCGCCCTGTGCGTGGCCGGTTTCGCGGCCAGCCTGGCCTTCGTCCTGGCCTCCCCCCATCTCTGGTTCGCCTGGCTCGCGCTGGTGGTGTTCGCGGTGCTCTCGGGCACCGGCGTGCACGACCTGCGGCAGACCCGGCACGCGATCCTGCGCAACTACCCGGTCATCGGGCACCTGCGTTTCCTGCTGGAATTCATCCGGCCCGAGATCCGCCAGTACTTCATCGAGAGCGATGCCGAGGCCGCGCCCTTCTCGCGCGCCCAGCGCTCGCTGGTCTACCAGCGCGCCAAGGGCGAGCCCGACAACCGGCCCTTCGGCACCCAGCTCAACGTGACCATCGCGGGCTACGAGTGGATCAACCACTCGATGCAGCCGACGAAACTCGCCAACCACGACTTCCGCATCGTGATCGGCGGCACGCCGCAGCCGGCCGATGCCAACCCGGCACAATCGGCCGCCGCCGGGCCGCCCCAAGGCGGCCGAGCCTCCCCCTCGGGGGGTGGCGAAGCACACGAAGTGGCAAGCCGGGGGGCCAACCATCCTTGCACGCAGCCCTATAGCGCCAGCGTGTTCAACATTTCCGCCATGAGCTTCGGCGCGCTCTCGGCCAACGCCATCCTCGCGCTCAACCAGGGCGCCAAGAGCGGCGGCTTCGCGCACGACACCGGCGAGGGCTCGATCTCGCAGCACCACCGGGTGCACGGCGGCGACCTGATCTGGGAGATCGGCTCGGGCTACTTCGGCTGCCGCAACGAGGACGGCACCTTCAGCGAGGAACGCTTCATCGCCAATGCGCGCGATCCGCAGGTGAAGATGATCGAGATCAAGCTGAGCCAGGGCGCCAAGCCCGGCCACGGCGGCGTGCTGCCGGCGCCCAAGGTCACGCCCGAGATCGCGGCCGCGCGCGGCGTGCCGATCGGCGTGGACTGCATCTCGCCCTCCTCGCACAGCGCCTTCTCCACGCCGACCGAGATGATGCATTTCGTGGCCCGGCTGCGCGAGCTCTCGGGCGGCAAGCCCACCGGCTTCAAGTTCTGCCTCGGCCATCCCTGGGAATGGTTCGGCATCGTCAAGGCGATGCAGGCCACCGGCATCACGCCCGACTTCATCGTGGTCGACGGCGCCGAGGGCGGCACCGGCGCGGCGCCGGTCGAGTTCAGCGACCACGTGGGCGCGCCGCTGCAGGAAGGCCTGCTGCTGGTGCACAACACGCTGCTGGGCGTGAACCTGCGCCACCGCATCAAGCTGGGCTGCGCCGGCAAGGTCATCACCGCCTTCGACCTGGCGCGCATGATGGCGCTGGGCGCCGACTGGTGCAACGCGGGGCGCGGCTTCATGATGGCGCTGGGCTGCATCCAGGCGCAGAGCTGCCACACCGGCCACTGCCCGACCGGCGTGACCACGCAGGACCCGGTGCGCCAGCAGGCGCTGGTGGTGCCGACCAAGGCCGAGCGCGTGCGCAACTTCCACCGCAGCACGCTGCATGCGCTGCAGGAGCTGGTGCAGGCCGCCGGCCTCGACCATCCGCAGCAGATCACCGCCCACCACATCGTGCGCCGCATCTCCGACACCGAGGTGCGCCTGCTGAGCAACCTGGTGATGCAGGTGCAGCCGGGCGCGCTGCTGGGCCCGCTCGACGAGCAGCACAACGTGTTCCGCACCTACTGGCCGCTGGCCAGTGCCGACAGTTTCCAACCCCTGACACAGGGAATGCAGGGCATGCAGAGCGCTCCCGCCGCATCCCAGGGGCTCGCGCTGGCCGCATGAATCCGCTGCGACGTGGCGGCGCCGGCGCGCGCCTTTCGATGCGCAAGGGCGTGGCCTCGGGCCCGGCCCCGCTGGATGCGATCCCCTCCCCGCCCGCGCCGGGCGACTACGCAGCCTTCCTGCGCACCACCCTGCCGCGCCAGGCCAAGAACGTGGCCAGCCACCGCTTCGGCGATGAGCGCGTGTGGCTCAAGAAGGCCGGCCCGCGCCACGGCAAGTG
The DNA here is from genome assembly GCF_059415325.1 of Variovorax sp. GW821-FHT10D07. Taxonomy (NCBI): domain Bacteria; kingdom Pseudomonadati; phylum Pseudomonadota; class Betaproteobacteria; order Burkholderiales; family Comamonadaceae; genus Variovorax; species Variovorax sp. GW821-FHT10D07. The sequence goes on along the minus strand of NZ_JBWKMZ010000022.1, from coordinate 68,516 downwards.
GGGCTACCGGGTGATGGCCGCGGTGGCGCGCATGGCGCGGCTGGACATCATCAAGCCGGTGCCCAACCCCGGCGGCGAGGCCGCCATCGCGACCGAGGCGCGCCGGCTGCGCCAGCTGGCCGCGGCCGGCCTGCGCGTGCCCCGGGTGCTGGCCGAGCAGGCCGACGGCCTCTTGATCTCCGACCTGGGCGCCAGCGGCCGCGGCACCGTGGTGCTGCAGGAGCGGCTCGACCAGGCCGCCACCGCCGGCCCGGCCGCGCTGCTCGCGGTCTGGCGCGAAGGGCTGGCGGCGATCGCCACCGTGCATGCGCACGGCCAGCACCTGAGCCAGGCCTTCGACCGCAACCTGGTGCAGTGCCCCGACGGCGTGATCGGCTACATCGACTTCGAGGACGACCCTTCCGAGGTGATGACGCTGGCCGAATGCCAGGCGCGCGACTGGCTCAGCTACCTGCATTCCACGGCCATGATGCTCGAGGCCGCCGCGCCCGACGCCGCCGGCCAGCACTGGCATGCGGCGCTGGCCGACGTGAACGCCGACGTGCGCGAGCGCATCGCGAACGCGGCGCGGCGCATGAAGTGGGCGCAGAAGCTGCCCGCGAGCCGGCGCTGGGGCCGCGACACGCAGCGCGTGCGGGCGGTGGCACGGCTTCTGGGCCGCTGGCACAACGCCTGAGCGCCAGCCAGCTATGGCAGCGGCTCGAAGGCCGCCTGCACCGCCACCCCGAGCGTGCCCAGCCGCTTGCGCATCGAGAGCACCGCCTTGTCCTTGCTGAGCAGCCGCGCGCGGTGCGCCACCGCGAGGTCGACGAACATCTGGTCGTCGGGGTCGCTGCAAACGTAGGGCGCGCGCTTCGGCACACCCTCCACCAGCCGCGCGCGCGCATCGAAATCGGCCAGCACGGCCGGCAACTCGAGCGCGCGCTGCGCCATGCGGCGCGCGATCAGCGGATAGCGCAGCACGCGCGCGAGCTCGCCGCGCATCGGCTCGGTGGCGACCCAGCGCAGTTCGCCGGCCGCAAGCACGGCGGCCAGCGGGGCCCAGGCCGGGTCCTCGAACACCAGCAGGTCGAGCGCGATGTTGGTGTCGATGACGATCGACGGCGGCGCGGGCAGCGCCGGGCTGTCTGCGGACACGCGCATGAAGCCGCTAGCCCCGCGCCGAACCCGCGACCATGTCGAAGCGGAACAGCCGGCACTCGATCGGGCCGTTCCACATCGGCACGCGGCGCGATTCCTTCAGCCGCATGCGCTTGGGCAGCTTGAGGTCGGGCGTGAGCACCCAGGCGGTCCAGCCCGGGTAGTTCTTCTTCCAGTGGCTCGCGAGCTGCGGGAAGAATTCGCCGCCGTCGCCCTCCGCCTCGCCCTCGGCGGGTGCCGCCACCTGCGCGGTCTCGCGCGCGCCGCTGCGCGCCACGCCGCCGATGCCGATGCGCTCGCCGTAGGGCGGGTTCAGCACGATCAGGCCGGCCTCGGCGGGCGGCATGCGCTGCAGCGCGTCGCCGCCGCGGAACTCGACCGCCTGGTCCACGCCCGCGCGCTCGGCGTTGCGCTGCGCGAAATCGACCATGCGGTGCGAGACGTCGGAACCGAAGATGCGCGGCGCGGCGCCCGCTTCGGCCGCCGGCGGTTCGGAGGCGGCGCGCACCGCGGCCCACACGTGGGGCTGGAACGGCAGCAGCTTCTCGAAGCCGAAGCGGCGCAGCCAGCCGGCCGGGATGCCGAGCGCGATCTGGGCCGCCTCGATGGCGATGGTGCCGCTGCCGCAGCAGGGGTCGTACAGCGGCTTGTCGGCGACCTCGCCGGTCTCGGGGTTCCACCAGCCGCTGGCGGCCAGCATGGCGGCGGCCAGGGTTTCCTTCAGCGGCGCGTCGCCCTTGTCCTGGCGCCAGCCGCGCTTGAACAGCGGCTCGCCCGAGGTGTCGATGTAGAGGGTGCAGGTGTCGGTGGTCAGGTGCGCGAACACGCGGCAGTCGGGCCACTGGGTCTCGATGCTGGGGCGCACGCCGCCGGCGCGGGCGCGGAAGCGGTCGGCGATCGCGTCCTTGATGCGCAGGGTGGCGAAGTTCAGGCTCTGCAGCGGGCTGTGCTGGGCCGTGGTCTCGATCTTGAAGGTCTGCTTGGGCGTGAACCAGATCTCCCAGGCCACGCCGCTGGCCAGCCCGTAGAGGTCGTTCTCGTTGCGGTACAGGCCCTGGGCCAGCTCGACCAGCACGCGCTGCGCGAGGCGGCAGTGCAGGTTGAGCTGCAGCACCTCGCGCCAGTCGGCGCGCACCCGCACGCCGCCGCGCAGCATCAGCAGGTCGTCGCCGGCACGGCCGGTGAGCGCATGCACCTCCTGCGCGAGAAACTCCTCGACGCCGGCGGCGCAAGGCAGGAAAAGGGAGAGATCATTCACGGAAGTTCGCTTGGTCGACGGCCGGCTACGGGATTGCCATTGTCGCTGTGTCGCCCTGCTTGCCTATAGTGGTCCGGTCCATGAAGCCCTTGCACGACTCCGCGGCGCCCGCCGCCCGCCCCGCCAGCGCTGGCGGAAACCCCGAAGCGCCAGGGGCCGCGCGGGACGACGGCTTCGCCATCCAGTGCGAGGTGCTGCGCATCTCGGTGCAGCCGATCGGCCCGATCCTGGCGGTGCAGTACCTGCTGAATTGCGGCATCGCGGCGCTGTTCGCCTGGCAGTTCTCGCTGCCGCTGTCGCTGGCCTGGCTGGGCCTGATCACGCTGGTGACGGTGATGCGCGCCTTCGTGCCGCAGCGCCTGCCAGAGCCCTTCACCCCCGACAGCCTGCGCCGCGCCCAGCGCGTGCACGTGCTGCGCACCGGCATCTGGGAGCTGGCGCACGGCGCGGCCGGCGTGCTGCTGTTCGACCCCTCGCGCATCGAGCTGCAGCTGCTGCTCGGCGTGATCGTGATGGGCATGACGCTGTCGGCCGCCTTCTCGGTCTCGTTCTACACGCCGGCCACGCAGCTCGCGATCACCCTGCTGCTGGCGCCGATCATCGTGATGGGCATCTGGCTCGGGCCGCCGATGATGATCGCGGTCGCCGTCATCGGCGCCGGCCTCACCGCCATGATGTGGAAGCTGGTGGCCGAGCGCTCGCGCCAGCTCGAGGAGAACATCGGCCTGCGCCTCAACGAGCGCACCCTGCGCGAGCAGGCGCTGGCCGGCCTGCGCGCCTCCGAGCAGGCCCAGGCCGAGCGGCTGCGCTTCTTCTCGGCCGCCAACCACGACCTGCGCCAGCCGGTGATGGCGATCGGCCTGCAGGCCGAGGTGCTGCGCCAGCAGCTGCGCGAAGGCGCCGACACGATGGCGGTGCAGCACACGGTGGGCTCGCTGGCACGCGCCCAGCAGGCGTTGGAAGGACTCACCAACCAGCTGCTGGAGATCGGCCGCATCGAGGCCGCGGCCGACCCGCTGCGCCCGGCCGCGGTCGCGCTGGCGCCGCTGCTGCACGAGCTCGCGCGCCAGGCCGGCGAGCGCCGCGTGCTGGTGCGCTGCCCGAGCGACGCGGTGGCCTGGAGCGACGCGGTCTCGCTGCGCCGCGTGCTCGCCAACCTGGTCGACAACGCCGTCAAGTTCACGCCCGCGGGCCGCGTGCTGCTGGCGGTGCGCGCGCGCCGGCGCGAGGGTGAGGGCGAAGGCGGAGCCGCCTGGCGCGTCGAGGTGCGCGACAGCGGCATCGGCATCGCGCCCGAGGCGCACGAGCGCGTGTTCGGCGACTTCGAGCAGATCGGCAACGTCGAGCGCAACCTGCAGCGCGGCCACGGCCTGGGGCTGGCGATCGTGCGGCGGCTCGCGACCCAGTTGGGCATCGAGGTGGTGCTGCGCTCGGCGCCCGGCCGCGGCTCGGTGTTCGCCTTCGAGCTCGCGGCCGCGCCCGCCGACGCGGTGCCGCTGGCGCCGGCCGCCCTCAAGCCGCCGCCCGAGGCCGCGCCCGCGCTGCGCCCCGGCCTCGCGGTGCTGGTGGTCGAGGACAACGCCGTGGTCGCCGACAGCCTGCAGTCGCTGCTGCGCCAGTGGGGCGCGCAGCCGCGCGTCTACGGCAGCGCCGCCGAGGCGCTGGCGCTGGCCGACCTGCAGGCGCTCGACCTCGCGCTGTGCGACATCCGGCTGCCGGGCGCGCTCGACGGCATCGCGCTGGCCACCCGGCTGCAGCAGCTCAAGCCCGCGCTGGCCATCTCGCTGGTGTCGGCCGACATCGACGAGGCCACGCAGCGGCTGGCCAACGAGCGCGGCTGGCATGCGCTGCGCAAGCCGGTGCAGCCGGCCGAGCTGCATGCGCTGCTGCGGCGCGCGCAGCAGGCGCCGCCGCGGTAGGAGTCTGCGCGGCAGAAGCCTGGGCGCGGCGCCACCGGGCGCGGCGTTCCGAGCTATGCTGCGCGCCATCCCCGATGCCGGCCCGCCCGCCGATGCCTAGCGCCCCCTCCGCCCCGACCCTCGCCGAACTGAAGGCGGCCCGCTACACGCCGGTCGCGATCGGGCTGCACTGGCTGCTGGCGCTGCTGATCCTCGGCGCGCTCGCACTGGGCCTGTACATGACCGGGCTGCCGTTCTCGCCGCAGCGCGTGCGCTTCTACAGCTGGCACAAGTGGACCGGCATCGCGATCCTGCTGCTGTCCGCCGTGCGCCTGCTGTGGCGGCTCGGCCATCCGCCGCCCGGCGTGCCCGACTTCGTGCTGGCCGCCATGCCGCGCTGGCAGCGCACGGGCCGCACGGTCAGCCACCGCCTGATGTACCTGCTGTTCTTCGCCGTGCCGCTGCTGGGCTGGGCCCAGAGCTCGGCGCTCGGCGTGCCGGTGGTGTGGTTCGGCGTGCTGCCGCTGCCCGATTTCGTGCCCGTGGACCGCGCGCTCGCCGAGCAGTGGCTGCAGCCGCTGCACCGGGCCGGCGCCTACCTGCTGGCCGCCGTCTCGGTGCTGCACGTCGCGGCCGTCGTCAAGCACCAGTGGATCGCGCGCGACGGCCTGCTGCGGCGCATGTGGCCCGGGCCGTCGTCGACTTCCAGGAAACCCAACGCATGACTTTCCTTCTTCACCGCTGGCACGGCGCGCTGGCGCTCGCCACGCTCCTCCTTCCGGCGGCCCATGCCGAGCCACCGCCCGCGCGGCTGGTGCCCGAGAAAAGCCAGATCGTGTTCGTGAGCAAGCAGATGGGCGTGCCGGTCGAGGGTTCGTTCAAGAAGTTCGACGCGCGCATCGCCTTCGACCCGAAGAAGCCCGAGGGCGGCAGCGTGGCGCTGCAGATCGACACCGCGAGCGCGGCCTTCGGCATCCCGATGACCGATGCCGAGCTGCCCAAGGCGCCATGGTTCGATGCCGCGCATTTCCCGCAGGCCGGCTTCCAGACCACGGCCATCAAGGCGCTCGGCGACGGCCGCTTCGAGATGGCCGGCAAGCTCACGCTCAAGGGCATCGCCAGGCCGCTGACCGTGCCCGTGACGATCGCGCCGGCCGCCAACGGCCAGTCGGTGGCCAGCGGCAGCTTCGTGCTGCAACGCATCGACTACAAGGTCGGCGACGGCGAATGGACCGACACCTCGGTGATCGCCAACGACGTGCAGGTGCGCTTCAAGCTCGTCGTCGACGGCCTCGGCACGCCCTGACCCCACACACTCCCCCGCATGCAGCACCCGCCATGAAGAACAAGACACTGCTTTCCGCCGCCCTGCTGGGCTTCGCGCTCGCCGCGTCCGGCCTTGCCGCCGCGCAGGAATACACCGCCCCGCCCGTCGCGGCCAAGCCCGCGGGCGGCCCGGTCAAGGGCGCCAGCTACGTGGTCGACCCGACCCACACCTTCGTCATGTACGAGATGGGCCACTACGGCACCACCACCAACCGCGGCCGCTTCAGCACCAAGGACGGCTCGGTGCAGATCGATGCCGCCGGCACCAGCGGCAAGGTCGACATCACGATGGACATCAGTTCGATCAACACCGGCGTCGACCTGCTGAACCGGCACGTGCAGAGCAAGGACTTCTTCAACGTCGCCGAATTCCCCACCGGCCGCTTCGTCGCCGAGCGCATCGCCTTCAGCGGCGACAAGGTGGCCGAGGTGCCCGGCACGCTGACGCTGATGGGCCAGACCAAACCGGTCACCCTCAAGGCCGTGCGCTTCAACTGCTACCTGAGCCCGCTGATCAACCGCCAGGTCTGCGGCGGCGACTTCGAGACCACCGTCGAGCGCAGCGACTGGGGCATCACCTGGGGGCTGAACTTCGGCTTCGAGAACAAGGTGAAGCTGCTGGTGCAGGTCGAGGCGGTGAACGTGCAGCAATGAATTCCGAAAGAGAGCACTCCCGATGATGGACACCACCCTTTCCCTGCTCGGCATCGCCGGCGCCATGGCCGTGGGCGCGATGAGCCCGGGCCCGAGCTTCGTGATGGTGGCGCGCACGGCCGTGGCCTCGCGCGCCGACGGCCTCGCGGCCGCGCTCGGCATGGGCGCGGGCGGGCTGGTATTCGCGATCGCGGCGCTCGCGGGGCTGCAGGCCGCGTTCCTCGCGGTGCCGGCGCTCTACCTCGCGATCAAGGGTTTCGGCGGCGCGTACCTGGTCTACCTGGGCATCCGCATCTGGCGCGGCGCTCGGCAGCCGCTCGCGATGGTGCCGGAGGCGGGCACGCCCGCCGCATCGGGCGGCCGCGGCAAGCGCACCTTCCTGCTCGGGCTGGCCACGCAGGTCAGCAACCCGAAGACGGCCGTGGTCTACGCCAGCATCTTCGCGGCCTTCCTGCCGCGCGAGGTGCCGCTGGTGCTGGCGCTCGCGGTGCCGGCCGTGATCTTCTGCATCGAGACCGGCTGGTACACCATCGTCGCGCTCGCGCTGTCGTCGGCAGCGCCGCGCTCGGCCTACCTGCGCTACAAGACCTGGATCGACCGCGCGGCCGGCGGCGTGATGGGACTGCTGGGGCTGCGGCTGGTGTGGTCGGCGGTGCGCGGGACCTGAGGCGGGACGCTCACTCGCCCTTGATGCCGGCGCTCTGGATCAGCTGGGCCCAGCGGGTCCGGTCCTCGCCGAGCCACTGGCGGTACGCGGCCGGCCCGAGGTGCTTGACCTCGGCGCCCAGCGACTTGAGCTTGGCCTGCATGGCCGGCTTGGCGAGCGCCGCGGCGATGGCGGTGTCGAGCTTGGCCGCGATGGGCGCGGGCAGGCCCGCGGGCGCGATGAAGCCGATCGGCTGCGCATAGTCCTCGAAGCCCTTGAAGCCGAGCTCGGCGGTGGTGGGCACCTGCGGATAGTCGGGATGCCGCTGGGCCGTGGTGGCGGCCAGGATGCGGATGCGGCCGCTCGCGACGAAGTCGGACACGCCGACCATCGGAAAGAACATGAAGTCGACCCGGCCCGCCATCACCTCGGTCAGCGCCGGCGCGTTGCCCTTGAACGGGATGTGGTTCATCTTCGTCTTCGTGCGCTGCTCGAGCAGCGCGGCCGCCAGGTGCGCCGAGCCGCCCACGCCGGCCGTGCCGTAGCTGACCGCGCTCGGCCCGCTCTGCGCCTTCTTCACCAGGTCGCCGAGCGTCCGGTACGGCGAGTCGCCGGCCACGACGATGAGCTGCGGCAGCACCGCGACCATGCTCACGGGTGTGAAGTCCTTGACCGGGTCGTACTTGACGCGCTCGGGCTGCAGCAGCGGATTCACGTTGTGCGAGATGGTGTTGACGACCAGCGTGTAGCCGTCGGGCGCGGCGCGCTGCACGTACTCGGTGGCGATGTTGCCGTTGGCGCCCGGCTTGTTCTCCACGATGACCGACTGCCCGAGCGCGGTGCCGATGTCCTGCGCGAACACGCGCGCCAGGATGTCGGTCGGGCCGCCGGCGCTGTAGCCGACCACGAGCTTGATCGGCTTGTCGGGGTAGTCGTTCTGGGCCTGCGCGCGGCCGTGGAGGCCGGCGCTGCCGAGCAGCGCGGCGGCGATCAGCAGCAGGCGGCGGGTGGGGAGATGTCTCGTCATCTTGTTTTTCCTTTCGGTTCGGGGATTCACGGGGACGGCCGCAGCAGGTCGGCCGAAAGCTGCGCCACGCCCGGGGCGCCGCACAGGCGCATCGTGCGCAGCAGTTCGTCGTGCAGGATGTCGAGGGCGCGCTGCGCACCGGCGTCGCCCGCGGCCACCGCGCCGAACAGCGTCGCGCGGCCCAGCAGCACGCCGTGCGCGCCCAGAGCCAGCGCCTTCGCGATGTCCGCGCCGCGGCGGATGCCGCCGTCGACCAGCACCGGGCAGCGCCCGGCCACGCCCTGCAGCACCTCGGGCAGCGCCTGCAGGCTGGGGACGGCGCCGTCGAGCTGCCGGCCGCCATGGTTGGAGACGACGATGGCGTCCACGCCCATGGCGGCCAGGCGCGTGGCATCGTCGGCGCGGCTCAAGCCCTTGACGATCAGCTTGCGCGGCCAGCGCTCGCGCACCTCGGCCAGCCGCGCCCAGTCGAAGGAGGGGTCGTAGCTGCGGCCGACGGACGAGGCGATGGCGCCCGCGCTGGTCGCCGCCGTCTCGAGCCCGCGCAGGTTCTCCATCGCGGGCAGGCCGCGCAGCAGCATGTCGAGGGCCCAGCGCGGCCGCGAGGCGAAGTCGAGCACGTTGCGCGAGGTGAAGCGGAACGGGATCGAGAAGTGGTTGCGGAAATCGCGCTCGCGCTTGCCGCCGACGGGCAGGTCGACGGTGATCACCAGCGCCTCGTACCCGGCCTCGCGGGCACGGTCGACCAGTTGCCAGAAGAAGTCCCGGTTGCGCAGCACATAGGCCTGGAACCACAGGCGCCCGGGCGCCTGCTCGGCGATGGTCTCGATGGCGGTGGTGGCGCTGCTCGACAGGGTGTAGGGCAAACCCATCCTGGCCGCCGCGCGCGCGAGCGCCAGGTCCGCGCCGCGCCAGCCGAAGCCCGCCGCGCCGGTCGGCGCGATGGCGGCCGGCATGCCCGCGGGCGCGCCCAGCAGGCTGCAGGCGGACGAGGCATCCGCCACGTCGACCAGCACGCGCGGCGCGAGCTGCCAGCGCTCGAAGGCGCGGCCGTTGCCGGCGAGCGTGCGCTCGTCCTCGGCGCCACCGTCGAAGAAATCGAACACGGCGCGCGGCAGCCGCCGGCGCGCGAGCGTGCGCAGGTCGGCGATCGAATAGCAGGCGGCCGCGCTGTGCGTCATGCGCCGGCCAGCGCCGTGTCGGCCACCGCGCGCGGCGTGCCGTCGTCATGGAAGAAGCGCGTCGCCATCACCTGGCAGCGCTTGATGTAGCGCGGCTCGTCGGGCCGGTAGTCGGGGATCGCGTTGTGGATCGTGCCCATGTTGTCCCACATGAGCACGTCGCCGACCTCCCAGCGATGCGCGTAGCGGAACTCGGGCCGGGTCTGGTGCGCGAAGAGGAATTCGAGCGCCTCGGCGCTTTCCTTCTCGTCCATCTCGTTGATGCGGATCGCATAGCCCGGGTTGGCGTAGAGCACGCGCCGGCCCGTGATCGGGTGCACGAGGAACAGCGGATGCGAGACCGGCGGCCGCGCCGCGCGTTGCGCGGGCGTGAGCGGCGGACGCGTGCTGCCGCGCTCGCGGCGCATCATTTCCCAGAACTTGTCGAAGTCGTGCAGCACGGTCATGCCCTCGAGGCGCCGCTTCCACGCATCGGGCAAGGCCTCGTGCGCCGCATGCATGTTGCAGAACTCGGTGTTGCCGAGCGGCTGGCCGTCGCGGTGCGGAATCCGGATGCCGTAGAGCACGTTGGTGAACGCGATCATCCGGTTGTAGGACATGTCGGTGTGCCAGTCCTGCCCCGCGTCGGAGAGTCCGAGCGGCTTGCCGTTCTCGACGATGTTCGACAGCACCATGACCTCGGGCAGTCCCGGCTCCTGGTAGGCGCCCGCCACGTTGACCTCGAGCCGGCCGAAGTTCGCCGAGAAGTCGCGCAGTTGGGTCGCGGACAGTTCCTGCCGCGGATAGCTCAGCACGCCGTGGCGGCCGAGCGCCTGCAGCAGCTGTTCGAAGACCTCGGCGGACAGCGGGCGCGACAGGTCGAGTCCCTCGACGCGGGCACCGAGGGTGGCGCCGCCGGGAACGATGCGGATGGTCATGGATGGAGTCCTCTGGCGAATGAAGGGGGTCGTGTTCGGGGAAGGCCGTCAGTACGCGGCGTCGAGCAGCGCGCGGATCTCGTGCGCGCCCGCGACGCGCCGCGGGTTGTAGTAGAGGCCGCGTTCGCGCATCGTCTTGGCGCCGATGCGGTCGAGCGCATCGCGCGGCACGCCGATGTCGCGCAACCGCATGGGCACGCCGATGGCCGCCTGCAGCGCACGCAGGGCGTCCACCAGCGCAGGCACGCCGGGCGCGCCCCACGCCGCGGCGGCGCGCATCAGCGGCCCGGCCGCGGCTTCGGCATTGAAGGCGATGGCGTGCGGCAGCATCACGGCATTGGCATCGCCGTGGCCGACGCCGGTCACCGAGCCGATCGCATGGCACACGGCGTGATGCAGGCAGGTGCGCGCATTGACCAGCACCTGGCCCGAAAGGTGCGCGGCATAGAGCAGCGCGGCGCGCGCCGCGACGTCCCGCGGATCGCGGTGGACGTCGGGCAGCGCCTGCGCGAAGCGCGCCATCGCATCGAGCGCCAGCGTCTCGGCCAGCGGCGAGCGCTCCATCGAATAGAGGCCCTCGAGGCAATGCGCGAGGCCATTCATGCCGGTGGCGCACATCAGCGCCGCGGGGATCTCGAGGTTGGCGCGCGGGTCGATCAGCACCAGCCGCGCAGCGAGCTGCACATCGGTGAACAACAGCTTGGCGCCGTCGCCGCCGCGCACGCCGAGCGACACCGTGACCTCGGCGCCGGAGGCGGTCTGCGGAATGGCCACGATCGGCAGCTTCGGCGCGAGGAGGCGCGGCGCCACCAGCGAATCGGGCGGCGTGAAGCGCACCGCGTGGTCGGCGAGCGCACCGCCCTCCGCCATCAGCAGCGCGATCGCCTTGGCCGTGTCGGAGGCACTGCCGCCGCCGATGGCGACGAAGCCGTCGACGCCCTCGGCCAGCGCCCGCGCGGCCAGCTGCTCGACCAGCGCCACGCTCGAATGCGCGGGCACCGGGTCGGCCAGCAGATGCGGCAGGTCGCCCAGCGCCGCGAGGCTGCGCGCGAACAGGGCCGAGCGCTGCGTGCGCGCACCGCCCAGCACCAGCGGCCGCGCGATGCCCAGCGCATCGAGCTCGGCGCGCAGGCCGTCGATGGCGCCTTCGCGCATCACCAGCCGCGTGGCGACGCCGCGGTGGACGAAGGAGGCGGGCAAGGCGTTCTTCATTCGGCGGAGGCGAAGTCGAAGGCCGTCACCATGCGCTGCTCGGCGATGCGCCAGCCATGGCCCGGATCGCGGCGGAAGACGGTGGTCGTCAGGTTGAAGCGCAGCGGCCCGGCGATGCGCGGCGGCGCGCCGTCGGGCTGCGCTGCGGCGGGATGGCGATAGGCCGTCATGTAGGCCTCGACCTCGGCCGATGTGCCGTCCTGCGCGCTCACATGGGCATTGGTGAGCACATGGCGCGTCTCGACATCGGCGGCGCGCGCTTCGAGCGCGGCGCGCACGGCCGGCTTGCCCTCGAGCCACCGGCCCTGGCGCAGCCAGCGGCAGTCGTCGGCGAACAGCGCGAGCATCGCGTCGTAGTCGCGCCGGTCGAGCGCATGGAAGAAGCGGTGCAGCGCCTGCGTCAGCTCGGGCAGCAGGCGCGCGGCGTCGGGAATGGAAACATCGGCGGTCATGTGGCGGACGAGTCTAGGAGTCGGCTTGCCCGCTGACACACCCTGTTCGACAATCCAAGGTTTGCGATTTGGAAACCTTGAACCGGGTCGAACGACGTGGATCGCCTTCGCTGCCTTCAGATATTCACCGAGGTCGCGCGCTGCGGCAGCTTCGCGCGCGCCGCCATGCAGCTCTCGGTGTCGCGCGCCACCATCACCAAGCACGTGGCCTGGCTCGAAGCCTCGATGGGCGCGCAGTTGCTCAAGCGCACGTCCAAGCAGGTGGCATTGACCGAGGCCGGCGCGCGCGTGCTCGACTCGGGGCGCGACCTGCTGGAGCGCTACGAGGCGATCGAGGGCGAAGTGCGCGATGCCGTGCAGCTGCCGCGCGGTGCGATCCGCGTGGGCACGCCGCCCTCGTTCGGCGCCTACCACCTGATGCGCGTGGTGGCGCAGTTCACCCACCGCTATCCGGACATCGAGGTGACGGTGGTCCATGACGACGGCCGCTCCGACCTGGTGGCCGAGGCGCTCGATCTCTCGATCCGCATCGCGCCCTCGCTCGAGGACGCGAGCTACGTCGCGCAATCGCTGCTGAAGGCGCCGCAGGTGGTGGTGGCGTCGCCGGCCTACCTGAAGGCCTACGGCCGCCCCGCCACGCCGGCCGACCTGGCGCGCCACAACTGCCTGGTGCACATCATCAAGTCGGGCTCGGGCGTGTGGAAGTTCGCCGGCAATCCGCCGCAGGAGGTGCGCGTGCGCGGCACCGTGCGCGCCAACATGGGCGATGCGATCAAGCAGTGCGCGCTGCTGGGCACCGGCATCTCGCTGCACCCGCACTACATGGTGTCGGAGGAACTGAAGGCCGGCACGCTCGAGGCCCTGCTGCCCGGCGCGGTGCCCGAGGAACTCGACATCCACGTGGTGTTCTCGACCCGGCGCAACATGCCCAGCCGCGTGCGCCACCTGCTGGAGTTCCTGCGCGAATGGTCGCGCCATCCGCCCGACTGGGCCTTGCCGGCCACCACCGCGGCGCGCGGCACCGCGGGCCGTTGAACGGTCGCCCTCAGGCCTCTTCGGCGACGAAGGGATTGCGCAGGCAGCCGAGGCCCGAGATCTCCACCTCGACGACATCGCCGGCCTTCAGGTGCGGCGACTTGCCGTCGGTGCCCATCCAGATCACGTCGCCCGGGTACAGCGTGAGATGCCGCGTCATCGCGCTGATGAAGGTCGCGATGCCGAACAGCATCTCGCCGGTGCGGAACTGCGTCTTCACCTCGCCGTTGACGCGCACCGTGGTGCGGGCCGCTTCCAGGTCGAAATCGGTTTCGATCCACGGCCCCATCGGCTTGAAGGTGTCGCTGTTCTTGGCGCGCCAGAAGGTGCGGTCCGAGGCCTGCCAGAGCCGCTCGCTCACGTCGTTGCCGATGGTGTAGCCCAGCACGCACGACAACGCGTCGGCCTCGCTCAGGTGGCGGGCCTTTTGGCCGATCACCACGACCAGCTCGCCCTCGTACTCCACCTGCTTCGCGTTGGACGGAATGACGACGGCCGCCTCGTGCGGAACCAGGGCGTTGACCGCGCGGTAGCCGATGTCGGCCTTCTCGGGGATCGCGAGCGTCTGGCCGCTGCGCTCGGCGTATTCCTTGATGTGGCGCACGTAGTTGAGCCCCGCCGCATAGAAGGTGCGCGGCAGCAGCGGCACCTCGATCCTCACGTCGGCCAGGCGATGCACGGCGCCCGTGAAATCGTGGCCGCCGAAGGGGCTGCCGTTCACCGCGCGGACGCGATCGTCCTCCAGCACGCCATAGCTGCTGGCGGCCGCGCCGGGCGCGGTGTAGTGGATCCATTTCATGCGCGTGCTCCTGTCGGTGGTGTTCGGGCCCCCTGCTCGCAGGGGCACCACAGCATGACAGGCCGAGGTTTGCGGAACGGAAACCGACGGTTTGCGAAAGCCGCCCAAACCGCCTAGAGCAGGCTCTCCGGCGTCAGCGGCGCCAGCAGCTCGAGCATGGTGCGATCCCAGAAGCCCGAGTCGGGCTCCTCGCTCAGCACCGTGGTCTTGCCGGCCTCCTCGCTGACCCACTCCAGGCGCGAGTCGCTGCCTTCGGCGAAACGCAGCCTGTAGGCGCCCTGCTGCTTGAGCACCTCGAGCAGCTTCAGCGCCTGCTGCGCCATCTCGGGGCTGCGGATGAACAGGCCGATCTCGGTGTTGTGGACCTCGGAGCGCGGGTCGAAATTCATCGAGCCGACGAACAGGATGCGCTGGTCGATCACCGCCGACTTGGCATGCAGCCGGCCGACCGAGGTGCCGAACAGGCCCAGCCGCACGCTGCGGCGGGTGCGGTTGGTGCTGAGTTCGTAGAGTTCGGCGCCCAGGCGCAGCATCTCGGGCCGGTAGCGGCGGTAGGCGGTGTGCACCAGCGGCTCGTCGGTGGCGGCGAGCGAGTTGGTCACCACGCTGATCCTCACCTGGCGTCGGCGGATTTCGTTCATCACCTCGAGCCCCGCGGCGCCCGGGATCAGGTAGGGCGAGACGATGGTCACCTCGCTGCGCGCGCGGCGCATCTGCTCGACCACGTTGTAGCGCACGCTGTCGACGTCGAGCAGCGGCACGCCGCCATACGAGGCGGTCTTGCCGATCACGCGGTCGGGCGAATCGGCATAGGCCTCGGCCGTGGTCCAGATCAGGCCGAGCCGGCCGGCGTCGAGGTCCTCGGCGATCGGGCCGTAGCCCAGCAGGTCGTTGGGCGCGGGCTTCGGCGGCGGCGGCGTGGTGTCGGGGCCGGTGGCGACCTCGAAGCGGCGCCGCAGTTCGTCCGGTGGCAGCGCGCTCGCCACCACCGACTCGACGGGCCGCACGTAGGGGCTGTTCCAGTACTGGTCGAACAGGCTGCCCAGGCGCGGGATCAGCGCGCCCGTCACGAAGGTATCGAGGTCGATGAAGTTCTCGCCCGCGGTGCGCCGGAAGTACTGGTTGCCGATGTTGCGCCCGCCCGCCACGGCCATCGCGCCGTCGGCGATGAACAGCTTGTTGTGCATGCGCCGGTTGACGCGGCTGAAGTCGAACAGCGAGGCCGTGAAGCGCGCGAGCAGGCTGCCGCGGCCGGCCGGGAAGGGGTTGAACAGGCGCAGCTCGACATTGGGCGTGGCCGCGAAGCCGCGCAGCAGCTCGTCCTCGCCCGCGGTGTAGAGGTCGTCCATCAGCACGCGCACCCGCACGCCGCGCTGCGCGGCATCGCGCAGGGTGCGCAGCAGGTAGCGGCCGGTCTCGTCGTTCTCGATCTGGTAGTACTGGACGTCGAGCGTGCGCTGGGCCCGGCGCGCGAGCTGGATGCGGGTGTCGAAGGCGAAGTCGCCACCGGGCATGAGGCGGAAGCCGCTGAGGTCGGGGTCGGGCTGCGCGGCCAGCGCGATGCGCCCGAGCGCGGTGTCCTTCGACACGGCGATGGCCTTGGTAGGCGCGCGCGGGGCCTCGTCGGGCAAGGTGGCGCAACCGGCGGCCAGCAGCGCGGCCGCGATGGCAAACACCCAGGGCCCACAGCGCGACAGCAGGCGTCGGGCCATCGGGGGCTTTCTACAGGGCCTTGCGCAGGTTGGCGGGCGCGATGCGCAGCGCCTCGCGGTACTTGGCGACGGTGCGGCGCGCGCACTCGATGCCCTGCTCCTTGAGCATCTCGGAGATCTGGCTGTCCGACAGCGGCTTCTTCACGCTCTCCGAACCGACGAATTGCTTGATCAGCGCGCGCACCGCGGTGCTCGAGGCATTGCCGCCGGTCTCGGTGCCCAGCGCCGAGCCGAAGAAGTACTTGAGCTCGACCGTGCCGAAGGGCGTGGACATGTACTTCGCGGTGGTCACGCGCGAGATGGTGGACTCGTGCAGTCCGAGCTCGTCGGCGATCTCGCGCAGCACCAGCGGGCGCATCGCGAGTTCGCCGTGCACGAAGTAGCTCTTCTGCCGCTCGACGATGGCGTTGCTCACGCGCAGGATGGTGTCGAAGCGCTGCTGGATGTTCTTGATGAACCAGCGCGCCTCCTGCAGCCGCTGCGACAGCGCCTGGCTGCCCTCGCCCTTGTGCGACTTGAGCGCGCCGGCGTAGATGTCGTGCACGCGCAGCCGCGGCATCACCTCGGGGTTGAGCATGACGCGGAACTTCACGTTGGTGCCGCGGCCGGTCTTGGTGACGATCACGTCGGGAATGACGATGTTGCGCTCGACGTCGACGAAGCGGCGGCCCGGCTTGGGTTCGAGCCGCGCGATGATCTGCAGCGCCGAGCGCACCAGCTCCTCGTTGGTGCGCGTGAGCGTGGCCAGGCGCTTGAAGTCGCGCCGCGCGAGCAGCTCCATCGGCTGCTTGCAGATGGCGAGCGCGGTCTTGCGCACCAGCTCCTCGTCCTCGGTCTCGTCTTCGTCGGCCAGCGCGCGCAGCTGGATCGCGAGGCATTCGCCGAGGTCGCGCGCACCCACGCCCGCGGGCTCCAGGCTCTGCAGCAAGCCCAGCGCGACCTGGAAGTGGTGCACCAGCTCGTCGAACTGGTCGTTGTCGTCGCCCGCGAGGCCCGAGGCCAGCGCCGGCAGCGAATCCTCGAGGTAGCCGTCGTCGTTGAGCGACTCGATCAAGAAGCGCAGCGCGGCGCTGTCGTTCTCGTTGAGCCGCAGGCTCAGCGCCTGGCGGTGCAGGAAGGACTGCAGCGATTCCTGGCTGCGCGCGAGCTCGGTGGCATCGGCGCGCTCGTCGTCGCCGGTGCTGCTGTTGTTGCGCGCGGGCGCGTCGCTGCCCCATTCGCTGTCGTCGGGCGCCATGTCGACGGTGCCGTCGCCTTCCCAGTCGGGCTCGCGCTCGGGCGAGTCGAGGGCCGGCTCGGCCTCGGACGACGAGGTGGTCTCGGTGGAACTGCTCGAGGTCGAGGGCGCGGCGCTCGCGTAGTCGCTCTCGGCTTCGCGCTCGGTGTCCTCGCGCGGCGCGGGCGTGTCGGCGGCGTCGAGGCCGAACTCCTCGCGCGCGGCTTCCTCGGCGGTGCGCTCGAGGAAGGGGTTCTCGTCGAGCATCTGCTCGACCTCCTGGCTCAGTTCGAGCGTGGAGAGCTGCAGCAGCCGGATCGACTGCTGCAGCTGAGGCGTCAGCGCGAGATGCTGCGAAACGCGCAGCGACAAGCCTTGTTTCATGCCCTCAGGAAATGACTTGCACGAGGGTCATCACATCCGGAAGTGCTCGCCCAGGTAGACCCGGCGCACTTCGGCGTTGTCGACGATCTCCGAGGGCGTGCCCTGTGCCAGCACATGGCCGTCGCTGATGATGAAGGCGTGGTCGCAGATGCCCAGCGTCTCGCGCACGTTGTGGTCGGTGATCAGCACGCCGATGCCGCGTTCCTTCAGGAAGCTGATGATGCGCTGGATCTCGATCACCGCGATCGGGTCGATGCCGGCGAAGGGTTCGTCGAGCAGGATGAAGCGCGGCTGGGTGGCCAGCGCGCGCGCGATCTCGACGCGGCGGCGTTCGCCGCCCGACAGCGCGAGCGCGGGCGAATCGCGCAGGTGGTCGACGCGCAGGTCGGCCAGCAGCTCCGACAGGCGCTCTTCCATGCGCTGCTTCGACAGCGCCTGCGGCCGGCCGTTGGCATCGGGCTCGCGCTGCAACTCGAGCACCGCGCGCACGTTCTCCTCGACCGTGAGCTTGCGGAAGATCGAGGCTTCCTGCGGCAGGTAGCTCAGGCCCATGCGCGCGCGGCGGTGGATCGGCATGTGGGCGATCGGCTCGCCGTCGATGGAGATCTCGCCCGCGTCGGCGCGCACCAGCCCGACGATCATGTAGAACGAGGTGGTCTTGCCGGCGCCGTTGGGCCCGAGCAGTCCGACCACTTCGCCCTTCTGCACGTCGAGCGAGACGTCCTTGACCACCTTGCGGCTGCCATAGCTCTTCTGCAGGCCGCGCGCGACGAGGCGGCTGCCCGGCACGCCGTTGGCTTCCTGGGTTCCGGCGGCTTCGATCACTTGCGTTCTTCCCCTTCGCCGCTCAGCGTGGTGGTGGAGCGCAGTCCGGCGCCCGGTGCCGGCGTGGGCGCCGGGGCCGCGGGACGGCGCGTGGCCGGCGCCGCGGCGCCGGGCGCACCCGGTGCGGCGGGCGCGGCCGACTTCGGCGTGAGGATGGCCTTGACGCGGCCGCCGCCACCCGGCGCCGACACGCCGGCGTTGGGCGGCACGGTCGAGCCGTTGACGGTGTAGGTGTCGTTGCTCTGGTCGTAGACGATCAGCGCGCCGCTGCTCTCGTCGTTGGGCGTGGCGCCGACCAGGCGACGCATGACGGCGCGGCGGATGAACTTGACGTTGTCGGCCCGGCTGTCGTACTCGATGACCTCGGACTCGCCCTCGATCCACTCGTCGCCGTTGCCGTTGCGCTTCTGCTTGTAATAGGCGAGCTTGCCGGGCGCCGCGGTGACCACGCCGTACTGGTAGCCCTCGGGGTCCTGGCGCACGTCGATGCGCGCGCCGCGGATGATGATGGTGCCCTTTGTGACCACCACGTTGCCGGTGAAGACGCTGGTCTGCTTGAGATCGTCGTAGCGCATCGAATCGGATTCGATGTTCATCGGCTTGGTCCGGTCGGCCGTTTCGGCCAGGGCGGCGGCGGCGGAGCCGGCCAGCAGCAGCGCGGCCAGCACGAGGCGACCGGTGCGGCGAAGGGAGGAGGTGGGGTGAGAGTGCGATGTCATAGAGGCACGAAACTTGCTCTGCATTGTATGCGGCCCATCGCGCCAGACCCATGCGCGCGGATGAAAAAGCCCCGGGGCGGCGAACCCGGGCACGGCACCCCGCGGGATCGCCCCGCGTTCTGCCGACCGGCCGGATGACGGCCCGGCCGCCCCGGAACCCTCGAAGGGATTCCGGCCTCCCGGCGGCGGAGCGGCTACAAGGTGTGAAGAAACCGTAGCGAGCGCCCCGAGGTCGCGCCGAGGACCGGAGCCGTACTCTGTACGGTGAGGACCGCAGGTGCGAGATCGGGGCGCGCAGTAGGTTTATTCACACCTTGTCAACCCTTGCGGGCTTCGCCGATCAGATAGTTGGTCACGGCCAAGGCCTTGTTCATGTTGCCGGCGAGTTCGCCGTCCACGTACCAGCGGCCGGCCACGGCCAGCGCGGGCACGCCGGCCACCTTGTAGGCCTCGGTCAGTTGCGAGGCGCGCTTGGCCTTGCTCGCCACGCCGAAGGAGGTGAACAGCTCCTTGAACTTCGCGCCGTCGAGGCCGTTCTTCTCGGCCCAGGCCACGATGTTGGCGTCGCCGTTCACGTTCTGGCGCTGGGCGTGGATCGCGTTGAAGACCTTGGGCTGGTACTCGTCGACCTTGCCCAGCGCCTCGAGCGCGTAGTACAGGCGCTGCTTGGCTTCGACGTCGTTGCCCACGAAGGGCACCGGCACGCGGCGCAGCACCACGTCCTTGGGCTGGCCCTTGGCCCAGGCCTCGAGCGCGGGCTCGAAGTCGTTGCAATGCGGGCAGTTGTACGAGAAGAACTCGATCACCTCGATCTTGCCGGCCGGTGCGTCGACCGGCACGCGCTTGTCGAGCACGAGGTATTCGGTGCCGGCCTTGGGCGCGCGGGCTTGGGCTTGCGCGGGCAGATGGGCCATCAGGCCGAGCGAGCCAGCGGCGACAGCCAGCGAGAAATCACGACGTTTCATGGGAAAGAGCTCTCCAGTTGGTAGACGGCAGACTGAGCCGGGCCGGTGAAGCGGAGTTCCCGCGCGCGGTGCTCGGGGCTCCGGGAAACCGGGGGCGGCGCGGACCGCGGCGAAGCTTAAAGAAAAACCATGACCGTTGTCGGGAGAGGCCACCCGGCGGCGGCGCTCTCCGGCCGGACGGCGCTCAGCGCTGGACGCGCACCAGCGCCGAGTCGAGGCCGGCGCCGTCCATCCGCTCCTTGAGGCGGTCGGCGTCGTCCTTCTTGTTGAACGGACCGGCGCGCACGCGGTAGACGGTGCGGCCGGCCTGCTCGCGCTCGGTCACGCGGGCCTCGACGCCCATCAGCGAGAGCTTGGCGCGCTGCGCCTCGGCGTCCTCGGTGGTGCGGAAGGCGCCGGCCTGCACGAAGTACATGAAGGGATCGGCACCGCCGGAGCCGGTGGCGGCCGCGGCATTGCCGCTGCTCGACGACGGGGCGGCGGCCACCGTGGTGCTGCCGCCGACGCTGCCGGCGCGGGCCCGGGCCAGGTCGCCGAGCGGATCGTTCGAGGGCGGCAGCGCGTTGGCCTCGGCCGGCACCGGCGCGGGCCGCGCGGGCTTGGGCGCGACCACCACCGGCACCGGCGCCGTGGGCGGCGGGGTGCCGGGCGAGACCGTGGCGGTGGCGGGATTGCTGCCGTCGCCCGAAGGCGGCGCGCCGACCGGGCCGGCGGCCGCGGGGCGCGGCTGCTGCGGCTTGCCGGCCAGCGGGGCGTTCGGGTCCCAGTCGCGGTTCTTGCGCGCCTCGGCCTCGTCCTGCTCGGCACCGCCGCGCTGCGTCTTGGTGACGAAGGGGATCGGCACCTTGGTCACGTAGACCGCGATACCCAGCGCGACGCCCAGGCCGAGCACCAGCCCGATGATCAGGCCGATGACGATGTTGCCGCGTTGTCTGGTTGTCTTCTTCATGGGGAGGGGGTTCACATCTTGCGCGGCGCGGTGACGCCGAGGATCGCGAGGCCATTGTGCAGCACCTGCGCGGTCGCGGCGACCAGCGCCAGGCGCGCCAGCTTCACGGCCTCGTCGTCGACCAGGATGCGCTCGGCGTCGTAGTAGCTGTGGTACGTGGCCGCCAGTTCGCGCAGGTAGAAGGTGACGTCGTGCGGCGCGAAATCCTTGGCCGCGGCGCTCAGCATCTCGGGGTACCTGGCCAGCAGCAGCATCAGCGACTGGGCCGCCGGGCTCTCGAGCGGCGACAGGTCGACGCCCTGCAGCACGGCCGCGTCGCCACCCCAGGCCGCGAGCACCGAGCAGATGCGCGCATGCGCGTACTGCACGTAGTACACCGGGTTGTCGTTGTTCTGCGCCACGGCCAGGTCGACGTCGAAGGTGTATTCGGTGTCGGGCTTGCGGCTCAGCAGGAAGAAGCGCACGGCGTCGGTGCTGGTCCACTCGATCAGGTCGCGCAGCGTGACGTAGCTGCCGGCGCGCTTGCTGATCTTGACCTCCTCGCCGCCCTTGGTGACGCGCACCATGGTGTGCAGCACGTAGTCGGGGTAGCCCTCGGGAATGCCCTCGCCGGCAGCCTGCAGCCCGGCGCGCACGCGCGCGATGGTGCCGTGGTGGTCGGTGCCCTGGATGTTGATGACCTTGTGGAAGCCGCGCTCCCACTTGGCGATGTGATAGGCGACGTCGGGCACGAAGTAGGTGTACGTGCCGTCCTGCTTCTTCATCACGCGGTCCTTGTCGTCGCCGTAGTCGGTCGACTTGAGCCACAGCGCGCCATCCTGCTCGTAGGTCTTGCCCGCGGCGACCAGCTGCGCCACCGCGCGCTCGACGCGGCCGCTGGTGTAGAGGCTGGACTCGAGGTAGTACTGGTCGAAGCGCACGCGGAAAGCCTGCAGGTCCAGGTCCTGCTCGCGGCGCAGGTAGGCGACGGCGAACTCGCGGATCGCCTCCAGGTCCTCGATGTCGCCGCTGGCCGTGACCTCGCGGTCCTCCGACTTCACGGTCTTCTTCGCGATGAAGTCGGCCGCGATGTCGGCGATGTAGTCGCCGTTGTAGGCCGCAGCCTTCTCGCCGCTCGGCCATTCGGCGTCGCCGGGCTTGAAGCCGCGCGCGCGCAGCTGCGTGCTGTTGGCCAGGGTCTGGATCTGCACGCCGGCGTCGTTGTAGTAGTACTCGCGCCAGACCTGCTCGCCCTGCGAGGCGCGCAGGTTGCAGATGGCGTCGCCGAGCGCGGCCTGGCGGCCGTGGCCCACATGCAGAGGACCGGTGGGGTTGGCCGAGACGAACTCGACCAGCACCTTCTCGCCGGTGGCCGGGCGCTGGCCGAAGGCGGCGCCGGCGTCGAGCACCTCGCGCACCACCTGCTGCTTGGCGGCGGTCTTCAGGCGAATGTTGAGGAAGCCGGGGCCGGCGATCTCGACCGCCTGCACCCATTGGGCGAAGGCGGGGGTGGCGAGCAGCGCGGCGCTCAGTTCCTCGGCGAGCTCGCGCGGCTTGCGGCCGAGCGGCTTGGCCAGCTGCATGGCGGCATTGCTGGCGAAGTCGCCGTGGGCCGCGACCTTGGGAGACTCGAACGCGGCCTTGAGGCCGGCGCCGGGCGAGAGGGATTCGAGCGTGTTCGCGAGCGCCGCGAGCAGCTCCTGTTTGACCAATAGCATCGGCGAATTTTACCGGGGGCAAACTCGGTCGCAGTTGACGATCGTCATCCGACCGTCCCCTTCGCCCGTTACGATGGTCAACCCCGAGGCGGGGCAGCCACTGTCACAACCCATTTGCAAGGACACACACCATGAAGAAGCTCCTTTCCCTGGTCGCCTCCACCATCGCGCTCGGCGCCTGCCTTTCCTTCGGCGCCGCCCAGGCCCAGGACAAGGCCGCCACCCCGGCCGCTCCCGCCGCGGCGGCACCCGCCGCAGCCGCCGGCGGCTGCGAAGCCAAGGCCGTCGACAAGAACGGCAAGGCCCTGGCCGGCGCCGCCAAGGCCAGCTCGATCAAGAAGTGCGAGAAGGAAGCCAAGGCCGCCGCCGCTCCCGCCTGCGCCGCCAAGGCGGTCGACAAGAACGGCAAGGCGCTCGCCGGTGCCGCCAAGAACAGCTTCGTCAAGAAGTGCGAAGCGGACGCCGCCAAGGGCTGAGACCCGAAACCGCGTTTCTGAGCAACCTTTGTGAACAAAGCCCGCCTCGTGCGGGCTTTGTTACTTGAGGACCCCCAAGAGGTTGTTGTAGTCGTCGGTCCAGGGCCGCGCGGCCGGGTCGACCGCGATCGGCTGGGCCGCCGCCGCGATCGGCGCGCGCGTGAGCACCTGCGGATCGCGCGCCACCAGCACCCAGTCGGTGGCGTGCAGCCAGGCCGAATCCTCCGCGTCGTCGCTGACCAGCACCGCGTGCAGGCCCTGCGACTGCGCGATGCGGGCCACCACGGGCGCGAGCGCGAGGAAGTGGTTGGTGACGTGGAAAGCCACCACGCCGTCGGGCCGCAGGTGCCGCAGATAGACCTGCATGGCCTGCGCGGTCAGCAGGTGCACCGGTACCGAATCGCCCGAAAAGGCATCGACCGCCAGCACGTCGAAGCCCTGCGCGCTCTCGCGCTCCAGCGCCAGCCGCGCGTCGCCGAGCACGCGCTCGATCCGCGCGCGGCTGTCGCGCAGGAAGGTGAATTCGCGGTCCGCGATGTCGAACACCTCGGGATTGATCTCGTAGAAGCGGTAGACGTCGCCCGTGCGCCCGTAGGTCGCGAGCGTGCCGGCGCCCAGCCCGATCAGCCCGACGCGGCGCGCGCCGATCGGCAGCGCCTCGATGGCGCGGCCGATGCCCGAGGTGGCGCCGTAGTAGGTGGTGGGTTCGCGGCGGCGCTCGGGCGAGAGGAACTGCTCGCCATGCTTGATCGAGCCGTGGACGAACTGGCGCACGTAGTCGGGCGGGTCCTGGCGCCGCACGTCGTAGGTGTGCATCGAGCCGTAGAAGTTGCGCCCCAGGGTGCGCAGGCCCTCGTGGTCGCTGCGCACCTGCTCCGAGAGCAGCCAGGCGCAGCAGGCCGCGAGCCCCACGCCGGGCACCCACAGCAGCCAGCGCGCGCGCAGCACCAGCGCACCGAGCAGCGCCGCCAGCACCAGCCCGATGCCGAGCTCGTAGTAGGCCGGCAGCAGGTAGGGCGCGCCCAGCCCGACCGTCACGCCGCCGATGGCGCCGCCCAGCGAGAGCATCAGGTAGAAGCGCGTGAGGTGCGCGGGACCGGGCCGCAGCCGCGCGGTCTCGCCGTGCAGGAACATGCACAGCACGAACAGGCCCGCCACGTGGATCGTCAGCGCGGTGTGGATCTTGAGCCCGGCGCCGTCCTGCAGCTGGTAGGCGCACAGCGCCAGCATCGCGGCCGCGAGCGGCACGAACAGGCCGCGCCGGTACCAGCGGTCGCTCTCGAAGCACAGCACGAAGGTCAGCAGGTAGAGCGACAGCGGCAGCACCCAGAGGAAGGGCACGGCCGCGATGTTCTGCGTGATGTGGTTGGTGACGGCCAGCAGCAGCCAGGAACCGAGCGCGGGCAGCGCGAGCCACAGCAGCTGGTCGATGCGGCGCGGCGCCGCGACCGGCGCATCGGTCGATGCGGCGGCGGCCGGCAGGTCGTGGCTCCAGCGGCGCGCCATGTACAGCGTGGTGCCCGCGCAGAGCACGACGAAGCCCGCGTAGCCCCACGACCAGCCGATGGCCTGCTGCATCAGCGTGCTGCGCGGCTCGATCAGCACCGGGTAGCTCAGCAGCGAGAGCAGCGATGCGAGGTTCGACAGCGAGAAGTAGCGGTACACGCGCGCGCCCCAGGGCGTGCGCGACACCCACGACTGCACCAGCGGCCCGGTGGTCGAGAGCAGGAAATACGGCAGGCCGATGGTGCCCACCAGCAGCCCGAGGATGCGCCAAGCCGGGTCCTCGGCGCCGGCCGGCTTCCACTGCGCGCCGGCCACGATCGGCAGGAAGGCCAGGCTCGCGAGCAGCAGCGCCACATGCAGCAGCGCCTGCGCGCGCATGCGCAGGTGGCGCGAGATCCAGTCCGAATAGGCATAGCCCGCGAGCAGCGCGACCTGGAAGAACACCATGCAGATCGACCACACGGCGGCCGAGCCGCCGAACCACGGCAGGATCTGCTTGGCGATCAGCGGCTGGACGAGGAAGAGAAGGAAGGCGCTGCCGAAGATCGTGCCGGCAAACAGGAGCTGGATGCCGGCGCTCGCCATGCGGCTACTTGCTGCCGAAGCCGCGCGCGAAGAACACCGCGGCCAGCGGGATCACGGCGATCAGGTGGGCCTGGATCATCACCAGCTTGCGCGTCTTCTTCACCTCGGCCTCCGAAGGCAGCGTGCCGCTGGCGCGCAGCGCCTTGCGCCAGCGCAGGTAGTTCAGGGTCGGGAAGATCGACAGCACGCCGACCACGATGAACAGGCCCAGCTTCAGGTGCAGCAGCGGATTGGTCCAGTACCAGGCCGTGCCCTTCACGCCCCAGAGGGTGCGCGCGATGCCGGTCAGCAGCACGGACACGGCGGCGATGCCGTAGACCATGTCGACGCGCGCGAGCCGCTCGACCACCGCGGCATTGAGCCACTCGACGCGGCACAACGCCGCCTCGCTGGCGATGAAGACGACCATCGTGAGGATGGCCAGCAGATGCAGGTAGGCGAGGATGGCTTCGAGGGTCATCGTGGCGTTCTCTTCGTCGGGGCGCGTGGGGTTTGCAAATGCAAACAGATTGTGCAGCCACGCGCCCGGCTCAGGTCCGTCCACCCCAGAATTCGGGCCGCCCGTATTGGTCTTTGAGGAAATCAAGCCACAGTCGCACGCGCAGCGGCAGGTGCTTGGCGCCCGCGAACACCGCGTAGATGCCGTTGGGCGGTGCCGCGAACTCGTCGAGCAGCGGCACCAGCAGACCGGCGTCGATCTCGGCCTCGACCTCCCAGGTGCTGCGCCAGGCGATGCCGTGGCCGGCCAGGCACCAGTCGTGCAGCACCTGGCCGTCGGAGCAGTCGAGCGGGCCGCTGGGCCGCAGGTGGATCAGCTCGTGGCCGCCCTGCTCGTCGGGAATGCGGAAGGCCCAGCCGCGCGTCTGCGAGGCATCGCTGGTGAGCGCGAGGCAGGCGAAGCGCGACAGCTCGTTCGGATGGCGCGGCGCGCCGTGGCGCAGCACGAACTCGGGCGTGGCCACGCAGCGGCGCCGGTTGTCGGCCAGCCGCACGCTGACCAACGAGGAATCGGGCAGGTCGCCCACGCGCACCGCGCAGTCGAAGCTCTCGCCGGCCACGTCGACCACGCGGTCGCTGAGGTTCAGCGAGATCGTCACCTCGGGATGCAGCGCATGGAAGCGCGGCACCAGCGGCGCGACATGGCGGCGGCCGAAGCCCGCGGGCGCGGTCACGCGCAGGTGGCCGCTGGCCTTGACGCCGCCCGCGCTCACGCTGGCCTCGGCATTGGCGAACTCCACCAGCAGGCGCTGGCAGTCCTCGAGGAAGGCGCTGCCCTCGTGCGTGAGCGTGATGCGCCGCGTGGTGCGAACCAGCAGCTTCACGCCCAGGCGCTCCTCGAGCGCATCGAGCCGGCGCCCCATGATCGCGGGCGCCACGCCCTCGGCCTTGGCGGCCGCGGTGAGGCTGCCGCGCGTGGCGACCGAGACGAAGGATTCGAGCTGCTTCAGGCGGTCCATGGCGCCCGAACTATATAGAGGCGGCGGGAAGCCCGGCGCCGCGCGGGCTCATCCCGGGGACCGGCTATTCGGGCTGCACCCCGGCCTCGCGCACCGCCGCGCCCCAGCGCGCATGCTCGGCGCGCACGTACTGCGCCGCCTGCTCGGGGCTGCCGCCCACCGGCATGCTGCCCTCGGCCTGCAGCTGCGCGATGGTCGCGGGCTTGGCCAGCGCCTTGTCGATCGCGGCGTTGAGCTTCTTCACGATCTCGCTCGGCGTGCCCGCGGGCACCACCACCGCCTTCCAGTCGACCGCCTCGAAGCCCTTGTAGGTCTCGGCCACGGTGGGGATGTCGGGCATCACCGGCAGCCGCTTCGCCGAGGTCACGGCCAGCGCGCGCAGCTTGCCGGCCTTGACCATCGACAGTGCGCCCTGCGGCGTCGCGAACATGCAGTCGGTCTGGCCGCCGAGCAGGTCGGTGATGGCCGGCGCCGCGCCCTTGTAGGGCACGTTGAGCACCTTGAAGCCCACGCGCTTGGCGAGCACCTCGCCGGCCATGTGGCCCAGGGTGCCGGTGCCGGCCAGCGCCTGCTTGATCTCGCCGGGCCTGGCCTTGGCCGCGGCGACGAAGTCGGCCAGCGAGCGGTAGGGCGAATCGGCGCGCACCACCAGCACCACGGGCTGCGCGGCGACGACCGAGACCGGCACCACGTCCTTCAGCGCGTCGTAGG
Organism: Variovorax sp. GW821-FHT10D07; assembly: GCF_059415325.1. Taxonomy (NCBI): domain Bacteria; kingdom Pseudomonadati; phylum Pseudomonadota; class Betaproteobacteria; order Burkholderiales; family Comamonadaceae; genus Variovorax; species Variovorax sp. GW821-FHT10D07. The sequence continues at coordinate 41,769 of NZ_JBWKMZ010000022.1, read as the reverse complement.
GCATCTTCGGGAACAGCGTCGGGTTGATCGCGAGGTTCGCGGTCTGGCCCATGCCGATGGTGTAGCCGTCGGGCTTGGCCTTGGCGACCACGTCGATGCCGATGTTGCCGTTGCCGCCCGCGCGGTTGTCGACGATGAAGCTCCACTTCGTGTCCTCGGCGAGCTTCTGCGCGACCAGCCGCGAAACGATATCGGTGGCGCCGCCGGGCGTGTAGGGCACGACCAGGCGCACCGGCTTGTCGGGCCAGGCGGTGTCGGCATGGGCCGGCCAGGCGGTGAGCGCCAGGGCGCAGGCGAACGCGGTCGCGACGCCGGCCAGCAGGCCGCGCCGTGGGATGGATGTCATGGGATCAGTCTCCTGTGGTGATGTGGCGGCGCCGGAGCGCCTCGATCGCTGCGTCGTCGTAGCCGGCTTCGCGCAGCAGCTCGACGGTGTGTTCGCCCAGGCGCGGCGGCTGCAGGCGGATGCCGGGCCGCACGCCGTCGAGGGTGAACGGTGCCAGCGGCACCTTGGCCATGTGGCCGTCGTTCATGCGCACCGGCGCGAGGCCGCCGGTGGCGTTGAGGTGCGGGTCGTCGAACAGCGCCTGCGGCTTGGTGATGGGCGCGAACGGCAGCTCGTTCTGCTCGAACACCGCGGCGAGCTCGGCCGCGCTGCGCTCGGCGAGGTGCGAGCGCAGGATCGGCATCATCCATTCGCGCGCCAGCACGCGGTCGTTGTTGGTCTTCAGGCGCGGGTCGGCCGCCAGTTCCTCGAGGCCGAAGGCCTGGCAGAACACGGCCCACTGCTTGTCGCTGACGGCCGCGAGGAAGATCTGCTCGCCGTCCCTGACCGTGAACACGTCGTACACCGCCCAGGCCGAGATGCGGCTGGGCATCGGGTCGGCCGGCTTGCCGGTGGCGGCGAACTGCATCATGTGCTGCGCCACCAGGAACACGTTGTTCTCGAACAGCGCCGACTGCACCTCGCAGCCCTTGCCCGTGAGCTCGCGCTGGCGCAGCGCGGCCATCGCGCCGATGGCGCCGAACATGCCGCCCATGATGTCGTTGACGCTGGTGCCCGCGCGCAGCGGATCGCCCGAGCGGCCGGTCATGTAGGCCAGGCCGCCCATCATCTGCACCACCTCGTCGAGCGCGGTGCGATGGTCGTAGGGACCGGGCAGGAAGCCCTTGTGGCTCACGTAGATCAGGCCCGGGTGCAGGGTCTTGAGCGTGTCGTAGTCGAGGCCCAGCTTCTTCATCGTGCCGGGCTTGAAGTTCTCGCTCACGATGTCGGCCGTGGCGATCAGCCGCAGCGCGGCCTCGATGCCCTCGGGCTGCTTGAGGTCGAGCGCGATGCTCTTCTTGTTGCGGTTGAAGGTCGGGAAGAAGCCGGCGCCCGAGCCGAGCAGGCGGCGCGTGTTGTCGCCCTCGACCGGCTCGACCTTGATGACCTCGGCGCCGAGGTCGGCCAGGATCAGGCCGCAGGTCGGCCCCATCACCATGTGGGTGAACTCGACCACGCGCACGCCGGCGTAGGGCAGCGGATTGGTGTCAGCCATGTGCGGTGTTCTCCTGGGCGAAGCCCTTGGGCAGGCCGGCCTCGGGCGTCATGCCGTAGACCGGTTCGCCGGGCAGGCCGGCCATGAGCGGCGCGCGCGCCGCGATGAGTTTCTCGATGTCGATGCCGGTGCGCACGCCCATGGCCTCGAACATGAAGACCAGGTCCTCCGTGACCGCGTTGCCCGAGGCGCCGGGCGCGTAGGGGCAGCCGCCGAGGCCGCCGAGCGAGGCGTCGAAGGTGCGCACGCCCTCGTCCCAGGCCGCGAGGCAGTTGGCGATGCCGAGGCCGCGCGTGTTGTGCATGTGGGCCGCGCCGGCATGGGCGCCGAGCTCGGCGCGCAGCCGCTTGAACAGCCGCCGCACCTGGGCGGGATTGGCATAGCCCACGGTGTCCGACAGGCCCGACTCGTCGGCGCCGGCCTCGATGCACTGGGCCGCGAGGCGGATCACGTCGTCCTCGGGCACCAGGCCCTGCAGGGTGCAGCCGAAGGCGGTGGAGATGCCGGCCTCGAGCTTCACCTGCGGCGCGATCGCGCGGCGCAGCTCGGCGATGGCGCGCACCTCCTCGACCATCTCGGTGGGCGTCTTGCGCACGTTGGCCAGCGAGTGCGCCACGCTGGCCGACACCGGCATGGTGAGCTTGTGCACGCCGGCCTCGAGCGCGGCCTGCGCGCCCTTGCGGTTGGGCACCAGCGCCATCACGACGAGGCCCGGCAAGGTGATCGCATGGCGCACCACCTCGGCCGCGTCGGCCATCTGGGGCAGCAGCTTCGCGGGCACGAAGGAGGCGACCTCGATCTCGCGCACGCCGGCGGCGTGCAGCGCATCGATCCAGCGCAATTTGTCGGCCGTGGGCATGGTGGCCGCGACCGATTGGAGGCCGTCGCGCGGACCGACCTCGCTGATGAGCACATCTGGGGTTGTCATCGGAAATTTGACAGTTCTATCTGACAGAACTATATTTTGCAGAACAGAATTAGACGCCGGCCCCGGCATCGCTGTCAAGCCACAGGCCCTGCCCATGCCCCGCAAAGCCCAGACTGAATCGATGTCCGACCGCGATGCCGCGCCCGGAGGCGCGGCCGCGGTCGACCGCGCCTTGAGCCTGCTCGGTGCCTTCCGCCCCGGCGACGAGGCGCTGTCGCTCGCGCAGTTCGCCGAGCGCACGCAGCTCTACAAGAGCACGGTGCTGCGCCTGCTGGCCTCGCTCGAGCACGCACGGCTGATCCGCCGCCAGGACGACGGCCGCTATGCGCTCGGTTCGGAGATCGCGCGGCTGCACGGGCTCTACGCGGCCGCGCAGTCGCTCGACCGCATCGTGCTGCCGGTGCTGCGCGCGCTGGTCGCGGCCACCGGCGAGAGCGCGGCCTACCACGTGCGGCAGCCGCAGGGCACGGGCTGGGTGCGGCTGTGCCAGTTCCGCGTCGATTCGCCGCAGGTGGTGCGCGACCACGTGCGTGCCGGCGACCTGCTGCCCAACGACCGCGGCGCGGGCGCGCGCGTGCTGATCGCCTGGGGGCCCGAGGCCGAGCTGCCGCGCGCCGCGGCCGAGCGCCGGCGCTACGAGGAGATCCGCGCGCTGGGCTTCTGCGCGCTGGTAGGCGACCGCAGCGCCGAACTCGCGGGCATCTCGGCGCCGGTGTTCCATGGCGACGGCCGCCTGGCCGCGGCGGTCACCTTGACCATGCCCGCGCATCGCTACGAAGCGCGCCATGCCGAGGCGGTGCTCTCGGCGGCGCGCGAGCTGACCGGGCTGGTCTGAGCGCCTCGCTCAGCCCTCGGCCTTGAAGCCCGAGTTCTTGATCGGCAGCTCCCACATCTTCAGGTGCGCCGCCTGCGTGGCCGCGAGTTCGGCCGGGCCGGCGTGCGTGGGCACCAGGCCCAGCGCGTAGATGCGCTCCTGCACGTCGGGCGCGCGCAGCGCCTCGGCCACGGCGCGGTCGAGGCGCTGCACCGTGTCGGCCGGCAGGCCGGCCGGGCCATAGAGGCCGAAGAAGGCATTGGCCGTGACGTCGATGCCGGCCTCCTTGAGCGTGGGCACCTCGGGCAGCGAGCGGTTGCGCTGCGCGCCGGTCATCGCGAGGATGCGCACCTTGCCCGCGCGGTGGTGCTCGATGGTCTCCGAGGCCGTGTCGACCATCAGCGGCACCTGGCCGCCGATCAGGTCCTGCGCGGCCGGCGCGCCGCCGCGGTAGGCCACGTGCGTCATCGGCACGCCCGAGGCCTGCGCCAGCAGCTGGCCCGCGAAGTGCGGCACCGTGCCCGCGCCCGAGGTCGCGTAGTTGGCCTTGGTGGGGTTGGCCTTCATCCAGGCCAGCACCGCCTTCAGGTCGCCGGCCGGCGCGCCGGGGCCGGCCGTGACCGCGAAGTCGAAGGTGCCCGCGAGCGCGACCGGCGTGAAGTCCTTGACCGGGTCGTAGCCGAGGCTCGGGTAGAGCCACGGATGGATCACCAGCGCGCCGCTCGGCGAGAACACCAGCGTGTTGCCGTCGGGCGCCGAGCGCTTGACCTCGGCGAGCGCGAGCCGGCCGGCCGCGCCGGGCTTGTTGTCGATGATGACGTTCTGGTTGAGCGTCACGCGCATCTTGTCGGCCAGCAGGCGCGCGACCACGTCGGCCGAGCCGCCGGGCGGGAAGCCCACCAGGATGCGCAGGGTGCGCTCCTGCGCGAAGGACCGCGGCGCGATGGCGGCGGCGGCGGCGAATGCAGCGGCCTGCGCTGCGAACTGACGGCGTTTCATGGGGGTCTGTCTCCTCGGGGGTGGATGGTCTGTCGCGTTGTTGTCGTGTCGTCGTCCCTGGATCTCTTCGTTCCTCAGCGCAAGGCGGCCAGCAACGCACGGTTCTGCTCGGGCAGGCCGACCGAGATGCGCAGCCATTCGCCCAGGCCGTAGTTGCCCAGCAGCGAGACCTCGATGCCCGCGGCCAGCAGCCGCGCATGCACCGCGGCGCTGTCGCCCACCTTCACCGCCAGGAAGTTGCCCGACGAAGGCAGATGCGCGAGGCCGAGTTCGTCGAAGCCCGCCGCGAGCTGCGCGCGCCCGGCGGTGTTGAGTTCGTAGCTGCGCGCGAGGAAGTCCGCGTCGCCCAGCGCGGCCGTGGCCGCGGCCAGCGCCGGCGTCGTGACGTTGAAGCGCGGGCGCTGCGCGTTCATGCGCGCGGCCAGCGCGGGCTGCGCCACGCCGTAGCCGATGCGCAGGCCCGCGAGGCCGAAGGCCTTGGAGAAGGTGCGCGCCACGATCAGGTTCGGCAGCCGCCGCGCCCAGCCGATGCTGTCGTAGCGCTGCGCGGGCGCGAGGTACTCGGTGTAGGCCTCGTCGAGCAGCACCGTCACGTGCGCCGGCACCGACTGCAGGAAGGCCTCGAGCGGCGCGGCCTCGATGAAGCTGCCGGTGGGGTTGTTGGGGTTGGCGACGAAGACCAGCTGCGTGTCCTCGCCGATCGCCGCGCGCATCGCGTCGAGGTCGTGGCCGAAGTCGCGCGCCGGCACCACGGTGGCGCGCGCATGGGCGTGCGCCGTGGCCTGGGCGTAGACCACGAAGCCGTACTGCGAATAGACCACGCTCTCGCCCGGCTTCAGGCTGACCTGCGCGGCCAGCTCGAGGATCTCGCTCGAGCCGCTGCCCAGCACCAGCCATTCGGGCGGCACGTCCAGGCGCGCGGCCAGCGCCTGCTTGAGCGCGCTGCCGTTGCTGTCGGGGTAGGTGCCGGCGCCCGCGAGCGCGTCGGCGGCCGCGCGGCGCGCCGACTCGGGCATGCCGAGCGGGTTTTCGTTGGAGGCCAGGAGGATCTTCGGGGCGGTCATGTCGTCGGTGCAAAAAGGCGGATTTATTTAAGAAGTTAAATTTATCCGGCCGGCCCGGCGCGGCCATCGGGGCCTACCCTTCCCGAAGCCGCGGGCCGGTGAACGCATTGCAGGCCGCGGGTGAACGCAATGACGGTGAGCGGCGCCGATTACATTCATTTTTGTCATCGATTAATCCCGCTTTGAGCTATTACTCTTCACTACGGTATGCAATAAAGTGGAGGTTATGGATCGCGCATGCGCGCGCCCCGAATCCGAATACACCCCACCGCATCGCTTTGCATTTCGTCCCCGAGGAGAAAACATGACCGCCCGCACTACCGCCCACGGACTCCAGGTCGCGACCGAACTCCACCGCTTCGTCGAGGAGAAGGTGCTGCCCGCCAGCGGCGTGGCCAGCGAGACCTTCTGGAAGGGTTTCGACGCCATCGTCACCGACCTCGCGCCCAGGAACGTGGCGCTGCTCGCCGAGCGCGACCGCCTGCAGAGCGAGCTCGACGCCTGGCACAAGAAGAACCCCGGCCCGATCGCCGACATGCCGGCCTACCGCGCCTTCCTCGAGAAGATCGGCTACCTGCTGCCGCAGCCCCAGGGCGCGAAGGCGACCACCGCCAACGTCGACGCCGAACTGGCACAGCAGGCCGGCCCGCAGCTGGTGGTGCCGATCCTCAACGCACGCTATGCGCTCAACGCCGCCAACGCGCGCTGGGGCTCGCTGTACGACGCGCTGTACGGCACCGATGCCATTCCCGAAACCGGCGGCGCCGAGAAGGGCAAGGGCTACAACCCCGTGCGCGGCGCCAAGGTCATCGAGTTCGCGCGCAACGTGCTCGACCAGGCCGCGCCGCTGGTCAACGGCTCGCACAAGAACGCCACCGGCTACAGCGTGAAGGACGGCCAGCTGGTCGTCGCGCTGCAGAGCAGCAGCACCGCGCTGGCCGATCCCGCGCAGTTCATCGGCTACCAGGGCGATGCCTCGGCCCCGTCGTCGGTGCTGCTCAAGCACAACGGCATCCACCTCGACATCCGCATCGACCGCTCCACCCCGATCGGCAAGAGCGACGCCGCCGGCGTCAGCGACCTGGTGCTCGAGGCCGCGCTGTCGACCATCCTCGACCTCGAGGACTCGGTGGCCGTGGTCGATGCCGCCGACAAGGTGGTCGCCTATGCGAACTGGCTCGGCATCGTGCAGGGCACGCTGACGGAAGAAGTCGCCAAGGGCGGCAAGACCTTCACGCGCGGCCTCAACCCCGACCGCGAATACACCGGCGCCAACGGCCAGCCGATCAAGCTGCATGGCCGCTCGCTGATGTTCCTGCGCAACGTGGGTCACCTGATGACCAACCCGGCCGTGCTGTACGACGGCGGCAAGGAGATCCCCGAAGGCATCCTCGATGCCGTGGTGACCACCACCATCGCGATGATCGACCTCAAGCGCAAGGGCAACTCGCGCACCGGCAGCATCTACATCGTCAAGCCCAAGATGCACGGCCCGGCCGAAGTGGCCTTCGCGAGCGAGCTGTTCGGCCGCGTCGAGCAGCTGCTGGGCCTGCCGGCCAACACCGTGAAGCTCGGCATCATGGACGAGGAGCGCCGCACCAGCGTGAACCTCAAGGCCTGCATCGCCGAGGCCGCCGCGCGCGTCGCCTTCATCAACACCGGCTTCCTCGACCGCACCGGCGACGAGATGCACACCGCCATGCAGGGCGGCCCGATGATCCGCAAGGGCGACATGAAGGCCAGCGCCTGGATCGGCGCCTACGAGAAGAACAACGTGCTGGTCGGCCTGTCGTGCGGCCTGCGCGGCAAGGCGCAGATCGGCAAGGGCATGTGGGCCATGCCCGACCTGATGGCCGCCATGCTCGAGCAGAAGATCGGCCATCCGAAGGCCGGTGCCAACACCGCCTGGGTGCCCTCGCCCACCGCCGCCACGCTGCATGCGCTGCACTACCACCAGGTCAGCGTGACCGCGGTGCAGCAGGAGCTCGAGAAGATCGACGCCGACGCCGAGCGCGACAACATCCTGAACGCGCTGCTGCAGGTGCCGATCGCCGCCGAAGCCAAGTGGACCGAGGCCGAGAAGCAGCAGGAGATCGACAACAACGTGCAGGGCATCCTGGGCTACGTGGTGCGCTGGATCGACCAGGGCGTGGGCTGCTCGAAGGTGCCCGACATCCACAACGTGGGCCTGATGGAAGACCGCGCCACGCTGCGCATCTCGAGCCAGCACATCGCCAACTGGCTGCTGCACGGCGTGGTCACCAAGGCGCAGGTCGACGAGACCTTCCAGCGCATGGCCAAGGTGGTCGACGAGCAGAACGCCGGCGACCCGCTGTACCAGCCGATGGCCGGCCACTTCGACAGCTCGGCCGCCTACAAGGCCGCGCAGGACCTGGTGTTCAAGGGCATCGAGCAGCCCAGCGGCTACACCGAGCCGCTGCTGCACGCCTGGCGCCTGAAGGTCAAGGGCGAAGCCTGATCGCCGAGCGAAGGACTCGCGAACCGCGGCGCCTTCGGGCGCCGTTTTTCATGGCTGGTTAGGATGCGTGCCGCTCTCCGTTTCCTGCTGTCCCATGACGTTCTCCCCGGCCCGCGCACGCTCGGCCACCTCGATGCTGATCGTGCTGGCCTCGGCCTTCGCGCTGAGCCAGGCCTTCCGCACCGTCGGCGCGATGATGGCCACGCCGCTCGCGCAGCACTTCGGCCTCACGGCGCAGGCGCTCGGCCTGTGGGCCGGCACCTTCCACTTCATGTTCGGCGCCACGCAGCTCGCGATGGGCGTCTCGATCGACATGTACGGCGTGCGCCGCACGGTGCTCACGGCCTTTCCGCTCGCGATCGCGGGCGCGGTGCTGTGCGCGCTGGCGCCGAGCTTCCATGCGCTGCTGCTCGGCCAGGCGATGATCGGCGTCGGCTGCGCGCCGGCCTTCCTGGCCTGCACCGTGTTCATCGCGCGCCACTTCGAGGCCGCGCGCTTCACCGCGATGTCGGGCCTGGTCATGAGCCTCGCGGGCCTGGGCATCCTGTTCACCGGCACGCCGCTGGCGCTGCTGATCGAGGCCGCGAGCTGGCGCGCGGGTTATGCCTGCCTCGCGGGCTTCGCGGTGCTGTCGTGGGGCTTCGTGTTCTGGCGCGTGCACGAGCCGCCGCATGCGCAGGCCACGCAGCGCCAGACGGTGGGCAAGGCGGTGCGCGAGCTGCTGCCGCTGTTCGCGATGCCGCACACGCTGGGCCTGCTGTGCTTCGCCTGCGTCTCGTACGCGGCCTTCATCACCTTGCGCGGCCTATGGCTCGGCCCGGTGCTGCACGACCGCCACGGGCTCTCGCTCGTGAGCAGCGGCAACGTGGCGCTGGTGATGACCGTCGCGGGCATGATCAGCCCGGCCCTGTTCGGCCGACTCGATCCCGGCGGCGCGCGGCGCGGGCGCTGGCTCATGGGCTGCGCCTCGGCGGCCGCGATCATGTTCGCGCTGATGGCGTTCACGCAGTCGCTGGCGGTCGACATCGGCCTGCCGATCCTCTACGGCCTGCTCTCGGGCTACTCGGTGCTGCAGTACTCGTACACGCGCGCCGCCTACCCAGCCGCGATGACCGGGCGCGCGCTGTCGCTGCTCAACATGGCGATGTTCCTCGGCGTCTCGCTGATGCAGTGGACCACCGGCGTGGCCGCCTCGTGGGCGGCCACGAACGGCGTCGAGCCGTTCCGCGCGGTGTTCCTCACCATCGCGCTGATGCTGGCCGCGGGCACCACGGCCTTCCTGCTGCTGCCGCGCGCGCACGAACGCACGGGCGCGATCGCCGCGGGACGCTGAGGCTCAACCGAGCCGCGAGCGCACCTCCACCCGGCCCAGCCGGCGCATGCCTTGCGCGTACACGTGCGGCCGGCCGTACATGGCCTGCGCATCGGTGCTGCCGAAGGCCGGCGCCTCGCAACCCTTGCGCGTGACGAAGCAGCGGCGCAGCACGTCGTAGCGCCGCGGCTCGGCCTCGCCGCCGCGCGCCTCGGGCAAGCGCGCGAGCCTCACCTCCCACCAGGCGCCATCGATGCGGTGCCACTGCGTGACGGCATCGATGACGTGATAGGGCGCATAGGGCCGCACCGTGTCGCGGCTGCCATAGCGCTCGGCCCACTCGGCCTTGCGCTGCTGCTTCGCGCGCTGCAGGTGGCGGTTGGGCAGCAGGATGCCCGTGCCGGGATGCACGAACAGCTCCACCGACGCCGACTCGCGCAACGGCACCATCCGCTGCTGCCACATGCGGCCCGGCACCCACACCTCGCCCTCGCGCAGCTCGGCCTGGCGTTCGACGAACTGGTCGATGTGCACGAAGATGTGCGCCTGCACCGTGTTGCGCCGGTCGATGCCTTCGCAGAGTTCGCTCCACACCTTGTCCCAGGGCCGATGCACCTGCTTGTGCAGCCAGCGCTTGAGCGGCTGCAGGTTCTCGCTGAGCCACTTGGGGCGCTGGTAGCCGCGCCGCATGCCCAGGTGCGAGCCGCGCTCGGGGCTGTTGCGCCAGGGGCGGCCGTCGCCCTGCACGCGCCAGCCGCCGCGCGGGCGTTCGACGATCACCTTGTCCATGTCTTCACGCATGGTCAGTCCTCCTTCAGTCCGCGCGCCGCCTTCTGCAGCGCGACCTTCTGCGCGCGCCGCTCGGCGCGATGCGTGCGCAGGTGGCGGCCCGCACCCTGGCTGGATGCGCGGCGTGCCATCGCGGCCACGACGGGATTGCGCGGGGCTTCGCCCGGCACCGAGAAATAGAACCGGCCCAGACGCTTCTCGTCGTCGCGGGCCTTTCGCTGAGCACTCATGTGCACACACTCCGGATCAAAAACAAAAAGGCCCCGGCGAACGTTTGCGCGCGGGGCCCTTGTCGATACGGCCGCGGCGGGATGCGTGGATGCACATCCGGCCGGGGCGGTCGGTGTGCGGTCAGGAGTTCAGAGAACGGTTCATTGAAGTGGTGGGGCGCCCGGGAGGTCGATCGTCGCCGTGCGCGCGTGAAGGAAAAACTGTCGCTGAAAAATGAAGGCCGGATTCTGGCGAGGCCGCGCGCGGCGCGCAAGACCGTTGTGCAACGCTGTGGCGCGAAGGCGACGTGTCCCATGCGCCGGCAGCGAAGAAAAAAACCGGCGCGCGAATCCAGCCGCGCATGTGCCCCGTACTGGTCTCAAGCGCATCGCGCCTCCGCGCTGTTGGCGGTTCCACAGACACACGGCGGTGCGCGCATGGCGCACTCCTCAAGGAGACCTTCATGAAGAAACTCGTCATCGCACTCGGTGTCTCGGTCCTGCTCGGCGCTTGCGCGGGCGGCATGGGCATGGGTGGCAGCAGCAACACGAACACGCCCATGGTCGGCGGCGCACCGATGTATCCCACGAAGGACATCGTCGACAACGCGGTGAATTCGAAGGACCACACGACGCTGGTCGCGGCGGTGAAGGCCGCGGGCCTGGTCGACACGCTCAAGAGCCCCGGCCCGTTCACCGTGTTCGCACCGACCAACGCGGCCTTCGCCGCGCTGCCGCCCGGCACGGTCGACACGCTGCTCAAGCCCGAGAACAAGGGCACGCTGACGACGGTGCTGACCTACCACGTGGTGCCCGGCCGCATGGACAGCGCCGCGCTGATGAACGCGATCAAGGCCGGCGGCGGCAAGGCCACCCTGAAGACCGCGAGCGGCGGCACGCTGACCGCGATGATGAGCGGCAGCAACGTGCTCGTGACCGACGCGAAGGGCGGCACCGCGATGGTGACGATCGCCGACGTCTACCAGTCGAACGGCGTGATCCACGTCGTGAACAAGGTGCTGCTGCCGGGCTGATCGCCCGCCGGCGCGGCGTGCTCAGGCGCGCTGCGCTGCTTCGGCCTCTTCGGCCTCCTCGCGCAGCCACTGCGCGAACTCCAGCGCGTCGCGGTTGCCCGCGGCACGCCGCGAGGTCTCGACGAAGTAGCCGCGCTGCGAGGCCGCACCCTCGCCCAGCGGCGCCACCAGCCGACCCTCGCGCATCAGCTCGCGCAGCAGCGGCAGGCGCCCGATCACCACGCCCTGCCCCGCCACCGCCGCGCCCACCGCGTCGGCGTACTGCGTGAAGCGCAGCGTGCTCTTCATGCGCAGGTCGTGCAGCCCCATCACCTTGAGCCAGGGTTCCCAGTCGATCGTGGGTGCTTCGCTGTGGTCGGGGTACTCGACCGTGAGCAAGGTGAGGTTCGCGAGATCGGCCGGCTTGCGCAGCGACTTGGCAAGCGCGGGCGAGCACAGCGGCACCACGCTCTCCTCGAACAGCGCCGGCCCCTTGCCGCGCGAGACCGGCATCAGCCGCACCGCCACGTCGACGCGGCTGCGTTCGAGGTCGAGCACCTCGAGCGTGGCCGACACGCGCACATCGACCTGCGGATGGCTGCCGGTGAAGCGCGCGAGCCGCGGGATCAGCCACAGCGAGGCGAAGCCCGGCGTGGTGGTGATCGCGACCTGGCGCGGCGCCGAGCCGGCGCGCACGCGCGCGGTGGCATCGCGCAGCCGCTCCAGGCTGTCGGTGACGGCGCGCTGCATCACGCCACCGGCCTCGGTCAGCACCAGCGCGCGATGGCGGCGCTCGAACAGCAGCACGCCCAGGCTGGCCTCGAGCTGCTGGATCTGCCGGCTCACGGCCGACTGCGTGAGGTGCAGCTCGGTCGCGGCGAGCGTGAAGCTCAGCCGGCGCGCGGCCGCCTCGAAGCTGCGCATGAGTTCCAGCGGCGGCAGGTCGACCACGCTCTGGGGCTGGGCCGGCGAGGCCTTCTTTGCATTCTCGATACGCATGCAATGAGTTCCAAAAGACCGTTTGTAAAGGACTGGGCGCTCAATATATTCATTCGCATGACGAATGCAATGGAGCTTGCCATGAGCACCCCCTTCCCTTCCTGCTTCCAGCTCAGCCTGCCGGCGCGCGCGGTCTTCGCCGTGGCCGATGGCGCCGGCGTGGGTATCGAATGCCGCAGCGGCTCGGTCTGGGTCACCCTGGACCGCGATCCGCGCGACATCGTGCTCGAGCCCGGCGAGCGCTTCGAGGGCACCGAGCACCGCCGCATCCTGGTGTCGGCGCTCGAGCCCGCGCGCATCACGGTGTCGGACGCGCAGCCGGCCGCGATCCCGCTGCCAGTGCCCGCGCGCCGGCGGTCGCCTTGGCGACTGCTGCCCCACGGGTTGTCCCCGGCTTGACCCTGGCCCCCCAGCATCGAACCATCGATGCCAGGGAACCGGAGCACGCCAGCCAGCGCCGCCCCGTCGACGGGCGGCTTTTTCTTTGGGCGCCGTGCACGGTCATCCATTCCCGCCGAACATCCGAGCCGACGAACACGTGGAGAGATTCCGATGACGCAGCAGCCACCACAGGACCCGGGCGCGCAGCCCTGCGTGCTCTACGCGCTCGACGAGGGCATCGCCACTCTCACGCTCAACCTGCCGGCCAAGCTCAACCCGCTGGCGATCGAGCTGCAGCAGGAATTGCGCGCCCACCTCGAACGCATCCGCGACGACCGCGCCGTGCGCGCCCTGATCCTCACGGGCGCGGGCAAGGCCTTCTGCGTGGGCGCCGACCTCAGCGCGATGCGCCCGCCGCAGGACGGCAAGACGCTCGGCGACCAGACCGCCGAGTGGATGCAGTCGCTGAGCAACCCGCTGATCGAGACGCTGCAGTCGATGCCGATCCCCGTGGTGGCCGCCGTCAACGGCGCGGCCGCCGGTGCCGGCGTGGGCCTCGCGCTCGCGGCCGACATCACGCTGGCGGCGCGCAGCGCCTACTTCTACCTGCCCTTTTTGCCCAAGCTCGGCATCGTGCCAGACCTGGGCTGCACCTGGGCCATTCCGCACCGCGCGGGCCGGGCGCGCGCGATGGGCATGGCGCTGCTCGACGAGCGGCTCGGCGCCGGGCGCGCGGTGCAGTGGGGCCTGATCTGGGGCTGCGTGGACGACGAGAACCTGATGGCCGAGGCCCGCGAGACCGCGCAGCGCCTCGCGCGCCTGCCCGCGCACGCCGTGACCGAGGCGCGCGCCGCCTTCGCCGCGGCCGAGCGCCACACGCTGCCCGAGCAGCTGCACTACGAGAGCGAGCGCCAGCGCGAGCTGATCGAGCGAGCGACCTTTCGCGAGGGCGTGAGCGCGTTCCTGCAAAAGCGCGCGCCGGAGTTTCCGGGGCGCTGAGCGGCGCGCCTCAGTGCGGCCGCTGGTTGATCTCGTCCGCGCCGATCACCTCGACCACCAGCACCGGACCGGGACCGTCGAGGAAGTACTCGGTTGCCAAGGGCGCGCGCAGCCGCAGGAAGCTGTTCTTGTCGGCCTGCATGGTGTGGCCCGCGCCCAGCTCGGCGCCGCTGTCGATCAGGTACCGCAGCACGTTGCTGAACATCTGGAAGTAGATCTCGCCCTCGTGATGGCCTTCGGCCAGCACGGCGAGGTCGGCGTGGCCGAAGCGATCGGCGCCATAGGTGCGCATCCACACGCCCTGCACGCCCTCGACCTCGTACTTGACGAAGCCGCAATACAGCGCGGTCAGGTCCAGGTAGCGCAGCAGTTCGATGCGATCGCCCTCGACCTCGGCATCGAACACCGCCGCGGGCAGCGAGGTACGTGCCGCTTCATTGAGCACCGCGAGCGCGCCGAGTCGGGCCAGCGCGCCGGCCACGGTCGCGAGCGCCACGTACTGCTCGAGCACCGAGGCCTCGTACCCCCCGTAGTAGAGGATCACATGGCCCCGGTGCGCGCGCACCTGCGCCTTCAGCGCTTGCGGATAGTGCGCAGGCGCCACGCAGTTCTCGAGCGCCTCGGCCTGCATCGGCGCGTCGAAGCCGACCATGCGCACCACGTGCTTCTTCCATCCCGCCAGCGCGATGAAGGGACCGGGATCGGGAGAGATCTCGCTGCGCGCATCGGCGGTCGAGGCATGGAAGCCGCGCAGTGCCTGGCCGAACGCGGCGATGTCGAGCTGCAGCGGCTGCGCGAACACCACGGTCAGCGCAACGGGGTTCTCGACGTCGGGATTCGCCGCCAGCGCGCCGACGTCATGGGCGTCATCGGCGTCGGCGGACTCGCTCTTGCGGCCGAAGAAGCGAGAAAAGATGCTCATGCATGAACTCCAGACAGGGTCAGGTGTGCAACAAGATGGGCAGCGACGCGAGGCGATGCACGACGCTTTCATGCACGCGGCGTAGGGTGCGAGGCTGCACGACGCACTGTAATCGCGGACGGTGACGACACGTGCCGGTTGGCCGCCCGACGGCGACTGCGCCAGAATGCCTCTCTCCTCTCCGCGCGAAGGAACCCCGCATGCCCACGAACCCCACCAATGCCTTCTACGCCCAGTCGGGCGGTGTCACCTCGGTCATCAATGCCTCGGCCTGCGGCGTGATCGAGACGGCGCGCCGACATCCCGATCGCATCGGCCGGGTCTATGCCGGGCGCAACGGCATCATCGGCGCGCTGACCGAGGACCTGATCGACACCGGCGCCGAGCCGGCCGAGGCCATCGCCGCGCTGCGCAGCACGCCCGCGGGCGCCTTCGGCTCCTGCCGCTACAAGCTTAAATCGCTCGAGAAGAACCGGCGCGAGTACGAGCGGCTGATCGAGGTCTTCAAGGCGCACGGCATCGGCTACTTCTTCTACAACGGCGGCGGCGATTCGGCCGACACCTGCTTCAAGGTGAGCCAGCTCTCGCAGTCGATGGGCTATGCGCTGCAAGCCATCCACGTGCCCAAGACCATCGACAACGACCTGCCGCTGACCGACTGCTGCCCGGGCTTCGGCTCGGTCGCGAAGTACGTGGCGGTGTCCACGCTCGAGGCCTCGTTCGACGTGCGCTCGATGGCCGCCACCTCGACCAAGGTGTTCGTGCTCGAGGTGATGGGCCGGCACGCGGGCTGGATCGCGGCGGCCGGCGGCCTCGTGGCCGACCAGGGCATTCCGGTGGTGGTGCTGTTCCCCGAGATCGAGTTCGACAAGACACGCTTCCTCGCGCGCGTCGATGCGCTGGTGAAGCAGCACGGCTACTGCTCGGTGGTGGTGTCCGAGGGCTGCCACCATCCCGACGGCACCTTCCTCGCCGAGCAGGGCACGCGCGACGCCTTCGGCCATGCGCAGCTCGGCGGCGCGGCGCCCGTGGTGGCGCAGATGGTGAAGGACGCGCTGGGCCACAAGTTCCACTGGGCGGTGGCCGACTACCTGCAGCGCGCGGCGCGTCACATCGCCTCGGCCACCGACGTGCGCCAGGCCTACGAACTCGGTCAGCGCGCGGTCGAGCTCGCGCTCGAGGGCCACAACGCGGTGATGCCGACGATCGAGCGCACCTCCGACCTGCCCTATGCCTACGCCATCGGCAGCGCGCCGCTGGCCTCGGTGGCCAATGTCGAGAAGCCGATGCCGCGCGACTTCATCTCCGACGACGGCTACGGCATCACCGAGAAATGCCGGCGCTACCTGCTGCCGCTGATCGAGGGCGAGGACTACCCGGCCTACCGCGGCGGCCTGCCGGTCTACGCCACGCTGAACAACGTGGCCGTGCCGAAGAAGCTGCCGCCGTTCGAGCTCGCGTGATGGCGAACACGGTGCAGGCGCTCGACGCCACGCGCTGCCCGCTGTGCGGCGAAGCGAACCGCTGCGCGATGGAGATCGAGCGCGAGACCGGCCAGCCGCAGCCGCCGTGCTGGTGCATGGCGGTGGATTTCTCGCTGGCGCCACTCGAGCGCCTGCCCGAGGCGCTGCGCGGCCAGGCCTGCATCTGCGCGCGCTGCGCGGCGGGCGCTCAGGGCGACTGAACCGCGGGCTGGGCCGGCGCCTCAGCCGTCTGCCCTTGCGACTGCTGCTGTCCCTGCACCTGCGTCTGCTCCTGTGCCTGCTCCTGCGCTTCCGCAGCGGCCTCGGCCGCCGCCTCCACGTCCTGCGCCGTCACCAGCGAAGGCCCGCCGTCGCCGCGCAGCTCGGTCACCACGCAGTGGATGAACTGCAGCTTGCCGACCGCGGTGCGCGGCAGCACGAAGGGATAGAAGTCGGGCTGGCCCATGCTGCGCGACAGCTCGTTGAGCACGTTGGTCAGCCGCACCCAGCTGTTGATGAAGTCGAGGAATTTCGCGGCCTCGGGATGCTCGGGCCGCCACAGGTCCTCGGGCGTGAAGAGGTCGCTCGTGAGCTCGACGTTGGTGGCATCGACGCCGAAGCTCATCGCGGTGTCGGCCGAATCGGCCATGTGCAGGTAGTGGGCCCAGGTCTCGGCCCAGTCCTCCCACGGATGCATGCTGGCGTAGCTGCTCACCAAGCGCTGCGCCCAGTCGGGCGGCGGGCCCTGGTTGTAGTGCTGCTGCAGCGCGGCGCCGTAGTCGGCGCGCTCGTCGCCGAACAGCGTGCGGAAGTCCTCGAGCCAGGCCGAGGGCAGCACCAGCAGGTCCCAGTAGTAGTGGCCGATCTCGTGGCGGAAGTGGCCCACCAGCGTGCGGTAGGGCTCGCGCATCTCGGTGCGGATGCGCTCGCGCACCGCGTCCTCGGCCTCCTCGGCATTGAGGGTGATGATGCCGGTGTCGTGGCCGGTCATCACGTGCGGGCCGCCCGGCACGTTGCTCAGGAAGTCGAAGGCCAGGCCATGCACCGGATCGGCATGGCGGCTCACCACCGGCAGCCGCAGCGCGAGCAGCTGCGAGATCAGGCGCCGCTTGGCCTGCTCGAGCTTGCGCCAGAGTTCGTCGTTGCCGGCCACCGAGAGATCGGGAATGGTGCGCGTGACGCTGCAGGCCAGGCAGTAGCCGGGCGCGAGGCCGTGCGTGTCGGGCGCGAGCGCCTGGCCGGGGCGCGCCACCGGCACCATCCAGTTGCAGGCCGCGGGCGTCATCAGGTTGGCGCAGCGGCGGTAGGTCGGGCCCTGCGGGTCGCCGAAGATCGTGTAGCTGTCGGGCTCGGCGACGGCGTTGCCGCTGGCGTCCTCGGCCGCAGCGGGCGCGAGCGGCACCACGCCGAGGCTGTCCTCCACGTAGCCCAGCGGCGTGTGGCAGGCCAGGCATTCGCTGTTGCGCAGGAACACGGGCCGGCCGCACTGGCAGCGGTAGGCGCGCGTGACGGTGGGCGCGGCGAGCTCGGCGGCCAGGGTGGTCGCGCCCTCGGCGAACTCGGGCGTCGTTTCGTCGTTCGTCGCGGGGGGAGAGTGATCCATGGTCGTCTTTGTGTAATGTCGGCGGAGGGTCGGATGCGGGACAGCCCGGGCATTGTGGAGCCGCCTTCGATGCGGCCCGCCGCGCAAAGCCCGATATGCTTGTAGGACGACGGGCCCGGCATCGCCGACCTTCACGCCCGCCGCTCCCCCACCGCCGATGACCCACCACGAGACGCCCGAAGCCGCCACGCCGGCCCCGACACCCGCCATGGGCCCGCTGCGCGCGCGCTACGGCGAACGCTACCGCTGGTACCTGCTGCTGTCGGTGATGGTCGGCACCATGGCGTCGATCATGTCCTCGACCATCGTCAACGTGGCGATCCCCGGCATGAGCCACCACTTCTCGCTGGGCCAGGAGCGCGCCCAGTGGGTGAGCTCGGGCTTCATGGTGGCGATGACGGTCTCGATGCTCACCACGCCCTGGCTGCTGGCGCGCTACGGCTACCGGCGCACCTACGTGGGCACGATGCTGCTGCTGCTGGCCGGCGGTGTCGCGGGCGGCATGGCCAACGATTTTTCGCTGGTGCTGCTGGCGCGCGTGGCCGAGGGCCTGGCCGCGGGCGTGGTGCAGCCGATCCCCGCGATCATCATCCTGCGCGCCTTCGAGCCCCACGAGCAGGGCCGCGCGAGCGGCATCTTCGGCATGGGCGTGGTGCTGGCGCCGGCCATCGGCCCGAGCATCGGCGGCGTGCTGGTCGACCTGTTCGGCTGGCGCTCGATCTTCTACATGGTGGTGCCGTTCTGCCTCGCTTCGCTGTGGCTGGCCTACAAGTTCGTGCCGACCACCGCGCCCGGCGGCGCGGTCGCGGCGCGCAGCGGCGGGCTCGACGTGCGCGGCCTCGCGCTCGGCACCGTGGGCACGCTGTGCCTGCTCAACGGGCTGGTGGCGCTGCGCGGCGATTCGCCGCTCGAGGCGGCCGCGCTGCTGGGCGGCGCGCTCCTCTCGTTCGGGCTCTTCATCTGGTGGCAGCGGCGGCTGGCGGCCGCGGGCGGCACGCCACTGATGAACCTCGCGCTGTTCGGCTACCGCCAGTTCGCGATGGGCAGCGTGGTCGCCTTCATCTACGGCACCGCGCTGTTCGGCTCCACCTACCTGCTGCCGGTCTACATGCAGGTCGGGCTGCACCTCTCGGCCTCGCACGTGGGCACGATCCTGCTGCCGGCCGGCTTCGTGCTGGCGGCCACCATCGCGGGCGTGGGCCGGCTGGCCGACCGGCAGCCGACCTGGGCGCTGGTGAGCATCGGGCTGGCGCTGCTGGCGGCCTCGTTCGCGCTGATGATGGTGCTGCGCGCCGACAGCGCGCTGTGGCTGCTGGTGGCGTTCGCGATCGTCGGGCGCATCGGGCTGGGCTTCATCCTGCCCTCGCTGAACCTGGGCTCGATGCGGCCGCTGGCCAAGCCGCTGATCCCGCAGGGCGCGAGCGCGATCAACTTCGTGCGCATGCTCGGCGGCGCGGCCGGCGTGAGCCTGTGCGCGATCGTGCTCGAGTGGCGGCTGGCGGCGCACGGCGATTCGCTCGCCAACCCGCAGACCAGCCCGGCGCGGCTGGCGGCCTTCGACGAGGTGTTCGCGATGCTGGCCGGCCTGTGCGCGCTCGCGATCTGCGCGGCCTGGCAGCTGCGCATCCGCGCGAATCCCGGCGACGCGCCCCGCAAGCCGGGGTAAACCCCTGCGGGCAAACACGCGCCCATCGATTTCAATTGTTATCAGTTGTATCGATTGGACGGTTTTCTCCCATGCATCGTCGGAACTTCATGGCCGCCTCGGCGGCCGCGGCCAGCCTTGGCCTTTTTTCCGTGGCCCGCGCGGCCGAGAACGGGGTCACTGACACCGAGGTGGTGCTCGGCCACACCGGCATCCTGAGCGGCCCGCTGGGCGCGCCGATCAAGGTGGTGATGGCCGGCGCCGGGCTGGCGTTCGACGCCGTCAACGCGCAGGGCGGCGTCTCGGGCCGCAAGATCCGGCTGGTGTCGCTCGACGACGAGCTCTCGCCCGAGAAAGCGGTGGCCAACTACGAGAAGCTGCTCGGCGAGCACCGCGTGTTCGCGTTCTTCGGCTGCGTCGGCTCGGCCACCACCGCGGCCGCGGCCAAGGTGCTGTCGCAAAGCGGCGCGCCGATGGTCGCGGGCTACGCGGTGTCGGATTCGGCGCGCGAGAAGGTCATGGGCTCGGGCTACTTCGTGCGCGCCACCTTCGCGCGCGAGGCGCAGGCGCTGGTGCAGCACCTCACGACCATCGGCGTGACGCGCATCGCCTCGGCCTGCCTCGACAACCCGGGCGGCGCCGAGGTCACGAAGCTGGTCGAGGCCGCGCTCGCGGCACACCAGCTCAAGCCGGTGGCGGCCGTGGCGGTCAAGGGCGATGGCTCGACCAACGCCGCCATGGGCAAGGCGCTGGCCGACAGCAAGGCGCAGGCGGTGATCATGTACCTGGGCGGCGCCATCGGCGGCGAGGTGATGAAGAGCGCCTGGGACGCGGGCGGGCGCCAGATGTTCTACGGCATGTCGATCGTGCCGGGCGACGTCACGGCCAAACTGGTGGGCGACAAGACCAGCGGGCTGGCGATCTCGCAGGTGGTGCCCTATCCCTGGAGCGAGGTCGAGCCGGTGGCGCGCGACTACCGCCAGCTCGCCGAGCGTGCCAAGGTCGACATCGGCTACCTGAGCTTCGAGGGCTACGTGAACGCGCTGGTGATGATCGAGTCGTTGCGCCGCGCCGGGCGCGACCTCACGCGCGCGCGGCTGCATGCGGCGCTCAAGGCGATGAAGCTGCGCATCGCCGGCATGGAGCTCGACTTCACCGGCGCCAGCAACACCGGCTCGCGCTTCATCGAGATGGTCCGCGTGACCAAGGAAGGCCGCTTCCTGCGCTGACGCGGAAGCAAACCCGGGCGCTCGGGTAAGCGGGGGCGGTGTCTAATGGCCCCCATGTGTCAATTGCTAGGGATGAACTGCAACACGCCGACCGACGTGACCTTCAGCTTCACGGGGTTCGCGCAGCGCGGTGGCCGCACCGACCACCACGCCGATGGCTGGGGCATCGCCTTCTTCGAGGACCGCGGCCTGCGCCATTTCGTCGACCACCAGCCGGCCTGCGAGTCGCCGGTGGCCGAGCTGATCCGGCGCTACCCGATCCAGAGCCGCAACGTCATCGCCCACATCCGCAAGGCCACCCAGGGCGAGGTCAACCTGCAGAACTGCCACCCCTTCGTGCGCGAGCTGTGGGGCCGCTACTGGGTGTTCGCGCACAACGGCGACCTGAAGGACTTCCGCCCGCGGCTGCACGGCAACTTCCACCCGGTGGGCAACACCGACAGCGAGCACGCCTTCTGCTGGCTGATGCAGGAGCTCGCGAAGTCGCATGTGGGCGTGCCGAGCGTCGAGGAGCTCACGCTCACCTTGCGCGAACTCGCGCCCCAGCTCGCGCGGCACGGCACCTTCAACTTCATGCTCTCCAACGGCCAGGCGCTGTGGGCCCATGCCTCCACGCACCTCTGGTACGTGGAACGGCGCCATCCCTTCGTGACCGCGCAGCTGTCGGACGAGGACCTCGAGATCGACTTCGCCCAGCACACCACGCCCAACGACCGCGTCGCCGTGGTGGTGACGGCGCCGCTGACCACCAACGAGGAATGGACCGCGTTCGAGCCAGGCGAGCTGCACGTGTTCGTGGACGGGCGGCGCTCGGGGCATTGAAGGATCGGCCAGTGCGGCCTTCCTGCAGCGAGCTTGCTGACTCGCGGCCGATGGCCCTTCGAATGAAACGTTTTTTCTGACACATTTTTGCAACACTGCAAGAAAGTATCGGCGGCTGGACGGAGTCCGTTAACAATAACGGTTCTCATTTGCGTGAAATCGAACCGTCCATGCCCGCCTCCTCCGCCCTTCTCCGCGCCAGCCTCCGCCCGACCGTCGCCGCGACGCTGCTCGCCCTCCATGCCCTGACGGCCTCGGCGCAGAGCGCCGCGCCGGCACCGGCTGCCGCGACCGCTCCCACCGCCCCCGGCGCCGCGCTGGGCACCATCACCGTCGAAGCCAGTGCCGATGCCTCGGCCGAAGGCCTGGCCAAGCCCTACGCCGGCGGCCAGGTGGCGCGCGGCGGCCGCGCCGGCATCCTGGGCACCCGGGACATGATGGAAACGCCGTTCTCGAGCAACAACTACACCAACGAGCTGATCCAGAACCAGCAGGCCCGCAGCGTGGCCGACGTGCTGCAGAACGATCCCTCGGTGCGCGTGGCGCGCGGCTTCGGCAACTTCCAGGAGTCCTATTTCATCCGCGGCTTCATCGTCAATTCCGACGACATCGCCTACAACGGCCTGTACGGCCTGCTGCCGCGCCAGTACATCGCCTCCGAGCTGTTCGAGCGCGTGGAAGTGTTCCGCGGCGCGAGCGCCTTCCTCAACGGCGCGGCACCCACGGGCGGCGGCATCGGCGGCACCATCAACCTGCTGCCCAAGCGCGCGCCGAACGAAGCGCTCACGCAGTTCACGCTCGGCACCGCGAGCGGCTCGCAGTCCTATGCCGCGACCGACATCGCGCGCCGCTTCGGTCCCGACGACAGCGTGGGCGTGCGCGTGAATGCCGTCCACCGCGACGGCGGCACGGCGGTGAACGGCGAAGGCGTCAAGCTCGATGCGCTGGCGGTCGGCCTCGACTGGCGCAGCCGCGACGCGCGCATCTCGGCCGACATCGGCCACCAGGAGCACCGCCTGCGCAACACGCGCCCCAACGTCACGCTCGGCAGCGCCGTCACCGTGGTGCCCAAGGCGCCCGACAACGACACCAACTTCGCCCAGCCCTGGACCTATTCCTACGAGCGCGACACCTTCGGCTCGGTGCGCGGCGAATACGACATCACGCCGAACATCACGGCCTGGGCCGCGGCCGGCGCGCGCAGCAGCTACGAGAACAACTCGCTCGCGGGCCCGACGGTGTCCAACGGCCTGACCGGCGCCTTCACCACCAGCCGCTTCGACAACACGCGCGAGGACAAGGTCAAGACCGCCGAGCTCGGCATCCGCGGCAAGGCGCGCACCGGCAGCGTGGGCCACGAGTGGGTGCTGGGCTACTCCTACTTCGACCTCGACAAGAAGAACGCCTACGGCCTGGGCCTGGGCACCGGCGGGACGCTCGCCAGCAACATCTACTACCCGCGCGGTTACCTGCCCACGCAGCTCACCTACCTGGGCAACAACCTCGCGAGCCCGCGCCTGAACGGCACCATCACGCTCAAGAGCGTGGCGATCGGCGACACGATGTCCTTCCTGGACGACCGCCTGCTCGTCACGCTCGGCGTGCGCCGCCAGTCGATCGAGACCAGCGACATCAGCTACCAGATCGTGAGCGGCGGCAAGCTGACCTCGGCCGGCGGCACCGTCACCTCGTACGACCAGAGCCGCACCAGCCCAGTGGCCGGCATCGTGTTCAAGGCGCGCGAGGACCTGTCGGTCTATGCGAACTACATCGAGGGCCTGTCGCCCGGCGAGAGCGCTCCCGCGCAATCGAACGGCCAGCCGGTGCTCAACGCCGGCCAGTCGCTGCGTCCCTACGTGTCGAAGCAGAAGGAAATCGGCGTCAAGTACGACGCCGGCCGCATCGGCGGCAGCCTGGCGCTGTTCAGCACCGCGAAGCCGCGCGCCTTCGTGGCCAACGGCTCGTTCCAGGCCGGCGGCGAGGACCGCCACCGCGGTGTCGAGCTCAACGTCTTCGGCGAGGCGACCAAGGGCCTGCGCGTGCTCGGTGGCGTGACCTGGCTCGACGCCAAGCAGAAGGAAACGGGCAGCCTCACCACCGATGGCAAGCGCGTGATCGGCGTGCCGAAGGCGCAGGGCAGCATCGGCGTCGAATGGGACGTGCCGGGCGTGCAGGGCCTGTCGCTCAACGGCCGCGTCGTGACCAGCGGCTCGAGCTACGCGGATGCGATCAACACGCTGCGCGTGCCCGGCTGGACGCGCCTGGACGTGGGTGCGCGCTACGTCACCGAAGTCGGCAACGGCAAGCTGCTGACCCTGCGCGCGCGCATCGAGAACGTGGCCGACCGCAACTACTGGGCCTCGGTGGGCGGCTATCCGGGCTCGGGCTACCTGGTGCTGAGCAACCCGCGCACCTTCAGCCTGTCGGCCACGGTCGACTTCTGATCGGCGATCCCGGCTTCCTCGGGATCGAAAAAAAGGCGCCCGGGGCGAAGATCGCCCCGGGCGCCTTTTTCATGGCCCTCAGGCCGCCTGCTTCAGATGCGCCTCCAGCGCATCGACGAACATCGCCGGCACGTCGAACCCGGTCTGCTCGGTGATCTCCTGGAAGCAGGTCGGGCTGGTCACGTTGATCTCGGTCACCGAGTCGCCGATCACGTCGAGGCCGATCAGCAGCAGCCCGCGCGGCGCGAGCGCGCGGCCCACGATCTCGGCGATCTCGCGGTTGCGCGGCGTGAGCGGCTGGGCCACGCCCTTGCCGCCGGCCGCGAGGTTGCCGCGCACCTCGGTGCCCTGCGGGATGCGCGCCAGCACGAAGGGCGCGGGCTCTCCCGCGATGATCAGGATGCGCTTGTCGCCCTCGACCACGTCGGGCACGAAGCGCTGCACCATGATGGTTTCGGCGCCGTCCTTGTTGAGCGTCTCGACGATCGAGCCGAGGTTCAGCGCGTCCTGCTTCACGCGGAAGATGCCCATGCCGCCCATACCGTCGAGCGGCTTCAGGATGATGTCGCCGTGCTGCGCATGGAAGTCGCGCACCGCCTGCGCGCTGCGCGTGACCAGCGTGGGCGCGGTGAACTGCGGAAACTCCATGATCGCGAGCTTCTCGGGGTGGTCGCGCAGCGCGCGCGGCTTGTTCACCACGCGCGCGCCCTCGCGCTCGGCCTGCTCGAGCAGGTGGGTGGCGTAGATGTACTCGGCGTCGAAGGGCGGGTCCTTGCGCATCAGCACGGCGTCGAAATCGGCCAGCGCCTTGCTCTCGACGATGTCCACGGCGTACCAGTCCTTGGGGTCGCCGGTCAGCGTGACCTGTCGCACCGTGGCCGTGACCTTGCCGCCCGACACCCACTGCAGGTCCTGCGGCAGGCAGGCCGCGATGCGGTGGCCGCGGCGCTGGGCCTCGCGCATCATCGAGAAGGTGGTGTCCTTGTAGATCTTGAAGTGATCGAGCGGGTCGGCCACGAAGAGGATGTTTTTCATCAGGAAGTCTTTCCGGCGCCCGGCGGGGCCGCCATGTTGCTGCTGTCGGTCGCGATGTTGCCGGAAGCGGCGAGGCCCTGGCCGGCCGGGGCTTTTGGCGGGCCCGGCCGGTTGCCCAGCCGCTGCACCGCGAGCGCGAACACGCCCGCCACCACGCCCCAGAAGGCCGAGCCGATGCCGGCGATGGTCACGCCCGAGAGCGTGACCAGGAAGGTGATCAGCGCGGCCTCGCGGTGCGGCTCGTCGCGCACCGCGGCCGCCAGCCCGCCGCCGATGGTGCCGAGCAGCGCGAGCCCCGCGATGGCCGCCACCAGCTCCTTCGGAAAGGCCGTGAGCAGCCCGGTCACGGCCGCGCCGAACAGGCCGATCACGACGTAGATCGCGCCGCAGCTCACGGCCGCGGTGTAGCGCCGCGCAGGGTCCTCGTGGGCTTCGCGGCCCATGCAGATCGCGGCGGTGATGGCGCTGAGGTTGAGCGCGAAGGCGCCGAAGGGCGCGAGCACCAGCGTGGTCAGGCCGCTGATCGTGATGAGCTTGCTGACCGGCAGCTCGCCATAGCCGGCGGCGCGGATCGCCGCCACGCCCGGCAGGTTCTGCGAGGCCATGGTGACGACGAACAGCGGCAGCGCCAGGCTCACGATCGCCTGCCAGTGGAACACCGGCATGACGAACACCGGCCAGGTCAGCGAGAAATGCACCGCCGACCAGGCGAGCTCGCCGCGCGCGGCCGCGAAGGCGATCGCCACCAGCAGCGTGAGCGGCACCGCGTAGCGCGGCAGCCAGCGCTTGCCCACGAGGTAGGTGGCCAGCATCAGCAGCACCAGCGGCAGCGCGGTCTGCGCCGCGGTGAAGGCCGCGAGTCCGAAGCGCGCGAGCACGCCGGCCAGCAGCGCCGAGGCGATGGCCATCGGGATGCGGTTCATCACGCGCTCGAACCAGCCGGTGGCGCCGGCCAGCACGATCAGCAGCGCGCAGACGACGAAGGCGCCGACCGCCTCGCCCATGCCATGGCCCGCGCCGGCCACCGCCAGCACCGCGGCGCCGGGCGTGCTCCAGGCGATCATCACGGGCTTGCGCCACCACAGCGAGGGCAGCACCGAGGCCAGTCCCATGCCGATGCCCAGCGCCCACATCCACGAGGCCACCATCTCGGGCGTGGCGCCGAAGGCCTGCGCGGCCTGGAACACGATGGCCACCGAACTCGTGAAACCGACGAGCACGGCGACGAAGCCGGCGGTGAAAGCGGAGAGGCTCAGGTCCTTGAAGAAACGCATCGCGCGATTGTGCCGGGCCGCCCGCGCCGGCCCGCGCTGGCCGAACGATGGTCAACAATTTCCGATCGATATGTCGACCATCGGGCACGAGGCTTGCAGGCGGCCTGGGCATGACGACACGCTGGCCCGAACTGCTGCCCTCGCACGACCGCTTCGACTACCGGCCGATCACGCGCCGGCCCGACTACCGCTGGCCCAACGGCGCGCGGCTCGCGGTCTACCTCGGCTTCAACCTCGAGCACTTCGCCTTCGGCGACGGGCTGGGCGCCTGCCTCGGCCCGGCCTCGCCACAGCCCGACGTGCTCAACCATGGCTGGCGCGAATACGGCAACCGCGTGGGCGCCTGGCGCTGCCTCGAGCTGTTCGACGCGCTCGCGCTGCCAACGGGCGCGCTGGTCAACACGGCCCTGTACGACCACTGCCCGGAACTGGTGCAGGCGGTGGTGGCGCGCGGCGACGAGCTGATCGGCCATGGCCACAGCAATGCCGAGCGCCAGGGCGCGCTCGGCGAAGACCACGAGCGCGCGCTGCTGGTGCGCTGCCGCGAACGCATGGCGCGCGAGAGCGGGCAGGCGCCCGCGGGCTGGCTGTCGCCATGGATCTCCGAGAGCCCGCTGACGCCCGACCTGCTGGCCGAGACCGGCTACGGCTACACGCTCAACTGGTGCCACGACGACCAGCCGGTGCGCATGCGCACGCGCGGCGGCGGCGCGATCTGGTCGGTGCCCTATCCGCAGGAGCTCAACGACATCCCGATGATCGTGGGCCGGCTGATGGACGCGAAGGACTTCTGCGCGATGGTGCTCGACAACTTCGAGGAAATGCTGCTGCAGTCGCGCGCCCAGCCGCTGGTGATGGGCCTCGCGCTACATCCCTACATCGTGGGCCAGCCCTACCGGCTGCGCCACCTGCGCGGCGTGTTGGCGCAGCTGGCGCTCGCGCGCGACCGCGGCGAGATCTGGTTCACCACGCCCGGCGCGATCGCGGCGCACATGGCGCGGCTCGCGCAGGAACGGCCGGACGACTTCCGCTGAGGCGCGCGGGCCGGCCTCAGATCTCGATCTTCGAGCCCAGCTCCACCACCGCGTTGTTCGGCAGCCCCAGGAAGGCGGCCGCGCCGCTCGCGTTGTGGTGCATCTGCGCGAACAGCTTCTCGCGCCAGGGCGCCATGCCGCTGCCCAGCGTGGGGATCACGACGTCGCGCGAGAGGAAGTAGCTGGTCAGCATCGGCTCGAGCTGGCAGCCGCGCAGGCGCGCGTTGTCGAGCGCGCGCGGCAGGTCGATGTCGTTCTTGAAGCCGTAGTGCACGATCACCTGCCAGCAATGGCGGCCCAGCGGCTCGATCTCGATGCGCTTGTCCATCGGGATCCATGGCACCTCGTGGTTGCGCACGGTGACGAACAGGTTCTGCTCGTGCAGCACCTTGTTGTGCTTGAGGTTGTGCAGCAGCGCATTGGGCACCACGCCGGGCTCGGCCGTGAGGAACACGGCGGTGCCGTCCACGCGCACCGGTGGGTTCTCGAACACCGAATCGAGGAAGGCCTTCAGCTCGATCGCATCGGAGCGCTGCACCTCGCCCATGAGGCGGCGCCCTTCCTTCCAGGTGATCATGAGCACGAACACCGCGCCGCCGATCACCAGCGGGAACCAGCCGCCCTCGGGCAGCTTGAGCAGGTTCGACGCGAAGAACATGAAGTCGATGAAGAAGAAGGCCGCGGTCGAGGCGATGCACAGCGCCAGCGGCAGCTTCCAGGCGTAGCGGATCACGAAGAAGGTCAGCACCGTGGTGATCAGCATGTCGGTGGTCACGGCGATGCCGTAGGCCGCGGCCAGGCTGCTCGAGGAGCGGAACATGACCACCGCCAGCACGATCGCCACGAACAGACCCCAGTTGACCAGCGGGATGTAGATCTGGCCGGCCGTGCGCACGCTGGTGTGCTCGATGTTCAGGCGCGGCAGGTAGCCGAGCTGGATCACCTGGCGCGTGACGCTGAAGGCGCCGGTGATCAGGGCCTGCGAGGCGATCACCGTGGAAGCGGTGGCCAGCAGCACCAGCGGGATCAGCGCCCACTCGGGCGCCATCATGAAGAACGGGTTCTTCACCGCCTCGGGGTTGGCCAGCAGCAGCGCGCCCTGGCCGAAGTAGTTGAGGATCAGCGCCGGCATCACCACGGTGAACCAGGCGATGCGGATCGGCGCCTTGCCGAAGTGGCCGAGGTCGGCGTACAGCGCCTCGGCGCCGGTCACGCACAGCACGATGGCGCCCAGCAGGATGAAGCTGGTGCCGGGGTTGTCCCAGATGAACTTGAGCGCGTAGAACGGGCTCAGGGCCTTCAGGATCTCGGGGTGGTCGACGATGTGCCACACGCCGAGCACCGCCAGCGCCAGGAACCACACCACCGTGATCGGCCCGAAGAAGCGGCCGATGCCCGCGGTGCCGTGCTTCTGCACCGCGAACAGGCAGAACAGCACCACCAGGGTGATCGGGATCACGTAGTGCTTGAAGTGCGGCGACACCACCTCCAGGCCCTCGACCGCCGAGAGCACCGAGATCGCCGGCGTGATGACCCCGTCGCCGTAGAACAGCGAGGTGCCGAAGATGCCGATCACCAGCAGCAGGTGGCGCAGCCGCGGCTTGTCGGCCACGGCGCGCGAGGCCAGCGCCAGCATCGCGACCAGGCCGCCCTCGCCCTCGTTGTCGGCACGCAGCACGAGCACCACGTACTTGAGCGAGACGATGGTGGTGAGCGTCCAGACGAACATCGAGAGGATGCCGTAGACGTTCTCGACGGTGAAGGGAACGTGGCCGTGGCCGAAGACTTCCTTGACGGCAT
This sequence comes from Variovorax sp. GW821-FHT10D07, assembly GCF_059415325.1. Lineage (NCBI taxonomy): Bacteria > Pseudomonadati > Pseudomonadota > Betaproteobacteria > Burkholderiales > Comamonadaceae > Variovorax > Variovorax sp. GW821-FHT10D07. The sequence goes on along the minus strand of NZ_JBWKMZ010000022.1, from coordinate 12,971 downwards.
ACAGCACGCTGGTGCCGATGTCGCCATAGACGACGCCGATGGCGCCGACGATCAGGCCGGCGGAGAGGGATTTGGGGGCTGACACGAGGTCGATGGGAAAAGGGCCGGCGGCTCGCGATGACGACGCATCAGGTATGCCAGGGGGCGCGCATCGGCGGACGGTGGCATCCGCCGCGCCTCGATCCTCGCCCTCGCCGCCCTTTGATTTCCGTTGCTGTGGGGCCGCTATTCTGCCGTCACCCGCGCGGGCCGCAAACACGGCGCGCGGTGGGGGTCATTCGTAGACTTCGGCGTCCGGGTCGGTGGCTTCCATCTCGTAGCTGGCGGCGACCATCGCGAGCCGGCCGACCACGCCGTACATGTAGAAGCGGTTGGGCGCGCTGGCGCCGGGCTTGGCGCCGGGCTGCGGCAGGTGCGCGCTCTCGGAGAAGGCCAGCGGCACGAAGCTCGCGCCGGGCAGCTTGAGGTTCTCGTCGGGCGCACTGTCGGCATGCACGCGGTAGAAGCCGCCGACCACGTAGCGGTCCATCATGTAGACCACGGGCTCGGCCACGCCGTTGTGCACGCGCTCGTTGGTCAGCACGCCTTCCTGCACGATGATCTCGCCGGGCTCGCGCGCACCGGCCGGCCGGGCCGCCGCGGCGCGCACCTTGCCCGCCAGGCCCTCGACCTCCTTGGCGTCGCGCACCGTCAGCACGCGCGGGCCCTCGGCGCCGCTCTGGCCCTTGACCACCACGAAGGGCTTCTCGTTGATGCCGTATTCCTTGTACTTGCGGCGCACCTTGGTCAGCACCGCGTCGACGTGGCTGGTCAGCACGTCGAGGCCGCGGCCCTCGGCCAGGTCGACGCCGTCGGCGCGCGCGTAGATCGGGTTGATGAGCCAGGGATCGATGCCCAGCAGCTTGCCGAAGCGCTTGGACAGTTCCTCGTAGCTGTGCAGGTGGTTGCTCTTGCGGCGCACCGACCAGCCCGCGTGCAGCGGCGGCAGCAGGTACTGCTCGTGCAGGTCCTCGAGGATGCCCGGCGTGCCCGCCGAGAGCGAGTTGTTCAGCAGGATGGTGCAGGGATCGAAGTTCTTCAGGCCCAGGCGGCGCTTGGTGCGCACCACCGGCTCGAGCGTGACGGTGTCGCCGTGCGGCAGCTCGATCTTCTTGGGCGACTTGATCGCCGGATCGATCGAGCCCACGCGCACGTTGAGCCCGGCCATGTGAAAGATCCGCACCATCTGCGCCACGTTGGCCAGGTAGAAGGTGCTGTTCTTGGCGTTGTTCTCGGGAATCACCAGCAGGTTGCGCGCCTCGGGACAGATCTTCTCGATCGCGGCCTGCGCGGCCTGCACCGCCAGCGGCAGCATTTCCTTGGTGAGGTTGTTCCAGCCACCGGGGAAGAGGTTGGTGTCGACCGGTGCCAGCTTGAAGCCCGCGTTGCGGATGTCGACCGCGCTGTAGAACGGCGGCGTGTGCTCCATCCATTCGAGCCGGAACCAGCGCTCGATGGCGGGCATCGAGTCGAGCACCCGCTGCTCCAGTTCGTTGATCGGGCCGGTCAAGGCTGTGACGAGATGCGGAACCATGCGGCGGCCTTCTTTGTTTTCTACTTAAAGGTATGCGGGATTCTAGGATTTGGGGACGCGCCCCCCGATGACAAGCACCACGGCCTACGTGGAATCCACACGCACCACCGACGCGAAGAGCACCGGACGGCGCCCGTCGCGCCCCCTCAGGTCCGGACTTCGCCCTGCCCCAGCACCACGTACTTGAGCGAGGTCAGCCCTTCGATGCCCACCGGTCCGCGGGCGTGGAACTTGTCGGTGCTGATGCCGATTTCGGCCCCCAGGCCGAACTCGAAACCATCGGCGAAGCGTGTGCTCGCATTGACCATGACGCTGGCCGAATCGACCTCGCGCAGGAAACGCTGGGCATTCACGTGGTCGCGCGTGACGATCGCGTCGGTGTGGTGGCTCGAGTAGTGGTTGATGTGCGCGATGGCCTCCTCGAGGCCCGCCACCACCTTGATGCTGATCACCGCGGCCAGGTATTCCTCGGACCAGTCGGATTCGACCGCGTCCACCACCTTTGCTCCCGGATCGATAGCACCATCGGCGCGCAGGATCTGGGCCGCGGCCGGATCGCAGCGCATCTCGACGCCCTTGGCGGCGAAGATGGCGCCGATCTTCGGCAGGAAGTCCTCGGCCACCGAGGCCGCCACCAGCAGGCCTTCGGCGGCGTTGCAGGGGCTGTACTTCTGGGTCTTGGCGTTGTCGACGATGCGCAGCGCCATGCCGAACTCGGCCGTGTCGTCGACGTAGACGTGGCAGTTGCCGTCCAGGTGCTTGATGACCGGCACCTTGGCGTCGCGGCTGATGCGCTCGATCAGGCCCTTGCCGCCGCGCGGAATGATCACGTCGACGAACTGCGGCATCGCGATCAGCTGGCCGACGGCCTCGCGGTCGGTGGTCTGCACCAGCTGCACCGCCTCCACCGGCAGGCCGGCCTCGGCCAGCGCCTCGGACACCAGCAGGGCCAGCGCCTTGTTCGACTCGATGGCCTCCGAGCCGCCGCGCAGGATGGCGGCGTTGCCCGACTTGATCGCCAGGCTCGCGGCCTCGATGGTCACGTTGGGACGGCTCTCGTAGATCATGCCGAAGACGCCGATCGGCACGCGCATCTGGCCGACGCGGATGCCGCTGGGCTGCTGCTTCATGCCGATGATCTCGCCGATCACGTCGGCCATGCCCGCGAGCTGCTCGCAGCCGAGGGCGACGGTCTCGATCACCTTGGGCCCGAGCTTCAGGCGGTCGACCATCGGCGCCGACAGGCCGGCGGCCGTGGCGCGCTCGAGGTCCTTCTGGTTGGCCGTGGCGAGCACCGCGCCGGCTTCGCGCAGGCGCCGGGCCAGCGCCTTCAACGCTACGTTTTTGGTAGCTGCATCCGCTCGCGCCATGAGGGCGGTGGCCGTTTTTGCCTGCAGACCCAGGGTCTGCATGTGTTCACTGACATTGAACGCGTTCATGGGCGGCATTTTCCCACGCCAACCCTGCGGGCGGCTGACGCCGGGAATTCAGGCGCGGCGCGGTGCCGCGGCGCCACCGTTGCCGCAGGCCCGGCACAGCATCAGCGCCAGCCGCTGCAGCGCCTGCCAGCCGCTGGCCGGCCAGTCGGGCTGCTTCAGGCCCTTGACGATGCCGTCGACCAGGTGCGCCGCGCGCAGCAGCCGCGCCAGCATGCGGTCGTCCAGCCGCGGCAGCACGCGCTCGAAGGCGCGCTCGCGCGGGCCCCAGATGCGGTTCTCGCGCAGCGCCATCGGCAGCGGCCGGCCCGCGGCCATGGCGTCCTTCACGCGCTTGAGCGCGCGGATGTCCTCGGCCAGCGTGTAGTGCACCAGCACCTCGGCCTCGCCCTCGGCCTGCAGGCCGTCGAGCATGCGCGCCACGCGCTGCGGGTTGCCGCCCAGCACGGCCTCGGACAGCTTGAAGACGTCGTAGCGCGCGACGTTGTTGACCGCGCCCTCGACCTCTTCCCAGCCGAGTTCGCCGCCCGGATGCAGCAGCGCGAGCTTCTGGATCTCCTGGTGCGCCGCGAGCAGGTTGCCCTCGACGCGGTCGGCGAAGAACTGCAGCGTGCGCTGGCCCTCGTCGCCGGGCTTCACGCGCTGGCCCTGCAGCGCGAGGCGCTGCGCGATCCACTGCGGCAGCGCGGCGCGCTCGATCGGGTCGACCTGGATGCTGGCGCCGTTGTTCTCGAGCGCCGAGAACCAGGCGCCGGTGCGCGTGGCCTTGTCCAGCCGCGGCAGCATCACCAGCGTGAGCGTGCTGTCGTTGGCGGCCGCGCCCTCGGCGATCTGCTGCAGCGCGGCGCTGCCGTCCTTGCCGGGCTTGCCCGAGGGGATACGGATCTCGACCATCTGCTTGTCGGCGAACAGCGAGAGCGAGCCGCCGGCCGCGAGCACCGCGCTCCAGTCGAAGTGCGCGCCGGCCACGGTGTACGAGCTGCGCTCGGTGTAGCCCTGCGCGCGTGCCGCCGCGCGGATGGCGTCGGCCGCTTCCTGCGCGAGCAGCGGCTCGTCGCCGTGGATCGTGTAGAGCGGCTTCAGCCCCTTCTGCAGGTGGGCCGAAAGCTGGGCGCTGGCAAGCTGCATCGCGTCAGCGGCCGGTCACAGCGTCTTCACCGCCCCGAGGCGGCGCACCAGCTGCTGGGCGATGTCGATCTGCATGTCGCGGAACAACAGGTCGGCCTCGCCTTCCTTGGCCAGCGCATTGGTCTCGTTGAAGGTCAGGTCGCGCGTCTGCATGAGCTCGGTGGCCGCCAGCAGGTCCTTGCCGCCCTGCGCGTGCAGCCGGAAGCGCACCTTGAGCACGAGCTGGATCTCGCGCAGCAGGCCGGCCGAGTTGGTCGACACCACCAGCCGCTCGCGGTCCTCGCCGAGGATGTCGAGCACCGCCTCGGCGCTCTTGTCGTCGCCCGGCAGCAAGGTCACCGTGCCCGCCGCGCGCAGGTTGCGGCGGATCTGGTTGACCAGCGCCGAGTTGCCCGAGACCGCGATCGACTTGAAGGCGAAGACCGGCGGCTTGCGCAGCTCGAAGCCGCAACCGGCCAGGCCCAGCGAGGCGCCGCCGGCCGCCAGGCCCAGGAGGAAGCCGCGGCGCGGCAGCGAGACAGTGCGGATGTTCATGCTTGGCTTGTTCAAATGACCACGTTGACCAGGCGGCCCGGCACCACGATCACGCGCTTGGCGCTCGCGCCCGGCGCGAAGGTGGTGAAGTCCTCGCAGGCCAGCGCGAGCTTCTCGATCTCGTCCTTGGAGGCGCCGGCCGGCACCAGCAGCTTTCCGCGCAGCTTGCCGTTGACCTGCAGCATCAGCTCGATCTCGTCCTGCGCCAGCGCATCGACGTCGACCGTGGGCCAGGGCGCGTCGAGCAGGGCGCCGAGCGCCTGGTCGTAGCCGAGCTCGGTCCACAGCTGCTGGGCGATGTGCGGCGTGGCGGGATAGAGGCAGCGCAGCAGGATGCCGAAGCCTTCGTGCAGCGCGGCCGCGTCGCCCGCGCTGCCGTCGGGCTTGAAGCCCTCGAGCGCGTTGAGCAGCTTCATCGCGCCCGACACCACGGTGTTGTATTGCATGCGCTGGTAGTCGTAGTCGACCTGGCGCAGCACGGTGTGCACCTCGCGGCGCAGCGCCTGGGCCGGCTTGCCGTAGGCCGGCTTGCCGCCCGCGGGGGCCGCGAGCCCCGACTGCGCCGCGCCGAAATTCCACACGCGGCGCAGGAAGCGGTAGCTGCCCTCGACGGCCGCGTCGTTCCACTCGAGCGTGGCTTCGGGCGGCGCCGTGAACATGGTGTACAGGCGCGCGGTGTCGGCGCCGTACTTCTCGATCAGGTCCTGCGGGTCGACGCCGTTGCGCTCGCTCTTGCCCATCTTGCCGACGCCGCCGTACTCGACCTTGGTGCCGTCGGCCGCGGTGCCGCCGACGATGCGGCCCTGCGCGTCGAGCTCCGGCGTGACTTCCGAGGGCGGGAAGTAGTCCTTGCCGCCCTTCTCGTTGCGCGCGTAGAAGATCTGGTTGAGCACCATGCCCTGGGTCAGCAGCTTGCTGAAGGGCTCGTCGGCCTTCACCAGGCCGAGGTCGCGCATCACCTTGGTCCAGAAGCGCGCATACAGCAGGTGAAGAATGGCGTGCTCGATGCCGCCGATGTACTGGTCCATCGGCATCCAGTAGTCGGCGCCCTCGGCCACCATCGCCTGGTCGTTCTTCGGATCGCAGTAGCGCATGAAGTACCACGACGAGTCGACGAAGGTGTCCATCGTGTCGGTCTCGCGCCGCGCGGCCTTGCCGCACACCGGGCACACCACGCCGGCGTGGAAGCCTTCGTGCTTGTTCAGCGGATTGCCGGAACCGTCGGGCACGCAGTCGGTGGGCAGCACCACCGGCAGGTCCTTCTCGGGCACCGGCACCGCGCCGTGCTCCTCGCAATGGATGATCGGGATCGGCGTGCCCCAGTAGCGCTGGCGGCTCACGCCCCAGTCGCGCAGGCGCCAGGTGGTCTGCAGTTCGCCCAGGCCCTTCTGGCCCAGCGCATGCGCCACGGCGGCCACGGCCTCCTTGTACGACATGCCGCTGAAGTTGTCGGAGTTGATGGTCACGCCGCGCTGCTTGTCGCCGTACCAGTCCTGCCACTTGTGATAGTCGAAGTGCGGCTCGTCGTCGACCAGCACCACCTGGATGATCTCGATGCCGTACTTGTTGGCGAAGGCGAAGTCGCGCTCGTCGTGCGCGGGCACGCCCATCACGGCGCCGTCGCCGTAGCCGATCAGCACGTAGTTGCCGACCCACACCGGTACCTGCTCCTCGGTGATCGGGTGCGTCACGGTCAGGCCCGTGGGCACGCCCTTCTTCTCCTGCGTGGCGAGCTCGGCCTCGGTGGTGCCGCCGCTCTTGCATTCCTCGATGAAGGCCGCGACCTTGGGATCGAGCGTGGCGGCATGCGCGGCCAGCGGATGCTCGGGCGCGACGGCGCAGAAGGTCACGCCCATGATGGTGTCGGCGCGCGTGGTGAACACGTACATGCGGCCGTCCTGGATCGGCTGGCCGTCGGCGCCCTGGATGTCATGGGTGAAGGCGAAGCGCACGCCCTCGCTCTTGCCGATCCAGTTCTCCTGCATCAGCTTGACGCGCTCGGGCCAGCCCGGCAGCTTGTGCTGGGTGTGCTCGAGCAGTTCCTCGGCGTAGTCGCTGATCTTCAGGTAGTAGCCCGGGATCTCGCGGCGCTCGACCGTGGCGCCGGTGCGCCAGCCCTTGCCGTCGATCACCTGCTCGTTGGCCAGCACGGTCTGGTCGACCGGGTCCCAGTTCACGACCTGGGTCTTGCGGTAGGCGATGCCCTTCTCGAGCATCTTCAGGAACAGCCACTGGTTCCACTTGTAGTAGCTCGGATCGCAGGTGGCGATCTCGCGGCTCCAGTCGATCGCCAGGCCCATGGCCTGGAGCTGGCCCTTCATGTAGGCGATGTTCTCGTAGGTCCACTTGGCCGGCGGCACGCCGTTCTTCAGCGCCGCGTTCTCGGCCGGCAGGCCGAAGGCGTCCCAGCCCATGGGCATCAGCACGTTGTAGCCGCTCATGCGCAGGTAGCGCGTGAGCATGTCGTTGATCGTGTAGTTGCGCACGTGGCCCATGTGCAGCTTGCCGCTGGGGTACGGCAGCATCGAGCAGGCGTAGTACTTCTTGCGGCTCGCGTCCTCGGTCACGCGGTAGGCATCGGCGGCGCTCCATTGCGCCTGGGCAGCGGACTCGACGTCGCTGGGTTTGTAGCTGGGGTTCATGACGGGGCTTCGGCAGGAGCCCGGCGCGGGGCGGCCGGGAAGGCGGATTATCGCGCCCCGGCCGCCGGGCTCCCGCCGGGCCGGGCCATTCAGCGGGCTTTGGGTGCCGGCCGCCGGTCGGGCGGTGGCGCGGGCGTCCATTCGTCACCGTACAGCTCGGGCTCGGCATAGGCCTCGATGTTCGCGAAATGCCGCTCGAAGTCCTCGCGATAGAACAGCCCCGCGATGCCCGCGGCCAGCCGCTTGGCGCCGTCGCTGATGGCCGGGATGTCGCCCGAGACCGTGCCGTGCGAGAGCGCGGCCGGATAGCAGAAGCAGTGGATGCGCGCCAGCCCCGGGCACGCGCTGGCCACCCGTTCCTTGAACTCGAACACCGGGCCCAGGTCGGGCGAATCGGCCAGCTCCTGGTCCTCCTCGCCGGGCGCGGGCAGATAGCGCTCCTTCCAGGTCCGCACATGGGGCGCGATGGCGGCGAACTCGGGGCGCGCGGCCCAGTCGACCTTGAAGCCGGTCGAGACGATCAGGAAGTCGAACTCGAAATCCGCGCGCGGCGTCGCCACGCGGATCGCGCCGTCGCCGGCCAGCGCCACCGCCTCGACCGGGCAGCCGAAGTTGAAGAAGGCGTTGGCGAAGCGCGACACGCGCAGGGTGCTGCCGTGCGGCGGCGGCACGTTGAGCCGGTTGATGTAGTGGCGCACGCGCCACTTGTGCGCGTCGGGCAGGTCGTAGTGCCCCTGGGTCAGGCCCGGCACGCCGGCGCCCTTGCCCTTGTTGACGCGCGGCAGGTCGAGGCGGCGGATCAGCAGCTCGACGCTGTGGGCGCCGGCCTCCAGCGCGGTGGCGGCGCTGTCCATGGCCGAGGAACCCGCGCCGATCAGGCCCACGCGCAGCCCGGCGAGCCGGCCGTAGTCCATGGCGTCGGACGAATGCGCCCAGCGCTCGCGCGGCAGGCCGGCCACGAAATCCGGCACCGCCGGGCCACCAAGGCCGTCGCGCCCGGTGGCCAGCACCAAGCGGCGCGCGAACACGCGCCGCGCGCCGGCCGGCGTGCGCAGGTTCAGCCGCATCAGCGCGCCGCCGGCCTCGGGCACGATCGCCGTGACCGCGCAGTCGTTGCGCACCTCGAGCGCCATCACGCGCCGGTACCAGCGCAGGTAGTCCATCCATTGCAGCCGCGGGATCTTGTCGAGCGCGGCCCAGGCGGCGCTGCCGTGCTGGGCCTCGAACCAGGCGCGGAAGCTCAGCGCCGCGAGCCCCAGCGCCGGGCCGGTGAGTTCCTTCGGCGAGCGCAGCGTCTCCATGCGCGCGGTGGTGACCCAGGGCCCTTCGAACCCTTCGGGCGCGCGGTCGAACACCACGGCGCGGATGCCCTGGTGGGCCAGCGCGGCCGCCGCGGCCAGCCCGGCCTGCCCGCCGCCGACGATGGCCACGTCGAGCACCGCCTCGCCCTCGTGTTCGCAGGGCGGCATCCAGGCGCGGGCGCGCCAGCCCAGGATGTCGAGGTCGCGCGCGAGCCGGCGCTCGAGCGCGGGCAGTCCTTCGGCATCGGGAACGGGAGGCGGGGAACCCGCGGCGGCGTGGGGAATCGTCTCTGTCATGGAGGGCGTGCAGTGTAGAGAGTCGCGGGGCGCGCACGAGCGTACCGCTGGCCCGGATTTCGCATGCCACAATGATTTCAGACCAAGGGACAGCATGGGCAGCAGCAACGGCAGCAAGAGCGATGACTGGTGGCGCGGCGCGGTGATCTACCAGATCTATCCGCGCAGTTTCATGGACAGCAACGGCGATGGCATCGGCGACCTGCCCGGCATCACGGCGCGGCTGCCGCACGTGGCCTCGCTCGGGGTCGACGCGATCTGGGTCTCGCCCTTCTTCCGTTCGCCGATGAAGGACTTCGGCTACGACGTGGCCGACTACCGCGCGGTCGACCCGATGTTCGGCACCCTGGCCGACTTCGACGCCATGCTCGCGCGGGCGCACGAACTGGGGCTGAAGCTCATCATCGACCAGGTGCTCTCGCACACCTCCGACCAGCATGCCTGGTTCGCCGAGAGCCGCGCGAGCCGCGACAACCCCAAGGCCGACTGGTACGTGTGGGCCGACCCCAAGCCCGACGGCACGCCGCCCAACAACTGGCTCTCGGTCTTCGGCGGGCCGGCCTGGCAATGGGATTCGCGCCGCCGCCAGTACTACCTGCACAGCTTCCTGGCCGAGCAGCCCGATCTCAACTTCCATTGCCCCGCGGTGCAGGACGCGCTGCTCGGCGAGGTCGGCTTCTGGTGCGAGCGCGGCGTCGACGGCTTCCGCTTCGACGCCTGCAACCACCAGTTCCACGACGCCCTGCTGCGCAGCAACCCGCCGGCCTCGGCGCAGTCGGTGGGCGAGGTCAGCACGGTGCGCGCCGACAACCCCTATGCGATGCAGCAGCACCTGTACGACAAGAGCCAGTCCGAGAACCTGCTGTTCCTCGAGCGGCTGCGCGCCCTGCTCGACCGCCACGGCGCGGTCGCGCTCGGCGAGGTCGGCGACGAGAACGCGCCGCCCGTGATGGCGCAGTACACCGCGCGCGACCGGCGCCTGCACCTGGCCTACAGCTTCAGCCTGCTGACCGCCGACCACACGGCGAAGCACCTGCGCCAGCAGGTCGAGGCGCTCGACCATGCGCTCGCGGCCACCGGCGGCTGGGGCTGCTGGGCGGTGTCGAACCACGACGTGCCGCGCGTGGCCACGCGCTGGAGCGACGGCGGCGCGCCCGATGCGCGGCGCGACCGGCTGTGGCTCGCGCTGCTGCTGTCGCTGCGCGGCAGCGCCGGCATCTACCAGGGCGAGGAACTGGGCCTGCCCGAGGCCGAGGTGCCGTTCGAGCTGCTGCAGGACCCCTACGGCCGCGCCTTCTGGCCCGAGTTCAAGGGCCGCGACGGCTGCCGCACGCCGATGCCCTGGCGCGGCGACGATGCGCAAGGCGGCTTCACCACCGGCACGCCGTGGCTGCCGATGTCGCCCGCGCACCTGCCGCTGGCGGTCGACCGCCAGCAGGCCGATCCCGACTCGATGCTGGCCTTCAGCCGCGCGATGCTGCACTGGCGCCGCGCGCAGCCATTGCTGCACACGGCCGCCATCGCCTTCTTCGACGCGCCCGAGCCGGTGCTGTGGTTCGAGCGGCGCGAGGGCGCGCGTTCACTGCAGGTCGTGTTCAACCTCGGCCCGGCGCCGGTGTCGATCGTGCTGCGCGACGACCTGCGGCCGCTGGCCGACGCGCCGCTGGCCTCGACCGCGACGCTCGGCGGCGCCGAAGGGCGCACGCTCGCGCTGGCGCCTTTCGGCGCCTTCTTCGGCGAGCCCGCCGCCCATCCCACCACCGATTGATTGGTCGCTCACGCCATGGCCCCGACGCAGTTGCCCGAAGCCGAAGTCCATGCGCTGATGCGCGCCGAGCACGGCAACCCCTTCGGCGTGCTCGGCCCGCACGAGACCTCGCGCGGCCTGGTGGTGCGCGCCCTGCTGCCCGGCGCGCAGGGCGTGACGGTGCTGCATGCGCGCACCGGCTGGCCGCTGGCCACGCTCGAGCGGCACGAGGGCTCCGACATCTTCGCGGGCCTGGTGCCCGCGGCCGAGGCGCGCATGGGCTATGCGTTCCAGGTCGACTGGGGCTCGCACGTCTCGCGCATCGACGACCCCTACCGCTTTCCCTTCGTGCTCGGCGACACCGACATCTGGCTGCTGGCCGAGGGCACGCACCTGCGGCCCTGGGAGCGCCTGGGCGCGCACCTGCGCGAGATGGACGGCGTCAAGGGCGTGGCCTTCGCGGTCTGGGCGCCGAATGCGCGCCGCGTGTCGGTGGTCGGCGACTTCAACAACTGGGACGGCCGGCGCCACATGATGCGGCTGCGCCGCGAATGCGGCGTGTGGGAGGTCTTCGCGCCGCACGTGGCGGTGGGCGATGCCTACGAGTTCGAGATCCTGTCGGCGCAGGGCGAGCTGCTGCGCAAGGCCGATCCCTTCGCCTTCTCGTCGCGGCTGCGGCCCGACACCGCCTGCGTGGTGCGCCCGCTGCCGCCGGTCGCCACCATGCCCGCGGGCCGCGCCAAGGCCAACGGGCGCGATGCGCCGATCAGCATCTACGAGGTGCACCTGGGCTCGTGGCGGCGCAAGAACGGCCACGAATGGCTGGACTACATCGAGCTCGCCGACACCCTGGTGCCCTACGTGCGCGACCTCGGCTTCACGCACATCGAACTGCTGCCCATCACCGAGCATCCGTTCGACGGCTCCTGGGGCTACCAGCCGATCGGCCTCTATGCGCCGACCTCGCGCTTCGGCACCCCGAGCGACTTCCGCTTCTTCGTGGCCGCGGCCCATGCGGCCGGGCTCGGCGTGATCCTCGACTGGGTGCCCGCGCACTTCCCGACCGACGCGCACGGCCTGGGCCGCTTCGACGGCACGGCGCTGTACGAGTACGCCGATCCGCGCGAGGGCTTCCACAACGACTGGAACACGCTGATCTTCAACTGGTCGCGCACGGAGGTGCGCAACTACCTCGTGGGCAATGCGCTGTACTGGCTCGAGCGCTACGGCATCGACGGCCTGCGCGTGGATGCCGTGGCCTCGATGCTCTACCGCGACTACAGCCGCGGGCCCGGCGAGTGGGTGCCGAACGCGCAGGGCGGGCGCGAGAACCTCGAGGCGATCGAGTTCCTGCGCCGCATGAACCGCGTGGTGGGCACCGAGCGCCCCGGCGCGGTGACGATCGCCGAGGAGTCGACCAGCTTCCCCGGCGTGACACGGCCGCCCGAGGACGGCGGGCTGGGCTTCCACTACAAGTGGAACATGGGCTGGATGAACGACACCCTGGCCTACGCGGGCAAGGACCCGCTGTACCGGCCGCATCACCACCGCGAGATCACCTTCGGGCTGATGTACGCGCACAGCGAGAACTTCGTGCTGCCGTTCTCGCACGACGAGGTGGTGCACGGCAAGGGCTCGATGATCGCGCGCATGCCGGGCGACGAGTGGCAGAAGTTCGCGGGGCTGCGCAACCTGTACGGCTATCTCTGGGCCTATCCGGGGAAGAAGCTGCTGTTCATGGGCTGCGAGTTCGCGCAGGTGGCGGAGTGGAATGCGGATCGCAGCCTCGACTGGCATCTACTCGAGCACGCATCGCATCAAGGGGTGCGGCGGCTGGTGCGGGATCTCAACAACGTGTATCGGCACTATCCGGCGCTGCACGAGCTCGACCATGAAGGGGCGGGGTTCGAGTGGCTGGTGCATGACGATACGGCGCAGTCGGTGTTTGCGTTTGTTCGTCGGGGGCGGGATGGGGCGTTCGTTTTGGCTGTCTGCAACTTCACGCCTGTGGTTCGGCATGGGTATCGGTTGGGGGTGCCTTGTTCGGGGTCCTATCGGGAGATCATCAATACCGATGGGGTTGTTTATGGGGGGAGTGGGGTGGGGAATGGGGTGGTTGCCAGTGAGGCTTTGGCTTGGCATGGGAAAGTCGACTCGGTGGTTGTGGACTTGCCGCCCTTGGCTACGTTGATGTGGGTGTTGGTTTGAATTTGAGTTGTTTGCCTTGCGACGGACAGTTGGCCGGGTCTCGCCCCGGCGGGCGACTTACTTTCTTTGTCTCGCCAAAGAAAGTAAGCAAAGAAAGGCGACCCC
>NZ_JBWKMZ010000021.1:0-124189 GCF_059415325.1 Variovorax sp. GW821-FHT10D07 | reverse complement strand
CCGCAGCGAAATAAAGGAGGAGCCGAAGGCGGGGGACATTCGCGGAGGGGAGTACCCCGTCGGCGTGCGCCCGCCCCCACCGAAACAAACGGCCTCGAACAGAGATCCCAACCCCCATCTCAGTGAGAGTGGTCGTGACCATCGAGCAGTTCCGGCGCCAACACCAGCGGCTTCGGCCCCGAAGAATGCGCATGACCATGCGAGTGATCATGGTCATGGCTATGCCCACCCCCATGCGAATGCTCGTGCGACCCATAGGCCCCGCCCTCGGGTTCGAAGGCCTCCTCGACCGCCACCACGATCAGGTGCATCGACCGCAGCATGTCGGCCAGCACATGGTCGGGTTCGATCTTCAGGTGATCGGGCTTGAGCTCGATCGGCACATGACGGTTGCCCAGGTGGTAGGCCGCGCGCGTCAGGTCGAAGGGCGTGCCGTGGGCCGTGCAGTGCGTGATGCGCAGCACCGGCTGCGGGGCAGCGATCACACGCACCAGCGAACCGTCTTCCGCCACCAGCACGTCGCCGCCGCGCACGGCCGTGCCGCGCGGCAGGAACACGCCGATCTGCCGGCCCTGCGAATCGGTGGCGTCGAAACGGCTTTTCTGGCGCACGTCCCAGTCGAGTTCGATGGTGGCGGCGCGCTTGAGCAGCACGGGCGCGAGGCCGCGGCCCTGGGGCATGAGTTTGTTGGCGGTGAGCATGGTGCGGTGGGACGCGTGGCGCGTCTGAAGACAGGAACGATGCTTTCAAGGATACGCAGCCTGTCAAGCCGGCGTGCCGCGCCGGATTTTCGGGCCTTGTCTCAGAACAGGAAGTAGCGCTGCGCCATCGGCAGCAGCTTCGCCGGCTCGCAGGTCAGCAACTGCCCGTCCGCGCGCACCGCATAGGTCTGCGCATCGATCTCCATTTTCGGCGCGTAGCCGTTGTGGATCAGGTCCTTCTTGCGCACGTTGCGGATGTTCTTCACCGCCGCCAGGTTCTTCGCCAGCCCGTAGCGCTCCTTGATGCCCGCGGCCAGGCCGGCCTGCGAAACGAAGGTCAGCGAGCCCTTCGCGAGCGAGCCGCCATAGGCGCCGAACATCGGGCGGTAGTGCACCGGCTGCGGCGTCGGGATCGAAGCGTTGGGGTCGCCCATCGCGGCCATCGCGATGCTGCCGCCCTTGATGATGGTGAAGGGCTTCACGCCGAAGAAGGCCGGCTTCCACACCACGATGTCGGCCCACTTGCCGACCTCGATCGAACCCACTTCGTGCGCGATGCCGTGCGCGATCGCGGGATTGATCGTGTACTTGGCCACGTAGCGCTTGGCGCGGAAGTTGTCGTTGCGCGCGCTGTCCTCGGGCAGCGTGCCGCGCTGCAGCTTCATCTTGTGCGCGGTCTGCCAGCAGCGCAGCACCACCTCGCCCACGCGGCCCATGGCCTGGCTGTCGGAGCTGAACATGCTGATCGCGCCGAGGTCGTGCAGCACGTCCTCGGCCGCGATGGTTTCCTTGCGGATGCGCGACTCGGCGAAGGCCAGGTCTTCGGCGATGCCGGCGTCGAGGTGGTGGCACACCATGAGCATGTCGACGTGTTCGTCGAGCGTGTTCACGGTGTAGGGCATGGTGGGGTTGGTCGACGAGGGCAGGAAGTTCGCCTCGCCCACCACGCGCAGGATGTCGGGCGCATGGCCGCCGCCCGCGCCCTCGGTGTGGAAGGCGCAGATCGCGCGCCCGCCCACGGCCGCGATCGTGTTCTCGACGAAGCCCGACTCGTTGAGCGTGTCGCTGTGAATCGCCACCTGCGTGTCGGTGGCATCGGCCACGTCGAGGCAGTTGCTGATGGCCGAGGGCGTCGTGCCCCAGTCCTCGTGCAGCTTGAGGCCGATCACGCCGGCCTCGATCTGCTCGTGCAGCGCGCCGGGCAGGCTGGCGTTGCCCTTGCCGAGGAAGCCGAGGTTCATCGGGAACGCGTCGGCCGCCTGCAGCATGCGCTCGATGTGCCAGGGCCCGGGCGTGGAGGTGGTCGCGAAGGTGCCGGTGGCGGGGCCGGTGCCGCCGCCCAGCATGGTGGTCACGCCCGAGGCCAGCGCCTCCTCGATCTGCTGCGGGCAGATGAAGTGGATGTGGCTGTCGATGCCGCCGGCGGTGACGATGTTGCCCTCGCAGCTGATGATCTCGGTGCCCGGGCCGATCACGATATCGACACCCGGTTGCACGTCGGGATTGCCGGCCTTGCCGATGGCGGCGATGCGGCCGTCCTTCAGGCCGATGTCGGCCTTGACGATGCCCCAGTGGTCGAGGATCAGCGCGTTGGTGAGCACCGTGTCGACGGCACCCTGCGCGCGCGTGCGCTGCGACTGCGCCATGCCGTCGCGGATCGTCTTGCCGCCGCCGAACTTGACCTCCTCGCCGTAGCCGGCGGCGCGCAGCGTGTAGTCGGCCTCGACCTCGATCAGCAGCTCGGTGTCGGCCAGCCGCACGCGGTCGCCCACCGTGGGGCCGAAGATTTCTGCGTAGGCGCGCCTGCCTATGGTTGCCATGTCGTTCCTTGTCTTGCGGGGGAGGCCGCGGGCCGGTTCTCGGCGGGGCCGGTGAAATTCAGCAGGTCGCGCATCGAGGCGACCGCCAGCGCCATGAACGCGAGGGCGCACAGGCGGTGCGTCACGCCGGCCCAGCGCGATGCCGAGCGTCCGAAGAGCCTGGCGACGAGGCCCGCGCAGACGAAGCACCAGAGCACGGAGGCCGCCATGAAGCCGGTGAAGAAGACGGCGTAGTGGGCGGTGGTCGGCCGGTCCATGCCGAGGCCGGCCATGGCGCTGCCGAGCGCGGCCCAGTAGGCCAGGTTCTGGGGATTGGTGGCGGAGAGGATCACGCCCGAGCGCAGCGCCCGCTTCGGGGGCATGGCCTGCGCGCGCTCGATGCCGGCATCGCGCTTCGCTGCGCGCCAGCTGTCGGCCGCGAGCCAGGCGAGATAGAGCACGCCGGCGATCCCCAGCGGCCAGCGCAGGGCATCGATCTGCATCAGCGCGCCCGCGCCGGCCAGGCCCAGCACGGCCCACAGCGCGTCGCCGACCAGCGAGCCCACCTGGACGGCGAAGGCCGGACGGAAACCGCCCTGCAGTCCCTGGCGCACGGTTTCCGCGAACACGGCCCCCGGCGCGGCGTTGAACACCAGGCCCAGCAGAAAGGCGGAGAGCGCGAGTGACAGCATGCCGGCGCCCGCTCAGAGCTTGCCCTGAACCAGTCCGCGGAAGCCGTAGACGATGCGGTCGCCCGAGAAATCGACCAGCTCGACCGTGCGCTGCTGCCCCGGCTCGAAGCGCACCGCGGCGCCCGAGGCGATGTTCAGGCGCATGCCGCGCGCGGCCTCGCGGTCGAAGCCGAGGGCGCCGTTGGTTTCGGCGAAGTGGTAGTGCGAGCCGACCTGGATCGGCCGGTCGGCCGTGTTCTGCACCACCAGCGTGAGGGTGCGGCGGCCCGGGTTGAGCGGGTGGTCGCCGTCGTCGGTGAGGATTTCGCCGGGGATCATGGGCCAGTGCCTCGCCTCAGATCGCCTGCGCCAGCAGCGTGGCGCCGAGGCCGACCACCGCGGCGCCCGCGATGCGCGGCAGCCAGGCGTTGGCGTGGCGCAGCGCCCAGCCCAGCGCGATGCCGGCGGCATGCAGCAGCACGGTCGCGCCGACCATGCCGGCGAGCGTGAGGGCGGCGTCGTGCTCGCCCGCGAGCTCGTGGCCGTGCGCCACGCCGTGGAAGACCGCGAACAGGCCGACCACCGCCATCGCCACGCCGGCCGGCAGGTGCACGCGCGTGACCACCAGCAGGCCCAGCACCAGCAGCGAGGCCGCGATCATCGGTTCGACCGCCGGCAGCTGCAGCCCGGCCAGGCCGACCAGCGCGCCCGCCAGCAGCATGCCGGCGAAGGCCAGCGGTGCCCACAGCAGGTCGGGCCAGGCGCGGCGCGCCGACAGCGCGCTCCAGACGCCCACCGCGACCATCGCCGCGAGGTGGTCGGCGCCGGTCAGCGGATGCATGAAGCCGGCCACGAGGCCGTGGTGCAGGCCGCCGTCGACGCCGGTGTGGGCGCTGGCCGCCAGGGGCAGCAGGGCGGCGGCGAGCAGGGCGAGGGTCCTGGAGGAGATCGATGGGCGCATGAGGGCTTGTCCTTGGTTGTTCTGGGTGTGCGGTCGTTCAGACGATGGGCTGGTGCACCGTCACGAGCTTGGTGCCGTCGGGGAAGGTGGCTTCGACCTGGATGTCGGGAATCATCTCGGCGATGCCGTCCATCACGTCGGCGCGGGTCAGCACGCTGCGGCCCTCGCTCATGAGCTCGGCCACGCTCTTGCCGTCGCGCGCGCCTTCCATGACGGCGGCCGAGATCAGGGCGATGGCTTCGGGGTAGTTGAGCTTGAGGCCGCGGGCCTTGCGGCGTTCGGCGAGCAGTGCCGCGGTGAAGATCAGCAGCTTGTCTTTTTCGCGCGGAGTCAGTTCCATGGAGACGGCATCGGGTGGCGGGAGGAGGCGGCCATTATGGGCAGAGCAGGGCTGTTGCAACAGTCGTGCCCTGTTCGCCGAATGCCGTATGGCACCGGGTCCGCGGGGCGCCGGGTGGCACGAAAGATGCACCGAAACGGTGTGAATCCTGGCCCGCCCTCCGCCGTCCCCCCCACCGAGTCCGACGACGCGCCGCAGCGCATCGTCAAGGTGCGGCGCGACTACAACAGCTGGGTCGCGAGCGAAACCCTCGAGGACTACGCGCTGCGCTACACGCCGCAGCGCTTTCGCAAATGGTCCGAATGGCGGGTCGCCAACACGGCCTTCGGCGCGGCCTCGTTCCTGATCCTCGAGGCGGTGGGCGCCACGCTGCTGGTGCAGTACGGCTTCGCCAACGCCTTCTGGGCCATCCTGGCCACGGGGCTGATCATCTTCCTCGCGGGCCTGCCGATCAGCGTGTACGCGGCGCGCTACGGCGTCGACATGGACCTGCTCACGCGCGGTGCCGGCTTCGGCTACATCGGCTCCACGCTGACCTCGCTGATCTACGCGAGCTTCACCTTCATCTTCTTCGCGCTCGAGGCGGCCGTGATGGCCTACGCGCTCGAGCTGGCGCTGGGCATCCCGCCGGTCTGGGGCTACCTGGTCTGCGCGCTGGTGGTGATCCCGCTGGTCACGCACGGGGTGTCGGCGATCAGCCGGCTGCAGCTGTGGACGCAGCCGCTGTGGCTGCTGATGCTGGTCGTGCCCTTCGCCTATGTGCTGGTGCGCGATCCTGGTGCGTTCGCAGGCATCACGCACTACAACGGCGCCAAGGGTGGTGCGCAAGGATTCAACTTGCACCTGTTCGGTGCCGCTCTCACGGTCGGCATCGCGCTCATCACGCAGATGGGCGAGCAGGCCGACTACCTGCGCTTCATGCCCGCGCGCACCGCGGCCACCCGCGGCCGCTGGTGGGCCGGGGTGCTGGCGGGCGGGCCGGGCTGGGTGGTGCTGGGCGTGGTCAAGATGCTGGGCGGCGCCGCGCTGGCCTACCTCGCGATCACGCACATGGTGCCGGTGGAGCGCGCGGTCGATCCGAACCAGATGTACCTCGCGGCCTACGAGTACGTGTTCCCCGACTACGGCTGGGCGGTGGCGGCCACCGCGCTGTTCGTGGTGATCTCGCAACTCAAGATCAACGTCACCAACGCCTACGCGGGCTCGCTGGCCTGGAGCAACTTCTTCTCGCGCGTGGCCCACAGCCACCCGGGGCGCGTGGTGTGGGTGGTGTTCAACGCGCTGATCGCCTTCATGCTGATGGAGATGAACGTGTTCGAGGCGCTGGGCGACGTGCTCGGGCTGTTCGCCAACATCGCCATCGCCTGGATGATGGCCGTGGTGGCCGACCTGGTCATCAACAAGCCGCTGGGCCTGTCGCCGCCGGGCATCGAGTTCAAGCGTGCCCACCTGTGGGATATCAACCCGGTGGGCGTGGGCGCGATGGCGCTGGCCTCGCTGCTGTCGATCACCGCGCACCTGGGCGTGTTCGGGCCGCTGGCGCAGGCCTTCTCGGCGCTGATCGCGCTGGGCACGGCGCTCGTCGCCTCGCCGCTGCTGGCCTGGGCCACGGGCGGGCGCTACTACCTGGCGCGCGGCTCGGTCGAGGGCGCCGCGGTGGCCGCCGGCCGGCCGGTGCAGTGGGCCCGGGTGGAATCCGAAGGCGCCTACCGCCGCCTCGCGGTGCAGCGCTGCGTGATCTGCGAGCGCGAGTACGAAGGCCCCGACATGGCCCACTGCCCGGCCTACCAGGGCGCGATCTGCTCGCTGTGCTGCACGCTCGACGCGCGCTGCGGCGACCTCTGCAAGCCGCATGCGAGCCTGTCGGCGCAGTGGTCGGCGGTGCTGCGCTGGCTGCTGCCGCGGCGCAGCTGGCGCTACCTCGACACCGGCCTGGGCCACTTCCTGCTGCTGATGCTGATCATCGTGCCGCTGCTGGCGGTGGTGTTCGGCGTGCTCTACCAGCAGGAGCTGCGCGCGCTCGGCGAGCGCGCACTCGAGCTGGCCGCGCGGAGCGAGGTGGCGCAGGCGCTCGCGGCCGCGCAGCAGGCCTCGCTGCGCTCGGGCTTCCTCAAGGCCTACATGGCGCTGCTGGTGATCGCGGGCATCGTGGCCTGGTGGCTGGTGCTGGCGCACCAGAGCCGCAAGGTGGCGCAGGAGGAATCGAACCGCCAGACCCACCTGTTGGTGCGCGAGATCGAGCTGCACCGCGAGACCGACCGCGCGCTGCAGTCGGCCACGCGCACCGCCGAGGAGGCGCGCGAGGTGGCCGAGCAGGCCAAGCTCGCGGCCGAGCAGGCACGGCGCGCCGCCGACCAGGCCAACCAGGCCAAGAGCCGCTACATCAGCGCCATCAGCCACGAGCTGCGCACGCCGCTCAACAGCATCCTCGGCTATGCGCAGCTGATGGGCGAGGACCATTCCGTGCCGCCGCACCGCCAGCAGGCGGTGGCGGTCATCAAGCGCGGCGGCGAGCACCTGCTGTCGCTGATCGAGGGCACCCTGGCGATCGCCCACATCGAGGCCGGCAAGCTCACGCTGCATGCGCGGCCGATGCGCTTCGCCGACACCCTGCGCGAGCTCGCCGACATGTTCGAGCTGCAGGCGGCCGAGAAGGGCCTGGCCTTCCACTTCGAGGCCGCGGGCACGCTGCCCGAGGTGGTGCGCGCCGACGAGAAGCGGGTCTGCCAGATCCTCATCAACCTGCTGGGCAACGCGATCAAGTTCACGGCCGCGGGCCAGGTCACGCTGCGGCTGGCCTATGCGCGCGAGTTCGCCGCGGTGGAGATCGAGGACACCGGCCCGGGCATGACGGCGGCCGAGATCGAGCGCATCTTCGAGCCCTTCGCGCGCGGCGATTCGGCCGGCGCCGCGGCCGCGCCGGGCGCGGGGCTGGGCCTCACCATCGCCAAGATGCTGACCGACCTGATGGGCGGCGAGATGAAGGTCAGCAGCACGCCGGGCGTGGGCTCGCTGTTCTGCGTGCGGCTGTTCCTGCCGCGCGTGCACGAGGCGGTGGCCGGCGCCGGCCGGCCGCAGCCGGTGCAGCGCGCGCGGCGCGGCTATAAGGGCGCGCGCCGCCGGCTGCTGGTGGTCGACAACGAGGAGGCCGACCGCGAGCTGCTGGGCCATGTGCTGGCGCCGCTGGGCTTCGAGCTGCGCAGCGCGGCCAGCGGCCACGATGCGCTCGACCTGATCGCCGCCGGTTACCGGCCCGACGCCATGTTCGTCGACCTCGCGATGCCCGGCATCGACGGCTGGGAGACCATCCGCCGCGCGCGCCGGCTCGGGCTGGCCGACGCGGCGGTGGCGATCGTCTCGGCCAACGCCTTCGACAAGGGGCTCGACAACGACGTGGAGATCGCGCCCGAGGACTTCTTCGTGAAGCCGGTGCGCCACACCGAGCTGCTCGACTGGCTCGAGCGCCGGCTCGGCCTGCGCTGGACCGAAGCGGCCGTGGCGAGCGCGCCGGCGCCGGTGCAGCTGGTGCTGCGCCCGCCCTCGCGCGAGCGGCTGCGCGCGCTCGACGAGGCCGTGAGCCTCGGCTACTTCCGCGGCATCATGAACCAGCTCGACGCGATCGACGGCGAGCAGCCCGAGTGCGCCGCCTGGACCGAGGCGCAGCGCGTGCTGGCGCGGCAGTTCCAGTTCGAGGCCATGGGCCGCGCGCTGGCCGATGCGGCCCATGCGGGATGACAAACAGATGAACACACCGGTCCCCCCTGTAGAACCCGTGCCGCTCGCGCAGTCGCTGCGCGACAAGAGCGCCAACAGCGACCTGGTGCTGATCGTGGACGACGTGCCCGACAACCTCGCGGTGCTGCACGACGCGCTCGACGAATCGGGCTACACGGTGCTGATCGCCACCAACGGCGAACAGGCCTTGCAGCGCGCCGCGCAGGCGCGGCCCGACATCGTGCTGCTCGACGCGATGATGCCGGGCATCGACGGCTTCGAGGTCGCGCGCCGGCTCAAGGCCGACGGGATGACGGCGCACATCCCGATCGTCTTCATGACCGGCCTGACCGAGACCGAGCACCTGGTGGCCGCGCTCGAGGCCGGCGGCGTGGACTACGTGACCAAGCCGATCAAGCCCAAGGAGGTGCTGGCGCGCATGAACGTGCACCTGCAGGGCGCCCGGCGCGCGCGCCAGGTGGCGCGCCAGGCCGGCCAGGCGCGCAATGCGCTCGACGCCTTCGGCTATGCCAGCATCACGGTGCGGCTGCCCGAGGGCCGGCTGATCTGGCAGACGGCGCTGGCGCGCGACCTGCTGCAGCGCTATTGCGAGACGCGCGCGCCCGAGACCCCGGCCGCCGTGCTCGACTGGCTGCGCAGCCATGCGCCGGCGGCCCGCCAGCGCGGCGTGGAGCCGCCGGCGCTGTCGATCGCGCAGGGCGCCAGCAGCCTCACGCTGCGGCTGCACCAGCAGACCGGGCACGACGACGACGGCGACGAGTGGATGATCATCATGCGCGAGGTGTCCGACACCGCCGTGATCGAGGCCATGAGCCTGAGCCTCAAGCTCACGGCGCGCGAGGCCGAGGTGCTCTACTGGGTAGTCAAGGGCAAGACCAATAAGGACATCGGCGAGATCCTCGGCAGCAGCCCGGCCACGGCCAAGAAGCACCTCGAGCGGGTCTACGTGAAGCTTGGCGTGGAGACGCGCACGGCCGCGGCGGGCGTGGCGATCAAGCGCATCCGCGAGCTGCAGCCGCAGTTCGAGATCTAGCGTTCGAGCCGCGGCGTCACGCCGCCGACTTTCCGCCTGCCTAGAATCGCGCGCCGGTTCCACCGGAACGCTCGCGATGAAGAACAACGAACACGCCACGAGAGGGACGCGCATCGGATGGCTGCTGGCCGCCTGCGGCCTGTGGGCCGGCGCGAGCGCGCACGCGGCCGGCCATTTCGACATCGACGATGCCGCCACGCTCGATCCGGGCCAGTGCCAGTACGAGACCTGGTGGGGCCGCACCGGCACCGAGCCGGTCATCGGCTTCCACCTGGGCCCGGCCTGCCGCATCGGCCCCGTGGAGCTGGGCTTCAACCTCGACCGGCTGTCGACGCTGGGCGTGCGCACGGTCACGGGCGGGCCGCAGATCAAGTGGAATTTCTTCGGCCCGGCGCCCGATGCCACCTGGAGCGCCGCGGTCTCGGCCGGCACGGTGTCGGACTTGCGCACCGGCGGCCGCACGGGCGGGCAGTTCGTGCTGCCGATCACCTGGCGCCCCACGCAGAGCCTGCAGATCCATGCCAACCTCGGCGCCGACTGGGCGCCCGGCACAGGCCAGCGCACGGCGCGCGGCGGGCTGGCCTGCGAGTGGGCGCTCAACGACACGCTGTCGCTGATCGCCGAACGCAGTCGCGTCTCGCGGCTGTGGACCTCGCGCGTGGGCGCGCGCCTGAACCTGACGCCGCTGATCAGCCTCGACCTCAGCGCCTCACGCACCGGGCCGCAGGGCGTGCGCGGGGTCGTGATCGGCCTGAACCACGAGTTCAGCTGGAACTGAGGCCGCGCCGCGCCCGGTGCGCGGCCGCCTTCGCGCGGTTGCCGCATGAGGCCATGCTGCACCAGCGGCGCGAGTGGGTCTTGGTGCGGTCCAGGAACATCAGCGTGCAGGCGTGGCCTTCGCAGGCGCGCACCCATTCGAAACGCTCGTCGCACAGCAGCCCGGCCATGGCGCGCGCGATCGGCTGCAGCAGCTGATCGGGCGTCGAGAAGGGCTCGACGCGGCGCAGCCGCAGGCCGCCGCCCTCGGGGTCGGCCGCCACTTCCACATGGCTCTGGTCCTGCGCGAGCAGGCGGTTCAGGGCCTCGAGCTCGGCCGCCGCCTCCACGTCGAGCGGCCGGCCCGCGTGGCGTTCGGCGAAGTGCCGGAAGCCGTCGCGCAGCTCGCGCGCGCGCCGCGCCACCGCATCGAGCGCGGCCGCGCCGCCCTGGGCGGCCTGCAGCCGCTCGGCATCGGCCGGCGCGATCTGCTTCGCCGCCAGCAGCCATTGCAGCAGCGCCGCGCCGTCGGCCAGCCATTCGACGCGCACGCCGTCGGGCGTGGCGGTGCTGTTGACGAAATCGAGCGCGAGATGGTCGCCGACGAAGGGCGCGGGCATGGGGGCGGCGGTGGTGGTCATGGCAAAGCTCCTGGCGCGATGATAACCGTCAAAAAATAGATTGACAGGTTACTCAGCCATGAATAACCTTTAAAAACGTCGTTAGCAGGTTATTCAAGTCCGGGAGTCCCCGGACGCCGCCATCGGCTTGCAGGAGTCTTCCCATGGTTCGTTTCCACACCGTCGCCGTCGGCGCGCACAAGGTCTTCTATCGCGAGGCTGGCGATCCCTCGCGGCCCACCTTGCTGCTGCTGCACGGCTTCCCGAGCTCGTCGCACATGTTCCGCAACCTGATCCCGCTGCTGGCGGACCGCTTCCACATCGTCGCGCCCGACCTGCCGGGCTTCGGCTTCACCGAGTCGCCCGCGCGGCCGGCCTTCGCCTACAGCTTCGACAACCTCGCCAAGGTGATCGAGGGCTTCACCGACGCGCTCGGGCTGCGGCGCTATGCGATCTACGTGTTCGACTACGGCGCGCCCGTGGGCTTCCGGCTCGCGCTGTCGCGGCCCGAGCGGGTGAGCGCGATCGTGTCGCAGAACGGCAATGCCTACGAACAGGGCCTGAGCGAGGGCTGGGGCGTGCTGCGCACCTATTGGCGCGAGCCGAATGCCGCCAACCGCGAGGCCGTGCGCGCGGCCCAACTGACGCACGAGGCCACGCGCTGGCAGTACGTGCACGGCACGCCCGATCCGCAGCAGGTGGCGCCCGAGGCCTGGGAGCTCGACTGGGCGCTGATGCAGCGGCCCGACAACATCGAGATCCAGCTCGACCTGTTCCTCGACTACGCGAACAACGTGGCGCTGTATCCGAAGTTCCACGACTACTTCCGCAACCACCGCCCGCCCTTCCTCGCGGTCTGGGGCCGCAACGATCCCTTCTTCCTGCCGCCGGGCGCCGAGGCCTTCAAGACCGACAACCCGAACGCGCAGGTGCGTTTCCTCGACACCGGCCACTTCGCGCTCGAAACGCATGCGGCGGAGATCGGCGCGGCGATCGGCGATTTCCTCGGCCGGCTGCCGACTGAGGGCTGAAGGCTCAGCGCAGGTAGCGTTGCATGCGCTTCTCGTCATCGGCCAGCTGCTGGCGCATCACCGAGAGGAAGTCGCGCGCGGTCGACGACAGCACCTTGCCGGCCGGCAGCGCGAGGATGCAGGCGAAGGAGATGTCGACCGACAGCTTGCGCGCCACCAGTCCGCGCTCGGCATAGTCGAGCGCGGTGATCGGATTGACCAGACCCACGCCGAGCCCGCGCAGCGCCATCTCGCAGACGCTGGCGGCGTAGGGTGTCTGCACCACCATGCGCAGCGCCAGGCTCTTCTGCGCCAGCGCGGCCTCGAGCCGGCGGTGCGAGGGGTCCTCGGGGTTGAGCGCGAGGAAGGGCGCCTCCACCAGCTGCTCGGGCTCGATGCTCTTGAAGCGCGCGAGCGCATGGCCCTGCGGCATCACGACCACGCCCGGGAAATGCGCGAAGGTCGAATGCTCGAGGCCCTCGAGCGAGAGTTCGTCGGCCATCAGGCCGAAGTCGGAGATGCCCATCGAGACCCGGTCGCGCACGTCCTTGGAACTGAGCACCTGCAGCGACACCTGCGGCCAGGCGCTCGCGCCGCGGTGCGCCTTGAAGCGCTCGAGCGCGCGCGGCATGAAGCCCAGCCCGAAGGCCGGGTAGCAGCTGAGCTCGAGCTGGTTGGTGCCGAAGTCGCGCAGGCTGCGCACCCGGTGCTCGATCGCGTCCATGCCGATGAACACGCGCTCGACCTCCACCCACAGCGCGCGCGCCTCGGGCGTGGGCACCAGCCGCCCGCCGGTGCGCTGGAACAGCTGCATGCCGGCCTGCGTCTCGAGCCGCTTGAGCGACTGGCTGATCGCCGGCTGCGTCACATGCAGCAGCGCCGCGGCCTTGCGCGTGGAACTGCTGCGCATCAGCGCCCGGAAAGTCTCGATCTCCGCAAATCGCATCGATAAGTTCCGTTATCGGTTGAGTATTTTGGGCATTCTGATTTTATTTCCGAACGCATAAGATTCGGCCCGCCACCCCGACCGACTCCTTCACACCCTACAGTGCGATGACACTCCACGCGCTCGATACCTTGCCCGCCGACCTTTCTTCCGACGCCGCCGCGGACGAGGCCCTCGCGGCCGATGCCGTGCGGCCGCTGCGCAATCCGCAACTGCGCGGCCTCCAGTGCCTGCGCTGCGAGACGCTCTATCCGGTGTCCTCGCTCAACGAAGGCTGCCCGGCCTGCCGTCGCATGGGC
The DNA here is from genome assembly GCF_059415325.1 of Variovorax sp. GW821-FHT10D07. Lineage (NCBI taxonomy): Bacteria > Pseudomonadati > Pseudomonadota > Betaproteobacteria > Burkholderiales > Comamonadaceae > Variovorax > Variovorax sp. GW821-FHT10D07. Next base: position 111,318 of record NZ_JBWKMZ010000021.1, on the reverse strand, counting down.
GTGCACATCGGCCTGCGGGCCAGCTACCTGCCGGGCACCGACGCCGGCCTCCCGATGCCCTACCTGCCGGGCTTCACGCTCGGCGAAGGCAACACGCCGCTGCGCGAGCTGCCCGAACTGGCGCAGCGCCTGGGCGTGGCGCGGCTGGCGCTCAAGGACGAATCGGTCAACCCGACCGGCTCGCACAAGGACCGCATGACCGCGGTCGGCGTGGCGCAGGCGCTGGAAGCCGGCGCCCACACGCTGGTGCTGGCCTCCTCGGGCAATGCCGCGGTGTCGGCGGCCCACTATGCCTGGGCCGCGGGCCTGTCCTGCGAGGTCGCGGGCTACGAAGGCCTGCCGGCCGCCTACGCGCGCCAGCTCGACGCGCTCGGCGCGCGCCGCTACGCCTTCTCCGACAACGCGGGCCGCTGGGCCTTCGTGCGCGAACGCGCGCAGCATCCGGGCTACTTCGCGCTCACCAACTACCGGCTGCCCGCGCTGGGCAGCGCGCCGCTGGCGATCGAGGGCTACAAGCCGATAGCGGCCGAATGCCTGGCCGAGGGCGGCCTGCCCGACCACATCGTGGTGCCGACCGCGCGCGGCGACCTGGCCTGGGGCATCTACGCGGGCTTTCGCGACCTGCTGGCGGCCGGGCGCATCGCGCGGCTGCCGCGGCTGTGGCTGGTGGAGCCGTTCCCGCGGCTGTCGCGCGTGCTCGCGGGCGGTGCCGTCAACGGCAGCTACCCGGGCCACACGGCGCAGTTCTCGACCGCGGGCGCCACCGTCACCTACCTGCAATGGCAGGCCGCCACCGCCACCGCGGGCGGCGCGGTGGTGGTCAACGACGACGAGGCGCGCGTGGCGCGGCGGCTGCTGACGGCCGCCGGCGTGAGCGCCGAACTCTGCGCGGCCGCGGGCCTGGGCGCGTTGCGGCAGTTGCGCGACAACGGCCTGGTGGCGGCCGATGCGCACGTGGTGCTGATGCTCACCGCGAGCGCCGCCTGCGACCCGAGCTGGCCCGATCCGCCGGTCTGAGGCCGGTTCTTTCTTTCTTCGTCCCTCGTTCACGGAGCACGCGATGCGCCGACGTACCTTCCTTGCCGTTTCATCGGCAGGCGCCCTGCTGGGCGCCACCGGCAACGCCCGGGCGGGCGCCTTTCCCGACCGGCCCGTGAAGCTGGTCGTGCCCTGGGCCGCGGGCGGCAGCACCGATGCCATCGCGCGCGCCATGGCGCAGCGCATGAGCCAGACGCTGGGCCAGTCGGTGATCGTCGACAACCGGCCGGGCGCGGCCGGCCAGATCGGCACCGACGCCGCCGCCAAGGCGCCGCCCGACGGCTACACGCTGGTCATCGTCGAGCTGCCGCATGCCATCGCGCCGGCGGTGACGGCGAAGCTGCCCTACGACCTGCTGCGCGACTTCACGCCGGTGACCATGATCGGCACCTCGCCGCTGGTGCTGTTCGCGGGCATGGACGAGGGCAGCAAGGACTTCCGCAGCTTCATGAAGACGGCCGCCGCGAGCGCCGCGCCGCCCGCGATCGCGCACAGCGGCGCGGGCACCGTGAGCCATCTCGCGGGCGAGCTGCTGGCGCAGCGCTCGAAGATCCGTTTCAACATGGTCCCGTACCGCGGCTCGGCGCCCGCGCTCACCGACGTGGCCGCGGGCACGGTGGCCGGCCATTTCGCGACCCTGGCCAGCGGCTCGAGCCTGGTGGGCGCGCGCCGCATCCGGCCGCTGCTGGTGGCGAGCACGAAGCGCGTGGACATCCCGGGCCTGCAGGGCGTGCCCGCGCTGGCCGAGAGCGGCCTCGCGGGCATGGAGATCGACCAATGGTGGGCGCTGGTCGCGCCCGCCACCACGCCGCTCGAGGTGGTCGAGAAGCTGCGCGCCGAGGCCGTCTCGGCGCTGGCCCATGCCTCGGTGAAGGAGCGCATGTCGGCGCTCGGCGTGCAGCTGCGCGGCTCGACCCCCGCCGAGCTGCGTGCCTTCATGCGCGCCGAGGCCGAGCGCTGGCAGCGCGTGGCGCGCGAGATCGGGCTGCAGCCGCAGTAAGCCGCGCGGACTCCTAGCGGGCGTCGCTGTAGACGGTGGCGCGCGACACGCCCATGTGCGCGGCCGCGATCTCGGCGCCGCGGCGGATCTCGAGAAAGCCTTCCTTCTTGAGTTCCTGCACCAGCTGCTTGCGGTCGGCCGGCTTGAGCGAGCGCGGCGTGGTCGCGCGCGCGGCCGCGAAGGCGTCGATGCGCGCATGGATGCGCTCGGACTGGCCGCTGCCCGGCTCGAGGTGCTCGCGCACCTCGCTGTCGTCGATGCGCGTGAACTGCGACATCGCGCTCTGGAAGCTCTGGAACAGGGTCAGGTCCACGTTCAGGCACAGCGCGGCCACGTACTCGCCGTGCTCGTCCTTGATGCCGATCGAGGTGCTCTTGACCTTGCGGCCGTCGGGAAAGGCATTGGCGTAGTTCGCGATCACGGCCGGGAATTCGGGATCGCGGATGCGCGCGAGCCCGAGCTCGGTGACCGACTGGCCGACCTGCCGGCCGCTCAGGCCGTTCTCGATCGCATGGATCGCGTTCTCGGGGTTGCGCAGGTCGTGCACCACCACCTCGCAAAAGGGGGCGAAGGTCTGGCCCAGGCCCTCGGCGATGTGGTCGAGCATCTCGAGCAGGTGCTTGTCGGACTTCTTCTTCATGCGGGTGAATGTATCCAGGTCTGGACGAAGCATCCAAACCGCGCGCCAAAACTGTACAAAAAGTACATTAATGGATATATTGTCTGGAACCGCGGTGCCCTCCGGCGGCCGCCTTCGCGGGCGGCGCGCCGACTTCCCTCTTTCTTTCTCTGCTCGGAGAAACCCATGAAGAAGATCCGTCTGGCGTTCCCTGTCCTCGTCCTCTCGCTGCTGGCCGCCGGTGCCGGCCCGGCCTCGGCCGACACCCTGCGCAAGCTCGCCGACAGCGGCCGCATCGCGATGGGCGTGCGCGACTCGGGCGCGCCGCTGTCCTATGCGCTCGGCGCGGGCCGCTACACCGGCTACCACGTCGAGCTCTGCGAGCGCGTGATCGCCGGCCTGCGCGAGGCGCAGCGGCTGCCCGCGCTGGCCATCGACTACCAGCCCGTGACCTCGTCGAACCGCATTCCGCTGGTGCGCAACGGCACGGTCGACCTCGAGTGCGGCACCACCACCAACAACGCGGCGCGCCAGAAGGAGGTGGCGTTCGCGCTCACCACCTACGTCACCGAGGTGCGGCTCGCGGTGGCCGCGAAGTCGGGCATCGCCTCGATCGCGCAGTTGCAGGGCAGGACGGTGGTCGTGACCTCGGGCTCGAGCGCGGTGAAGACCGCGCGGCTGCACAAGAAGGCGGCCGGCGTCGAGTTCCAGGAGGTCTACGGCAAGGACACGGGCGACAGCTTCCTGCTGCTGCAGACCGGCCGCGCCGATGCCTGGATCGACGACGACAACATCCTCGCGGGCAACATCGCGAGCGCGCGTGCGCCGGGCGACTTCCGCATCGCGGGCGAGACCTTCGCGGTGGAGCCGATCGCGATCATGCTGCGGCGCGACGACCCGGCCTTCAAGGCCGCGGTCGATGCCCAGCTGCGCCGGCTGATGGCCGACGGCGAGCTCGCGAAGCTCTACGACAAGTGGTTCGTGCAGCCGATCCCGCCGCGCAACGCGGCGCTGAACCTGCCGATGAGCGCCGCGCTGCGCCAGGCGATCGCGACGCCGAACGACAACCCCTCCGAGGCCTACCAGGCCCGCTGAACCCATTCATCAAGCAACGAAGGAACAGATCCATGCCGAACACCCCGCACTACATCGACCCCCGCACCGGCCGCACCCACGGCCTACTCGAGCGCCGCTGGCGCTCCGACGACGGCCACCCGATGATGATCACGTCGCTGCCCGGCATCTCGCGCGACGACATCGACACGCGCGTGCGCTCGCTGTGGCGCTACCGCGCGGCGCTGCCGGTGGCGATCGAACGGCCCGCGAGCCTGGGCGAGGGCTGCACGCCGCTGGTGCAGAAGCGCTGGGGCGGGCTCGAGCCCTTCTTCAAGCTCGAGTGGTTCAACCCGACCTGCAGCTTCAAGGACCGCGGCGCGGCCGTGATGATGTCCTTCCTGCGCCAGATCGGCGTGGACGCGGTGCTCGAGGACAGCTCGGGCAACGGCGGCGCCGCGATCGCCGCCTCCGGTGCCGCCGCGGGCCTGCGCGTGAAGGTGCTCGCGCCCGCCTACACGCCCGCGCCCAAGGTGGCGCAGATCCGCGCCTTCGGCGCCGAGGTGCAGCTCGTGCCCGGCCCGCGCGAGGCTTCCGAAGAAGAGGCGGTGCGCCAGTCCAGCGAGATCTTCTACGCCAGCCACAACTGGCACCCGTTCTTCCTGCAGGGCACGAAGACGCTGGCCTACGAGCTCTGGGAGGACCTGGGCTTCGAGGCGCCCGACAACGTGATCATCCCGGCCGGCGCGGGCAGCAACGTGCTGGGCTGCCACATCGGCTTCAAGGAGCTGCTGGCGGCGGGGCAGATCCGCCGGCTGCCGCGCATCTTCGTCGCGCAGCCGCTCAACTGCTCGCCGATCGATGCGAGCTTCACGGCCGGCGCCGACACGCTGGTCGAGCGCGCGGTGGCGCCGACCATCGCCGAGGGCACGGCGATCAAGCGGCCGGTGCGACTGCGCGAGATCCTGCAGGCGCTGCGCGAGACGCGCGGCGGCACGGTGGCGCTGACCGAGGAACAGATCGCGGCGGCCGTGCGCCGGCTGGCGGCGACGGGGCTCTATGCCGAGCCGACCTCCTCGTCGGCCGCTGCCGCCATCGAGTTGCTGGAGCAGCGCGGCGAGATCCGCGCGGGCGAGAAGACGGTGGTGCTGCTGACGGGCACGGGGCTCAAGTCGACGCAGTTCATGACCGAGCTGTTCGCGGGGGCGGTCGGCTGATCGACCAGGCGCCCCGCGCGCAGCGGGGCGCTCGCTTTACCAGCCGTGCAGGCGCGGCCAGGCGCGCAGGCTGCCGTCCTGCGCGAGCGCGTGGTATTCGGGGAACTGGGCGCCGGTCGCGCAGGCATGGTTGGGCAGGATGCGCAGCCGTGTGCCGATCGGGAAGCGTTCGACGATGTCCGCGGCCGTGCCGTCCGCGAGCGACAGGATGCCGTGCTCCTGGTTCGCGCCGCTCAGCACATAGCCTTCGATCACGCGGCCCTCGAGGTCGCAGGCCTGGCCGTAGCCGAAGTCGTGCTTCTGCTTCGCGGTGCCGCGGTCGCGGCTCATCGCCATCCAGCCCGCGTCGAGGATGGCCCAGCCCTTCTCGGCCTGGTGGCCGATGACGGTGGCCAGCACGCTCAGCGCGATGTCCTCGGGCGCGCAGACGCCGATGTTGTGCATCACGAGGTCGAAGAACACGTAGACGCCGGCCCGTACCTCGGTCACGCCGTCGAGCCGCGCGGCCGACAGCGCGGTGGGCGTGGAGCCCACGCTCACCACCGCGCAGGGCAGGCCGGCCGCGCGCAGCCGCTCGGCGGCCCGCACGCAGCCCGCGCGTTCCTGCTCGGCCATGGCCGCGAGCGCCTCGGGCGTGTCGAGCTCGTAGCTCGAGCCCGCATGCGTGAGCACGCCCGCCAGCCGCATGCCGCCGTCGTGCAGCACGCGCCCCACCTCGAGCAGCGCGGCCTCGCCGGGCTTGATGCCCGAGCGGTGGCCGTCGGTGTCGATCTCGATCAGCACCTCGAAGGCCTCGCCCTGCGCGCGGCCGAAATCGGCGATGGCGCGGGCCGAGGCCAGGCTGTCCGTGATGATCTTCAGCCGGCAGCCCGCGCGGCGCAGCGCGAGCGCCTGCGGCAGCTTGGCCGCGGCCATGCCCACCGCGTAGAGGATGTCGTCGATGCCGTCGGCATGGAACTGCGCCGCCTCCTTGAGCGTGGAGACCGTGATGCCCTGCGCGCCCGCCGCGAGCTGCGCCTGCGCGACCGGCGTGCACTTGCTGGTCTTCACGTGCGGACGGAAGCGCACGCCCAGCGCGTCCATGCGCTCTTGCATGCGCGCGATGTTGCGCTGCATGCGCGGCAGGTCGATCAGGGCGGTGGGGGTGTCGAGCTCGGCGAGGGAGGGGATGGTGGTCATGGCGGGGAGGGAAGAGGGGGAGTTACCAGGGCCAGGCGATGCGCGTGCCGGTGCCGGTCGCGGCCGCGCGCCGCTGCAGCATGCGCGCCACGGTCAGGTCCTGCAGCGCGAGGCCGGTCATGTCGAACACGGTGATGTCGTCGGCGGCGCGCTCGAAGGCCGCGCGGCCCGAGAGCAGGTCGCCGAGCTCGATGCTGGCGGTGTCGGGTGCCCACTGGGTCTCGCCGATCTGCTGCGCTTGTGCGCGGTCGTCGACGACCAGGCGCACGCGCGGCAGCAGGCCGTCGGGCAGTTCGCGCTTGCCGCGCGTGTCGGCGCCCACGCAGTTCAGATGGGTGCCGGGTTGCACGGCCTCGAGGTCGAACAGTGGGCCGGCGCCGGGCGTGGCGGTGATCACGAGGTCGCTGTGGGCCACGGCCTCGTGACGGTCGGCCGCCGGCGCTATCGCGCAGCGCGCGGCGAAGGCGGCCTCGAAGCCGGCGTCGCGCCCGCCGCGGGCGCTCACGTAGCGCACCTCGGCCAGCGCGGGCAGGGTGCGCAGCGCGAACTCGAGCTGCACCCGCGCCTGCACGCCGGTGCCGAAGACGCAGGCCCGCGTGCTGTTGGGCCGCGCGAGCGTGCGCAGGCCCAGCGCGCCGGCCGCGCCGGTGCGCAGCGTGGTGACCGCGTTGCCGTCGATCAGGCACTGCGGCCGGCCGGTCAATGGGTCGATCAGCAGGATCGTGGCCTGGTGGGGCTCGCCGCCGCGCGCGCGGTTGGCCGGCCAGAAGCCAGCGGCCTTGAAGCCCAGCAGCCCCTGCGCGGGCACGTCGCCCGACTTGATGCCGAACACGCCGCCGGTGGCCAGCGGCTCGCGCACCACCGGAAACACCCGGCCTTCGCGCGCGCTGTGCAGCACGAAGGCCTCGCGCACGGCCTCGAGCACGTCCTCGGGAGCGAGCAGGGCGTCGACCTGGTGCTGGTCGAGCAGCAGCAGCGAGGCGTCGGCGGGCGACGATGGGGCTTCATTCATCTGGAAATATTATCCAATTCCAGACGAAAAGTAAAATGCAAGGAAGGCGGCCGGCCGCCGCGGGCTTCAGCGCCCGGTCTGCACCTTGATGCGGATGCTGCGCACCTCCCAGCCGCGGTTGCGCAGCCGGGTCACCAGCATCGGCGCCAGCTGGCGCAGCTTGGCGGCCGCGGCGCTGCCCTTGACCAGCAGGCACCATTCGTCGCCCTCGGCCGGGCCGGCCTGGATGGCGGGGCGCATCAGCGGCGGGATCAGTTCCTCGACCGCGCGCAGCCGGTCGCCGGCGTCGCGCGCGCGGGCGATCAGGCTCGCCAGCGTGGGCGAATCCTCGGCCGCCTGCTGCAGCGTGAACGGGGGCGTGGAACGGCGATTCATTCGTAATTCTGAGGGTGAAACAAGACAGCTAAAATGCCCGGTTTGCCGGCGGTCCCGCCGGGAAAATCGTTCAAATCCGATAACCCGACTACCGATAACCGGCACGGGCTTCCGACTTTCGAAGGCTTGCTTTTGAAAGAGGTGCGCCCAACTGCTCTCACCATATCTTAGGGAATCCGGTCGCAGTGCCTGTCGTGTCAGGTGCCCGCCCACCTCCACCCATGGCCACCAACTTCCTGACCCAGATCTTCGGCAGTCGCAACGACCGGCTACTCAAGCAGTACCGCAAGACGGTCGCGCGCATCAACGCGCTCGAACCCGAATTCGAAAAGCTAGGCGACGACGCGCTGCGCGCCAAGACCCAGGAATTCAAGGACCGCATCGCCAAGGGCGAGAGCCTCGACGACCTGCTGCCCGAAGCTTTCGCCACCGTGCGCGAGGGCTCCAAGCGCGTGATGAAGATGCGCCACTTCGACGTCCAGCTGCTCGGCGGCATGGCGCTGCACAACGGCAAGATCTCCGAAATGCGCACCGGCGAAGGCAAGACGCTGACCGCCACGCTGCCGGTGTACCTGAACGCGCTGTCCGGCAAGGGCGTGCACGTGGTGACGGTCAACGACTACCTGGCCAACCGCGACGCGACCTGGATGGGCCGGCTCTACAACTTCCTCGGCCTGTCGGTGGGCATCAACCTGCCGCAGATGCCGCGCGAGGAGAAGCAGGCCGCCTACGGCAGCGACATCACCTACGGCACCAACAACGAGTACGGCTTCGACTACCTGCGCGACAACATGGTCTACGAGCCCGGCGACCGGGTTCAGCGCAAGCTGAACTACGCGATCGTCGACGAGGTGGACTCGATCCTGATCGACGAGGCCCGCACGCCGCTGATCATCAGCGGCCAGGCCGAGGACCACACCGACCTGTACCTCGCCATCAACAAGGTGGTGCCGCTGCTCAAGAAGCAGGAAGGCGAAGCCGATCCGCGCACCGGCGAGGGCGTCACGGTGCCCGGCGACTTCACGGTCGACGAGAAGACGCACCAGGTGTTCCTGACCGAGGACGGCCACGAGAACGCCGAGCGCATCCTCGGCGAATTCAAGCTGCTGCCCGAGGGCGCCTCGCTCTACGACCCGGCCAACATCACGCTGATGCACCACCTGAACGCGGCGCTGCGCGCCCGTCACCTCTACCACCGCGACCAGCACTACGTGGTGCAGCAGGGCGAGGTGGTGATCGTCGACGAGTTCACCGGCCGCCTGATGACCGGGCGCCGCTGGAGCGACGGCCTGCACCAGGCCGTGGAAGCCAAGGAAGGCGTGGAGATCCAGGCCGAGAACCAGACCCTGGCCTCGATCACCTTCCAGAACTACTTCCGCCTGTACGGCAAGCTCGCCGGCATGACCGGCACGGCCGACACCGAGGCCTACGAATTCCAGGAGATCTACGGCCTGGAAACCATGATCATCCCGCCGAACCGCGTGAGCAAGCGCGACGACCAGCTCGATCGCGTCTACAAGACCACGCGCGAGAAGTACGAGGCGGCGATCCAGGACATCCGCGAGTGCTACGAGCGCGGCCAGCCGGTGCTGGTGGGCACCTCCTCGATCGAGAACTCCGAGATCATCGACGGCCTGCTCACGCAGGCGGGCCTGCCGCACCAGGTGCTCAACGCCAAGCAGCATGCGCGCGAGGCCGACATCGTGGCGCAGGCCGGCCGCACCAAGATGATCACGATCGCGACCAACATGGCCGGCCGCGGTACCGACATCGTGCTGGGCGGCAACATCGAGAAGATGATCGAGGCGGTCGAGGCCGACGAAGGCCGCGACGAGGCCGCGAAGAAGGCCGACATCGAGCACATCCGCGCCGAGTGGAACAACGACCACGAGTTCGTGAAGTCGCTCGGCGGCCTGCGCATCATCGCCACCGAGCGCCACGAGTCGCGCCGCATCGACAACCAGCTGCGCGGGCGTTCGGGCCGCCAGGGCGACCCGGGCTCCTCGCGCTTCTACCTGAGCCTGGACGATCCGCTGATGCGCATCTTCGCGGGCGACCGCGTGAAGGCGATCATGGACCGCCTGAAGATGCCCGACGGCGAAGCCATCGAGGCCGGCATCGTCACGCGCAGCATCGAGAGCGCGCAGCGCAAGGTCGAGGCGCGCAACTTCGACATCCGCAAGCAGCTGCTCGAATACGACGACGTGTCGAACGACCAGCGCAAGGTGATCTACCAGCAGCGCAACGACATCCTCGACGCCGGCGACCTCGGCGCCCAGATCGCGGCGCTGCGCGAAGGCTGCTTCATCGACCTGGTGCGCCAGTACGTGCCGGCCGAGTCGGTGGAAGAGCAGTGGAACATCCCGGCGCTCGAGCAGGCCCTGTTCAACGAGTGGGGCATCGACATGCCGCTCGCGAAGATCGTCGAGGGCTCCGAAGCCATCTCCGACGAGGACATCGTCGAGAAGGTGGTGCAGGCCGCCAACGAGACCTTCGACGCCAAGGTCGCGCTGATCGGCCCCGAGAACTTCACGCAGTTCGAGCGCATGGTGCTGCTGCAGAGCATCGACACCCACTGGCGCGAACACCTGGCCTCGCTCGACTACCTGCGCCAGGGCATCCACCTGCGCGGCTACGCGCAGAAGCAGCCCAAGCAGGAATACAAGCGCGAGGCCTTCGAGCTGTTCGGCCAGCTGCTCGACTCGGTCAAGAACGAGGTCACGCGCCAGCTCATGACGGTGCGCGTGCAGTCGAGCGAGCAGCTCGACCAGGCGGCCGAGGCGATGGAGAACCGCGGCGAGAACGTCTCGAACATCACCTATTCGGCACCCACCGAGACCGGCGAGGTCGAGGTGCGCGTCGACGAGGAAAGCCAGCGCCGCATCGCGGCCGCGGGGCTGGGCACGCTGAGCGCCGAGGCGGCCGCCTTCGCGCGCGTCGGCCGCAACGACCCGTGCCCCTGCGGCAGTGGCAAGAAATATAAACATTGCCACGGCAAACTCAGCTGACCCGCAACTCCGAAGAGATACCGCCATGCCCGTGAACCTGTCCGCTCCCGATCCCGCCGCCTTGTTCGCGGTCCCCGGCATCCGCATCGGCGTGGCCGAAGCGGGCGTGCGCAAGGCCAACCGCAAGGACCTGACGGTCGTGCTGATCGACGAAGGCGCCGCGGTCGGCGGCGTGTTCACGCAGAACCGCTTCTGCGCTGCGCCGGTGCAGGTCTGCCGCGACCACCTCGCGGCCGGCCACGGCATCCGCGCGATGCTGATCAACACCGGCAATGCCAACGCCGGCACCGGCGAGGACGGCCTGGCGCGCACCCGCGCCACCTGCATCGCGCTGGCGCGCCAGCTCGACCTGGCGCCCGAGCAGATCCTGCCTTTCTCGACCGGCGTGATCATGGAGCCGCTGCCGATCGACCGCATCGAGGCCGGCTTGCCCGCCGCGCTGGCCGATGCCGCCGACAACCACTGGGCCCGTGCCGCCGAAGGCATCATGACCACCGACACCGTGCCCAAGGCCTTCAGCCGCCAGGTGCAGATCGGCGGCGCCACGGTCAGCGTCACCGGCATCAGCAAGGGCGCCGGCATGATCCGCCCGAACATGGCGACCATGCTGGGCTTCATGGCCACCGACGCGAAGATCGACCCGGCGCTGATCCAGCCGCTGGCCAAGCAGCTGGCCGACGCTTCGTTCAACCGCGTGACCATCGACGGCGACACCTCGACCAACGACTCCTTCGTGGTCATCGCCACGCAGAAGGCCGCGCACGCGACCATCACCTCGCTCGATTCGGCCGAGGGCCAGGCGCTCGTGGCCGCGATGCAGGACGTGGCGCGCCTGCTGGCGCAGGCCATCGTGCGCGACGGTGAAGGCGCGACCAAGTTCATCGCGGTGCAGATCGACGGCGGCCGCGACGCCGCCGAATGCCGCCAGGTGGCCTATGCGATCGCGCATTCGCCGCTGGTCAAGACCGCCTTCTACGCCAGCGACCCGAACCTCGGCCGCATCCTCGCGGCCGTGGGCTACGCGGGCATCGCCGACCTCGACCAGACCGGCATCGACCTGTTCCTCGACGACGTGCACGTGGCGGTCAAGGGCGGCCGCAACCCGGCCTACCGCGAGGAGGACGGCCAGCGCGTGATGAAGCAAAGCGAGATCACGGTGCGCGTGAACCTCGGCCGCGGCAATGCCAGCGAAACCGTCTGGACCTGCGACTTCAGCCACGACTACGTGTCGATCAACGCCGACTACAGATCCTGATTTTTCGATGAACGAGCAGTTCCAGAGACTGATCGAGCGCGCCGAGCAGCTCATCAACCGCATCGAATCGATCCTGCCCCAGCCGCTGGCCGAGCCGGCCGACTGGAATGCCTCGATCGCCTGGCGCTACCGCCGCCGCAGCTCGGGCCATGGCGTGCTCGAGCCGGTGAAGCACGTGGCCGCGATGGCGCTCGATTCGCTCAAGGAAATCGACGTCCAGAAGGAAAAGATCGAGCGCAACACGCGCCAGTTCGTCGAGGGCAAGCCGGCCAACAACGTGCTGCTGACGGGCGCGCGCGGCACCGGCAAGTCCTCGCTGATCCGCGCCTGCCTGCAGGCCTACGCGCCGCAGGGCCTGCGCCTGATCGAGGTCGACAAGGCCGAGCTCACCGACCTGCCCGACATCGTCGAGGTGGTGTCGCAGCGGCCCGAGAAATTCATCGTCTTCAGCGACGACCTGAGCTTCGACGAGGGCGAGCCGGGCTACAAGGCGCTCAAGTCGATCCTCGACGGCTCGATCGCCGCGGCCACGCCCAATGTGCTGATCTACGCGACCAGCAACCGGCGCCACCTGCTGCCCGAGTACATGAAGGACAACCTCAGCTACACCCATACCGAAGATGGCGAGGTCCATCCGGGCGAGGTGATCGAGGAGAAGATCTCGCTGTCGGAGCGCTTCGGCCTCTGGGTCAGCTTCTATCCGTTCAGCCAGAACGAATACCTCGCGATCGTGGCCCAGTGGCTGTCGTCGTTCGGCGTCGATGCCGCCGCGATCGAGGCCGCGCGGCCCGAGGCGCTGGTCTGGGCGCTCGAGCGCGGCTCGCGCAGCGGTCGCGTGGCCTACCAGTTCGCGCGCGATTACGCGGGGCGGGCTACTGCATGAGCGCGGCGCCGGGCCAGCCACGCAAGCACACCGAGGTCGCGGTCGGCGTGCTGATCCGCACGGCCGACGATGCGCTGCTGCTGTCGACCCGTCCGCCCGGCAAGCCCTATGCGGGCTATTGGGAGTTTCCGGGCGGCAAGATCGAGGCCGGCGAGACGGTCGAGGAGGCGCTGCGGCGCGAGCTGCAGGAAGAACTCGGCATCACCATCGACGGCGCCACGGTCTGGAAAGTGACCGAGCACGACTACCCGCATGCGCTGGTGCGCCTGCACTGGTGCAAGGTCACGGCCTGGCACGGCGACTTCGAGATGCGCGAAGGCCAGCAGATGGCCTGGCAGCACCTGCCGCTGGACGTGGCGCCCGTGCTGCCGGGCGCGCTGCCGGTGCTGGAATGGCTGGTGCAGGAGCGCGGCCTGCCCGCGTCGGCGGCCCAGGCCGTATCGACCCTGGCCTGAGCGCCGCGGCGTGGCGATGCCTGCGCCGCTGACTGGGTCCCGGCGCCGCGCGCCGCGGGCCTGAGCGAAGAACGAACAAGAGACGGATGCATCCCAAGTACCGCCCCGACATCGATGGCCTGCGCGCCGTGGCCGTGGCCTCGGTGGTGGCGTACCACGCCTTTCCGAAGGCGCTGCCCGGTGGCTTCGTGGGAGTGGACATCTTCTTCGTGATCTCGGGCTTCCTGATCACGACGATCATTCTTCAGAGCCAGGCGGCGGGCGACTTCAGCTACCGCGACTTCTACGCACGGCGCGTGCGGCGCATCTTCCCGGCGCTGATGCTGGTGCTGGCGGCGACCCTGGCCTTCGGCTGGTACGTGCTGCTGAACCGCGAGTTCGTGGAGCTGGGCAAGCAGGCCGCAGGCGGGGCGGCCTTCATCGCGAACTTCGTGTTCTGGGGCCAGGCGGGCTACTTCGACACGGCGGCGGAGACCAAGCCGCTGCTGCACCTGTGGTCGCTGGGGATCGAGGAGCAGTTCTACATCTTCTGGCCGCCGCTGCTGGCGCTGGCGTGGCGCCGGCGCTGGCCGATGCTGCGCGTGCTGTGGGCGCTGGCGGTGGTGTCGTTCCTGATCAACGTGCTGACGATCCATCCGTTTCGCACGGCGGCGTTCTACTCGCCGCTGTCGCGTTTCTGGGAGCTGATGGCGGGCGGGATCCTGGCGTGCATGCGGTTGAGGGATGCTGGAACCATGAAGCCCGCGTGGCGCGGCCATGTGCAATCGGTGCTGGGCGTGGGGCTGATCGTGCTGGGGCTGGTGATGATCCGGGCCGACAAGGCGTTCCCGGGCTGGTGGGCGCTGCTGCCGGTGCTGGGCGCGGCGAGCTGCATCGCGGCGGGGCCACAGGGGGTGCTGAACCGCTACCTGCTGTCGAACCCGTTGATGGTGGGCATCGGGCTGATCAGCTATCCGCTGTACCTGTGGCATTGGCCGCTCTTGTCCTATGCGCGCATCGTGCAGGGCGCGGCACCGCCGGCGGCCGTGAGCGCGGCGATGGTCGCGGCCAGCGTGGTGCTGGCCTGGCTCACCTACCGCACGGTGGAGCGCGCCGTCCGGACGCGCACGCAGCCCGCCACGCTGCGCGTGCTGGGCGGCAGCGCCGTTGCGGTGCTTGCCATGGCGGTCGCGGTGCAACTGGGCCTGCCCGCGCCGCGGCACGACAACCCGATGCTGCAGACGCTGAGCAACGCGTCCTCCGACGGCGAGTACTACGAAGGCCTCGCGTCGGAGACGCTCGACGGCCACTTCGTGCGCCGCATCGGCGAGGGCGCGCGCAAGGTGCTGGTGATCGGCGACAGCCATATCTCGCAGTACGCGCCGCGCGCACGCGCGCTGGCACGCAGCGCGCCCGATGCGATGTCGACCACCTACTTCTTCGAATACCCGGCCTGCGCGCCGGTGCCGGGCATGGTGGTGGCGATCAATCCAGGCTGCGCGCCGCGGCGCGAGCAGATGCTCAAGTCCGCCTTCGATCCGAAGATCGACGTGGTGATGGTCGGCGCCTGCTGGAACTGCTACTTCACCGGCAACTTCTACATGCCCTATGTGTTCCAGGACGGCGCCTCGGCGCTGCCGATCAACGACGGCGGCCCCGGCATCGAGCCGGCACTCGCGTCGCTGCAGAAGCTGCTGGGCGAACTCGCGCGCCACAAGAAGGTCTACCTGCTGCTGGACAACCCGATGGGCAGCGATTTCGAACCGGGCCGCATGATCGCGGGCAGCCGTCTCGGCACGATGACCGTGCTCGCGACGGCAGGCAGCGCGGTGCTCCCGCCCGCGCAGGAGCGCTTGAACGACCGGCTGCGCGCGATCGCGCTGGCCGCCGGTGCCGAGCCGATCGACGCGGTCGGACAGCTGTGCCGGGAAGGCCGGTGCCTGCGCACCATGCCCGACGGCGCGCCGGCCTATCTCGACAGCAACCATCTGCGTCCGGCCTACATCCGCGACCACGCGCGCTACGTCGATCCCGTGTTCCTCGCACCCGCCGCGCCATCGCGCGCCGGCAACTGAAAGAACGGCCCGGAGGGGCACCGATGCATCCCAAGTACCGTCCCGACATCGATGGCCTGCGCGCCGTGGCCGTGGCCTCGGTGGTGGCGTACCACGCCTTCCCGAAGGCGCTGCCCGGTGGCTTCGTGGGGGTGGACATCTTCTTCGTGATCTCGGGCTTCCTGATCACGACGATCATTCTTCAGAGCCAGGCGGCGGGCGACTTCAGCTACCGCGACTTCTACGCACGGCGCGTGCGGCGCATCTTCCCGGCGCTGATGCTGGTGCTGGCGGCGACCCTGGCCTTCGGCTGGTACGTGCTGCTGAACCGGGAGTTCGTGGAGCTGGGCAAGCAGGCCGCTGGTGGCGCGGCCTTTATCGCGAACTTCGTGTTCTGGGGCGAGGCGGGGTATTTCGACACGGCGGCGGAGACCAAGCCGCTGCTGCACCTGTGGTCGCTGGGGATCGAGGAGCAGTTCTACATCTTCTGGCCGCCGCTCTTGGCGCTGGCGTGGCGCAGGCGCTGGCCGATGCTGCGCGTGCTGTGGGCGCTGGCGGTGGTGTCGTTCCTGATCAACGTGCTGACGATCCATCCGTTTCGCACGGCGGCGTTCTACTCGCCGCTGTCGCGCTTCTGGGAGCTGATGGCGGGCGGGATCCTGGCGTGCATGCGGTTGAGGGATGCGGGGGTGACGAGGCCCGCGTGGCGCAGCCATGTGCAGTCGGTGCTGGGCGTGGGGCTGATCGTGCTGGGGCTGATGATGATCCGGGCCGACAAGGCGTTTCCGGGCTGGTGGGCACTGCTGCCGGTGCTGGGTGCGGCGAGCTGCATCGCGGCGGGGCCGCAGGGGGTGTTGAACCGCTACCTGCTGTCGAACCCGCTGATGGTGGGCATCGGGCTGATCAGCTATCCGTTGTACCTGTGGCACTGGCCGCTGCTGGTGTACCCGCGCATCCTCAACGGCGGCTGGGAGCCCTCGGCGGGCGTGCGCACCGGCGCGGTGGTCGCGGCGGTGCTGCTGGCCTGGCTGACCTACCGCTTTCTCGAACGCTTCACGCGCACCCGCGCGGGCGCGCCGCTGCTGCGCGGCCTGGTCGGCATCGGCTGCGCGATCGTGCTGGCCGGCGTGATGGTGGTGGCCGGTCTGCCGGCGCGCAACGGCGGCGAGATGCTGCAGAAGGTGACCGACGCGACCGTGGACGACGGCTACTACGACGGCTTCACGCCCGAGAAGGTGGGCCCGCACCTGGTCTACCGGGTCGGCCGCGGCGAGCGCAAGGTGCTCTTGATCGGCGACAGCCACATGCAGCAGTACGGGCCGCGCGCCAAGGCGCTCGAGCGCCTCGCGCCCGAGCGCATGGCGACCGCCTACTTCTACACCTGGGGCGCTTGCGCGCCGATTCCCGGCATGTTCGCCGAGGGCAACCCGGCCTGCGGCGAACAGCGCGACGGCATGCTGCAGCTCGCACGCGCGCCGCAGATCGACACCGTGGTGTTCGGCGGTTGCTGGAACTGCTACTTCAGCGGCGACTTCCCGCTGGCCTACGAGTACCGCGAGGGCCGCGCGGTCTACCCGGTGAACAACGGCGGGCCCGGCATTGCGCCGGCGCTCTCGATGCTCGGCCACACCATGGCCGAACTCGTGAAGCAAAACAAGAAGGTCTACCTGCTGCTCGACAACCCGAGCGGCATGGACTTCCAGCCGCAGCGCATGATCGCGGGCAGCCGGCTCGGCACGATGACGGTGGTGCTCGATTCGCCGACGGCCCCGGTGCCCGCGGCGCAGGCCGAGCTCAACGCACGGCTGCGGCAGATCGCGCTGGACAGTGGCGCGCAGGTGGTCGAGCCGATGGCTTCGCTGTGCAAGGACGGCCAGTGCCTGCGCGTGACGGCCGACGGCAAGCCGGTCTACAAGGATGGCGAGCATCTGCGGCCCGTGTACACGCGAGCGCACGCGGACTATGTCGACAGGATCTTTCTCGGAGAGGCGGCGCCGGCCACCGCGGGCGGCAAGTAAGTCGACCCACGGATTTCCGCGGGCCGATGTCTACTGCTGCGCCTTCGGATCGCCGAAGGGCTCGTCGTCGGGCGGGGCTTCGGCCGGCATCCTGAACTCCTCGCTGGCCCAGGCACCGAGATCGATGCCCTTGCAGCGCGCGCTGCAGAACGGACGGTAGGGGTTGCGTTCCGAATAGACGCTGTCGCCGCCGCAGCTCGGGCAGCGGACGATGCGTTCGCCCTCGCGGGGCTCGATGCGCTCTTCGCCGGTCATGCGCACAAGGTGAGTTCGAAGGGGGTGTCGTCGCTGCTCTGGTGGAGGCGGTCGTCGCTCTCGTGGCGCATGAGCCGCACCGAGACCATGAGCCGGTTGCCGCTGATCTCGGGGATCAGGCCGAGCTTGGGATCGATGCGCAGGCGCAGCAGCTGGAAGCTGCGTCCCTGCGGCAGGTTCTGCTGGAACTGCCCGTTGGTGGCGATGACCTTGTAGGGCACGTCGGCGTCGCGCAGCAGCTTGAGCAGCAGGTAGATCGACTCGGCCAGCGGCGCCAGCGTGCCCGACCAGCGTTCGAGGTCGGCGCGGCGGCTCTGGGTGCTGCGGTGCTGCCAGGCGTAGTAGGCGGGCAGGTCGAATTCGCAGGTGCCGCCCGGAATGCTCGCGCGGCTGCGGATGCTCATCAGCCACTCGTTCTCGGTCAGCGACTGGCCGGCCTTGCCCGCGATGCCGTTGAGCGTGTTGAAGTTGCGCTCGAGCTGCGCCACCACCTGGTCGAGCGCGGCCTCCGAGATGTTCGGATTGCCGCGGTAGGCGTTGAAGGCGGACTTGTGCTTCTCGAGGTCGCGCATGACGTCGGCCTTGAGGTCCGCGCGCGCGGCCACGTCCATGATCTCGAAGATGGTGACGAGCGCGAAGTGGTGGGACAGGGGCGACTCGGCAGGCACCAGCTCGCCGAGGCGGCGAAACAGGTGCTCCAGTCGCAGATAGGTCCGGATGCGCTCGTTGAAGGGGTACTCGTAGAGGATCACGCGGGCTCGGTCTCCTGACGAGGCGATGATAGCCTCATGGCGTGCGTGACGGGGGCTCGGGCACGATCTTGCGCACCTCGCCGAGCATCAGCTCGCCGAGCGCGAGCTGGCCGTGCATCGACAGATGGGTGTCGTTGGGGAAGTAGAAGTCGCGGATCCGGGTCTTCTTTTCCTGCGTGAAGGCGAACAGGTCGGGGCCCAGGCCCGAGGTCTTGAAGGCCTCGACGAAGGCCTTCGAGTGCGAGGGATCGATGTAGGTGGTGGTCTTGTTGGGGATCACCATCCAGAGCATCGGGAACGCGGTCTGCGACTTGGTGAAGGCCTGCATCGCGGCCACGTCCGCGGCCGGCAGCTCGCCGTTCTCGTCGTCCTCGCCGAAGAACAGGGCCTTGTTGCACAGGCGGTGACTGAACATTTCGCAACCATTGACCACTGTGCGCGCCTTGGTGCGGTCGGTGGAGACGGTGTCGGCCGTGGTCGCCTTGGCGGCGCGCGTGTACTTGAGCGTGTCCAGGCCCGAGGTGAGCTTGGCGCCCCAGTTGAGCGCGAAGCCGGGCACGTGCTCGAGCGGCACCGCGAAGGGCTCGGTGCGCGCGGCGAAGGGCCGCTTCATCGTCTCGCAGCTGCGCGTGTAGCGCATGCGCTCCTGCAGGATGCGCTCCACGCTCTCGACGATCACCAGCTTGCCCTTGAAGCCGGCGCGCGCGAGCCAGGCGTCGAAGTCGCCGCACAGGCGCTCGTCGAACTGCCCCCAGAAAGCCGTGGTGACCTTGTAGCCGGCCTTGACCAGCACCGACTGCCAGCGGTGCGTCATCGAGAAGCTGTCGCCGATCACGACGATGTCGGCCTGGTCGAGCGGCACGGCATGCAGGTACTCGGGCGCCACCTTCGGCGGCTCCTGGGTCCAGCCGAACTCGCGGTCGGACATCAGGCCGATGCGGCTCAGGTCGCCATAGGGAATGGGCGTTGCGAGCGTGAGCACCAGCAGCGACGAGATGACGAGGAATCCGGCCACGAAGATCCGCAGCCACAGTTTTGCGGGCGTCATGTCAGAACTGGAAGTAGAGGAACGGGCTGTAGGTACCGAGCTTCGAGATGCAGATGCCGAGCAGCGTCACGGTGAACAGCGCCATCGCGGCCGTGAACAGCTTGTTGAGCGCGGGCCGGCCGGCCAATGCGGCGGCCTGCGGCACCCAGCGCTGCAGCGTGATGGTGGGCGGCAGCGCGAGGCAGATGATGATCGCCACCAGCATGGTCTGGAAGAACTCGGGCTTGCGGTAGGGTACCGCGAGGAACTCGCGGAATGCGGTGCCGGGCACGCCGTGCAGGCCCAGCATGCCGCGGTAGATGTCCATAGCGGCGTGCAGGCTCTCGGCGCGGAACATCACCCAGGCGATCATCACGCACAGGAAGGTCAGGAACCAGCCGAGAACGCGGCCGGCGATGCTCGGCGGGCCCTTGCGGCGGAAGGTGGTGCTCCAGATGTGGTTGATCATCAGGAAGATGCCGTGCAGCGCGCCCCAGATCACGAAGGTCCAGGCCGCGCCATGCCACAAGCCGCCGAGCACCATCGTGAGGAACAGATTCACGTGGCGACGCTTCGGGCCCTTGCGGTTGCCGCCCAGCGGGATGTAGAGGTAGTCGCGCAGGAAGGTCGACAGCGAGATGTGCCAGCGGCGCCAGAACTCGATGATGCTGGTCGACTTGTAGGGCGAGTTGAAGTTCAGCGGCAGCTGCACGCCCAGGCACAGCGACAGGCCGACCGCCATGTCGGAGTAGCCCGAGAAGTCGAAATAGATCTGCAGCGTGTAGGCCAGCACGCCGAACCACGCGGTGTAGAGCGTGGGCTCGATGCCGTTGTGCACGCCGTTGAAGACCAGGTCGGCGTATTGGCCCATCGGGTCGGCGATCAGCAGCTTCTTGGCCAGGCCGAAGGTGAAGATGGCCAGCCCGAGCGCGATCTTGTTGGGGTCGGCGCGGTAGGTCGCCGGGTTGGCGAACTGCGGCATCATCTGCGCGTGGTGCAGCACCGGGCCCGCGATCAGGTGCGGGAAGTAGGTGACGAACAGCACGTAGTGGATGAAGCTGCGCTCGTGCACCTTGCCCTGCCAGCAGTCGACCAGGAAGGCGATCTGCGTGAAGGTGTAGAACGAGATGCCGATCGGCAGCACGATGTGCAGCAGCGGGATCGGCGCGAGGCCCGCGGCGCTCAGGCCGTCGTTGACGTTCGAGACGAAGAAGTTGGCGTACTTGAACACCGCCAGCACCACGAGATTGACCGTGAGCGCCGTGATCAGCAAGGTCTTGCGCCGGCGGTCGTCGCGCCCCGGTGCCGGCGTCAGGCGCAGGCCGAACCAGTAGTTGACGCAGATCGAGGCCAGGAGCAGCGGCAGGGCCTGCACGCTCCACCAGCCATAGAAGAACAGCGAGGCCAGCGCAAGAAACCCGGCTGCGGCCCGGATGTTGCGTTTGCCGATCAGGAAGAACCCGAGCAGCACCAGCGGGAAATAGACAAAGATGAAGGAATACGAGTTGAACAGCATCTCGAGAGGAGGCGCTGCTGCGAGCGCCCTTTTGTCGTAATCGTGGTGCAGCCGCCGCTGCGGCTAACCGGTGATTATCGCGTGCTGGCCGAGGCCCACCGTTTCCAGAGACCCCGCACCTGCACGGCGAGTTCCTCCAGGGTCAGGCTTTCGTTGTCGATGACCGCGTCGGCCGCGGCCCGGCGCAGCGCCCGCGGGGCCTGTTGCGCGATCACCGAGCGCACGGCTTCGGGGGCCCAGCCCGAGCGCGCGACGACGCGTTGCAACTGAGTTTGCTCGCTGGCGTCGACCACCAGCACGCGCTCGACCTGTGCGCGCCAGCGCCCCGATTCGACCAGCAGGGGGACGTCGAAGACGATGGTGGCGTCGGGGCCGGCGGCCGCGGCTTCGCGCCGGGTTTCGGCGCCGATCAGGGGATGGAGGATGCCTTCGAGGGCGCGCTTGGCCTCGGGGTCCTGGAACACGAGTTCGCGCATGCGGGCGCGGTCGAGGCCGCCGTCCGGCCGCAGCACCGCGGCGCCGAAGCGGGTCTCGAGCGCGGGCATCGCGATGCCGCCAGGCTCGGCGATGCGGCGCGCGATGGCATCGGTGTCGACCAGCACCGCGCCCTCGGTGACCAGCAGGCCCGCGACGGTGCTCTTGCCGCTGCCGATGCCGCCGGTGAGGCCGATGCGCCGGATCATGAGAGGGGCGTGGCCTTCAGTGCAGCCAGGGGCCGAGCGGGAAGGCGAAGGGCACCCATTGCTTGACGACACCGGGGCCGATGACGAGGCAGACCAGGCCCGCGCCCGCGAGGAAGGGGCCGAAGGCAATCGGAACGCCCTTGTCGAGCTTGCCGCTGAAGCGCATGCCCAGGCCGAGCACGGCGCCCACGATCGAGGAGATCAGGATGATCGCGATCAGGTAGTCGGCACCAAGCCATGCACCCAGTGCCGCCAGCAGCTTGAGGTCGCCTTGGCCCATGCCTTCTTCCTTCATGACGAATAGGTAGCCATGGTAGACCAGCCAGAGGCTCAGGTAACCGAACACCGCGCCCCAGACCGAGAGCTGCAGCGAGGTGCCGGTCCAGCCCGCGGCCGCGCCGATCAGGCCGAGCCACAAGAGCAGGTAGTTGAGCGAGTCGGGCAGGAACTGGGTGTCGAAGTCGATCAGGAACTGGCAGACTAGCAGGGCGGCGAAGGCGGCCCACAGCGCGCCCGTCGGCGTGAGGCCGAAGCGATGGCCGCAGAGCGCGAACAGCGCGGCGGTGGCCAGTTCGACCAGCGGATAGCGCGGGCTGATCCGGGTCTTGCAAGCGCCGCAGCGGCCGCGCAATACGAGGTAGCTCAGCACCGGGATGTTCTCGTACCAGCGGATCTCGTGGCCGCAACTGCCGCAGCGCGAACCGGGCCGCATGAGGTCGAAGCGCGGCAGCTTCTCGAGCTCGACCGCGGCCTTGTCGGCTGCGGCTTCGAGGCCGGCCGGGGGCTGCGCCTTGGGGCCGAAGACCAGCGACCAGAGCGAGGGCATGTCCTTGACGCTCATGAGGTTCGCGACCGCGTCGTTCAGCCAGTCGCGGTACATCATGACCGGCGTGCGGTAGATCACCACGTTGAGGAAGCTGCCGATCAACAGACCGAGGACGCCGGCCAGTGCGGCGTCGAATCCCTGCGACACCGGCATCAGACGACCTGGCCGAGCTTGAAGATGGGCAGGTACATCGAGACCACGATGCCACCGATGATCACGCCGAGGAAGACGATGATGATCGGCTCCATCAGGCTCGAGAGGCCGGCGACCATGTCGTCGACCTCGGACTCGTAGAAATCGGCCGCCTTGCCGAGCATGTGGTCGATGGAGCCCGATTCCTCGCCGATGGCGGTCATCTGGATCACCATCGAGGGGAACAGGTTGACGTTGGTCATCGCGTTCGTGAGGCTGGTCCCGGTCGACACCTCCTGCTGGATCTTGGCCGTGGCGTCGCCGTACACGGTGTTGCCCGAAGCGCCGCCGACCGAGTCGAGCGCCTCGACCAGCGGCACGCCCGCGGCGAACATGGTGGCCAGCGTGCGCGTCCAGCGCGCGACGCAAGACTTCTCGATCAGCGCGCCGAAGATCGGCACCCGCAGCAGCAGGCGATCCATGACCCGCTGCACGCGCTCGTTGCGCTTCCAGGCCTGGAAGAAGAAATAGAGGCCGCCGCCGATCACGCCGAAGATCAGCCACCAGTACGCCACGAAGAATTCGCTGACCGCCATCACGAACAGCGTGGGGGCGGGCAGGTCGGCGCCGAAGGAACTGAACACCTGCTTGAAGGCCGGGATCACGAAGATCATGATGATGGCCACCACCACGAAGGCCACCACGACCACCGAGGTCGGGTACATCAGCGCCGACTTGATCTTCGATTTGATCGCCTCGGTCTTCTCCATGTAGGTCGCCAGGCGGTCGAGCAACTCTTCGAGGATACCGGCCGCTTCGCCGGCCTCGACCAGGTTGCAGTAGAGGTTGTCGAAGTATTTCGGGAACTTGCGGAAGGCCGACGACAGCGAGGTACCGGTCTCGACGTCGCTGCGGATCTCGTTGAGCAGCTTGGCGACGCTGGCGTTGGCATTGCCGCGGCCCACGATGTCGAAGGACTGCAGGAGCGGCACGCCGGCCTTCATCATGGTGGCGAGCTGGCGCGTGAAGATCGCGATGTCCTTGGGCTTGATGCTCTTGCCCGAGCGGGTGCGGCGCTTCTTGATCTTGCTGGCGAGCACGCCCTGGCGCCGCAGCGCGGCCTGCACCTGGTTCTCGCCGGCGGCACGCAGTTCACCGCGCACCAGCTTGCCGTTGCGATCCTTGCCTTCCCATTCGAAGACGAATTCCTTGACGTCGCGCCGTTGCCGGTTTGCCGTCGATGCTGCTGTGGCCATTCGGTTCGATCTCCGCTTCCAGTGTGTTCGTTATAGGTTGGTGACCGCCACCACTTCCTCGAGCGAGGTCAGGCCCTGCATCACTTTGCGCAGGCCCGACCGGCGCAGCGAGCGCACGCCTTCGGCTTCCGATTGCTGCGCGATGTCGAGCGCACTGCCGTCACGCAGGATGATTTCCTGAATCGCCTCGGAGATCGGCATCACCTGGTAGATGCCCACGCGGCCCTTGTAGCCGCCGGTACAGGCCGCGCAGCCCACGGGCCGATAGGGCTTCCAGCTGCTGTCGATCTCGTCGTCCTGGAAGCCCGCTTCGAGCAGGGCTTCGCGCGGGATGTCCACGGGCGCACGGCAGGCCATGCACAGCCGCCGCGCGAGCCGCTGGGCGGTGATCAGGATCACGCTCGATGCGATGTTGAAGGGCGCGATGCCCATGTTGCGCATCCGCGTTAGGGTGGTGGGGGCGTCATTGGTGTGCAGCGTCGACAGCACCAGGTGACCGGTCTGGGCGGCCTTGATCGAGATGTCGGCGGTTTCGATGTCGCGGATTTCGCCGACCATGATGATGTCGGGATCCTGCCGCAGGAAGGCCCGCAGCGCGGCCGCGAAGGTCAGGCCGGCCTTCTCGTTCACGTTGACCTGGTTGACGCCCGGCAGGTTGATTTCCGACGGGTCCTCGGCGGTCGCGATGTTCACGCCCGGCTGGTTCAGAAGGTTGAGGCAGGTGTAGAGCGACACCGTCTTGCCCGAGCCGGTCGGCCCGGTGACCAGCACCATGCCGTAGGGCCGGCTGATGGCGTGCAGCAGGCGTTCCTTCTCGTCGGCGTCGTAGCCCAGCGCATCGATGCCCATGCGCGCGCTGCTGGGGTCGAGGATCCGGACCACGATCTTCTCGCCGAACAGCGTGGGCAGCGTGCTCACGCGGAAGTCGATCACCCGGTCGGGACCGATCTTGAGCTTCATGCGTCCGTCCTGGGGCACGCGCTTCTCGGAGATGTCGAGTCGCGAGATGACCTTGATGCGCGAGGCCAGCTTGTCCTTGATCACGGTCGGTGGGCTCGCCACCTCGCGCAGTTCGCCGTCGACCCGGAAGCGTACGCGGTAGTGGTGCTCGTAGGGCTCGAAGTGGATGTCCGAAGCGCGCATGCTGACCGCGTCGAGCAGCATCTTGTGCAGGAAGCGCACGACCGGCGCGTCCTCGACTTCGGCGATCGCCTGTTCGTTGGCGTCGCCCGCGGTGTCGGCGCTGACGTCGTCGAACTCGAACTCGGTGCCGACGATGCTGTTGATGGTTTCGGCCGCGCTCGCAGCGGCGGCCTCGACCATGCGCGACAGCTTGTCGTACTCGGCGATGACCCAGTCCACGCCCATCTGGGAGGCGAACTTGATCTTCTCGGCAGCCTGCTGGTCGGACGGGTCGGCCGTGGCGACGATCAGGCGGTTGTTGCGCTTGCTGAGGACGACGATGCGGTAGGCCTGGCAGAGCTTGGGATCGAGCAGATCCTTCGGCAGGCGCTGGTGATCGATGGCGTCGAGGTCGAGCAGCGGAGCGCCGAAGGCATTCGAGAGCGTGTGGGCGAGGTCGGCGGCCGAGACGGCGCCGGTGCCCGTGAGCTCGGCGATGAAGCTGGAGCGGCTGCTCAGCGACTTCTGATAGAGATCTTCCGCGGTTTTCGCGGGCAGCTTGCCGGCCGAGACCAGCGCGCGTGCAAGCCCTGGCAAGGCGACTTGCGGGTTTTCTTTAACGGGAAGTTCGGCTGCAGCCATCAGCGAATGCAAGAGATGTGAGAAATTGCTTCACGATCATCGCCGAACACTCCTGTGCTGTAAATCGCTGTACAGCAACAGAAAATGGCATTCTGATGGTTTATGCCAGTCTCGAAAAGACTGGTCGGGGTGAGAGGATTCGAACCTCCGGCCTCTACGTCCCGAACGTAGCGCTCTACCAGGCTAAGCTACACCCCGATGGTGCGAAAAGTCAGTCGTCCTTGGCCAACTCGTTAGAGGTGTCAGGCACGCCGCTCAAGCAGCTGAGCCGCTAATTGTAGCAAACCTGAAGCGTGCGAATTCGTCGCGAAGCCGTCGAGCGCAGAAATTGCGCGTTGTGCTTCGGCCGCGGCCGCCGCGCGCGATGCATCCAGGGCACCGGTTTCGCGCACGATCTCGACGATCTTGCCCAGCTGGGCGGTGTCGCCCGCCTCGATGGCGGCGCGCACCAGCGCGCTCTGGGCCGCGGTACCGCGCTGCATCGCAAAGATCAGCGGCAGCGTGGTCTTGCCTTCGCGCAGGTCGTCGCCGAGGTTCTTGCCGGTTTCGCTCGCGTCGCCCGCGTAGTCGAGCACGTCGTCGATCACCTGGAAGGCCGTGCCCAGCGCCTGGCCGTAGGTGGCGCAGGCCTCCTCGACCTCGGACGTCACGCCTGCCAGCACCGCGGCCAGGCGCGTGCTGGCCTCGAACAGCTTGGCGGTCTTGGAGCGGATGACGCGCAGGTAGGCCGACTCGTCGAGCGAGGCGTCGTGCATGTTCATCAGCTGCAGCACCTCGCCTTCGGCGATCACGTTGGTCGCTTCGGCCAGGATCTGCATCACGCGCATGTTGTTGGCATCCAACATCATCTGGAAGGCACGCGAATAAAGGAAGTCGCCGACCAGCACGCTGGCGGGATTTCCGAAGGATTCGTTGGCGGTCGGGCGTCCGCGACGCAGCGTCGACTCGTCGACCACGTCATCGTGCAGCAGCGTGGCGGTGTGGATGAACTCCACCACGGCCGCGAGATTGAAGCGCTGTTCGCCGGTGTAGCCGAGCGCGCCGGCCATCAGCAGCAGCAGCGCCGGCCGCAGGCGCTTGCCGCCCGCGGAGATGATGTACTTCGAGACTTGGCTGACCAGCGGCACCCCGGTGTCGAGGCGGTTGGAGATCACGCGGTCGACTTCGACCATGTCACCGGCGATCAGGCCGAGGACTGCGGCGGTGGGGGAGGTGTCGGCGGCGGGAACTGACAAAGCGTGGGCGCTGGGCGCTGCTGAATACAGGGATGGCGCAAGACGCCGGAAGGCGCCGATTATAGGGAGCGGGAAGCGGCCACCGGCCCCGCCTGGGTGCCCGGGCATGTGAGCATGCGCAAACCGTGCTATAGTCTTGGGCTCTGCGGAATTCGCCGCGGAGACTCAATTCCTAAGAGGTTCACATGTACGCGGTCATAAAAACCGGTGGCAAGCAGTATCGCGTTGCTTCCGGCGAGAAAATCAAAGTAGAACAGATTGCTGCGGACGTTGGCCAGGAAATCGTGATCGACCAGGTTCTGGCCGTCGGAAACGGCGCTGAAATCAAGGTTGGCACGCCCCTGGTGTCCGGTGCAACGGTGACGGTCACGGTGCTGTCGCACGGCAAGCACGACAAGGTTCGCATCTTCAAGATGCGCCGTCGCAAGCACTATCAGAAACGTCAAGGCCATCGCCAGCAGTTCACCGAGCTGCAAATCGGCGCGATCGCCGGTTAAGGAGCAGACTCCATGGCACAGAAAAAAGGCGGCGGCTCCACGCGAAACGGGCGCGATTCCAAGCCCAAGATGCTCGGCGTGAAGGCCTTCGGCGGCCAACTGATCAGCGCCGGCTCGATCATCGTGCGCCAGCGCGGTACCCAGTTCCACCCCGGCGTGAACGTCGGCGTGGGCAAGGACCACACGCTGTTCGCCCTCGTCGACGGCCACGTGTCGTTCGGCTTCAAGGGTGCGCTCAACAAGCACATGGTCAATGTGACGCCGGCGGCCTGAGCCTCCAGCCACTTCGACTGTCTCGGAGCCCCGCTTTGCCGGGGCTTCTTCATTTGTAAACTGGACATCCCATGAAGTTCGTCGACGAAGCCTTCATCGACATCGCCGCCGGCGATGGCGGCAACGGCTGCGTGTCGTTCCGCCATGAGAAGTACAAGGAATTCGGCGGCCCCAATGGCGGCGACGGCGGGCGCGGCGGCCATGTGTTCGCCGTGGCCGACTCGAACCTCAACACGCTGGTGGATTTCCGCTATTCGCGTCGGCACGAAGCCAAGCGCGGCGAGCACGGCATGGGCTCCGACATGTTCGGCGCCGCGGGCGACGACATCACGCTGAAGATGCCGGTCGGCACGATCATCACCGACGCCGAAACCGGCGAGGTGCTCTACGAATTGCTGACGCCCGGCGAGGTCATCACCATCGCCAAGGGCGGCGACGGCGGCTTCGGCAACCTGCGCTTCAAGAGCGCCATCAACCGCGCGCCGCGCCAGAAGACGCCCGGCTGGCCCGGCGAGCGCAAGAGCCTCAAGCTCGAGCTCAAGGTGCTGGCCGACGTGGGCCTGCTGGGCATGCCGAACGCCGGCAAGTCGACCTTGATCAGCGCGATCTCGAACGCCCGCCCGCGCATCGCCGACTATCCGTTCACCACCCTGCACCCCAACCTCGGCGTGGTGCGCGTCGGTCCCGAACAGAGCTTCGTGGTGGCCGACCTGCCCGGCCTGATCGAGGGTGCTTCCGACGGTGCCGGTCTCGGCCACCTGTTCCTGCGTCACCTGCAGCGCACCCGGCTGCTGCTGCATGTGATCGATCTCGCGCCTTTCGACGAGACCGTCGACCCGGTCGCGCAGGCCAAGGCGATCGTGGGTGAGCTCAAGAAGTACGACGCACAGCTCTACGAGAAGCCGCGCTGGCTGGTGCTCAACAAGCTGGACATGATCCCCGAGGAAGAACGCGCCGCGCGCGTGAAGGACTTTGTGAAGCGCCTGCGCTTCAAGGGCCCGGTGTTCGAGATCTCGGCGCTCACGCGCGAAGGCTGCGAGCCGCTCGTGCACGCGATCTATCGCCAGGTGAAGGCCCAGCAGGTGGCCGAGCAGCCGCCGGCCGAGATCGATCCGCGCTTCGTCGAACTGCCGCCCGAAAAGCCTTGAGCGGGGGCCTTCGGCCCGGCCCTGCAATGCTATTGATTAAATAGCATAATCGTCAGTCTTCACGCCAGCTATAGCCCTCAATGACCTCGAATACCGGATCCACAGCCCTGCGGGACGCCCGCCGCATCGTCGTCAAGGTGGGCTCGAGCCTCGTGACGAACGAGGGTCGCGGCCTCGACGAGGGCGCCATCGGCGAATGGTGCCGGCAGCTCGCCGCGCTGGTGCGCGACGGGCGCGAGGTGGTGATGGTCTCGAGCGGCGCCATCGCCGAGGGCATGAAGCGCCTCGGCTGGAAGACCCGGCCCCACGAGGTGCACGAGCTCCAGGCCGCCGCGGCCGTCGGCCAGATGGGCCTGGCCCAGATGTACGAGACCAAGCTGCGCGAGAACCGCATCGGCAGCGCGCAGGTGCTGCTCACGCACGCCGACTTGGCCGACCGCGAGCGCTACCTCAATGCCCGTTCGACCCTGGTGACGCTGCTGCGCCTCGGCGTGGTGCCGGTCATCAACGAGAACGACACCGTGGTCAACGACGAGATCAAGTTCGGCGACAACGACACGCTCGGCGCGCTGGTCGCTAATCTCGTCGAGGCCGATGCGCTGGTGATCCTCACCGACCAGCGCGGCCTCTATTCGGCCGATCCGCGCAAGGACCCCGACGCGAAGTTCATCCACGAGGCGGCCGCGGGCGACCCGGCGCTCGAGGCCATGGCCGGCGGCGCGGGCTCGAGCATCGGCAAGGGCGGGATGATCACCAAGATCCTCGCGGCCAAGCGCGCGGCCGGTTCGGGCGCCTCCACCGTGATCGCCTGGGGCCGCGAGACCGATGCGCTGCTGCGCCTTGCGCAAGGCGATGCCATCGGCACGCTGCTGGTGGCGCAGACCGCGAAGCACCAGGCGCGCAAGCGCTGGATGGCCGACCATCTGCAACTGCGTGGCGCCGTGATCGTCGATGCCGGCGCGGCCGCCAAGGTGCGTGCCGAGGGCAAGAGCCTGCTGCCGATCGGCATGACGGGCGTATCGGGCGAGTTCTCGCGCGGTGACGTGATCGCGGTGCGCGATGCCGAGGGCATCGAGCTGGCGCGCGGCCTCGCCAACTACTCGAGCGTCGAGGCGCGGCTGCTGTGCCGCAAGCCCTCGGCCGAATTCGAGCGGCTGCTGGGCTACGCGGCCGAGCCGGAGATGGTGCACCGGGACAACATGGTGCTCATGCCGGTCTGAGGCTCGCCTCGACCCGCGCCAAAGAAAAAGGCCCCGATCGGGGCCTTTTCTCATCGTGCCGGCGTGCCGCTCACTGCACTTCGCGCACCGGATTGCGGATGTACTGGACGATCTCGCTGGCCGTCGAGCGCGGTGCGCTGTCGCGGCACAGGCCCTGGGTCGCGATGGCCCAGGTGTAGCGCGAGTTGAGGTCGGTGATGCGCTTCCACTCGGGCGCCTTGGCCAGCTCCCAGGCATTGCCGCTGTAGCGCGCATAGCTCTTCATCTCGCCGGTCTTGCAGCGCACGCCGTCGTAGAAGGCGTTGACCGTGCCGCCCGCCTTGCTGCTCGCCACCACCACGTAGCGCACGATGCCGTCGGGCGTGATCGTGATGGTCTTCGGGTCGATGCCGAACTTCAGCGTCATGTAGGGCGGCATCTCGATCGGCACCAGGCTGTTCTGGTCGAAGGCCGGTGGCGGCGGTGCCGCAGACTCCTGCCACTCGGCATCGGACTGCGTCGTCTTGGGCGGGGGCGGCATGCCGCTTTGCGCCCAGTCGGGGTTGTCGGTGTCGTGCTTGGCCGAGCCGCAGGCCGCCAGCAGCAGGGCACTGGCGAGAACGAGCGCCGGGCTAGCGCGGCGTGGGAGGTTGCGCAGCGGATGCGGACGGAAAGACGGGGCCGTCGGAAGAGTCGGTCGCAGATTTGACATTGGGATCCGGGTCGAAGCTCGCGCCCGGAGGCAGTTCGAAGTTGGCGTCGTGGCCGCCTGCGGAGGGATGGCGCTCGAACTCTCGGGCGCGCACGTTGCTGCGCAGGAAGCGGTTGCGGAAATCCTGCCGTGGCAGGTAGCGAGCAAGCTCGGTGAGCGCCATCTCGTAGACGCCCCGTTTGAATTCGACGACGACGTCGAGCGGCACCCAGTAGTCGTGCCAGCGCCAGGCGTCGAATTCGGGATGGTCCGTGGCACGCAGGTTGAGATCCCAGTCGTGGCCGACCAGTTGCAGCAGATACCAGATTTGTTTCTGGCCCTTGTAGTGACCTCGTGCGTCTCGTCGGATGAACCGATCCGGCACCTCGTAGCGCAACCAGTCGCGGGTACGGGCCACGATACGCACGTGCTCCGGATGGAGACCCACTTCCTCATGCAATTCCCGGAACATGGCTTGCTCGGGACTTTCGCCGCGGTCGATGCCGCCTTGCGGAAACTGCCAGGAATGCGTGCGGATGCGTTTGCCCCAAAAAACCTGGTTTTTCTGGTTGAGCAGGATGATGCCGACGTTGGGCCTGAAGCCGTCCCGGTCGAGCATAATCAAACCCCAATTTTTGAACTGAGTCGATTATGCATGCCGGGTTGCACTCGGCAAGCGACCGGTTCCGGGCTCTCAGGGTCTCTACGGGGGCCGTCGTCCGTCTCGTTTCACTCCGAACCAGCACCGCATTTCCGATGAAAGCATCCCGTTTCTTCGTCTCCACCCTCAAGGAAGCGCCGGCCGATGCCGAGGTGGCGAGCCACCGTCTCATGATGCGCGCTGGCATGATCAAGAAGGTCGGCACCGGCATCTACACGTACATGCCCATGGGCCTGCGCGTCATCCGCAAGGTCGAGGCGATCGTGCGCGAGGAGATGAACCGCGCCGGCGCGGTCGAGCTGACGATGCCGGTGGTGCAGCCCGCCGAGCTCTGGCAGGAGTCGGGCCGCTTCGACAAGATGGGCCCCGAGCTGCTGCGCATCAAGGACCGCCATGACCGCGACTTCGTGGTGCAGCCCACCAGCGAAGAGGTGGTGACCGACATCGCGCGCCAGGAGATCCGCAGCTACAAGCAGCTGCCGAAGAACTTCTACCAGATCCAGACCAAGTTCCGCGACGAGCGCCGTCCGCGCTTCGGCCTGATGCGCGGGCGCGAATTCATCATGAAGGACGCCTACAGCTTCGACCGCGACCTCGACGCGGCCAAGGCCAGCTACCAGGCGATGGCGCAGGCCTACCGCAACATCTTCGACCGCTTCGGCCTGCGCTACCGCGCCGTGGCGGCCGACAGCGGCGCCATCGGCGGCGACCTCAGCGAGGAATTCCAGGTCATCGCCGCCACCGGCGAGGACGCGATCGTCTACTGCCCCGACAGCGACTACGCGGCCAACATGGAGAAGGCCGAGGCGCTGGCTCCGGCCGGCCCGCGTCCCGCCGCCGCCAATGCGCTCGAGAAGACGCCCACGCCCGGCAAGAGCACCTGCGAGGACGTCGCCGTGCTGCTCGGCGTGCCGCTCGCCACCACCGTGAAGTCGCTGGTGCTGGCCACCGACATCATCGACGAGGCCGGCAACATCACGGGCTCGCAGGTCTGGCTGCTGCTGCTGCGCGGCGACCACGAGATGAACGAGATCAAGGTCGCCAAGCTGCCCGGCCTCGACAAGGGCTTCCGCTTCGCGACCCTGGCCGAGATCGATGCGCACTTCGGCTGCAAGCCCGGCTACCTCGGCCCGCTGAACCTCAAGAAGCCGGTGAAGCTGGTGGCCGACCGCGAAGTCGCGCTGATGGCCGACTGGATCACGGGCGCCAACGAGGTCGACTTCCACATGACCGGCGTCAACTGGGGCCGCGACCTGCCCGAGCCCGAGCTGGTGGCCGACCTGCGCAACGTGGTCGCGGGCGATGCCTCGCCCGACGGCAAGGGCGTGCTGGCGATCGAGCGCGGCATCGAGGTGGGTCACGTCTTCGTGCTGGGCACCAAGTACAGCAAGTCGATGAACGCCACCTTCCTCGACGAGGCCGGCAAGCCGCAGTTCCTCGAGATGGGCTGCTACGGCATCGGCGTCACGCGCCTGCCTGCCGCCGCCATCGAACAGAACCACGACGAGCGCGGGATCATCTGGCCCGACGCGATCGCGCCGTTCACCGTGGTGGTGTGCCCGATCGGCATGGACCGCAGCGCCGAGGTCAAGGCCGCGGCCGAGGCGCTCTACGAAGCGCTGCTCGCCAAGGGCGTCGACGTGCTGCTCGACGACCGCGGCGAGCGCCCGGGCGCGATGTTCGCCGACTGGGAACTGATCGGCGTGCCGCACCGCGTGGTGATCTCCGACCGCGGCCTCAAGGAAGGCCAGCTCGAATACCAGCATCGCCGCGACACCGCCGCGACCAAGGTGCCGGCCGCCGGCATCGCGGACTTCATCGCCGGCAAGCTCGCGGCATGAGCGCCGCGCCGGGCCGCCCCAAGCAAGCTCGCACCGCAGTGCGAAGCACGAAGGTGCTTCAGTGAACCTTCCGGGCGGCTTCTCCCGGCGCCATTGCATCGGCGCCGCGGCGGGCGCCCTCGCGGCGCTGTCGCTGCCGCGCCCCGCACTGGCCGGCGCGCAGATCGAGGAGCCGCTGATCGACTCGGTGCGCACCGCGCTGAGCTCGGCCATCCACAACAAGGCACCGCCGGTGCCGCAGTTCGCGAACACCGAGGCGCGTCTGGCCTACCTGCGCTGGCTCGGCGAGATGAGCGAACGGCTCAAGAAGAAGATCGCCGACGCGCCCTCGCGCATCGAATTCCTGCAGACGGTCTGGTACGAGGCCAAGCGCTCGGGGCTCGACGTGAGCCTGGTGCTCGGGCTGATCCAGGTCGAGAGCAATTTCCGCAAGTTCGCGGTCTCGAGCGCGGGCGCGCGCGGCTACATGCAGGTCATGCCGTTCTGGACCCGCGTGATCGGCGACAGCGATCCGGCCAAGCTGTTCCACATGCAGACCAACCTGCGCTTCGGCTGCGTGATCCTGCGCCACTACCTCGACCGCGAGAGCGGCGACCTGTTCATGACGCTGGGCCGCTACAACGGCAGCCGCGGCAAGTCGCCGTATCCGAACGCGGTGTTCTCGAACCAGCGGCTGTGGGCCTGGGCCGACCGCGAGCGCGAGATCGAGCGCAAGGAACAGGACAAGGCCCGTTCCGCGGCCTGACTGGAATTCTGGCGATCAGGTCTTGGTGACCATCACCTGGTCGATCCGGTAGCTGTCGACGTCCATCACCTCGAAGGTATAGCCCGCCCAGCTTACGCTGTCGGTGCGCTTGGGAACGCGGCGCAGCATCACCATCAGGAAGCCCGCGAGCGTCTCGTACTCGTCGGCATGCGGCAGCTCGTCGATGTGCAGCGCACGCTGCACGTCCTGGATCGGCGTGATGCCGTCGATCAGCCAGGAGTTCTCGTCGCGGCGCACGATCTGCTCCTCGTCGGGCGTGGACACCAGGTCGCCCATCACCGTGCTCATCACGTCGTTGAGCGTGATCACGCCCACCACCAGGCTGTACTCGTTGACGATGATCGCGAAGTCTTCATGGGCCTGCTGGAACTGCTCGAGCACCTCGGTCAGCGACAGCCGGTCGGGGATCACCAGCGCCTTGTGCAGCGGCAGCCCCTGGTCGAAGGCCAGCGGCTGGCCGCTGAGCACGCGCTGGAACATGTCCTTGGCATCGACGTAGCCCAGCACGTGGTCGATGTCGCCGTCGCACACCGGGTAGGCCGAGAAGGGCTCGGCCACGATGCGCGCGCGCAGCACCGATTCGGGGTCGTCGTGCAGGAACCAGGCGATGCTGTCGCGCGCGGTCATCACGCTGCTCACGAGCCGCGTCTCGAGCTCGAACACGTTGGCGATCACCTGCTGCTCGCGCACCGCGAGCACACCGGCCCGCGCGCCGGCCTCGGTCATCGCGAGGATGTCGGCCGAGGTGATCTTGTCGTCGCGCGCCATCGGCATGCCCAGCAGCTTGAACAGCAGGTCGGTGCAGGCGGTGAACAGCCACACCAGCGGTTTGAAGGTGGTGATCAGCAGCTGCATCGGCTTGGCGATGCGTACCGCCAGGCGCTCGGGGTCGTTCATGCCCAGCCGCTTGGGGAACAGGTCGGCGAACACCAGGAACACCGCGATGATGGTCACGAAGGAGCACAGGAAGCCTGCGCTCTGCGCGCCCTCGGGGCTGAGCCAGCCGGTGAACAGGCGCGCGAAGTAGGGGCTCAGCGCGCCTTCGCCGACCACGCCGCCCAGGATCGCGACCGCGTTGAGGCCGATCTGCACCACGGTGAAGTAGTAGCCCGGCTGTTCCTGGATGCGCAGCACGAGGTCGGCGCGCGCGTCGCCGTCGTCGGCCATCTGGCGCAGGCGCAGGCGGCGCGAGGCGGCCAGCGCGATCTCGGCGAGGGAGAAGAAGGCGCTCAGCGCGATCAGGAGCGCGATGACGAGCAGGCTTTGGGTCAGGGTCATGGTGTTCACCAGCAGACCCCGATGGTGCCATGGCGCAGGGGGCGCCCGCCACGGGCGCGGCCCGCAGACGAAAGGGGGCTCAGACCCCGCCGTGCGGATGGGTCGGGTCGACCCACAGCACCGACTCGGGCTTCTCGACCGGCTCGATGTCGAGGTTCACCGCGACGGCCTCGCCGTCGCTGCGGCACAGCACGCACTCGAGCGTCTCGGTCGGGCTGGCGTTGATTTCCTGGTGCGGCACGTAGGGCGGCACGTAGATGAAGTCGCCCGGCCCGGCCTCGGCCGTGAACTCGAGCTTCTCGCCCCAGCGCATGCGCGCGCGGCCGCGCACGACGTAGATCACCGATTCGAGGTGGCCGTGGTGGTGGGCGCCGGTCTTGGCGTCGGCATGGATGGTGACCGTGCCGGCCCAGAGCTTCTGCGCGCCGACGCGCGCGAAATTGATCGCCGCGGCCCGGTTCATGCCGGGCGTCTGGGCGGTGTTGGCGTCGAGCTGGTTGGCCGCGATCACCCGCACACCGTCGTGCTTCCACGCCGGGGCCGAAGCCTCGTCGTGCGGATGCCCGTGGTCGTGATCGTGGCCGTGGCTCATCGCCGGGCCTGGATCAGGCAGCGTCGCCGGCCAGCACCTTCTGCAGTTCGCCCGACTCGTACATCTCCATCATGATGTCCGAGCCGCCGACGAATTCGCCCTTGACATAGAGCTGGGGGATGGTGGGCCAGTTGCTGTAGTCCTTGATGCCCTGGCGGATGCCGTCGTCCTCGAGGACGTTGACGGTCTTGAGCGACCTGGTGTCGACGCCCACGGCCTTGAGGATCTGGATCGCGCGGCCCGAGAAGCCGCACATGGGGAAGCTGGCGTTGCCCTTCATGAAGAGCACGAGTTCGTTGGATTTGACGAGGTCGTCGATGCGTTGCTGGGCGTCGGACATGGGGGCTCCTGAAAAGTAGGCTGGAGGGATTATTTCACCGTGCGCCGGATTCCGCCCGAGCAGCGCGCGATGCCTGCCAGGTCGTCGCGGCTTTGCACCTCGGCGAAGCCGTGGGCGGCCAGCAGCTGCCGCACGGCGGGGGCCTGGTCGTGGCCGTGCTCCAGCAGCAGCCAGCCGCCTTCGGCCAGGTGCGCGGGCGCGTCGGCCACGATGCGGCGGATGTCGTCGAGCCCGTCGGCACCGGCCACCAGCGCCGAGACGGGCTCGTGCTGCAGCGCCGGCAGGTGCGGGTCGCCGGCGGCGATGTACGGCGGGTTGCTGGCGATCAGCGCGTAACCCGGGTCCGCGCCCGCCAGCCAGTCGGCCTGGGCGAAGCGCACCGGCAGTCTCAGGCGCTCGGCATTGGCGCGGGCCACCGCGAGCGCGTCGGCGCTGGCATCCACGGCATCGACTTGCGCATCGGCGCGCGCATGCTGCAGCGCCAGCGCGATCGCGCCGCTGCCGGTGCCCAGGTCGAGCACGCGCGGCGCGGTGTGGCCTTCGAGGCATTCCAGCGCCCAGTCGACCAGCGTCTCGGTGTCGGGCCGCGGCACCAGCACACGCGGATCGACGCGCAGCTCGAGGCCGTGGAATTCCTTCTCGCCCAGCAGGTAGGCCACCGGCTCGCCCGCGAGGCGGCGCAGCAGCCGCGCCGACAGTTCGGTCCACAGCGGCTCGGGCAGCGCATCGGTGTCGTGTGCGAGCAGCCAGGCGCGGTCGTGCGGCGGCCGGCCCAGCGCGTGCAGCAGCAGCAACTGGGCGTCGAGCCGGTCGACGCCCAGCCGCGCGGCCGCGGCCAGCGCCTGGGTCACGGTAGAAGGCGCGAGCGGCTCGGTGCTCATGAGGGCAGGCTCGATTCGAGCTCGGCCAGCTGCTCGGCCGCGCGCGCCGCGCGCAGCGCCTCCAGCACGTCGCCGAGGTCGCCTTCCATGATCGCGAGCAGCTTGTAGAGCGTGAGGTTGATCCGGTGGTCGGTGAGCCGGCCCTGGGGGAAGTTGTAGGTGCGGATGCGGTCGGAGCGGTCGCCGCTGCCGATCAGGCCCTTGCGCAGCGCGGCGTCCTTGGCGGCGCGCTCGCTGCGTTCCTTCTCCTGGATCCGCGCCGACAGCACCTGCAGCGCCTTCGCCTTGTTGCGGTGCTGGCTGCGGTCGTCCTGGCACTCGGCCACGATGCCGGTCGGGATGTGCGTGATGCGCACCGCCGAATCGGTCTTGTTGATGTGCTGGCCGCCGGCGCCGCTGGCGCGGTAGGTGTCGATGCGCAGGTCGGCCGGGTTGATCTGCACCGCCTGCGCCTCGTCGGGCTCGGCCAGCACCGCCACCGTGCAGGCGCTGGTGTGGATGCGGCCCTGCGTCTCGGTGGCCGGCACGCGCTGCACGCGGTGGCCGCCCGACTCGAAGCGCAGGTTGCCGAACACCTCGTTGCCCGAGATGCGCACCACCACTTCCTTGTAGCCGCCGAGCTCGCTCTCGTTCTCGCTCACGATCTCGCAGCGCCAGCCGGCGCGCTCGCAGTAGCGCGTGTACATGCGCAGCAGGTCGCCCGCGAACAGCGCCGATTCGTCGCCGCCGGTGCCGGCGCGGATTTCGAGGAAGGCGTTGCGCGCGTCGTCGGGGTCCTTGGGCAGCAGCAGGCGCTGCAGCTCGTCCTCCAGCTGCGTGAGCTCGGCCTCGGCCTCGGCGATCTCCTGTGTGGCCATCTCGGCCATATCGGGGTCGTCGAGCATTTCCTTGGCGCCCGCGATGTCGGCCTCGCGCTGCACGTAGCGCGCATAGCGGCCGGCCACCTGCGTCACCTCGGCATGCTCGCGCGAGATGGTGCGGTACTGTGCCATGTCGCCCATGATGTCCTCGCGCGAGAGCAGGAAGTCGAGTTCGCCGAGGCGGGCGGCATAGCGTTCGAGTTGGTGGCGGAGAAAGGGCTTCACGGCGGAGAGATTCGAAAAAGAGGGGAAGTGCCGCGGCATGGCGGCAAGGCGCATGGAGAGCGCGGCACGCCGTGCCGGGCTCGCGGACGAGCGCCGCTAACGCTCTTTGCGCAGGAACAGGCGCGAGATGGTCTGCGCCGTCTGCTCGCGCGAGGCGGCATCGCCCGCGTGCAGCTCGGCCAGCGCGCCGTGCAGCATCTTCTGCGTGAGCCCGCGCGACAGGGCTTCGAGCACGGCGTCGACCGATTCGCCCTTGGCAAGCAGCTTGCGCGCGCGCGCCAGCTCGGCGGCACGCCATTCATCGGTCTGGGCGTTGAGCTGCTGGATCAGCGGCACCGTGCCGCGCTGGCCCAGCCAGTGCATGAAGCTCTGCACGCCGGCGTCGATGATGACCTCGGCCTGCGCCACCGCGGCCTGGCGGTTGGCCTGACCCTGCTGCACGACCTGGGCGAGGTCGTCCACGGTGTAGAGGTAGATGTCCTCGAGCGCCTTCACCTCGGGCTCGATGTCGCGCGGCACGGCCAGGTCGACCATGAACATCGGGCGGTGCTTGCGCGACTTGAGCGCGCGTTCCACGGCGCCCAGGCCGATGATCGGCAGCGTGCTCGCGGTGCAGCTCACGACGATGTCGAACTCGGCCAGCCGTGCCGGCAGGTCGGCCAGCCGCATCGCCTCGCCGCCGAAGCGCGAGGCCAGCTTCTCGCCGCGCTCGAGCGTGCGGTTGGCGATGGCGATGGACTTCGGCTCCTTGGCCGCGAAGTGCGTGGCCGCGAGGTCGATCATCTCGCCGGCGCCGACGAACAGCACGCGTGTCTGGCGCAGGTCCTCGAACAGCTGGCCGGCCAGGCGCACGGCGGCCGCCGCCATGCTGATCGAGTGCGCACCGATCTCGGTCGCGGTGCGCACTTCCTTGGCGACCGCGAACGAGCGCTGGAAGAGTTGGTTGAGCGTGCTGCCCAGCGCGCCGGCGTTTTCGGCGGCGCGCACCGCATCCTTCATCTGGCCGAGGATCTGGGCTTCGCCGAGCACCATCGAATCGAGGCCGCTGGCCACGCGGAAGGCATGGCGCGCGACATCGCCGTCGTGCAGGGTGTAGGCATGCGAGCGCAGCAGCGCGGGGGCCACGCCGCCGCTCTGGGCCAGCCAGCCGACCGTGTGGTCGATCGCGGCATGGTCGGCGGCGCAGTAGATCTCGGTGCGGTTGCAGGTCGAGATGATGGCGGCCTCGACCTGCGGGTGGCGGCCGCTTGAGAACGAGCTGCGCAGGCTCTGCAGGGTGGGAGCGATCTGGTCGAGCGCAAACGCAAAACGACCGCGCAGATCGAGCGGCGCGGTCGTGTGGTTCAAGCCAAGAGCCCAGACAGACATGCAGCGATTATAAAATTTGCGGAGCCCGTCCCGGCACCGTGCTGTCTATGACCTCCATAGCGGCTGGCGGATGACGCTTCCGCCCCTTCCCGAATGTCCGCGCTCGCCCTGCTCAACCACCTCCTCAACTTCGCGCTGCCGGCCGTCTTCGTGGCCGGGGTGCTCGCGCTGTGCGGCCGCTTCCTGATGCCGCGAAAGCCCGGAACGCCCGCCATCTGGGCGCAATTCGCTATCAATACAATAGCTGGCGTGCTGGTCCTGCTGGCCGGTCTGGTGTTCACGGGCCACGACGGTCGCATCGCGAGCTATGCCGCGCTGGTGGTGGTCTGCGGCACCGTGCAGTGGCTGCTGCAGCGCAGCTGGCGGCGCTGAGCGGCGGCTTTCAGGTCCGCACCATGTAGTGCGCCGGCGCGGGATAGCTCGCCAGGCGCGCCTGCTGCGCCGCGTCGGCCAGCGCACGCACCGCGTAGCCGTGGCGTTCCCAGAAGCCCAGCGAGGACTGCACCGACACCAGCGCCGAGCGCCGCCACCCCGCCGTGTCGGCGAAGGCCAGCGCATGCCGCACCAGCGCCGGTCCCAGGCCATGGCCCGAGGCCGCTGGGTCGACCGCGAGGTCGTGCAGGTAGAGCGCGTCGGCCTGCGCCTCGGGCAGCACCTCGAAATCGCCGTGCAGGGCCGTGAGCTTGCCCACGCGCGAGGGATAGGCCGCGAGGTAGGCGGCCACCCGCCCCGCGTGCTCGACCACCCAGCCGGTGCGCGGCGCCGCGGCGAGCCGGCGCACGATCAGGGCCCCGTCCTCGACGAAGCCCGCGCCGTAGCAGGCGAGCTGGATTGCCAGCACGGCCTGCAGGTCCTCGGGCCGCATCGCGCGCACAGCGGTCATGCCAAGAGCAGCTTGTCGTCGTCGAGCTTCTCGCCGCGCGTCTGTTCGAACATGCGCAGCAGGTCGGGCACGTCCAGGCCCGAGCGCTCGGGACCGGCCACGTCGAGGATCACCTGGCCCTCGTGCAGCATCACCGTGCGCGAGCCGTAGTCCAGCGCCTGGCGCATGCTGTGCGTGACCATCATCGCGGTGAGCTTGCTCTCCTCGACGATGCGCGCCGTGAGCTCGAGCACGAAGGCCGCGGTCTTCGGGTCGAGCGCGGCCGTGTGCTCGTCGAGCAGCAGGATGCGCGAGGGCTTGAGCGAGGCCATCAGCAGGCTCACGGCCTGCCGCTGGCCGCCCGACAGCAGGCCGATACGGTCGGCCAGCCGGTTCTCCAGCCCGAGCTTGAGGATCGACAGCTTCTCGCGGAACAGCTCGCGCAGGCCGCGATTGAGCGACAGGCCCAGGCCGCGCCGCTCGCCGCGCTTCCAGGCCAGCGCCATGTTTTCCTCGATGGTCAGCGCCTCGCAGGTGCCGGCCATCGGGTCCTGGAACACGCGCGCCACCATGCCCGAACGCTGCCAGGCGTTGAGCCGCGTCACGTCCTTGCCGTCGATCTCGATGCGGCCCTTGTCGACGATCAGGTCGCCGCTGACCGCATTGAGGAAGGTCGACTTGCCGGCGCCGTTCGAGCCGATCACGGTGACGAACTGGCCGGTGGGAATCTCCAGGCTGAGCCCGCGCAGCACGCGGTTCTCGATCGGCGTGCCCGGGTTGAAGGTCATCTCGAGTTGTTCGGCGCGCAGCATCAGTTCTTCCCCTTGAAAAGCCCGCCGAGCTTGCGCTTGTAGGCAGGCACCAGCAGCGCGAAGGCCACCAGCACGGCGGTCACCAGGTTCAGGTCCTGCGCCTGCAGGCCCATGAAGTCGGTGTTCAGCGCCATCGCGATGAAGAAGCGGTAGAGCAGCGCCCCCAGGATGCAGGCCAGCGTGGTGATCACCATGCTGCGCGCGGGCATCAGCGTCTCGCCGATGATCACCGCCGCCAGGCCGATCACGATCGTGCCTACGCCCATCGAGATGTCGGCCGTGCCCTGGCTCTGCGCGAACAGCGCGCCGGCCAGCGCCACCAGCGCGTTCGACAGCGCCAGGCCCGCCATGGTGTGGAAGTCGGTCGAGATGCCCTGGGCGCGCGCCATGCGCGCATTGCCGCCGGTGGCGCGCATCGCCAGGCCGGCCTCGGAGGCGAAGAACAGGTCGACCACGATCTTCGCGGCGATCACGATCAAGAGCAGCAACAGCGGCTTGGCCCACTGCTCGGGCATGCCGCCGAAGCTGGCCATGCTGAACACGGTGGGCTCGGTGATCAGCGCCACGTTGGGCTTGCCCATCACGCGCAGGTTGATCGAGTAGAGCGCGATCATCACCAGGATGCTCGCGAGCAGCTGCATGATCTTGAGCTTCACGTTGAGCCAGGCCGTGACCCAGCCCGAGACGGCGCCCGCGACGCAGGCCACCGCGGTGGCGGCCACCGGGTTCCAGCCGGCCACGATCAGCGTGGCCGCCACGGCGGCGCCGAGCGGGAAGCTGCCGTCCACCGTGAGGTCGGGGAAGTTGATGATGCGGAAGGACATGAAGACGCCCAGCGCGACCAGCCCGAATATCAGGCCGATCTCGATGGCGCCCAGCGAGGCGATGAGGGACATGAGGAAGAAGCTCCCGGCGAAAACGAAAAGACGGGCCGCCCGCAGGACGACCCGTCGGTGGCGGTGAAGCCGGGACTTACTTGGTGCTCACGACCTTGGCGGTCTTCAGCAGCTCGTCCGACAGGGTCACGCCCTGCAGCTTGGCCGCGCCCGGGTTCACCACCAGCTCGAAGTTGGTGCTGGTCTGCGAGGCGATCGTGCCGGGCTTCTCGCCCTTGAGGATGCGCACCACGATCTTGCCGGTCTGGCGGCCGATGTCGGTGTAGTTCAGGCCCAGCGCCGCGACCGCGCCGCGCTCGACGGTGGCGGTGTCGGCCGCCACCACCGGCAGCTTGGCCTGCTGCGCCACCTTCACGATGCCCTCGAAGGCCGACACCACGTTGTTGTCGGTCGGCGTGTAGATCGCGTCGGCCTTGCCGACCAGGCTCTGGGCGGCGGTCGGCACGTCCACGGTGCGCGCGGCGGCGGCTTCCACCACCGTCATGCCGGCAGCCGCGGCGGCCTTCTTGAGGTCGGCCACGATCGCCACCGAGTTGGCTTCGCCGGGGCTGTAGATCACGCCGATGCGCTTGGCGGTGGGCACCACCTGCTTGATGAGGGCGATGTGCTTGTCCAGCGGCGACAGGTCCGACACGCCGGTCACGTTGGTGCCGGTGGCGTCCCAGCTCTTCACCAGCTTGGCGGCCACCGGATCGGTCACGGCCGAGTAGACGACCGGAATCGTCTTGGTGGCGGCCAGCGTGGCCTGGGCCGAGGGGGTGGCGATCGCGACGATCACGTCGGGCTGGTCGCCCACGTACTTGCGCGCGATCTGGGCCGCAGTGCCCACGTTGCCCTGTGCGCTCTGGTAGGTGAACTTGAGGTTCTTGCCCTCTTCGTAGCCGGCCGCCTTCAGCTCGGCCTTGATGCCGTCGCGCACGGCGTCGAGCGCCGGGTGCTCGACGATGGCGGTCACGGCCACCGACTTGTCGGCCGCGAAGGCGGGCGCGGCGGCGAGCATGCCGAGGGCCAGGGCGGCGGCGACAGGGGTGCGAAGCAGGGCGAATTTCACGTGAGGATCTCCGGATCAGAGGAAGGGAACGGGTCCGACGCCACGGCGGGGCCGGGCAGGGAAGCGATGCACGGAAATGCGGCATGCACTTCCGGAAGCCTGGAGTCTAGAGCGTGGTCTGCACAATTAAGGTGCATCCCACGCCAGTGCTTACCCCGCTTTGAGAAATATGATTGCGGTCATTGGCACTTGAAGGAGATGAAATTGCACGAGATCACGCTCGACCGCATCGACAGGAAGATCCTCGACCACTTGCAAGCGCA
This sequence comes from Variovorax sp. GW821-FHT10D07, assembly GCF_059415325.1. Taxonomy (NCBI): domain Bacteria; kingdom Pseudomonadati; phylum Pseudomonadota; class Betaproteobacteria; order Burkholderiales; family Comamonadaceae; genus Variovorax; species Variovorax sp. GW821-FHT10D07. Next base: position 68,223 of record NZ_JBWKMZ010000021.1, on the reverse strand, counting down.
TGGCCGTGCATCGAACCTCGAACTCTCCGAAGTGGCCAACCTGTCGCCGGCCCAGTGCCTGCGGCGGCACCGGCGGCTCGAGGAGATGGGCTTCATCAGCGGCTACGCGGCCCGGCTCGACGCGCGCCAGGTGGGGCTCGGCGTGATCGCCTTCATCCACGTGACCATGGCGCGCGGCCACATCGGCGAGCTGCCGAAGTTCCAGGACCTGGTGGCCGACCTGCCGCAGATCCTCGAGTGCTATTCGGTCACCGGCGACTTCGACTACGTCATCAAGGTGGTCGCGCGCGACCTGCACTCGCTGTCGCAGTTCCTGATGGACACGCTGATGCACATGCCGGGCGTGTCGGCGGTGCGCTCGAGCGTGTGCCTCAACGAGGTGAAGTGCACGACCACCCTGCCGCTGAACTGAGCCGGGCGCGGCCGGCCCTCAGCCCTGCACGCCCGGCAGCGGCGAGGCCGGCGAGGAGGGCACCGGCGAGGGCGCGGTCGAGAGCGCCGAGGGTGCCGCCGGCGCGGCCGCCATCACCAGCGTGGGCGTGGCCATCGGCAGGTCGGCCTGGCGCAGCGCGTCGAGGATGGTGAACAGCAGGTCGCTGCGCACGCCGCCGGCCAATCGCGGGCTCGCCACGTAGGCGATCGCCTGGAAGATCAGCAACCCGTTCTCGATGCCCTCGAGCGTGAGCGAGGGCGCCGGCGTCTCGAGCACGCCCTCGTGCGCCTTGCAGGCCTCGAGGATCAGGTCGCGCACCTTCTGCGCGTCGGTGGTCAGCGGCATCGGCAGGCGGATCAGCACCCGGCCCTCGGCGTTGGCCAAGGTCATGTTGCGCACGGTCTTGGTGATGAATTCCGAGTTCGGCACGATCAGCGTGGAGCGGTCGCCGAGCTGGATCTCGGTGGCGCGCACGTTGATGCGCCGCACGTCGCCCTCGGCCGTGCCCAGCACCACCCAGTCGCCCACCTTCACGGGCTGCTCGGCCAGCAGGATCAAGCCCGAGATGAAGTTCTGCACGATCGCCTGCAGGCCGAAGCCGATGCCCACCGACAGCGCGCTCGCCACCCAGGCGATGCGCTCGACGCCGATGCCCAGGGCAGAGAGCGAGAACGCGATCACCAGGATGCCGCCCACGTAGCCCAGCAGGGTGCTGATCGAGCTCTGCATGCCGGGCTCGAACTTGGTGGTCGGCAGGTAGCTCGCGGCCAGCCAGCGCTTGAAGATGCGCAGCATCACGAAGCCCACGGCCAGCACCGCCACCGCGCTGAGGATCGCGCCCGGCACGAGCTGGAACTCGCCGATCTTCACGCCGGTGCCGAACTTGCCGCTGCGCTGGAACACCTCGCCGGGGCTGGTGCCCAGCGGCGCGGCCAGCGCGATCAGCATGTAGAAGAACAGCGCCACACGGCTCAGGCCCGACAGCACGGTGGCGATCTGGTCCAGCGTCTGCGGCGCCAGGCCGAAGCTCTTCTGCAGCCGCTGGCCGAAGCCGCTGCGCGACGACACGGTGGCCATGAACACGTCGTCGGCGAACTTGAACAGCACGTAGAACGCGGTGGCGACGATGCCGCTCCAGGTCAGCTGCGAGGCCAGGAAGCTCGCGAGCGCCACGTAGCCCACGGCCACCAGCACCCAGATCACGATCATCAGGATGGCGATCAGCGCCACCAGGATGCCGACCCACATCGGCCGCTCGGGCAGGTCCTCGCCGGGCGCGCCGGCGCGCAGCGCCTTGAGTCGGTAGAGCACCGCGCCCACCAGCGCGGTCAGCAGCAGCGCGGTCAGCACGTGGGTGGCGACCACGGCCGAGAGGCTGGCGTCGACCAGCGCGTTGATCTCGGCCGGCGCCCAGGCCAGGGCCGCCACCAGCGCCACCAGCCAGGGCAGGGCCGCAAGGCGCGCGGCCATGGCGTCGGGAATCGGTGGCAGCCGCCACGACGGCCGGCCGGTGGCCAGCAGCGCGCGGCCCAGGCCGATCACGAAGGCCATGAACACCAGCGCCTGCGCCAGCGACAGCATCGCCTTGCGCGCCTGCGGCGCCCAGCCCGCGTGCTGTTCGAGCACGTAGACGAAGCCGTGCGCGGCCAGCGCCACCAGCAGCACGTGAGCGGCGACGATGGCGATCACCAGCAGCGAGCGCCGCAGCCGCCCGGCGGGCAGCAGCTTCACCGCGAGCCGGGTCAGGCCGTGCTCGGCGGCCCAGACGCCCGCGAAGGCCAGCAGCAGCGCGCCGATCAGCGCCGCGACCACCAACGTGCGGCCCGTGCCGCCGAGGGCAGTGGCGAGGCCCGTCTGCACGCCCGCGGCCATGGCCTGCAGCCGGTCGAGGTCGTCGGGCCAGGCCTCCTGCAGGTCGCTCCAGAACTCGCCGGTCAGCGGTGAGGCCGCGCGCTCGGTGAGCTGGGCCTCGAACACCGCGCGGCGTTGCGTCAGCAGGTCAGTGCCGCGCTGGCGCACGTCGATCGCCAGCAGCTTGGCGAGCCGGATGTCGGCATCGAGCGCATTGCGCTCCTTGGTCAGGCGCGCGCGCTGGCGCGTGATGTCGGGGTCTTCGCTGGCGCCGGCCGCGGGCGGGTTGCCGAGTTCGCCCAGGCGCGCGTTGAGGTCGTTGAGCTCGCCGGTGCGCGCCGCCACGAACTTGTCGGCCTGCGCGCCGATCGCGTTGATCTGGGTCAGCCGGCTGCGCGCATCCTCGACCGAGTCGGTGCTCTGGTCGATCTTCGCGAGCAGCGCGCGCAGCTCGGCCACGGTGGGCGCGGGCGGCGCGGCCGCGAGATCGGGGTCCTGCTGCGCGAAGGCGGTGCCGCACAGCAGCAGGGCGGCCATCAGCAAGGCCGCGAGACGGGAGGTCCAACTCATGGACGCATCATAGAAGCCGCACCTGAAGGTCCGGCTTCGCGGCGCGTCACAGCATGTGACGGGGCCGCGTTCAGCGCGCGGGACTGAACAGGTCGACGCGGTCGGTGATGATGCCGTCCGTGCCCAGGTCGATCAGGCGCTGCGCGGCCCAGTCGTCGTTGACCGTGTAGCTCAGCGCGCGCAGGCCGGCGCCGTGCACCTGCGCCACCACCGTGGCGTCCCACAGCGCATGGTTGCAGACGATAGCCACGCAGCCGAGCTCGCGCGCGGTCTCGAGCCAGCCGCTCCACAGCGTGTCGAGCAGCAGGCCGCGCGGCAATTCGGGCGCCGCCGCTGCTGCACCCTTGAGCGCATCGACCTGGAACGAGGTCAGCAGCGGTGGGACGGCCGCATCGCGCCACAGCGCCGCGGCCTGCCGCGCCACCGCCTCGCCGGTCTCGCGCTCGGTGCCGGGCGTGGGCTTGATCTCGATGTTCAGCAGGTGGTCGTTGGCTAGGCAGAAGCGCGCGAGGTTCTCGAGCGTGGGCAGCGGTTCGCCCGCGAAGGCGCGCGAATGCCAGCCGCCCGCGTCGAGCTGCGCCAGTTCGCTCCAGGGCTTCTGGCCGCCGATGCCGCGGCCGCTGGTGGTGCGTTCCAGCGTGGCGTCGTGCATCAGGAACACCACGCCGTCGGCGCTGAGCTTGGCATCGCACTCGAACATGCGATAGCCGTGCGCGGCGCCGAAGCGGAAGGCCGCGAGCGTGTTCTCGGGCGCGAGCTTGCCGGCGCCGCGGTGGGCGATCCAGCGCGGATAGGGCCAGGGGGTGCTCATTCCGCGCGTTTGCCGGAACCGGCGTCGAACCAGTGGAGCTTGTCTTCGCGCGCGGCGATCTTTACGGTATCGCCCGCCATCGGCGGCTGGTCGGCCTCGTCGGTGCGCATGATGATCTGCTCGTCGCCGATACGGCCGTAGACCAGGCGCTCGGCGCCCAGCAGCTCGACCTGCTCGACCTGCACCGACCAGCCGCGCTCGTCGAGCGCCATGTGTTCGGGGCGGATGCCCAGGATCTGGCCCGGCCGCACGCCCGGCGCATGGCGCAGCAGGTTCATCGGTGGCGAGCCGATGAAGCTCGCGACGAAGGTGGTGGCGGGGCGCGAATAGACCTCCTCGGGCGTCGCGAACTGGTCCATCACGCCGCCGTTCATCACGATGATGCGCTGCGCCAGCGTCATGGCCTCGACCTGGTCGTGGGTGACGAACAGCGAGGTGATGCCGAGCTCGCGGTGCAGCTTCTGGATCTCGAGGCGGGTCTGGGCGCGCAGCTTGGCATCGAGGTTCGACAGCGGTTCGTCGAACAGGAACACCTGCGGCTGGCGCACGATGGCGCGGCCCATGGCCACGCGCTGGCGCTGGCCGCCCGAGAGCTCGCGCGGCTTGCGCTCGAGCAGGTGGCCCAGCTCGAGGATCTTCGCGGCCTTGTCCACGCGCACCTTGATCTCGGCCACCGGCACCTTCGCGATCTTCAGGCCGTAGGCCATGTTCGCGAACACCGTCATGTGCGGATAGAGCGCGTAGTTCTGGAACACCATCGCGATGTCGCGCTCGGAGGGCTCGAGCTGGTTCACCACCTTGTTGCCGATGGCGATCTCGCCGGCGGAGATCTCCTCCAGGCCGGCCACCATGCGCAGCAGCGTGGACTTGCCGCAGCCCGACGGGCCGACGATGACGACGAATTCGTGGTCGGCGATCTCGGCGCTCACGCCGTGGATGACCTGGTTGGCCTTGGGGCCGTGGCCGTAGCGCTTGATGACGTTGCGGAGGGAAATGGCAGCCATGTTTTCAGTTCAGCGTTTTATTTGTCGGTATCGACCAGGCCCTTGACGAACCACTTCTGCATCAGCACCACGACCACCGCGGGCGGCAGCATGGCCAGCACGGCTGTGGCCATCACCACGTTCCAGTCCACCGGCGACTCGCCGTTGCCGATCATGGCCTTGATGCCGACGACGATCGGGTACATGTCCTCGCTGGTGGCGGCGATCAGCGGCCACAGGTACTGGTTCCAGCCGTAGATGAACTGGATCACGAACAGCGCCGCGATGCTGGTCTTCGACAGCGGCAGCAGGATGTCCTTGAAGAAGCGCATCGGCCCGGCGCCGTCGACGCGCGCGGCCTCGACCAGCTCGTCGGGCACCGTCAGGAAGAACTGCCGGAACAGGAAGGTGGCGGTCGCCGACGCGATCAACGGTATCGAGAGGCCGGCGAAGCTGTTGATCATGCCGAGGCTGGCCACGACCTGGTAGGTCGGGCCGATGCGCACCTCGACCGGCAGCATCAGCGTGATGAAGATCAGCCAGAAGCACAGGCCGCGCAGCGGGAAGCGGAAATACACCACCGCGAAGGCCGACAGCAGCGAGATGCTGATCTTGCCGAAGGTGATGACGAGCGTGATGACCGTGCTCACCCAGATCATCCGCGCCACCGACACGTTGGCGCTGGTGCGCCCGCCGCCGGTCAGCGCCGCCTTGTAGGTTTCCCAGAAGTTGCTGCCGGGCAGGATCGGCATCGGCGCCTGCATGATCTCCTGCGGCGTGTGGGTGGAGGCGATGAAGGCCAGGTAGATCGGGAACATCACCAGCAGCACGCCGATGATCATGATCACGTGCGCGAGGATGCCCAGGGAGGGGCGGCGCTCAACCATGGCGGGCCTCCGTGGCGTGGGCCGCGCGGCGGGCGGGGAAGAAGGGATGCATGGAGGCGGTCATCAGTACTGGACCTTCTTCTCGACGTAGCGGAACTGCACCACCGTCAACGCGATGACGATCACCATCAGCACCACCGACTGGGCCGCGGCGCCGCCGAAGTCCATGCCGCGGAAGCCGTCGAAGTACACGCGGTAGACCAGCGTGGCGGTGTCCTTGCCGGGGCCGCCCTGGGTGGTGGCGTCGATGATCGCGAAGGTGTCGAAGAAGGCGTACACCATGTTGATCACCAGCAGGAAGAAGGTGGTGGGCGTCAGCAGCGGGAACTGGATGGTCCAGAAGCGGCGCATCGGGCGCGCGCCGTCCATGGCGGCGGCCTCGATCAGCGACTTGGGAATCGACTGCAGGCCCGCGAGGAAGAACAGGAAGTTGTAGGAGATCTGCTTCCAGACCGAGGCCATCACGACCAGCGCCATGGCGTGGTCGCCGTTGAGCAGATGGTTCCAGTTGAAGCCCATCTTCTTGAGCCAGTAGGCCACGATGCCGATCGACGAGGAGAACATGAACGACCACAGCAGGCCGGTCACGACGGGGGCGACCGCGTACGGCAGGATCAGCACGCTGCGGTAGAAGCGCGTGCCGCGCACCACCCGGTCGGCGAACACCGCCAGCACGAGGGCGATGCTCAGGCCCAGGACCGTCACCAGCACCGAGAAGACGATCGTGGTGTGGAACGAGGCCATGTAGGTGCTGTCGTTCCACAGCGCCTCGAAGTTGTCCAGCCCCACCCAGGTGATCGAGTTGCCGAAGGCGTCCTGCTGCTGCAGCGACTGCACCAGCGCCTGGCCCGCGGGCCAGAAGAAGAAGACGCCGACGATGAACAATTGCGGCGCCAGCAATGCCCAGGGCAGCCAGTTCGAGCGAAAGATGACGCGTTTTTCCATGGGGAGGGCGTTCAGGTCACGGACACACTAAATAAGCAAACAGCCAGGACTGCACGGGTCAGCCTGGCTTGTGGCGGGTCAAACGAACCGAAACGAACATTCGTTCGCGCCGATCCGGGTGCGGAGCTTACTTGTTTGCGGCCTGGAATTTCACCAAAAGTTCGTTTCCGCGCTTCACGGCGCTGTCCAGCGCTTCCTTCGGGGTCTTCTTGCCGGTCCAGATCAGCTCGGTTTCCTCGTCCTCGATGGCGCGGATCTGGGGCAGGTTGCCCAGGCGCACGCCACGCGACTTGTCGGTGGTCTTCTTGATCATCTGGTTCACCGCGACGTCGGTGCCCGGGTTTTCCTTGTAGAAGCCGGCCTTCTCGGTCAGCTCGTAGGCGGCGGTGGTGATCGGCAGGTAGCCGGTGCGCATGTGGCTTTCGGACTGCACCTTGGGGCTCGACAGGAAGGTGAAGAACGCGGCCACGCCCTTGTAGCTGGCGGCCGGCTTGCCCGACATCACCCACAGGCTGGCGCCACCGACGATGGTGTTCTGCGGCGCGCCCTGCACGTCCGGGTAGTAGGGCAGCGCCGATTCGGCGAACTTGAACTTGGCGTCGCGCTTCACGCTGGCGTAGCTGCCCGACGAGCCGATGAACATCGCGCATTCACCCGAGGTGAACGAGGTGATCGGCTTGCTGGCGCGGCCCTTGTAGACGAACAGGCCCTGCTTGGACATGTTCGACAGGTTCTCGAAGTGGCGCACGTGCAGCGGCGAGTTGAACTCCAGGCGGGCGTCGAGGCCGCCGAAGCCGTTGTTCTTCGAGGCGTACGAGGTGTTGTGCCAGGCCGAGAAGCTCTCGAGCTGGGCCCAGCTCATCCACGAGGTGGTGAACGGGCACTGGCTGCCGCTGGCCTTGAGCTTGGCGGCCGCCGAGACCACTTCGGGCCAGGTGGCGGGAGCCTTCTCGGGGTCGAGGCCGGCGTTCTTGAAGGCGTCCTTGTTGTAGTAGAACACCGTCGTCGAGCTGTTGAACGGGAACGACAGCATCTGGCCGTTGGGGGCGGTGTAGTAGCCGGCCACCGCGGGGATGTAGGCCTTGGGGTCGAACTTCTGGCCGCCTTCCTTCATGACGTCGGCCACGGGCTTGATCGCGCCCTTGGAGTACATCATGGTGGCGGTGCCCACCTCGAACACCTGCAGGATGTCGGGCGCGTTGCCCGAGCGGTAGGCCGCGATGCCGGCCGCCATCGACTGGTCGTATTCGCCCTTGTAGGTGGGCACGACCTTGTAGTCCTTCTGGCTCTCGTTGAACTGCTTGGCGAGGTCGTTGACCCAGTCGTTGAGGGCGCCGTCCATCGAGTGCCACCACTGGATCTCGGTCTGGGCCTGGGCGAGGGCTGGCACGGCCAGAGCGGCAGCCAGCGTAGAGGCGATGGCGAGCGTCTTGAAGCGCATTAAGACTCCTGTAGGGAAAAGTAAGTAAAACCGGCGATGTTAGGTTACATACGTGACGGTTCTGCGGCTTTGTCGCACGGAGTGCACACGGCAAGAAACCCGGGGAAACCCCCTTGGCCGACAGGGCGCTCGCGCCTGGGGTCCCTGCTTGCTGCGCTGCACCATGCTAGCATCGCCCTCCCTTTTTCGGCCTAGCTTGTTGCCATGGCCGGGGCTACCGCGAGCAGCAGCATGAGCAGCAAGACCTCCCTCGACAAAAGCAAGATCAAGTTTCTTCTGCTCGAGGGTATCCACCCCTCGGCCGTGGAGGTGCTCCATGCGGCGGGCTACACCAACGTCGAGTCGCTGCCGGGCGCGCTGTCCGACGAGGCGCTCAAGGCCAAGATCGGCGACGTGCACTTCCTCGGCATCCGCTCGCGCACCCAGCTGACCGCCGAGGTGTTCGCGGCCGCCCACAAGCTGGTGGCCGCCGGCTGCTTCTGCATCGGCACCAACCAGGTCGACCTCGAGGCCGCGCGCGAGCACGGCGTGGCGATCTTCAATGCCCCGTACTCCAACACCCGCTCGGTGGCCGAGCTGGTGCTGGCCGAGGCGATCCTGCTGTTGCGCGGCGTGCCCGAGAAGAGCGCGGTGGCGCACCGCGGCGGCTGGCTCAAGTCGGCCGACAACGCCTTCGAGATTCGCGGCAAGACCCTGGGCATCGTGGGCTACGGCTCGATCGGCGCGCAGCTGTCGGTGCTGGCCGAGGCGCTGGGCATGCACGTCGCCTTCTTCGACGTGGTCACCAAGCTGCCGCTGGGCAATGCGCGCCAGGTGCGCGACCTGCACCAGCTGCTGGCGCAGAGCGACATCGTGACCCTGCACGTGCCCGAGACGCAGGCCACGCAGTGGATGATCGGCGCGGCCGAGATCGCGGCGATGAAGCCGGGCTCGATCCTGATCAACGCCTCGCGCGGCACCGTGGTCGAGATCGACGCGCTGGCCGGCGCGCTGAAGGAGAAGAAGCTGCTGGGCGCCGCCATCGACGTGTTCCCGGTCGAGCCGCGCAGCAACAAGGACGAGTTCCAGTCGCCGCTGCGCGGACTCGACAACGTGATCCTCACGCCCCACATCGGCGGCTCGACGATGGAGGCGCAGGCCAACATCGGCCTCGAGGTGGCCGAGAAGCTGGTCAAGTACAGCGACAACGGCACCTCGACCTCGTCGGTCAACTTCCCCGAGGTGGCGCTGCCCGCGCACCCGGGCAAGCACCGCCTGCTGCACGTGCACCGCAACGTGCCGGGCGTGCTGTCGGAGATCAACAAGATCTTCTCGGACAACCACATCAACATCTCCTCGCAGTTCCTGCAGACCAACGAGAAGATCGGCTACGTGGTGATGGACATCGACGCCGCCTCCTCGGACCTCGCGCTCGAGAAGCTCGCGAAGGTGCAGGGCACGATCCGCAGCCGCGTGCTGTTCTGATCGCGTCGCGCTGAGGCCGGCCGGCGCGCCGGCAGTGCCAGAGGGACACGCGTCGGCGCCAGGGCACGAACCCTGGCCCTGACCTAAAATCCCCACCCCGGCTATGGACGCGTGGCGCCCGGCCGAGGCCCCACCCCGATGAATGCTCCGACCGCGTTGAACGCGCTGCTGTCGCAGGCCGCAGAGCCTGCACGACTGCGTGAGATCCCCTACAACTACACCAGCTTCTCCGATCGCGAGATCGTGATCCGCCTGCTGGGCGAGCGCGCCTGGGAATTGCTCCAGACGCTGCGCGCCGAGCGCCGCACCGGCCGATCGGCGCGCATGCTCTACGAGGTGCTCGGCGACATCTGGGTCGTGCAGCGCAACCCCTACCTGATCGACGACCTGCTCGACAACCCGCGTCGCCGCGGCCTGCTGGTCGATGCGCTGCGGCATCGCCTGGCCGAGGTGCAGAAGCGCCGCACGCCCGACAGCGACCTGCCGCGCGACCAGCTCGTGGGCGAGCTCACGGCCCGCGTCGGCGAGGCCGTGCAGGCTTTCGACACGCTGTTCCGCGACGTCGCCGCACTGCGCCGCAAGGCCACCCGCGTGCTGGGCCGGCTCACGGCCAAGGACAACATCAAGTTCGACGGCCTCTCGCGCGTGGCCCACGTCACTGACGCCACCGACTGGCGCGTGGAGTACCCCTTCGTCGTGCTGTGCCCCGACACCGAGGCCGAGATGGCGCTGCTGGTCAAGGGCTGCATCGAGCTGGGCCTGACCATCATCCCGCGCGGCGGCGGCACCGGCTACACCGGCGGCGCGATCCCGCTAACCTGGAACAGCGTGGTCATCAACACCGAGAAGCTCGAGGCGATGACCGAGGTCGAGCTGGTCTCGCTGCCCGGCCTCGAGGCCCCCGTGCCCACCATCTGGACCGAGGCCGGCGTGGTCACGCAGCGCGTGGCCGACGCGGCCGAGCGCTCGGGCTACGTGTTCGCGGTCGACCCGACCTCGGCCGAGGCCTCGTGCGTCGGCGGCAACGTCGCGATGAACGCGGGCGGCAAGAAGGCCGTGCTGTGGGGCACCGCGCTCGACAACCTGGCCTCGTGGCGCATGGTCACGCCGCAGGCCGAATGGCTCGAGGTCACGCGCATCGGCCACAACCTCGGCAAGATCCACGACGCCGAGAGCGCGCTGTTCGAGCTCCAGTACTTCGCGGCCGACGGCAAGACGCCGCTGCGCACCGAGCGCCTCGATATCCCGGGCCGCACCTTCCGCAAGGAAGGCCTCGGCAAGGACGTGACCGACAAGTTCCTCTCGGGCCTGCCGGGCATCCAGAAGGAAGGCTGCGATGGCCTGATCACGAGCTGCCGCTGGGTGGTGCACCGCATGCCGGCGCACACGCGCACCGTCTGCCTCGAGTTCTTCGGCAACGCCAAGGACGCGGTGCCCAGCATCGTCGAGATCAAGGACTTCATGTTCGCCGAGCAGAAGCGCTCGGGCGTGCTGCTGGCGGGCCTCGAGCACCTCGACGACCGCTATCTGAAGGCCGTGGGCTACGCCACCAAGTCGAAGAAGCACGGCGGCCTGCCGAAGATGGTGCTGTTCGGCGACATCGCGGGCGACGACGCCGACGCGGTGGCGCGCGTCACTTCCGAGGTGGTGCGCATCGCCAACTCGCGCAGCGGCGAGGGCTTCATCGCCATCAGCCCCGAGGCGCGCAAGAAGTTCTGGCTCGACCGCAAGCGCACCGCCGCGATCAGCCGCCACACCAACGCCTTCAAGATCAACGAGGACGTGGTGATCCCGCTGCCGCGCATGGCCGAGTACAGCGACGGCATCGAGCGCATCAACATCGAGCTCTCGCTGCGCAACAAGCTCGCGCTGGTCGACGAGCTCGAGAAGTTCTTTGTGCACGGCAACCTGCCGCTGGGCAAGACCGACGACGCCAACGAGATTCCCTCGGCCGAGCTGCTCGAGGACCGCGTGGCGCAGGCCGTGGCACTGCTGCAGGAGGTGCGCGCGCTGTGGGCCGGCTGGCTCGACGAGGTCGATGCGCTGTTCCCGCAGCTGCAGGACCATTCGCTGCGCGCGAGCTGGAAGACCCAGCTGCGCCAGCCGCTGTCGGCGATCTTCGCGGGCGCCGCCTTCGCGCCGATCCTGGCCGAGTGCACAGCGATCCACAAGCGCGTGCTCAAGGGCCGCGTGTGGGTCGCGCTGCACATGCACGCGGGCGACGGCAACGTGCACACCAACATCCCGGTCAACAGCGACAACTACGAGATGCTGCAGACCGCGCACGAGGCGGTCGCGCGCATCATGAAGCTGGCGCGCCATCTCGACGGCGTGATCTCGGGCGAGCACGGCATCGGCATCACCAAGCTCGAGTTCCTGTCGGACGAGGAGTTGCGTCCCTTCGCCGAGTACAAGCAGCGCATCGATCCCGAGGGCCGCTTCAACAAGGGCAAGCTGCTGCGCGAGCCGGGTGCCGGCGCGCAGTCGCTGCATGCCGACCTGACCAACGCCTACACGCCGAGCTTCGGCCTGATGGGGCACGAGTCGATCATCATGCAGCAGAGCGACATCGGCGCCATCGCCGACAGCGTCAAGGACTGCCTGCGCTGCGGCAAGTGCAAGCCGGTGTGCGCCACCCACGTGCCGCGCGCCAATCTGCTCTACAGCCCGCGCAACAAGATCCTCGCGACCTCGCTGCTGGTCGAGGCCTTCCTCTACGAGGAGCAGACCCGGCGCGGCGTGAGCATCAAGCACTGGGAGGAGTTCGAGGACGTGGCCGACCACTGCACGGTGTGCCACAAGTGCCTCACGCCCTGCCCGGTGAAGATCGACTTCGGCGACGTGTCGATGAACATGCGCAACCTGCTGCGCAAGATGGGGCAGAAGAGCTTCCGCCCCGGCAACGCGGCCGCGATGTTCTTCCTCAACGCGACCAATCCGCAGACCATCAAGACGGTGCGCGCGGGCATGGTGGGCATCGGCTTCAAGGCGCAGCGCATGGCCAACGACCTGCTGCGCGGCCTCGCGAAGAAGCAGACGGCGGCGCCGCCGGCCTCGCTCGGACCGGCGCCGATCAAGGAGCAGGTGATCCACTTCATCAACAAGAAGATGCCGGGCAACCTGCCGAAGAAGACGGCGCGCGCGCTGCTCGACATCGAGGACGCCGACTACGTGCCGATCATCCGCAACCCCAAGGTCACGACCTCGGAAACCGAGGCGGTGTTCTATTTCCCGGGCTGCGGATCGGAGCGGCTGTTCTCGCAGGTCGGGCTCGCGACGCAGGCCATGCTCTGGCACGCGGGCGTGCAGACGGTGCTGCCGCCGGGCTACCTGTGCTGCGGCTATCCGCAGCGCGGCAGCGGCCAGTTCGACAAGGCCGAGAAGATGATCACCGACAACCGCGTGCTGTTCCACCGGGTGGCGAACACGCTCAACTACCTCGACATCAAGACGGTGGTGGTGAGCTGCGGCACCTGCTACGACCAGCTGCAGGGCTACCAGTTCGACAAGATCTTCCCGGGCTGCCGGATCATCGACATCCACGAGTACCTGCTCGAGAAGGGCATCACCCTGGGCGATGCGGGTGGTGCCGGCTACCTCTACCACGACCCCTGCCACACGCCGATGAAGCAGCAGGACCCGATGAAGACGGTGAAGGCGCTGGTCGGCGACAACGTGCTCAAGAACGACCGCTGCTGCGGCGAGTCGGGCACGCTGGGCGTGTCGCGGCCCGACATCTCGACGCAGATCCGCTTCCGCAAGGAAGAGGAACTGAAGAAGGGCGAGGCCGCGCTGCGCGACGGCGGCAAGATCGGCGCCGGCGAGAACGTGAAGATCCTCACCAGCTGCCCGAGCTGCCTGCAGGGCCTGTCGCGCTACGGCAGCGACCTGAACAACGGCCTGCTCGAGGCCGACTACATCGTGGTCGAGATGGCCAACAAGATCCTCGGTGCCGACTGGATGCCCGAGTACGTGGCGGCCGCGAACCACGGTGGCATCGAACGGGTGCTGGTGTGAGCGGCGAGGCGGCGCGCGTGGCCGGCTGCGTGTTCTGCGAACAGGCGGGCGGACGCCTGGTGTTCGAGGGCGCGAGGCTGCGCGTGATCCACGCGGTGGAGGCGGGCTTCCCGGCCTTCTACCGCGTGGTGTGGAATGCGCACCGGCCCGAGCTGTCCGACCTGTCGCGCGAGGAGCGCGCGCACTGCATGGACGCCGTGGCCGAGGTCGAGCAATGCCTGCGCGACACGCTCGCGCCGACCAAGATCAACGTCGCCGCGCTCGGCAACATGGTGCCGCACCTGCACTGGCACGTGATCGCGCGCTTCGATTGGGACAGCCATTTCCCCGCGCCGTTCTGGGCCGCCGCGCAGCGCGCGGCACCGGCCGCGCGCGTGGCCCAGGTCGAGGCGCTGCTGAGCGCGGCCGAGGCCGCGATGGCCACGCGCCTCGCGGCGCTGTAGCCGGCGCGGCATACTGCGCCGTCTTCCCGCATCCTCTTTCCTCCACTTCGAACGGACACTCCCCATGGCAGGCTTGCAAGCCGGCGCGCCGACGCCGCAGTCGATCACCGTGCACGGCCGCTCGCGCGTGCTCGAGGTGGGCTTCTCCGACGGCGCCACCTTCCGCATCCCCTTCGAGCTGATGCGCATCTATTCGCCCTCGGCCGAGGTGCAGGGCCACGGACCGGGCCAGGAAACGCTGCAGACCGGCAAGCGCGAGGTCGAACTGGTCGCGCTCGAGCCGGTGGGCAACTACGCGGTGCAGCCCCGCTTCAGCGACGGGCACGACACCGGCATCTACTCGTGGGACCTGCTCTACCAGCTGGGTTCGCAGCAGGCCGAACTCTGGGCCGCCTACGAGCAGAAGCTGGCCGAAGCAGGCGTCGATCGCGACGCACCGATGGCCGAGAAGGGCGGCCACGCCTGCGGCAGCCATTGACCGGCGTTTGCTATTGAAAGCATAGCTTCGTCGGTAGACGTGACGGGCGTTACAAGACCTCAGCGTTTGCAGAAAAAGCAACAAATGACCGCCGGTACAGCGGGGTCGTCGTCTTGATGCGAGGACGAACGGCCTAACATCGGTCGCATGACCACCACCCATTTCGGCTTCGAGAAAGTCGACGAGAGCGAGAAGGCCGGCCGCGTGCGCGGCGTGTTCGACTCGGTCGCCACGCGCTACGACCTGATGAACGACCTCATGTCGATGGGGCTTCACCGCGCATGGAAGGCCTACACCGTCATGGTCGCGAACGTGGGCGAAGGCTCGCGCGTGCTCGACATCGCGGGCGGCACCGGCGACCTCGCGCTGGCCTTCGCGAAGAAGGTCGGCGCCAGCGGCCAGGTGGTCCACACCGACATCAACGAAGCCATGCTGCGCACCGGCCGCGACCGCCTGCTCGACGCCGGCGTGGTGCTGCCCACCACGGTCTGCGACGCCGAGAAGCTGCCGTTCCCCGACGACCACTTCGACGTCGTCACCGTCGCCTTCGGCCTGCGCAACATGACGCACAAGGACGTCGCGCTCAAGGAGATGAACCGCGTGCTCAAGCCGCGCGGCAAGCTCCTGGTGCTCGAGTTCTCGAAGGTCGCGAAGCCGCTCGAGAAGGTCTACGACTGGTATTCCTTCAACGTGCTGCCGCGCCTGGGCAAGGTGGTGGCGGGCGACGACGCGAGCTACCGCTACCTGGCCGAATCGATCCGCATGCATCCGGGCCAGGACGAGCTCAAGTCCCTCATGAAAGAGGGCGGTTTCGGGCATGTGGACTATCACAACATGACGGGTGGCGTGGTCGCCCTCCATGTTGGAATCAAGTGTTGATCAGACGAGATTTCGTTCGAGAGGAGACCTTATGAAGAGTTTGAGTACTTTGCTTCTGGCTGGCGCACTCGCGCTCGTCAGCATCCAGGCCGACGCGGCGCGCATGGGCGGCGGTAAATCCGTCGGCCGCCAATCCTCGAACGTGACGCAACGCCAGGCCACGCCGCCGGCCGCGCCCGCGCAACAGAACGCCACCAATGCGGCCGCCAAGCCCGCCACGCCGGCGCCCGCCGCCGCGGCACCGAAGCGCCCGTGGGGCGCCATGCTCGGCGGCCTGGCCGCGGGCCTGGGCCTCGCATGGCTCGCGAGCTCGCTGGGCCTGGGCGCGGGCTTCGGCAACATCCTGCTGATCGGCCTGCTGGTGCTGGCCGCGGTGTTCGTGTGGCGCATGATCAAGTCGCGCTCGCAACCCGCCGGTGCACGCCAGGGCGGCTTCGCCTTCCAGGGCGCGGGCGGTCCGGGCAACCCGGCAGCGCCGGCGCAGTACAGCCCGAGCAACGTCGGCAACGACGCCTCGGCCCGTCCGTGGGAGCGCAACGCCACCAACTTCGATGCCACGCCCGCCGCGACCTCGCACGGCAGCAGCCTCTCGTCCGCGGGTGCCGCGGCCGGTGGCGGCAGCATGATCGGTTCGGCCCTGGCCGGTTCGCAGAGCTGGGGCATCCCGGCCGGCTTCGATGTCGACGGTTTCCTGACCGCCGCCAAGCGCAACTTCGTGACCCTGCAGGATGCCTGGGACCGTGCCGACATCACCATGCTGCGTTCGATGATGACCGACGAGATGATCGAGGAAATCCGCAGCCAGCTCGCCGACCGCGCCAGCCACACCGGTGGCGTGTCGA
This sequence comes from Variovorax sp. GW821-FHT10D07, assembly GCF_059415325.1. Taxonomy (NCBI): domain Bacteria; kingdom Pseudomonadati; phylum Pseudomonadota; class Betaproteobacteria; order Burkholderiales; family Comamonadaceae; genus Variovorax; species Variovorax sp. GW821-FHT10D07. The sequence continues at coordinate 52,179 of NZ_JBWKMZ010000021.1, read as the reverse complement.
ACAAGACCGAGGTGGTCATGCTCGACGCCAAGCTGCTCGGCATCGAGGAACTGGCCGATGCCTACATGGCCAGCGTGGAGTTCTCCGGCATGATCCGCGAAGACGCCTCGGCGGGCCCGGGCCCGTTCCGCGAAGTCTGGAACATGACGCGTCCGACCACCGGCGGCAACGGCTGGCTCGTGGCCGGCGTGCAAGCCCTGCAATAAGCAGCGGCTTCGAGGGCGGCCCGGCCGCCTGCAGAAAGGATAATGGGGACCATGGCCACACCATCGTCCCCTTTTTCTTTGCTCGGCGATCTGTTCAATCGCGTCGGCGAGCGCCTGCAGCCGCCGCCCTGGGCCGTGCACGAGATCCAGCACCGCGCCGTGCTGTTCCTCAACCACGTGCTGCAGCAGGAGCCCGAGGCCCAGCAGCGGCTGGTGCGCCAGCAGGGCCGCGTGGTGCGCTTCCAGTGGCGCTTCGTCACGATGGAGCTGGTGGCCACGCCCGCCGGCCTGCTCGACCTGGCGCCGCCGGGCTCGCTGCCCGAGCTCACGCTGTCGGTCACCGATGACAACCCCTTCGAGATCGCGCGCGCCACGCTGCGCGGCGACAAGCCCTCGGTGCAGATCGTGGGCGACGTGCAGCTCGCGGCCGAGGTCAACTGGCTGGTCGACCACGTGCGCTGGGACGTCGAGGACGATCTCGCGCGCGTGATCGGCGACGTGCCCGCGCATGCCATCGGCAATGCGGTGCGGCGCGTGGTGGGCGCGTTGCGCCAGTTCGTGGGCAACCGCGCGGCGGCCGGCAGATCCGGTATCGGTTCGGCGGGCGCCGCCGAATGAGCCGCTTCTATCGCAGCCTCTTCATCGTCTGGGTCGCGCTGCGCTACGGCCTCGACGAGCTCGTGCTCACGAGCTTCCAGAAGCCCTGGCTGCGGGTGGTCGCACGCATCGTCTCCTTCGGCCGCCGGCTCGACGCACCGCGCGGCCAGCGCTTGCGCGAGGCGCTCGAGCGGCTGGGCCCGATCTTCGTCAAGTTCGGCCAGGTGCTCTCCACGCGGCGCGACCTGTTGCCGCCCGACATCGCCGACGAGCTGACCTTCCTGCAGGACCGCGTGCCGCCGTTCCCCTCGGCGGTGGCCGTGGCGACCATCGAGCGCGCATTCCGCCGACCCGTCGGCGACGTGTTCGTGCAGTTCGACGAAACGCCGATCGCGAGCGCCTCGATCGCGCAGGTGCATTTCGCGACCATCCGCACCGGCGACGGCCAGCTGCGCGAGGTGGCGGTCAAGGTGCTGCGCCCCAACATGCGCGGCGTGATCGAGAAGGACCTGGGCCTCATGGCCATGATGGCCGGCTGGGTCGAGAAGCTGTCGCCCGACGGCAAGCGGCTGAAGCCGCGCGAGGTGGTGGCCGAGTTCGACAAGTACCTGCACGACGAGCTCGATCTGGTGCGCGAGGCCGCCAATGCCGCGCAGCTGCGCCGCAACATGGCCTCGCTCGACCTGGTGCTGATCCCCGAGATGTTCTGGGACTTCTGCCATCCCGAGGTGATCGTGATGGAGCGCATGAACGGCGTGCCGATCGCGCAGCTCGAGCGGCTGCGCGCCGCGGGCGTCGACATCCCGAAGCTCGCGCGCGACGGCGTCACCATCTTCTTCACCCAGGTGTTCCGCGATGGCTTCTTCCATGCCGACATGCACCCGGGCAACATCCAGGTCAGCCTCGAGCCCCAGACCTTCGGGCGCTACATCTCGCTGGACTTCGGGATCATCGGCACGCTCACCGAGTCCGACAAGGAGTACCTGGCGCAGAACTTCGTGGCCTTCTTCCGGCGCGACTACAAGCGCGTGGCCGAGCTGCACCTCGAGAGCGGCTGGGTGCCCGAGGGCACGCGCATCGACGAGCTCGAGGCCGCGATCCGCACCGTCTGCGAACCCTACTTCGACCGGCCGCTCAAGGAGATCTCGCTCGGCATGGTGCTGATGCGGCTGTTCCAGACCTCGCGCCGCTTCCATGTCGAGATCCAGCCGCAGCTGGTGCTGCTGCAGAAGACCCTGCTCAACATCGAGGGGCTGGGCCGCCAGCTCGATCCCGAGCTCGACCTCTGGCACACGGCCAAGCCCTTCCTCGAGAAGTGGATGGTCGACCAGATCGGGCCCAAGAAGCTGTTCCAGCAGCTCAAGGACGAGGCGCCGCGATACGCCAAGCTGTTGCCGGAATTGCCGCGCCTGCTGCACGATTTCCTGGAGAATCGGCCGCCCGACCACCGGCGCGAGCTGCTGGAGCTGCTGGCCGCGCAGAAGCGCACCAACCGGTTGCTCCAGTCCATCCTCTACGGTGGCATAGGTTTTGTATTGGGTCTGCTGGCCATGCAGCTGCTGGTGCGCGTTCGGATTTTCTGAACCGCGGCACTGTCCGCCACGGCCTGGAAAAAGATGGGCGTGCTGCCTTGGAATCGAGGAAAGAGGAGAACCTGACGTGCTGCTGACCCTGGTCATCGTCTATCTGTTGCTCACTATCGCCATCGGCCTGTATGCGGCCCGGCGCGTGAAGAACACCACCGACTTCGCGATCGCCGGGCGGCACCTGCCGCTCTTCATGATCGTCACGACCACCTTCGCGACCTGGTTCGGTTCCGAGACGGTGCTGGGCATTCCGGCCAAGTTCATCGAGGGCGGCCTCAACGGCGTGGTCGAAGACCCGTTCGGCGCCGGCACCTGCCTGATCCTCGTGGGCCTGTTCTTCGCGGGCAAGCTCTACCGCATGACCTTGCTGACCATCAGCGACTACTACCGCGAGCGCTACGGCCGCGGCGTGGAAGTGGCCTGCACGCTGATCATCATGCTGAGCTACCTGGGCTGGGTCTCGGCGCAGGTCACGGCGCTGGGCCTGGTGTTCAACGTGCTCTCGGGCGGCGCCATCGGGCTGTCGACCGGCATGGTGATCGGCGTGGTCTCGATCCTGGCCTACACGCTGTTCGGCGGCATGTGGTCGGTGGCGGTCACCGACTTCATCCAGATGATCATCCTGGTGGCCGGCCTGGCCATCATCGCGATGTTCGCGGGCAACATGGCCGGCGGCGCCGACAAGGTGGTCGCTTTCGCGGTCAGCAAGGACCTGTTCAAGTTCTGGCCCGAGCCCAACTGGCACGACATGGTCTTCTTCTTCGCGGCCGCCATCACCATGATGCTCGGCTCGATCCCGCAGCAGGACGTGTTCCAGCGCGTGATGTCGGCCAACAGCGTCAAGGCCGCCACGCGCGGCCCGGTGATCGGCGGCCTGGCGTACATCCTGTTCGCCTTCGTGCCGATGTTCCTCGTGGCCAGCGCGCTCCTGATCATGCCGGAGCAGACCGCCACGCTGCTCAAGGAAGATCCGCAGAAGGTGCTGCCCACGCTGGTGCTCGAGAAGATGCCGTTCGTGATGCAGGTGCTGTTCTTCGGCGCGCTGCTGTCGGCCATCAAGTCGACCGCCTCGGCCACCTTGCTGGCGCCCAGCGTCACCTTCACCGAGAACATCTGGCGCCAGTTCCGCCCCGCGGGCACCGACCGCGAGAACCTCCGGACCATGCGCATCACGGTGCTGCTGTTCAGCGCCGCGGTGCTGGCCTATGCGATCCGCATGCAGGGCACGCCGATCTACGAACTGGTCTCGGGCGCCTACCAGGTGCCGCTGGTCGGGGCCTTCATCCCGCTGGTGTTCGGTCTCTACTGGAAGCGCGCCACCACCCAGGGCGCGATCGCCGCGATCCTGTTCGGCATCGGCACCTGGCTGCTGTTCATGGCGATGCCCTGGGGCGCGGTGTTCCCGGCCCAGCTCGCGGGCGTGCTGGCCTCGTTCGCGGGCATGGTGCTCGGTTCGCTGGCGCCGCAATGGGTGGTGAACACTCACACGCCGCACCGCCCGCTGGCGACCGAAACGGCCTGAATCTCGCGCCAGGCGCAATCCCCGGGGCGCCGGCCGGCCGGGGGGCGCCCCTATAATCGAGGGCTTTGCGAGCGGCCGCCCGGTCGCTTTCCCCACTCGATTTCCCATGCCCATCTACGCCTACAAGTGCAGCGCCTGCGGCTTCGCCAAGGATGCCCTGCAGAAGATGTCCGATCCGCCGCTCACGGTGTGTCCGGCATGCGGCGCGAGCGCATTCGAAAAGCAGGTCACGGCGGCCGGATTCCAGCTCAAGGGCTCGGGCTGGTACGTCACCGACTTCCGTGATGGCGGCGGCAAGAAGTCCGAAGCCGCCACCGCGCCGGCCGCCTCGGGCGACGGCGCCGCCAAGTCCGCCGATGCACCCGCCGCCGCGCCCAGCCCGGCTCCCGCGCCGGCCCCTGCGCCCGCGCCGGCCGCCAAGAGCGCCGACTGAGGCGCCGAACCGCCCGTCGCTCTCCAGAGAAGAAACCTCCCCATGCTCGCCCTGCGCAAATGGTTGCTGTCCGGCCTGCTGGTGATCGTGCCGCTGGTCATCACGCTCGGCGTGCTGAACTGGATCATCGGCACGCTCGACCAGACGCTGTGGCTGCTGCCCGAGCAGTGGCAGGTCTGGCTCAGCGACCACCGGGTGCGCGGCCTGGGCGTGCTGCTCACGCTGGCGATCCTGCTGGTGGTGGGCGCCGCCGCGAGCAATTTCGTCGGCAAGCGCCTGCTCGGCTGGGGCGACGCCGTGGTGCGCCGCATCCCGGTGGTGCGTTCGATCTACTCGAGCGTCAAGCAGGTCTCCGACACGCTGTTCTCCGAGAACGGTAACGCTTTCCGCACCGCGGTGCTGGTGCAGTGGCCGCGCGAGGGCGTGTGGACCATCGCCTTCGTCACCGGCGCGCCCGGCAACGAGGTCGCGGAACACCTGGGCAACGAGGAGTTCCTCAGCGTCTACGTGCCCACCACGCCCAATCCCACGGGCGGCTACTTCGTGATGCTCAAGCGCAGCGACTGCATCGAGCTCCTGATGAGCGTGGACGAGGCGCTCAAGTACATCGTCTCGATGGGGGTCGTCGTTCCCGGCAGTCCCGCCAGCATCGCGACGACCAAACCGTCCAACCCATAAAAACGAACGCGCCGCAACGGCGCCGGAATCTAGCCATGGCCATGCGTACTCACTATTGCGGTCTCGTGACCGAAGCCCTGTTGGGCCAGACCGTCACCCTTTGCGGCTGGGTCAACCGTCGCCGTGACCACGGCGGCGTGATCTTCATCGACGTGCGCGACCGCGAAGGCTACGTGCAGGTGGTGTGCGACCCCGATCGCGCCTCGACCTTCGCCGTCGCCGAGAACCTGCGCAACGAGTTCTGCGTGCAGATCACGGGCCTCGTGCGCGCACGCCCCGAAGGCACCACCAACGACCAGCTCAAGAGCGGCAAGATCGAAGTGCTGGCGCACGAGCTCAAGGTGCTCAACCCCTCGGTCACGCCGCCGTTCCTGCTCGACGACGACAACCTGTCGGAAACCACGCGCCTCACGCACCGCGTGCTGGACCTGCGCCGCCCCGCGATGCAGCGCAACCTGATGCTGCGCTACAAGGTGACGATGGAAACGCGCAAGTTCCTCGACGCCAACGGCTTCATCGACATCGAGACCCCGATGCTCGGCAAGTCCACGCCCGAAGGCGCGCGCGACTACTTGGTGCCCAGCCGCGTGCACGACGGCAGCTTCTTCGCGCTGCCGCAGTCGCCGCAGCTGTTCAAGCAGCTGCTGATGGTGGCCGGCTACGACCGCTACTACCAGATCGTGAAGTGCTTCCGCGACGAGGACCTGCGCGCCGACCGTCAGCCCGAATTCACGCAGATCGACATCGAGACCTCGTTCCTCGCCGAGGAAGAGATCCGCGAGATGTTCGAAGGCATGATCCGCAACGTGTTCCGCAACGCCGCGGGCATCGAGCTGCCGGTGTTCCCGACCATGACCTACGGCGAGGCGATGTTCAAGTACGGCTCGGACAAGCCCGACCTGCGCGTGAAGCTCGAGTTCACCGAACTCACCGAGCTCATGAAGCGCGTGGAATTCAAGGTGTTCTCGAACGCCGCCACGATGAAGGGCGGTCGCGTGGTCGCGCTGCGCGTGCCGGGCGGCGGTGCCGAGGGCGGCCTGTCGCGCGGCGAGATCGATGCCTACCAGGAGTTCGTGAAGATCTACGGCGCCAAGGGCCTGGCCTACATCAAGATCAACGATGCGGCCGCGGGCCGCGAGGGCCTGCAGAGCCCGATTGTGAAGAACCTCGACGACAACGCGCTGGCCGAGATCATCGCCCGCACCGGCGCGCGCAACGGCGACATCCTGTTCTTCGGTGCCGACAAGGAGAAGGTGGTCAACGACGCCATCGGCGCGCTGCGCGTGAAGATCGGCCACAGCGCCTTCGGCAAGAAGAGCGGCCTGTTCGACGACCGCTGGGCACCGCTGTGGGTGGTCGACTTCCCGATGTTCGAGTTCGACGAGGAAGGCCAGCGCTGGAGCGCCGTGCACCACCCGTTCACCGCGCCGAAGGACGGCCATGAGGACCTCATGGACACCGCGCCCGAAAAGTGCATCGCCAAGGCCTATGACATGGTGCTCAACGGCATCGAGATGGGTGGCGGCTCGGTGCGTATCCACCGCGAGGAAGTGCAGAGCAAGGTGTTCCGCGCGCTGAAGATCAGCGCCGAGGACGCGCAGCTCAAGTTCGGCTTCCTGCTCGACGCGCTGCAGTACGGCGCGCCGCCGCACGGCGGCATCGCCATCGGCCTGGACCGTCTCGTCATGCTGATGACCGGCGCCGAGTCGATCCGCGACGTGATCGCCTTCCCGAAGACCCAGCGCGCGCAGGACCTGCTGACGCAGGCGCCGAGCCCGGTCGACGAGAAGCAGCTGCGCGAACTGCACATCCGGCTGCGCAACGTGCAGCCGCAGCAGGCGGCCTGATCGGCGGCGCTTGCTCCGGGAAGGGCGGTGGCTAAAATGGCTAATCACTCCCCGGGAGCCAGCCATGCAGATCACCGCCACCGAAGCCAAGAACCGATTCGGCTACTACCTCGGCCAGGCCGAGCGTGAGCCGGTGCATGTGATGAAGAACGACCGCGTGGCGGTCGTTCTCGTTTCTGCGGCGCGCTTTGCGGAACTCGAAGCGCTGGAGCAGAAGAAATCGATGGCTCAGCGCAAGCGCGAGTTCAATGCGCAATACAAGGACTGGATCGCCGAGCAGAACGAACTGGTGGAGAAGCAGGGGTTGTGGTGCGAGGGGATGGTGGCCTGGCAGGAGGCGTCTTGAATGGCGCAGTTCGACATCTACGAGAACCCTCGGTCTGAAGCGCGCCGAACGGTTCCCTACGTCGTCGACGTGCAAAGCGGGCTGCTCGATCACTTGTCGACCCGCCTTGTCATTCCCGTGTTTCGCGTCGGCGCGCGCCAGGCACCGGTCAACTTGTGCCCGCCGGTGGAAATGGGCGGGGAGACCTTGTCCCTGATGCCGCACCTGGCGGCCCCTCTGTCGGCCAAGCTTCTCAAGAAACCGGTCGCCTCGCTCGCTTCCCGCGCCGGTGAGGTCGCAGCCGCCATGGATGCCGTGCTCAGTGGCTTCTGATACGCGCCCCTTCAAGATCCCCCAGTCCGTACTGGTCGTGATTCACACGCCCGCCCTCGACGTGCTGCTGATCCGCCGCGCCGACGCCGAGACCGAGTTCTGGCAGTCGGTCACGGGCAGCAAGGACGCGGAGGACGAGCCGCTGGCGCTCACGGCCGCGCGCGAGGTCGCGGAGGAGACCGGCATTCTGTGCGGGCAGGGCAGTGCGCTCGCGGCGCAGCTGGTCGACTGGGGCCTGTGCAACGTCTACGAGATCTATCCGCGCTGGCGTGCGCGCTATGCGCCGGGCGTCACGCAGAACACCGAGCACCTGTTCGGCCTGTGCGTGCCCGAGCGCGTCGCGCCGGTGCTGGCGCCGCGCGAGCACACCGACTGGCGCTGGCTGCCGTACCGCGAGGCCGCCGACGCCTGCTTTTCCCCATCGAACGCCGAAGCCATTCTGTTGCTGCCAGAATTTGCGCGATGAACTCGCAGACGCCCAACTTCCGGGTCGCCACCTACAACATCCACAAGGGGGTGCAGGGCATCGGGCCCGCGCGGCGGCTCGAAATCCACAACCTCGGCCATGCCATCGAGCAGCTCGACGCCGACATCGTCTGCCTGCAGGAAGTGCGCAAGATGAACCGTCAGGCGGCGGTGCGCTTTCCGCGCTGGCCCGAGCTGCCGCAGGCCGATTTCCTCGCGCCCGAGGGCTACACGGCGGTCTACGAGACCAATGCCATCACGCGCCACGGCGAGCACGGCAACGCGCTGCTCACGCGCTGGCCGGTGCTGCGCACTAACCACCAGGACATCTCCGACCACCGCTTCGAGCAGCGCGGCCTGCTGCACGTGGTGATGGAGGTCGAAGGGCGGCCGGTGCACGCCATCGTGGTGCACCTGGGGCTCATCAAGGGCAGCCGCGTGCGGCAGGTGGCGCGGCTGCGCGAATTCATCGAGCGCGAGGTGCCGAACGGCGAGCCGGTGGTGGTGGCCGGCGACTTCAACGACTGGGGCGCGCGCATGCGCTACGCGATGAACGCCATGGGCCTGCGCGACACCAGCGACCTGCGCGGCCCGCGCACGCTGACCTATCCCTCGCGGCTGCCGGTGGCGCAGCTCGATTTCATCTACGGCCGCGAGATCGAACCGCTGACCAGCAGCGTGCCGCGCGGCCCGATCTGGGCCCGCATGTCGGACCACCTGCCGCTGGTCACCGACTTCTTGCTGCCGAATTGATAGCAAGGCCCGCAGAAGGAGCGGGCATTCGCGGCCCGAACGGCGGCATGCATTCACTGGTACGATGGCCCGATGCTGAGGAAAACCGAAGTGGACACGCTCCCCGTTCCCAAAGACGACGACGAGGGCACGCCCGTCTCCGTGAAGATCCGCGAACGCCTGCACGCGGCGCGCCGGCGCTTCAACGCCAACGACAACATCGCCGAGTTCATCCAGCCCGGCGAGCTCGAGGCCCTGCTCGACGAGGTCGAGGTCAAGATGAAGGGCGTGCTCGACAGCCTGGTGATCGACGTCGAGAATGACCACAACACCGACAACACCGCGCGGCGCGTGGCCAAGATGTACGTCAACGAGGTGTTCCGCGGTCGCTACGTGCCGCCGCCTTCGCTGACCGAATTCCCCAATGCCGAGCACCTCAACGAGCTGATGATCGTCGGCCCGATCACGGTGCGCAGCGCCTGCTCGCACCACTTCTGCCCGATCATCGGCAAGCTCTGGATCGGCGTGATGCCCAACGAGCACACCAACGTCATCGGCCTGTCGAAGTACGCGCGCCTCGCCGAATGGGTGATGGGCCGTCCGCAGATCCAGGAAGAGGCCGTGGTGCAACTGGCCGACCTGATCCAGGAAAAGACCCAGCCCGACGGCCTCGCGCTGGTGATGGAGGCCGAGCACTTCTGCATGGCCTGGCGCGGCGTGAAGGAAATGGACAGCAAGATGATCAATTCCGTGATGCGTGGCGTGTTCCTCAAGGACCCGAGCCTGCGCCGCGAATTCCTGTCTCTCCTGCCCCGAAAGAGCTGACATGCTGGTCCGACTCCTCTACGCCAGCCGCGCCGTCGACACCAGCCCCGCGGCCATCGAAGCGATCCTCACGCAATCGCGCTCGCACAACACGACCTGCGGCATCACGGGCATCCTCTGCTACGGCGGCGGCACCTTCCTGCAGGCGATCGAAGGCGGCCGCATGGCGATCAGCGAGCTCTACGGCCACATCCAGCGCGATGCGCGCCACAAGGACGTGGTGCTGCTGCACTACGAGGAAATCTTCGAGCGCCGCTTCGGTGGCTGGACCATGGGGCAGGTCAACCTCTCCAAGCTCAACGCCTCCACGCTGCTGAAATACTCCGAGAAGCCCGAGCTCGACCCGTACAAGGTCTCGGGCAAGGTCTCGCTGGCGTTGCTCGAGGAGCTGATGGCCACGGCGGCCATCGTCGGGCGCCACTGAAATGCGTCGGGGGCTTCGGCCCCCTTTTTGTTGCCCGCCGGCCGGTGGGCGAGCGACTTCCCTGATCTGATCCCGTGCCTCTTTCCGCATTCGCGCTGATCCTGCTTGCAGGGCTCATCCACGCGGGCTGGAACATCGTCGCCAAGAAGGCCAACGGCGACGTGCGCTTCAGCTTCCAGACCAGCGTGTTCAACATGCTCATCTGGGCGCCGGTGGGCATCGTGCTGGGCTGGAACGTGGTGCCCCACTGGGGCGCGACCGAGTGGGGCTTCGTCGTGCTCAGCGGCGTGCTGCACATCTTCTATTTCATCGTGCTGCTGCGCGGCTACCGCAAGTCGGACCTCACGGTGGTCTATCCGCTGGCGCGGGGCTCGGGGCCGTTGCTGTCGTCGCTGGTGGCGGTGCTGTTCCTCGGCGAGAAGATCAGCCTCGTGGGCGTGGCGGGCATCCTGGGCGTGGTGGGGGGCGTGTTCCTGGTCGCTGGTGGCCCGAAGCTCTGGCACAAGGCGCACGACCCGGCGCAGCGCGAGCGCGTGCACAAGGGCATCCGCTACGGCGTGCTGACCGGCGGCTTCATCGCGGCCTACACCGTGGCCGACAGCTACGCCGTCAAGTTCCTCGCGATGTCGCCGATCCTGCTCGACTACTTCGGCAACCTCGTGCGCCTGGTGCTGCTGCTGCCGGCCGCGCTGCACGACCGCACCACCACCGCGCGCATGTGGCGCGCGCAGTGGAAGTACGCGCTGGTGGTGGCGGCCGTGAGTCCGGTGTCGTACGTGCTGGTGCTCTACGCGGTGCAGCAGGCGCCGATCTCGCATGTGGCGCCCGCGCGCGAGGTGTCGATGCTGTTCGCGGCGCTAATCGGCGGCCACCTGCTGCGCGAGGGCGACCGGCTGCTGCGCTTGCTGGGCGCGCTCTTCATCGCCGCGGGCGTGGTGGCGCTCGCGCTGGGCTGAGCCATGAGCCAGACGCGTCCGGGCCCGCTGCTGTTCGGCTGCGATTTCTCGAGCGCACCGACCGCGCGCAAGCCGATCGTGGTCGCCACCGGCGAACCGATGCCCGATGGCGCCGTGGTGTTGCACGAACTGCGGCGCTTCAGCGCGCTCGATGCCTGGGGCCGCTGGTTGCACACCACGCCGGCCTGGGTCGGCGGTTTCGACTTTCCGTTCAGCCTGCCGCGCGAACTGGTCGAGCACCTGGGCTGGCCCGTGCGCTTCGAGCCGCTGATCGCGCATTACGCCGCGCTCACCCGCGCCGAGATCCGCGAGACCTTCGCGGCCTTCTGCGCCGCGCGGCCGGTGGGCGGCAAGTTCGCGCACCGCGCCACCGATGCGCCCGCGGGTTCCAGCCCGTCGATGAAGTGGGTCAATCCGCCGGTGGCCTTCATGCTGCACGCCGGGGTGCCGCCGCTGCTGTCGGCCGGTGCCCATCTGCCGGGGCTGCGCGCGGTGCAGCCGGCCGATCGGGTGGCGCTCGAGGCCTACCCCGGGCTGCTGGCGCGCGAGCTGATCGGCCGCCGCAGCTACAAGAGCGACGAGCTCGCCAGGCAGACGCCCGAGCGCCGCGCGGCGCGCGCCGAACTGCTGGCCGCGCTCGAGGCCGGCCGCACGCGGCTCGGCCTGCGCCTCGTGCTCTCGGCCGGGCAGCGCCGCGAACTGCTCGACGACCCGCGCGGCGACGACCTCGATGCCGTGCTGTGCCTGGTGCAGGCCGCCTGGGGCATGCAGCGCGCGGACAGCGCGGGCCCCGGTTACGGCCTGCCCACGGGCATCGATCCGCTCGAGGGCTGGATCGTTTCCGCCTGACCCTGGCCGGGCCCGGTTGTCCTACAGCGCTTCGAGCCGCCGTCGCGGCGCCATCGCCCGATCCCGTCGCTAGATTGACGTCATGGGCCGCCGGCCCATGCGCCCGATCTCCGGGTGCTTCGTGACCGAATCAGGAAGGACATCGCAATGAACAAGGATCAAGTGGCAGGCCGCGTCGACCAGGCCAAGGGCAAGCTCAAGGAAGTCGCCGGCAAGGTCGTGGGCAACGAGAAGCTCGAAGGCGAAGGCGTTGCCGACCAGGCCGCCGGCAAGGTGCAGAGCACCTACGGCGACGTGAAGGAAAAGGCCAAGGACGCGATCAAGTCCGGCGCCGACAAGCTCTGAGGCGACATGGCTGCGGCCCGCAAGGGCGCAGCCTTTTTTCTTTTCATTCCATCGATGTGGAGGTTCCCATGACCATTTCGATACAGCCGTCCGCTTCGCGCACGCGCACCTGGCTCGCCGTGCTGGCGATCGCCGGCGGCAGCCTCGCGCTGGCCGCCTGCGACAAGAACGATGGCCGCACCGCCGGCGAGAAGCTCGACAGCGCCGTGGCGCGCACCGAGCAGGCCGTCGACACCGCGCGCGACAAGACCGTGAAGATGGCCGAGGAGGCCAAGACCCGGATCGATTCGCAGAGCGTGAAGGATGGCGCGGCCAACGCGAAGGAAGCCGTGAAGGACGCCGGCAGCGCCGTCGCGAACACGGTGGACGACGCGGCCATCACCGCCGCCATCTCGGCCGGCCTGGCGAAGGATCCCGACCTCAGCGCCATCAAGATCGATGTCGACACCAAGGCCGGTGCCGTGAGCCTGCAGGGGCCCGCGCCGAGCGCCGCCGCCAAGGAGCGCGCCGAGCAGATCGCCAAGGGCGTGCAGGGCGTGACCTCGGTCGACAACCGGCTCGAGGTGAAGGGCTGAGTTTTTCCGAGTCTTCGGACTCGTTTCCTCCCGCCCCCAAAGAAAAAGCCCGGCATGTCCGGGCTTTTTCCTGGGTGGCCGCCGGGTTAGTGGCCCAGCCAGTCCTTCAGCTCGTCGGCGTGCTCTTCCTCGTCCGAGAGGATGTCCTCGAGCATGCGGCGGGTGGTCGGGTCCTTGTCTCCGATCAGATTGATCATCTGGCGGTACGACTCGACCGCGATGCGCTCGGCCACGAGGTTGGCGCGCACCATGGCCTGCAGGTCGGTCGATTCGTCGTAGCCGGCATGGCTGCGTTCGCGCAGGTGATCGGGCGCGAAATCGGGTTCGCCGCCCAGCTGCACGATGCGTTCGGCGATGCGGTCTGCATGGCCCGATTCCTCGTTGGCATGCACCAGGAATTCGTCGGCGATGGCCGGCGACTCCACGCCGTTGGCGGTGAAATAGTGGCGCTTGTAGCGCAGCACGCAGACCAGCTCGGTGGCGAGCGCGTCGTTCAGCAGCTTGACGATGTCGTCGCGCCACGGGCCGTAGGCCGGGGTGACGGCGCCGTCGTCGAGGCTGTGGGCCGCGGCATCGAGGCCCTTCTGGTCCAGCACCAGGTGCTGGTGGTCCTTCGCCGGAGTGGAGGCATTGGCTTTCATGGGGGATCCTTTCGTGGGGGAGTTGTTTTCTGCTGCATGAGCGTGTTCACGATGTCGGCCAGGTCGGAGGTCTTGAGCACCGCGGCCAGCACCGCCGTCACCGACAGCAGCCGCCAGGGCCTGACCAGCACCACCACCGCGCCGGTGGCCGCGGCAATGGCCATCAGCTTGGCCGGCTCCTTGCGCGCGTAGCGCTCGAGCAGCGGCCGGGCCAGCTGGCCCGCCGCATGCGCCGGATGGCGGCGCCACCAGCGCTCGGCCATGCTGCGCGCGACCGAGGCCCAGACGCGGGCATTGCCGCCGCGTCCATCGCCCGCATCGTGCGCGCGCTGGCCTTCGAAGGCGGCGCCGGCATCGTCGGGGTCGGACTGCGCGAAGGCCGCTTCGGCATCGCGCCGGGCGCGTTCCTGCTGCGGCGTGCGCGGTTCCGGCTCGAGTTCGCGGCCGCCGTTGAGTTCGCGCACCAGGGCGCGGCGCGACAGCGCCAGCCGTTCCTTCGGCGTCAGCAGCGCGCGGGGATCAGTGCCGGCCATGGCGGCCTCCGGCTTCGTGAAGGGCCTGCAGGTCGGCGTCGACCTGCGCACGCAGATCGTCGAACCCATGGGCGATGAAGGGACGGGATGCGATCCAGGCACAGATCGCGGCGATCGCCAGCGCCACGCCGGGAACCGCGATCAATACCCAATGAAAACTGCCGTGCAGCACGCCCAGCAGCACCGCCACGCCGATGAGTCCCAGCGCCAGCACGAAGGTGGCTGCGGCCAGGATGCCCGCGACGATGCGGGCGATCAGCCCGCGGGCCGCGGTGCCGGATTCCTGCCGGACCAGGGCCGCGTAATTGGCGATGTGTTCGGCGATGAGCTCCGGGTGCCCGAGCACCGTGGAAAAGATCGGATGAAGCATGGTGCTGCGGAGCGGGGCCGATGCTTCAGGCGATCAATAGTCGTCCCGACGGCGGCTGGCCAGCACGATCAGTGCGGTGATGGCGGCACCGGCCGCGGCGGCGATCAGCACCGAGCGCACGGGCTGGTCGGAGATGTAGCGGCCGGTCGAGTCGGCGGCCTGTTCGAGGCGGCGCTGGGCACGGGCGCTGGTGGTCGATGCGGCATCGAGGCCGCGCTGCACGGCCTGCTGCACGCGCGCTGCGAGCTGTTCGACCGCCGGTTCCGCGTCGCGACGCAGCTCGCGGACCTTTTCGCCCGCCGCATTCACCGCATTCTGTGCATAGGCACGCGTGGTATCGACAGCGTCGTTGGCGGTCTGGCGTGCGTCATCGGCGAGTTGCTGGGGGGTCTTGGTCGTGTTCATGAAAAGTCCTTTCCGGGAATGATTTGCGAGAGCCTGTGAATCGTACCGACGCTACTTGCTTCGTAGCAAGCCGGCCAGGAAGCTCGCGATGGCGAGTACGGCGAAGATCACGAAGAGGATCTTGGCGATGCCGACGGCGCTGGCGGCGATACCGCCGAAGCCGAACAAGGCGGCGATCAGCGCGATGACCAGAAAGACCACTGCGTAGTGCAACATGCGGAACTCCTTGGAGGCTACCCTCGTTGTTGGAAAAGCCGCGTGTCCGATGGGGAGGAACACGGCATGGACAGACCTTAAGGGTCGGCCCATGGCGGACCTGTCAGTGGCAGGGGGGGCGGGGCGTAGGAGATGGCCGAGTCCGCCCGGCCGCCCATCAAATCGCGTGAAATCCGGCACGAATGCGCCGGCACACGAGGCAGGGCTTCGGGCCTATGCCACCGGCAGCATCGCCGCGATGCGCGTGCCGTGCCCGGGCGTCGATTCCACCGTGAGCTTGCCGTGCGCCGCTTCCACGCGGTGGCGCATGCCGGCCAGCCCGTGGGTCGACGGGCGCATCTTCAGGGCGTCAAAGCCCTTGCCGTTGTCGACCACCTCGACCACCACGTGCGTGCCGTGGTCCTTCATAGAGATCGTGGCCTCGGTGGCCTCGGCGTACTTGCCGATGTTGGTCAGGCTCTCCTGCACCATCCGGTAGATGGTGAGCTGGCGCGACTCGTCGGTGCTGACCGGCTCCAGCTGCATGTCGACGTGGATGCCCGAACGTTCGCCGAACTCGCGCCCGAGGATCTCGAGCGAGGCCACCAGCCCCAGGTTGGCCAGCGAGGAAGGGCGCAGGTCCTCGATGATGCGGCGCTTGAGCGCGATGCCGCTGTTGAGCAGCTCGGTCAGATGCTGCAGCCGCTGGATCGCATCGGGCGAATCGGCCAGCCGCGACTTGAGCCGCGCCACGTCGAGCTTGGCGGCGGTCAGCAGCGAGCCCAGTTCGTCGTGCAGCTCGCGCGCCAGGAAACCGCGCTCGGTCTCGCGCACGTCCTGCAGGTGGGTCGCCAGCTCGGCCAGCGAGGTGGTGCGCTCGCGCACTTCGTCCTCCAGGGCATTGCGCTCGCGCTGCAGGGTCTCCTGCTGGCGCTCGCCGATCGAGCGCAGCACGTGCGTCTGGCGCAGGTACAGGAAGAAGGCGAACAGGGCCGCCAGCGCCACGATGCTGGTGCCGAAGCGCGCCAGCCGCAGCGACAGCATCACCTGGGTCTGGCTGTCGTGCAGGGTCTTGTTGCTGAGCTCCACCAGGCCCCGGGCCTTCTCGCGGATGGAATCCATCTCCTCGCGGCCGACGTCGGTGGTGATGACGAACTTCCAGGCGTCCTCCTTGCCGTCCGAGCGCAGGCGCACGCTCATGTCCATCTCGGACACCTTGCGCAGCACGTGTTTCGACAGCTCGGCCAGCTGGGCCGTCTCGGCCGGCCGGCCGGCATACTGCTGGCGCAGGCTCGCCAGGTTGCCGTCGATCTGCTGGATGGCGTTGTCGTAGGGTTGCCGATAGGCGGCTTCCCCTGTCAGCAGATAGCCGCGCTGGCCCGTTTCTGCATCGAGGATGTTCTGCAGCAGCTGGTTGAGCACGCTGCGCACCTTCTGGGCGGCATCGATCTCGGCCAAGGCGATACTGGACTGCCGGTAGCCCGCCTCGTTGATGCCGACGAGCGCCAGCGCCGCCAGTGCCGCGAGCAGCAGGCTCAGGGCCATTTTGGGGAAGGCTAGCCAACGCATGAAACTATTGAGTCCGCTTTCAAGACAAGATCGTGAATAATTGACAACGATCAGGGAACCGGCATGTTGCGGCCCGCGGACCGGCAACACAACGACGAAAGTAACAGATGATCAAAATTGGAATTGTGGACGACCACGCCATCGTGCGATCGGGCCTCAGGCAGTTCTTCTCCGAGCACGTGGATCTGCGCGTGGCCGGCGAGGCCGCCAGCGGTCGCGAGGCGATCGAACTCGTGCGCACGACCGAACTCGACGTGCTGGTGATGGACCTGTCGATGCCGGGCCAAAGCGGGATCGATGCGCTCGCCATGATCCGTGCCAAGGCGCCCGACGTCGGCATCCTGATCCTGAGCGGGTACCCCGAGGAACACTACGCGATGAACCTGATCCGGCAGGGCGCGAGCGGCTACCTCAACAAGGAGTGCGATCCGATGGAGATCGTCAACGCGATCCGCACCATCGCGCTGGGCCGCCGCTACATCACCCCCGCCGTCGCCGAACTGCTGGCCCGCCAGCTCGACCGCAAGGACGACGCCGCGCCGCACGAGCAGCTCTCGGAACGCGAGTTCCAGGTGTTCCTGAAGCTGGCCAAGGGCGAGACCGCGGGCGACATCGCCAAGACGCTGTCGCTGTCGGTGAAGACCGTGAGCACCTACCGCACGCGGCTGATGGAGAAGATGAACCTCTCCTCCAACAGCGACCTCACGTACTACGCCCTCAAGAACAAGCTGATCGACTGAGAGAGCCACCGTTCGCGCCGGGGCTCAGCCCGGCCCCGGTGGCTGCGACGCCACCGCGCGCAGGCAGAAATCGACCAGCGCGTCGATCTCGTTGGACTTGTCGAACACCGCGTCCACGCCGAACTGCGCACAACGCCTGCGGATGTCGGGCGTCGCATAGTTGCTGAGCACCACCACCTTCTGTTCGGGGCGCCGCTCGGTGCAGGCCTTCAGCACGCCCAGCCCGCTGCCCTGCTTGAGGAACAGATCGACCACCGCGAGGTTCCATTCGGCGGCATGGGTGCGCAGCCATTCGATCGCGTGGTCTTCGGTTTCCGCATAGCCGACCACCACGGTGCGCGCCAGTTCTTCCAGGGTGCCGATGAGGTTTTCACGGATCGTGAGGTTGTCCTCGACGATGTAGGTCTTCAATCTGGAATCCATGACGAACCGCGCTTCCTCCGACGTTGCCCGAATGATGTGTGCCGCGCGGCCGGCGCTCTGAGACAGAGGGCTGGTGCTGGCTGGACCGGGCTCTGGACGATGAGGCCTCCCTGCCGCGCATCATGCAGGGTTCAGTGCGAGGCATCTGTAGGCGGGTTCCGACGCACCCGCAGGCGAGGGCCCTGGCGTCGCTCGGCGCGCGGTAGGTGATGCCGTACGCGGGTTGCGGCCCTGCGCCGACCTGGACGGCGCGCGCGATGCGGTCATCATGCAGGCATGGCGATGGATCACACCCGCACCCTCCCGCGCAGATTTCCGCTGTGGCAGAAGCTGATCGTGCTGCTGCTCGCGCTGTTCGCGGCGCTGGTGATCGCCATCCTGTTCTTCCCCTGGGACGTGCTGCGCGAGCCGGTCAACCGCTACGTGAGCGAGAAGACCGGCCGCAAGTTCGAGATCACGCGCCGGCTCGACGTCGATCTCGGCTGGCGCCGCGCCACCGTCAAATTTGACGGCATCGAGTTCGCCAACCCCTCGTGGGCGCGCGATCCCTACCTCGTGAAGGCCGAGCGCGCCGAGTTCGACATCCGACTCTGGCCGCTCATCTCGCGCCGCATCGAGATCCCGCGGCTGGTGCTCGCCTCGCCCACCGTGGGCCTGCAGATGGAGGCCGACGGCCGGCGCACCTGGGCCTTCGGCAAGGACACCTCCGACGCCGGCACCGCGCCCGTGATCGGCACCATCGAGATCGACGGCGGCGCCATCGACTTCCTGGCCAAGCACCTGGGCGTGGACATCCATGCCGACGTCAGCTACGACACCGCTCGCGGCGCGCTGCCGGTGCACTACCGCATCAAGGGCCGCTACAAGGGCCAGCCGCTCACGGCCCAGGGCCGCACCGGCAACGTGATGCAGATCAACGCGGCCGGCGCGCCGCCGTTCCCGCTCGAGATCGACGCGGCCGCCGGCCAGACCAAGCTCAAGGCCAGCGGCACCGTGGGCTCGCTCGCCGACCTCGACGGCATCGATGCCAAGTTCGACATCCGCGGCCAGACCCTGGGCGCGCTGTTCCCGCTGCTGGGCATCGCGCTGCCGCAGACCTCGCCCTACGCGGTGCGCGGCACCCTGAGCAAGCGCGGCAGCCTGTGGGAGGCCAAGGCGCTGCAGGGCAAGCTGGGCCTGTCCGACATCGGCGGCGACATGCGTTTCGACCAGGCCGCCCAAGTGCCCTACCTCGCGGGCGAGCTGCGCTCCAAGGTGATGGACATGGACGATCTCGGCCCGCTGATCGGCCTGCCGCCCACCGCGCGCACCGCCGCCACCGTCGAGGGCGTGGCGCCGCCGCCGACCGTGACCCAGGTCAAGCGCCCGGGCGGCAAGGTGCTGCCGACCGCGCCGCTGGACTTCGAGCGCCTGCGCGCGATGAATGCCGACGTGAAGTACACGGCCGAGCGCATCCGCAACGTGCGCGAGGTCCCGCTCGACAGCGGCAGCGTGCAGGTCAAGCTCAAGGACAGCGTGCTCACGCTCGACCCGCTCGAGCTCGGCGTGGCCGGCGGCAAGCTGGCCGGCGCGATCCGCATCGACGGCTCGAAGAACCCGGCCGACATCCGCGCCGCGCTCGACGTGCGCGCGATGCAGCTCGCGCGGCTGTTCCCCAAGCTCGAGACCACCGGCAACAGCCTGGGCCGGCTCGATGGCCGCATCAACCTCTCGGGCTCGGGCAGCACCGTGGCCAACTGGCTCGGCGGCGCCTCGGGCGACGTGGCGGTGCTGGCCGGCCGCGGTCAGTTCGGCAATCTGCTGCCGGTGTTCGCGACGCTGGTGGGCGGCGACATCCTCAAGTTCCTGCTGCGCGGCGACCGCGACGTGGAACTGCGCTGCGCGGCCGTGGCCTTCGACGTGAACAAGGGGCTGGCGACCGGCCGCACCCTGCTGGTGGACACCACCAATGCGCTGTTCACGGCCACGGGACAGGCCAATTTCGCCACCGAGGGGCTGGATTTCGTGATCCACCAGGAGCCCAAGAGCAAGAGCCTGCTGTCGATCCGCACGCCGCTGGTGGTCAGCGGCAGCTTCGGCGATCCCAAGGGCGGGCTGCAGGTCGGGCCGCTGGCGGGCCGTGGACTGGCGGCCCTGGCACTGGGCGCGGTCAACCCGCTGCTGGCGCTGGCCGCGACCATCGAAACCGGCCCCGGCGAGGATTCCGATTGCAAGGCGGTGCTGGCCCAGGCCAACAAGCCGACCGCCGGCGCCGCCGCCAACGGCGCGGCGCGGGCCAAGGGCGCGAAGCAGCAGCCCTGACCCCGAGCGGGGCTGGCTAGGGTGTGGCGCGCTGCGCCGCGCAGACGCCGCAGTGCGGATCGCGTGCCACGCGCAGCGTGTCGAACGAGGCGCTGCGCCCGTCGAACATCAGCAACCGGCCCGCCAGCGACGGCCCGATGCCCGCGAGCAGCTTGAGCGCCTCGAGCGCCTGCAGGGTGCCGATGGTGCCGACCACCGGCCCGAACACCCCGAGCACCGCGCACAGCGTCTCCTCGAAGGCCGCGTCGGGCGGGAACAGGCAGGCATAGCAGGGCGAGGCCGGATCGCGCACGTCGTACACGCTGAGCTGCCCGTCGAAGCGGATCGCGGCCCCCGCCACCAGCGGCTTGCCGTGCGCCACGCAGGCGCGGTTGACGGCCTGGCGCGTCACGAAGTTGTCGGTGCAGTCGAGCACCACGTCGGCCGCGGCGACCAGCGCCGACAGCTGCTCGGCGTCGGGGCGCAGCACATGGGTCTCGATGGCGATGCCGGGATTGATGTCGCGCATGGCCTGCGCCGCCGATGCCACCTTGGGCTGGCCCACGCGCGCCTCGGTGTGGGCGACCTGGCGTTGCAGGTTGGTGAGATCGACCTCGTCGTCGTCGACCAGCACGATGCGCCCCACGCCCGCCGCCGCAAGGTAGAGCACGGCCGGCGATCCCAGCCCGCCGGCGCCGATCACCAGCACCCGGCCGGCGCTCACGCGCGCCTGGCCATCGATGCCGAACTCCTCGAGCAGGATGTGGCGCGAATAGCGCAGCAGGTCGTCGTCTTCGTTCATGGCGGGGGAGAAAGCAAAAGGGACCGGTCTGGCCGGTCCCCTGCGGTGGGATGCGAAGTCGGAGCGTCCGGAGGGGCTCGCGCCCCGGCCGGTCAGTTCTCCTTCTTCTCTTCCTTGTTGTCGACGATCACCTGCGTCTTGCTGACCAGCACCGGCTGGCCCTTGAGGCGGTTGAGCGCCTGCACCAGCGGGAAGTCCTTGTCGGAGCCGAACTCGGGCACCTTGCGGTCCTGCGGCGGCTTCTTGGCTTCTTCCTCGAGGCGCTTGCGGGCCTCGTCGCGGGCCTTCTCGCGCTCGGGGTCCTTCACCTCGGGGCCCTGGCCGCTGGCCAGGTGCTTCTCGAGGTCGGCCTCGCGCATGCGCAGCGCGGCGAAGGGGCTGCCCTCGGCGCTCTCGTCGACCAGCACGTTCGGCACGATGCCCTTGGCCTGGATCGAGGTGCCGCTGGGCGTGTAGTAGCGCGCGGTGGTGATCTTCAGGCCGGTGTCGGGGCCGAGCGGGCGCACGGTCTGCACCGAGCCCTTGCCGAAGGTCTGGCTGCCCATGATGGTGGCGCGCTTGTGGTCCTGCAGCGCGCCCGCGACGATCTCGCTGGCCGAGGCCGAGCCTTCGTTCACGAGCACCACCAGCGGCACCGACTTCAGCGAGGCCGGCAGGCTGCGCAGCGGGTCGCTGCCGGAGCGGCGCTGGTAGAACTCGGGCGCCGCCTTGTAGACCGCCTTGCTCTCGGCGAGCTGGCCGTCGGTGGTGACCACCGTGGCGTTCTCGGGCAGGAAGGCCGCCGACACCGCCACGGCCGCGTCGAGCAGGCCGCCCGGGTCGTTGCGCAGGTCGAGCACCAGGCCCTTGAGGTTCGGGTCTTCCTTGTACAGGTCGTCGATCTTCTTCACGAAGTCGTCGACCGTGCGCTCCTGGAACTGCGACAGGCGGATCCAGCCGTAGCCCGGCTCGATCATCTTGCCGCGCACCGATTGGGTGCGGATTTCCTCGCGCGTGATCGTGACCGGGAAGGTGCGGCTCTCGTCCTTGCGGAAGATCGTCAGCAGCACCTTGGTGTTGGCCTCGCCGCGCATGCGCTTGACCGCCTCGTTGAGCGACAGGCCGCGCACCGCGGTGTCGTCGATCTTGGTGATCAGGTCATTGGGCTTGAGGCCGGCGCGGAACGCGGGCGAGCCCTCGATCGGGGAGACCACCTTGATCAGGCCGTCTTCCTGCGAGATCTCGATGCCCACGCCGACGAAGCGGCCGGTGGTGCCTTCCCTGAATTCCTTGAAGGACTTCTTGTCGAAGTACTGGGAATGCGGGTCGAGCCCGGCGACCATGCCGGAGATGGCGTCGGAAATCAGCTTCTTCTCGTCGACCGGTTCGACGTAGTCGCTCTTGACCATGCCGAACACGGCAGCGAGCTGCTGCAGTTCCTCGAGCGGCAGTGGCGCGAGCGAGCCGCGCGCGACGGTCTGCAGCGAGGCGGTGGTCAGGACGCCTGCAACGGCGCCGGCGGCGACCCAGCCGGTGATCTTGAGTTTCTGGCCCATGGGTAAGTGTCCTTGTCGGCTGTCGAACCAATATACACAGCTTGGAAACAAATTGCCCGCCGGGGTTCCACGGGTGGAGCGGCGGGCACGGTTTTTCTACAGCGCGGCTTCAGCCTTTGCCTTGCGAGGCGACCGCGGCGGCGGCTTTCTCGGCGGCGGCGGCATCGCCCAGATAGTAGTGCCGCAGCGGCTTGAGATCGTCGTCGAGCTCGTACACCAGGGGAATGCCGTTCGGGATGTTCAGGCCGACGATGTCGTCGTCCGAGATGCCGTCCAGGTACTTCACCAGCGCGCGAATCGAGTTGCCATGCGCCGCCACCACGAGGCGGCGGCCGGTGCGGATGGCCGGGGCCATCGACTCGTTCCAGAACGGCAGCACGCGCGCCACCGTGTCCTTCAGGCATTCGGTCAGCGGGATCTGCTCGGGCGAGAGCTTGGCGTAGCGCACGTCGCTGCGTTCGCTGCGCGGGTCGTCGGCTTCCAGCGGCGGCGGCGGCGTGCTGTAGCTGCGGCGCCAGACCAGCACCTGCTCGTCGCCGTACTTCTTGGCCGTTTCGGCCTTGTTCAGGCCCTGCAGGCCGCCGTAGTGGCGCTCGTTGAGGCGCCACGAATGCACCACCGGCAGCCAGGTGCGGTCGAGCTCGTCGAGCGTGTGCCACAGGGTGCGCGTGGCGCGCTTGAGCACGCTGGTGTAGGCCACGTCGAAGTCGTAGCCCTCGGCCTTCAGCAGCCGGCCCGCCTGCTTGGCCTGCTCGACGCCGGTCTCGGTCAGGTCGACGTCGGTCCAGCCGGTGAAGCGGTTTTCGAGGTTCCAGGTCGATTCGCCGTGGCGGATCAGTACCAGTTTGTGCATGTCGGAGGCCTTTGGCAGCGCTTTGTAAACCCGACATTCTAAAATCCCGGGTTTGCCTCTCTCCAAGGAACCCTCGTGAAATTGATCGAATTCGTCACTGCGAACTGGATGCTGGTCCTGATCGTGCTCAGCTCGGGCGCCATGCTGGCCTGGCCGCTGATTCGCGGCGCGGGGGGCGGCACGCTGACGGCCGACGCGGCGGTGCACCTCATCAACCGCGAGCGCGCGGTGCTGGTCGACCTGCGCGATCCCGAGGAATTCGCTGCCGGCCACATGATCGGCGCCAAGAACGTGCCGCTGGCCCAGCTCGAGGAAAAGCTCGCCTCCACGGTCAAGAACAAGAACGTGCCGCTGCTGCTGGTGTGCGAGAACGGCTCGCGCGCGCAGCGTGCGGTGGCCGCGGCCAAGAAGCTGGGTTACGAGCAGGCCCAAGCGGTGTCCGGCGGGCTCAAGGCATGGAAAGCGGCTAATCTGCCGGTTGAAAAGGCCTGAACCCCACCGAGATACGAACCATGCAAGCCGTCAAGATGTACACCACCGCCGTGTGCCCCTACTGCACACGCGCCAAGCAGATCCTCAAGTCCAAGGGCGTCGAGCAGATCGAGGAGATCCGCATCGACAGCGATCCCCAGGCGCGCATCGCCATGATGGAGATCACCCAGCGCCGCACGGTGCCGCAGATCTTCATCGGCGACACCCACGTGGGCGGCTGCGACGACCTGATGGCGCTCGACAGCCGCGGCGGCCTGGTGCCGCTGCTGCAGGGCCAGCCGGCCTGATCCGAGCCCGGCCGACCGCCGGTCCGAAGCCGTCACATCGCCGGGCGATAATCGCCCGCTCACCCATCTGCGGCCCGCCGCGGGAAACCATCCCCCGGCGGGCCTTGTTTTGACCCTCGAAAGTTCAGCCATGGCCGACCAGCAAGCCCAAGATCCCGTGTTCCAGATCCAGCGCGTCTACCTCAAGGACCTGTCGCTCGAACAA
Source organism: Variovorax sp. GW821-FHT10D07 (assembly GCF_059415325.1). NCBI lineage: Bacteria > Pseudomonadati > Pseudomonadota > Betaproteobacteria > Burkholderiales > Comamonadaceae > Variovorax > Variovorax sp. GW821-FHT10D07. The sequence continues at coordinate 28,151 of NZ_JBWKMZ010000021.1, read as the reverse complement.
CCCAACTCGCCCGCGATCCTGCTGGAACAGGAACAGCCCACCGTCGACATCCAGCTCGGCGTGGACGCCCAGCCCGTGGCCGACGGCATCTTCGAGGTGTCGGTGTCCGCCACCGTGCAGACCAAGATCGGCGACAAGACCGTGTTCCTGGTCGAAGCCAAGCAGGCCGGCATCTTCGAGATCCGCAACCTGCCCGAAGACCAGATGGGCCCGATCCTCGGCATCGCCTGCCCGCAGATCGTCTACCCCTACCTGCGCGGCAACGTGGCCGACGTGATCCAGCGCGGCGGCTTCCCGCCCGTGCACCTGGCCGAAATCAACTTCCAGGCCATGTACGAGCAGCAGCAGGCTCAGGCCGCCGGCCAGCCTTCGCCCATCATCACGCAGTAAGCCCGACGGTACGCAACGCCGCGACGCCGATGAAGATCTGCGTTCATGGCGCCGGCGCCTGGGGCACGGCGGTGGCCGTCAATGCGGCCGCCCGCCACGAGGTCACGCTGTGGGCCCGCGACGCGGCCCAGGCCGAGACCATCTCCCGGGCCCGCGAGAACACCCGCTACCTGCCGGGGCTGGCACTGCCGGCCTCGCTCGCGGTGCGCGCGGGCGGCATCGGCCAGGCGCAGGCCGGCGCCGACCTTGTCATCGTGGCCACGCCCATGGCGGCGCTGCGCCAGCAGCTCGAGACCCTGCGCGACAGCGGCACCCGCGTGCCGGTCGCCTGGCTCTGCAAGGGCGTCGAGCCCGCGCAGGCCGCGAACACCACCGCTTCCTCCTTCGGCCTGCTGGCCCACGAGATTCGCGCGCAGGTCGCGCCCGATCTGCTGGCCGGCGTGCTCAGCGGCCCGAGCTTCGCGCAGGAAGTGGCCGAGGGCCGCCCCACCGCGCTGGTCGCCGCCAGCCCGCATGCCGCCGTGCGCGACGCGCTGGTCGATGCCTTCCACGGACCCGCGCTGCGCGTCTATGCCAACGACGACATCGTCGGCGTCGAGGTCGGCGGCGCGGTCAAGAACGTGCTGGCCATCGCCACCGGCCTGTGCGACGGCCTCGCGCTGGGCCTCAACGCACGCGCCGCGCTGATCACGCGCGGCCTGGCCGAGATGACCCGCTTCGGCCTCGCGCTCGGCGCCCGCACCGACACCTTCATGGGCCTGTCGGGCCTGGGCGACCTGGTGCTCACCGCCACCGGCGACCTGTCGCGCAACCGCAAGGTCGGCCTGCTGCTGGCCCAGGGCCGCACCCTGGCGCAGGCGGTCGATTCGCTGGGCCACGTGGCCGAGGGCGTCTACTGCGCCCGCACCGTGGTGCAGCGCGCGCGCGGGCTGGGCGTGGAAATGCCCATCGCCGAGGGCGTGGTCGCGCTGCTCGACGGCCGCGTGAGCCCGGCCGATGCCGTGGCTGCGCTGACCGGGCGCGACCCGGTGCCCGAATCGGTCCGGCCGCCCCCATAACAACATCCGGAAGACAAACCGCCCCATGCGTTCCCGTTTCGATTTCTCCGCGCCGGCCATCGCCGCGCTGGCCCAGGCCGATGCGGCCCGCGCACTGCAGGAGGACGTCGCCGACGGCGACCTCACCGCCTCCCTGGTCGATGCCGGCCGCCGCGCCCAGGCGCGCGTGCTGGTGCGCGAGCCGGCCGTGCTGTGCGGCGCGCCCTGGGTCGAGGCCACGCTGGCGCAGCTCGATCCGCAGGTGCGCATCGACTGGCGCTGCGCCGAGGGCGGGCGCTGCGAGCCGAACCAGGTCGTGCTCGAGATGGAAGGCCCGGCCCGCGCGCTGCTGACCGCCGAGCGCACCGCGCTCAATTTCCTGCAACTGCTGAGCGCCGTCGCGACCAAGGCCGCGCTCTACAGCGACATCGTCGAGGGCACGCGCGCGCGCATCGTCGACACGCGCAAGACCCTGCCGGGCCTGCGCCTGGCGCAGAAGTACGCGGTGCGCACCGGCGGTGGCCTCAACCACCGCATCGGCCTGTACGACGCCGTGCTGATCAAGGAAAACCACATCGCCGCGGCCGGTGGCGTGGCCGCCGCCCTGCGCGCCGTGGCCCCCGCGGCCGAGCGCGCCGACTTCGTCGAGATCGAGGTCGAGACCCTGGCGCAGCTGCGGGAGGCGCTCGAGGCCGGCGCGCGCATGGTGCTGCTCGACAACATGGACCTGCCGACCCTGCGCGAGGCGGTGCGCATCAACGACGCCGCGGGCGAAGGCCGCGCGGTGCTCGAGATCTCGGGCGGCGTCACGCTCGACGGCCTGCGCGAACTGGCCGAGACCGGCGTCGACCGGATCTCGGTCGGCGCGCTGACCAAGGACGTCAAGGCCATCGATTTCTCGATGCGCTTCCAGGACCGCTGAGGGAGACGCACATGGCTTCCTCCGCCGTCATCGATGTCGAGTACGAGCAGCCGGCCGAAGGGAGCGTCTGCGACACCCGTCGCGCCTGGGCCCGCGTGCCGCCCGAGCCCACGCCCACCGAGCGCGAGGCGCTCAAGGAGCGCATCCGCCGCCTGCTGCGCGAGCGCAACGCGGTCATGGTGTCGCACTTCTACGTCCACCCCGACCTGCAGGACCTGGCCGAGGAAACCGGCGGCATCGTGAGCGATTCGCTCGAGATGGCGCGCTTCGGCCGCGACCATGCGGCCGGCACGCTGGTGGTGTCGGGCGTGCGCTTCATGGGCGAGACCGCCAAGATCCTGTCGCCCGAGAAGCGGGTGCTGATGCCCGACCTCGACGCCAACTGCTCGCTCGACCTGGGCTGCCCGGTCGACGAATTCAGCGCCTTCTGCGACGCGCATCCCGACCGCACCGTGGTCGTCTACGCCAACACCAGCGCCGCCGTGAAGGCGCGCGCCGACTGGCTCGTCACCTCGAGCTGCGCGCTCGACGTGGTGGGCGCGCTGCATGCGCAGGGCCGCAAGATCCTCTGGGGCCCCGACCGCCACCTCGGCGACTACATCCAGCGCCAGACCGGTGCCGACATGGTGAGCTGGAACGGCGCCTGCATCGTGCACGACGAGTTCAAGGCGCTCGAGCTCGAGCTGCTCAAGCAGGCCCATCCGCGTGCCAAGGTGCTGGTGCACCCCGAATCCTCGGCCGAGGTGATCGCGCTGGCCGATGCCGTGGGCTCGACCTCGGCGATCCTCAATGCCGCGCGCCAGCTCGACGCGACCGAGTTCATCGTCGCGACCGACAACGGCATGCTGCACAAGCTGCGCGCGCTCAACCCGGGCAAGACCTTCATCGAGGCCCCCACGGCCGGCAACGGCGCCACCTGCAAGAGCTGCGCGCATTGCCCGTGGATGGCGATGAACGGCCTGGCCGACCTCGCGAACGCGCTCGAGACCGGTGCCGGCGAGATCCACGTCGACCCGGCGCTGGGCCTGCGCGCGCGCGTGCCGATCGACCGCATGCTGGCCTTCACGGCCGGGCTGAAGAACGGCATCGCGCCGGGCAGCCTGGTGGCGGGGATCGGCGCGGCCTGACGAAGCCCCTCAGCGCCCGTCCCAGGCGGAGCGGGTCGCGGCCTTCTTGAACAGCTGGCGGTTGGCGTCGCTCGCCGGCGGCTCCGAGTCGCCGAAGATCGCGGCCATCCAGTGGCCGTCGGTCGGGTTCGGGAACAGCACGTACTTGCGGCCGAACTGCTCGCGGTCGGCTTCCATCGCCTGCATCCGCTGGTCCACGTTCTTCACGTAGTACTTGCGCCGGAAGTCGTTGAGGTTGTCGCCGAGGTAGACCACCACGTCGAACTGCTGCGCGATCTGCTCCTGCCGCGGCTGCTTGTTGCTGCTGTCGCGCAGCACGGTCAGGTGCTCCTTGTCGGCATAGGGCGCGCCCAGCACCTTGAGGTGTTCCATCGCGTACTCGTAGGTGCGTTCGCCCTGTTCGCGGCTGGTCACGTAGAACACCTCCACGCCGTTCTCCCGGCAGAAGCGCAGGAACTCCTGCGAGCCGGGCGAGGGCACGATCTGGTTCTTCGGAATCCACGCGTCCCACTTCGGATCGTCGAAGAAATCCTGGCCCTCGTTGATCAGGTAGCCCCAGTAGGCGAGCGGCAGCAGGATGGTGTCGTCCATGTCGGTCACCACCGCCAGCGGCTTGTCGCCCGGGCGGCGCTTCTTCAGCGCCGCCTCCACGTGCATGCGCGCCACGTTGAAGCCCTGGTGATAGAGCGCGCGGTACTCGGCCGCGGTCTGCTTCCAGGCCACGGCGCCGATCAGCAGGTTGTTCGTGCCGGCGCCCGCGGCGGCGGGCGGGGCCTGCGTCTGGGCGCAGCCCGCGGCGAGCAGCAGCGCGGCCGTGGCGCCGGCGATGGCCGCGAAGCGGCGTGGGGTCGAATGGGGTTTCAAGCTGCAATCCTCCCTGGATCGTGTTGTAAAAAAAGGGGCGACCGCCGTTGTATCAAACCGGCTTCGTCGTCCGGCTTTCCTTGCGCAGCGGTTCTCATCGATGGCCCTCGGGCTTGCGGATGCGCTGGCCACGGCGCCGCGCGGGAGCGCTGAGTCAGAACTCCAGCGTGCAGGAGTCGCCGAGCGCCTCGCGCCACACCCGCACGCGCGCCAGCGAAGCCTGAAGTTCGCCCAGCGCCTCGGCGATGAACAGGCACAGGTTCTCCAGCGTGGGCGGATGCAGCCCCGGCACCTCGTCGAGCAGCCGGTGGTCGAGCTGCTCGCGCACCGCCTCGAGCCGGCGCCGCAGCAGGCCCAGGTCGATCACCATGCCGGTCGCGGGATCGCGCTCGCCCGCGAGCCAGACCTCGGCGTGGTAGGTGTGGCCGTGGATGCGGCGGCTGCCTTCGGCCTCGATCTCGCGTTTCAGGGTGTGGGCGGCGTCGAAGAAGAAGCGTTGGCTGATCGTGAATCGCATGGGGAACGGAAGAACGGAAAGGCGGGCATCAGCGGATGCCGGTGAACTTGTGGGTCTGCACGCTGAGGCGCCAGCGCGGCTGGCGCAGGCAGGCGTCGATGCACAGCGCGGTGTTGGCGGCCTGCCGCGGGCCGTCCATGGGTTGCAGGAAGCAGTGCGCGAACTCGCCGCTGCGCGCCATCGCGTCGAGGTCGATGCCCTCCTGCGGCCACACCAGCTTGAGCTCCTGGCCGCGCCGCTGCACCCAGGGCGCGCCGGCCTTGGGGCTGATGCAGAGCCAGTCGATGCCCTCGGGCGCGGCCACGGTGCCGTTGCTCTCGACGGCGATGCGGAAGCCGCGCGCATGCAGCGCATCGATCAGCGCGGCGTCGACCTGCAGCAGCGGCTCGCCGCCGGTCAGCACCACGAGGCGGTGGCCGGCATCGTCGGCGGGCCACTGCGCGGCGATGGTGTCGGCCAGCGCGTCGGCTTCCTTGAACTTGCCGCCCAGCGTGCCGTCGGTGCCGACGAAATCGGTGTCGCAGAAACGGCAGACGGCGCTGGCGCGGTCGGCCTCGCGGCCGCTCCAGAGGTTGCAGCCCGCGAAGCGGCAGAACACGGCCGGCATGCCGGCCTGGCCGCCTTCGCCCTGCAGCGTGTAGAAGATCTCCTTGACGCTGTAGCTCATAGAAACACCTTCGTGCTTCGCACTGCGGTGCGAGCTTGCTTGGGGCGGCCCGGCGCGGCGCTCATGGCTTTGCCGCCCAGGGCTCGATCTCGAGGTTGTCGATCAGCCGCGTGCTGCCCAGGCGCGCGGCCGCGAGCGCCACCAGCGGCTCGGCGCCGTCGAGCGCGGCCGGCGGCTGCAGGTCGAGGCGGCGGCGCACCGTCAGGTAGTCGGGCTGCCAGCCGCGCTGCGCCAGCGCCTGCATCGCGCGCCCCTCGATCGCCGCGAGCTCGCCGCCGCCGCGCACGGCCTCGGCGATCTCCTTGAGCGCGCGCGAGAGCTGCACCGCCTCGGCGCGCTCGCCTTCGCTCAGGTAGCCGTTGCGCGAGGAGAGCGCGAGGCCGTCGTCGGCGCGGCGGGTCTCGCCGCCCACGATCTCGATCGGCAGCGCGAACTGTCGCACCAGGTGGCGGATCATCATCAGCTGCTGGTAGTCCTTCTTGCCGAACACCGCCACGCGCGGCTGCACGCAGCTGAACAGCTTCATCACCACGGTGCACACGCCGACGAAGAAGCCGGGCCGGAAGTGGCCCTCGAGGATGTCGGCCAGCGCCGGGTCGGGATGCACCTTGCAGGTCTGGGGCTCGGGATAGAGCGCCTTCTCGTCGGGCGCGAACAGCACGTCGCAGCCGGCGGCTTCCAGCTTGGCGCAGTCGCTGTCCCAGGTGCGCGGATAGGTGTCGAAGTCCTCGTGCGGCAGGAACTGCAGCCGGTTCACGAAGATGCTCGCGACGGTGGCGTCGCCCAGCGGCTTCGCCTGCGTGACCAGCGCGATGTGGCCGTCGTGCAGGTTGCCCATGGTCGGCACGAAGGCGGGGCGCTCGAAGCGCGCCAGGTGGTCGCGCAGTTCGGGGATGGTGCGGGCGATGAACATGGGACGGTTCTCCTTGGAGTGAGGAAGGAAAGAAAAAACGGGGTGGGTTACCAGGCGTGCAGCCGGTCGTCGGGAAAGCTGCCGTCCTTGACGGCGCGCACATAGGCCGCGAGCGCCTGCGGGATGCCGCCGGCGCCGTCCATGAAGTTGCGCACGAACTTCGGCATGCGGCCCAGGTTCAGGCCCAGCATGTCATGCAGCACGAGCACCTGGCCCGCGGTGCCGCGGCCGGCCCCGATGCCGATGGTGGCGCAGCGCGTCAGTTCGGCCGTGAGCGCGGCGGCCAGCGCGGCCGGCACCATCTCGAGCACCAGCATCGCGGCGCCCGCGTCCTGCAGCGCCTGGGCCTCCTCGCGCAGCCGGGCCGCGGCGGCGTCGCCCTTGCCCTGCACCCGGTAGCCGCCGAGCGCATGCACGGTCTGCGGCGTCAGGCCCAGGTGCGCGCACACCGGGATGCCGCGCTCGACCAGGAAGCGCACGGTCTCGGTGGTCCAGCCGCCGCCCTCGAGCTTCACCATGTGGGCGCCTGCCTGCATCAGCACGGTGGCGCTGCGCAGCGCCTGTTCGCGCGACTCCTGGTAGCTGCCGAAGGGCAGGTCGGCGATCAGCCAGGCCGTGCCCTGCACGCGGCGCAGCCCGCGCGAGACGCTGTCGGTGTGGTGGCGCATGGTCTCGAGCGTGACGCCGACCGTGCTCGAGAGACCCTGGCAGACCATGCCGAGCGAATCGCCGACCAGGAGGCATTCGACGCCCGCGGCATCGGCCACGGCCGCGAAGGTGGCGTCGTAGGCCGTGAGCATCGCGATCTTCTCGCCGCGCGCATGCAGCTCGGCCAGCCGCGGCAGGCTCAGCGGCTTGCGCGTGGCGGGCTGCGAGGCCGGCGGCAGCGTGCCGTAGGGCGTGGCGGCGGTGGCTTCGTTCGGGGTGGAGGCGTTGGACATGGTTGGGTTTCTCCCTGCGGGCGTCGGTGGCCGGGCATCCTGGGGTTGAAGAAAGCGGGAACGGGTGGGGCTATCGGTCGGCCGGCACCAGCACCGTGGGTGCGGTGGGCTCGGCGAGCGAAGGATAGTCGCGGCTGAAATGCAGACCCCGGCTCTCGTGGCGGGCCTGCGCGGAACGCACGATCAGCTCGGCCACCTGCACCAGGTTGCGCAGTTCGAGCAGGTCGCGCGTGACGTGGAAGTTGGCATAGAACTCGTGGATCTCGGCCTGCAGCAACGCGATGCGGTGGCTGGCACGCTCCAGGCGCTTGTTGGTGCGCACGATGCCCACGTAGTCCCACATGAAGCGGCGCAGCTCGTCCCAGTTGTGCGAGATCACCACCGCCTCGTCGGCATCGGTCACGCGGCTCGCGTCCCAGGCCGGCAGCGCCACCGCCTCGCGTGCCGGCGCGGCGCCGATGGCCGCCGCGGCCGCGCGCGCGAACACCATGCACTCCACCAGCGAATTGCTGGCCAGCCGGTTCGCGCCGTGCAGTCCGGTGCAGGCGGTCTCACCGATCGCGTAGAGGCCCGGCAGGTCGGTGCGGCCGGCCAGGTCGGTCACCACGCCACCGCAGGTGTAGTGGGCGGCCGGCACCACCGGGATCGGCTCGCGCGTGATGTCGATGCCTAGCTCGGCGCAGCGCGCGAGGATGTTCGGGAAATGCGCGCGCAGGAACTCGGGGCTCTGGTGCGAGATGTCGAGGTGCACGCAGTCCAGGCCGTGCTTCTTCATCTCGAAGTCGATCGCGCGCGCCACCACGTCGCGCGGCGCGAGTTCGGCGCGCTCGTCGTGCTGCGGCATGAAGCGGGTGCCTCCCGCCGATTCAGGCAGTTTCAGCAGCCCGCCTTCGCCGCGCACCGCTTCGCTGATCAGGAAGGACTTGGCATGCGGGTGATACAGGCAGGTCGGGTGGAACTGGATGAACTCCATGTTCGACACCCGGCAGCCCGCGCGCCAGGCGGCGGCGATGCCGTCGCCGGTGGCGGTGTCGGGGTTGGTGGTGTAGAGGTAGACCTTGCCCGCGCCGCCCGTGGCCAGGATGGTGTGCGGCGCGCGGAAGGCCAGCACCTCGCCGCTGGCGTCGTCGAGCGCGTAGAGGCCCGCGCAGCCCGCCTCGGGCGCACCGAGCCGCTCGCCGGCGACCAGGTCGACCAGCGTGTGGTGCTCGAACAGCGTGACGTTGGGCGTGCGGCGCACGCGCTCGATCAGCACCTGCTGCACGGCCGCGCCGGTGGCGTCGGTCACATGCACGATGCGGCGCTGGCTGTGGCCGCCCTCGCGCGTGAGGTGCAGGTCGCCGTCCTCCTCGGAGAAGGGCACGCCGAGCTCGCGCAGCCAGCCGATGGCCTCGGGCGCGTGCTCGACCACGAAGCGCGTGGCGGCCGCATCGCACAGGCCGGCGCCGGCCACCAGCGTGTCGTCGACATGGGCGTCGAAGCTGTCGCCCGCGGCCAGCACCGCCGCGATGCCGCCCTGGGCCCAGGCGCTCGAGCCGTCGGCCAGCGCGCGCTTGGTCAGCACCGCCACGCGGTGCGTGGGCGCCAGCAGCAGGGCCGCGGAGAGCCCGGCGAGGCCGCTGCCGACGATGAGGACGTCGAAATCGAGGGAGGAGGCCATGGCGCGCGGGAAGGGACGAGGGTCAGGATCGGTGGTGCGGCAGCGCACCGGTCCGGCCCGACGGCAGGGTGAGAGGGAGGTGCCGCGCCGCCGGGCGGCGCGCGAAGGATGTGGGCCGCATGGCGCTTCAGGCGGGAGAGTAGGCCAGCCGCACGTAGATCGGCGCGAAGGCCTCGGCCTGCGTGATCTCGATCAGCGTTTCCTTGGCCAGCTCGAGCATCGCGATGAAGGTCACGACCATCACCGGCGCGCCGCGCGAGATGTCGAACAGCTTCTCGAATTCCACGAAGCGCTGGCCCTGCAGGTGGCGCAGCACGATGCTCATGTGCTCGCGCACGCTGAGCTCCTCGCGCGAGATCTTGTGGTGCTGCACGAGCTTGGCGCGCTTCATGATGTCGGCCCAGGCATCGCGCAGGTCGACCACCGCCACCTCGGGGAAGCGCGGCTTGAGCGACTGCTCGATGTAGACCTGGGCGCGCCAGAAGTCGCGCCCGTAGGTCGGCATCGCGTTGAGCGAGGCGGCCTGCAGCTTGGTCTGCTCGTACTCGAGCAGCCGGCGCACGAGCTCGGCGCGCGGGTCCTCGGCTTCCTCGCCCTCGGCCGCCTTCTTGGGCGGCAGCAGCATGCGCGACTTGATCTCGATCAGCATCGCGGCCATCAGCAGGTATTCCGCCGCGAGTTCGAGATTGGTCTGGCGGATCTCGTCGACGTAGCTCAGGTATTGCCGCGTCAGCGCGGCCATCGGGATGTCGAGGATGTTGAAGTTCTGCTTGCGGATCAGGTACAGCAGCAGGTCCAGCGGGCCCTCGAAGGCCTCGAGGAAGACCTGCAGCGCCTCGGGCGGGATGTACAGGTCCTTCGGCATCGCGAACAGCGGCTCGCCGTAGAGCCGGGCGAGCGCGACCTGGTCGACCACCTCGGGCATGGCCACCACCAGCGTGTCGCTGTCCTCGTCGCGCGGTCCGCTCATCGGGCAGGCGCTATCGAAAAGGTAGCGCCGTGCCCAGCATTGGCGGGCGACGGATGCCGCATCGGCATCATCTTCTTACTTGGCCTGGGTCTGGTAGACGTAGGGCTGCTGCGGCACGCGGGCTTCCGCGTATTCCTCGAGCAGGCCGCGGTCGAGGTGCTTGTCCCAGAGCAGGGCGCGGCCCGCGCGCTGTTCCGCCTCGAGCGTCGGCTTCTTGGTTTTCATCTCGTCGATGAAGCTGGTGATCTCGGAGGTGTAGTGGGGGCGGCGGAAGATGGACATAGACTGAACCTTTGTGGGCGCGAATTTTACCGGGGGACGGCATGGGGCAGGTACGAGTCTGGCGGATCGGGGTGGCGGCCGTGTGGCTGGCGGCGGTGGCGGCCCTCTTTGCGGGCTGCGATTCGCAGCGCATCGAGCAGCTCGAGGAGGGTGTGTCGACCGAGGCCGACGTGCGCGCGCGCTTCGGCGAACCCGAGAACGTCTGGGACGCGCCCGGCGGCCGGGTGTTCGAATACAACCGCCAGCCCCAGGGCCAGAAGAACTACATGGTCACCATCGGCGCCGACGGCAAGATGAGCGCGCTGCGCCAGGTGCTCACGCCCGAGAACTTCGCGCGCGTGACCAACGGCATGGCGATGGAGGACCTGCGCAAGATGCTCGGCAAGCCGGCCAAGGTCACGCCCTATCCGCTGCGCCGCGAGTACGAATGGGAATGGCGCTGGCTGCAGCCGCCCAACTCGCCGATGGTGTTCACCGCGGTGCTCAACGACGACCAGCGCGTGGTGCGCAGCGGCTCCTCGCCCGACCGCGGCACCGAGGCGCCCTGAAACTGGAAACGCGCCCCGGTCACCCCATGAAAATGGGGGGCGCGAAGCGCGCGGCGCCGACTAAGCTCGGCGCCACCGCCATGCCCGACGCCGCCGCCACCCCCGCCGCTTCCACCTCCGCGCTGCGCTGGCGCGTCGCATTGCTCGAGGACGATGCCGAGGTCCGGCATTTCTTCGAGGCCTGCATCGCGGCCCATCCCGAGCTCGAGCTGGTCGCCTCGCTGGGCCTGATGGCCGAGGCCGTGGCCTGGTTCGACAGCCACCAGGCCGACATCCTGCTGACCGACCTCGCGCTGCCCGACGGCCACGCGCTCGAGTTGCTGCGCCAGGTGGTGCGCAGCCAGCCGGCGTGCGAGGTGCTGGTGGTCTCGGTCTTCGGCGACGAGGACACGGTGCTCGACTGCGTGCGCGCGGGCGCGGTGGGTTACATCCAGAAGGATTCCTCGCCGGCCGATATCGCCCAGGTGATCGTCGACATCAAGCACGGCGCCTCGCCGATCTCGCCGATGATCGCGCGCAAGCTGCTGCTGCACGTGCGCGGCGGCGAGGCGAAGCCCGCCGCATCGGCCGCGCCCGACCCGGCCGCCGCCATGATGCTGACCCCGCGCGAGACCGAGGTGCTGGAGCTGATCTCGCGCGGCTACTCGTACGGCGAGATCGCGCGCCTGCAGGGCGTGACCAAGCACACGGTGCAGGGCCACATCAAGAACCTCTACAGCAAGCTCGCGGTGCATTCGCGCGGCGAGGCCGTGTTCGAGGCCAGCCGCATGGGGCTGCTGGGGCGCATGCTGGGCTGATGCGCCGTCTGCTGCTCGCCGTCCTTGTGCTGGTCGCCGCGCTGCTGGCACCCGCTGCGGCAGGCGCCGCCAGCGAGGTGCTCGCACTCGACCGCGGCGAACTGCAGCTGCGCTTCGTCGGCCGCCCTTCGCCGCCACCGGCCGAGGTCACGCTGCCGCTGCACTGGGACGCCCACTGGCCGCGCGCCGTCGGCTGGGCCCAGCTGCGCATCCGCTTCGCCGCGCCCGCGGGCCATGCCGACGAGCCGCAGGCGCTGCTCGTCAGCCGCATCGGCAACGCCTACCGCGTGAAGCTCAACGGCCAGGTGATCGCGGCCGCCGGCAAGCTCGAGCAGATCAACGACGGCTGGTCGAACCGCCGCCCGCTGTGGCTGCGCGTGCCGCCCTCGCTGCTGCGCGACGGCGAGAACCTGCTCGAGATCGCCGTGCGCGCCGATCCCTCGCGCCGCGCCGGCATCGCGCCGGTGCGCCTGGGCGCCGAGCGCCTGCTGCAGCCGCAGTGGGACGCGCTCGAATGGCGCCACGTCACCCTGCCGCGCGTGATCACGCTGTTCAGCCTGCTGGTGGCGGTGTTCTGCCTGATGCTGTGGGCGCAGCAGCGCGAGGCCGTCTACGGCTGGGCCGCGCTGTGCGAGGCGCTGTGGAGCCTGCGCATCGCCGCCACCTGGTGGGAGGAGGGCCTGCTCGCCTGGCCGAGCTGGTTCAAGGTGGTGCTCGCGGTGTTCTGGCTCGGCCACATCGCCACCTACCTCGTGATCCGGGAGGTCTGGCACGGCCGGCCGCGGCGCGAGCAGTGGCTGGTCTGGGGCGTGCTGGGCCTGGGCCCGGTGGCGCTGGCGCTCGGCACGCTGCAGCAGACGCAGAACTGGGTGCTCGGCTGGATCCTGCTGCTGGTGGCCGGCTGGCTGGCGCTGTCGCTGCGGCTGGGCTGGGAGACCTGGCGCCAGCGGGCCGGCGAGCGCGCCTGGATGCTGCTGATCCTGGTCGCGGGCTGGGTCGCGCTGGTGCGCGACAGCGTGATCGCGCGGCTTTTGGTCGAGCGCTTCGACGAGGCCGGCTGGACCAAGTTCGCGGCCGTGCTGGTGAGCCTCGCGATCCTCGCCATCGTGGGCATCCGCTTCCAGCGCACGCGCGAGGAACTGCGCCAGTTGCACCTGTCGCTCGAGGACCGCATCCGCCTGCGCGAGGCCGAGCTGGCCGACAAGCATGCCGAGCTGCGCCGGCTCGAGCATGCGAGCACGGTGGCGGCCGAGCGCGCGCGCATCCTGCGCGACATGCACGACGGCGCCGGCGCGCACCTGATCACCGCCATGCTGCAGCTCGAGCGCGGCGTGGCCACCAAGTCGGAGGTGATGCAGACCCTGCGCGAATCGCTCGACCAGCTGCGGCTGTCGATCGATGCCATCAACCTGCCGGCCGGCGATGCCAACGCGCTGCTCGCGAGCATGCGCTTCCGGCTGCAGCCGCGCATCGAGGCCGCGGGGCTCGCGCTCGACTGGTCGGTGGCGAACCTGCCGCGCTGGCGCTGCGATTCCGACGAGGCCACGCGGCACCTGCAGTACATGCTGCTGGAGGCGATCTCGAACGTGCTGCAGCATGCGCGCGCACGCGTGCTCGCGGTCAGCGCGGCGGTCAGCACGACGGTCGGTGGCGATGCCATCGAGATCGTGCTGCGCGACGACGGCTGCGGCCTCGGCGAGGCGCGCGGCAACGGCCTGCGCTCGATGCGCCAGCGCGCCGCGCAGGCCGGCGTCGAACTGCGCATCGAGAAGGCCGAGCCCGGCACGCGCGTGGTGCTGCGGCTGCCGCTCGCGTAGCGACCGCCATCTTTATGGGGCGCGCCGCGCGCCGCGTTTTCCTAGATTCGAACGCAGCCCCCGCTGCGCATCGCACAGGCCCGCCAGGCCCCGCGCGCACGGGTCGTTCCACCCCTTCGCGCCTCCTCGCCATGACACCTGCTTCCCGGCCGCGTGCCGTCTTCACGCCGACCCTGATCGCCGCCGCCGTCGCCGGCCTGGTGTGCGCGTCCGCCTTGCCGCGCGCCGTTGCGCAGAGCGCGTGGACCTCCGCGCCGCCCTATGCCGACACGGCGCGCGCCGACTGGTTCAACGCCGCCAACTGGAGCGCGGGTGTGCCCGGCGCCGGCACGGCCGTGACCGTGAACCTGGTGCCCGGCACCGTCGTCGGCATCGTCTCGGGCCCGGCCAGCGCGGCTTCGGTCGATGCCTCCAACGGCACGCTGATGGTGGTGGAGGGCGCGGGCCGGCTCGACACGGGCCTGTTCAACCTCGGCAGCAGCGACGGCCGCGACGTGCAGACCCTGCTGCGCATCGGCAGCGGCGGCATCGTGAATGCCGTGCGCTTCGTCTCGCAGGGCGGCGGCGGCACCGAGAACACGGTGTCGCTGAGCGGCGCGGGCAGCGCGCTCAACGTCGCCGGCGAGCTGCAGATCGGCCGCAGCGGCACCGGGATGATGCAGCTCGACGAGGGTGCGCGCGTGAGCGCGGGCACGCTGCAGATCGGGCAGGCGGGCACCGCCGACGGCCATGTGCTGGTGATCGGCGAGACCCCGGTCGACGCGCTGGTGGCCCAGCGCATCGTGCTCGCCACGCCGGGCTCGACGCTGGAAATCTCGCGCGCCGGCACGGCGCCGCTGGTGCTGGGCGCGGCGATCTCCGGCCCGGGCCGGCTCGAGGTCTCGAGCCCGGTCACGCTGACCGGCGACAACACCCAGAGCGGCGACATCGTGCTGGGCAGCACGCTGCGCGTGGGCGACGGCGCGAACGCCGGGTCCGTCACCGGCAACCTCTCGGGCTTCGGCCGCGTGGTGTTCGACCGCGGCCCGGGCCGCGTGGCCTACGACGGCGCCATCGGCGGCAGCATCGCGATCGACAAGGAGAACGCCGGCACCCTGGCGCTCGGCGGCGCGCACGACACCGACGGCCGCACGCGCGTGCTCGGCGGCACGCTGCTGGTCAACGGCGCGCTGCCGCGCAGCACGGTCGAGGTGGCGGGCGGCGCCACGCTGGGCGGCCTCGGGCAGGTCAAGGCGGCCACCGTGCGTGCGGGCGGCACGCTGGCGCCCGGCGACAGCGGCGTGGGCACCTTCGCCGTGCTCGGCGACCTGGCGCTCGATCCCGGCAGCCGATTGCACTACGACCTCGGCACGCCGGGCGTGCCGGGCGCCGGCGACCTCGTCACCGTGGCCGGCAATCTCACGCTCGACGGCAGCCTCGACGTCAGCGAGCGCGTGGGCTACGGCAACGGCGTGCAGACCCTGATGCGGGTCGACGGCAGCATCGCCGACAACGGCCTCGAGCTCGGCGCCATGCCCACGGGCTTCACGCACGCGGTGCACGTGCGCGGCTCGACCGTGGAGCTGGAGGTCAGCGGCGGCGCGGTCGGCTCCAACCAGTTCTGGGACGGCGGCGGCACCGCCGGCGATGGCGTGGTCGCGGGCGGCGACGGCAGCTGGCGCTACCTCGAGCCGCAATGGACCGACATCGCGGGGCGCAACGCGGAGGCCTGGAACGGCAACATGGCGATCTTCCAGGGCCGCGCGGGCGCGGTCACCATCGACGGCCTGTTCGACTTCAAGGGCATGCAGTTCCGCAGCGACGGCTACCGGCTCGAGGAGGGCTCGCATGCCGAGGGCTCGCTGCCCGGGCGGCTGGTGCCGCAGCTGGACGAAGCGCCGGTGCGCGTCGACGCGGGCGCCACCGCCACCTTCAACGTGGGCATCGAGGGCTCGGGCGGCATCCTCAAGACCGGCCCCGGCACGCTGGTGCTCGCGGGCCGCAATGACCACAGCGGCCTCACCGCGGTCGACGAGGGCGTGCTGCGCGCGGGCCGCGCCCACACGCTGAGCCAGGCCTCGCACCACGACGTGCGCCGCGGCGGCACGCTCGACCTCGCGGGCCACGACCAGACCGTGGCCGGCCTCACGGTGGCGGGCACGGTGTCGCTGGTCGGCACCGAGCCCGGCACGCGGCTGACCGTGCGCGGGCCCTATGTCGGGCAGGACGGCACCTTGCGCCTGGGCACGCGGCTCGGCGACAGCGGCAGCCTCAGCGACCGGCTGGTGATCGACGGCGGCGGCCGCGAGGAGACCCGCGCCCTGAAGGCCGGCACCGTGAGCGCCACCGCGACCGGCCTGCGCGCCAATGCGGCCGCCAGCGTCACGGGCCGCACCCAGGTGCAGATCGTCAACCTCGGCGGCCTGGGCGCGCTGACCACCGGCGACGGCATCGAGGTCGTGAGCGCGATCAACGGCGCCACCACCACCGCGCAGACCACGCGCGATGCCTTCGCGCTCGTGGGCGGCCACGTGGACGCGGGTGCCTTCGAATACCGGCTGCACGCGGCCGATGCGCAGGGGCTCGGCGAGAACTGGTACCTGCGCTCGAGCGTGGGGGTGACGCCACCGCCGCCCCCTCCGCCTCCCGCGCCGCCTTCGTCCGGTGGCGGCACCGCGGAGCCGCCCGCGCCCCCGCCGACGCTGCCGCCGGCCCCCGCGCCGGTCGAGCGCCCGGCCTACCGCGTGCAGGTGCCGATGCTCGCCGCGCTGCCCGCGCAGCTGCGCGAGAGCGACCTCACGATGCTGTCGAACCTGCACCAGCGCAGCGGGGCGCCGCAGGTCGCCGGCGACGGCCCGCCCATGCGCCGCGCCTGGGGCCGCGTCATCGTGGCCGACCCGACGCTGGCGCAGCGCGGCGCGGTCGACCCGCGCAGCGAGATGCACCTGAGCGGCTTCCAGGCCGGCACCGACCTCTGGGCCGGCAGCGCATGGCGCGCTGGCGTCTACGTGGGCCAGCTCGAGGGCAAGGCCGACGTGCAGGGCTTCGCGAGCGGCCTGTGGGGCGCGGTCGGCCGCACCGACCTGCGCAGCCGCTACCTCGGCGGCTACGCCACCTTTGCCGAGCCCGGCGGCTTCTATGCCGACGTGGTGCTGCAGTTCGGCCGCCACGACTACACGGCGCAGCCGCTGGCCGCGCTGCCGATCGAGGGCAAGGGGCGCAGCACCGTGGCCTCGCTCGAGATCGGCCAGTCCTTCGAGCTCGGCGCGGGCTGGGCGCTCGAGCCGCAGCTGCAGCTGATCCACCAGAGCCGCTCGATCGACGAGGCGCTGATCCCCGCCGCGGTGGTGTCGCAGGACAGCGCCAACGGCTGGATGGCGCGCGCCGGCCTGCGGCTGAAGGGCCGCATCGCCGCGGGCGAGGGCGTGGTCGAGCCCTATGGCCGGATCAACCTCTACCGGATGGCCGCGGGCGCCGACATCGTGCGCTTCGCGGGGCCGGCCGCGTCCACCGACATCGCGAGCGGCGCCAGCGGCAGCGCGGCCGAACTCGCGGGCGGTTTCTCGTGGCGCCTCGGCCCCGCGGTCAGCGTCTACGGCGAACTGGGCCGCCGCTTCGCGCTCGGTGGCGGCCTGCGCTCGCGCGCCTCGGTGCAGGCGAGCGCCGGGGTCAACGTGCGCTGGTGAGGACTCAGGCCGCCGCGTGCAGCGCCGGCCGCCGCGCGCTCCAGGGCATCGCCTGCTCGAGCTGCGCCGCGAGTTGCAGCAGCGTGGCCTCGTCGCCCATCGGCGCCATGCACTGCACGCCGATCGGCAGGTCGCCGGCCATCGCCAGCGGCAGCGAGATCGCGGGCTGGCCCGTGAGGTTGGCCAGCGGGGTGCAGGCGGCGTAGTCGAACAGGTGGTCGAAGAAGCCCTGCGCGTCGCGCGCGGCGTCGTCCTGGTCGAGCACGCCCAGCGCCACCGGCGGTGTGCGCATCGTGGGCGAGAGCAGGATGTCGTGCCGCGCGAAGAAGGGCGCGACCTCGCGCGACACCGCGTTCATCTGCATCAGCGCCAGTTCCAGGTCGAGCGCGCTCAGGCGCAGCCCGTGCTCGGCGGTGACGCGCGTGCAGGCCTGCACCTGGGCCAGCGCCTGGTCGACGGTGATCTGCAGCGCCTGCGCCACCCCCGCCACGCCGGCCGCGAGGAACGAGGACCAGAAGGTGCGCGTGGCCGCGAGGAAGGCCTCGTGCGCGTAGGCGGGCGTGGCCCATTCCACGACGTGGCCCAGATCGGCGAGCACCGCCGCCGTGGCCTCGACCGCCTCGACGCAGGCGCGCGCGGCCGGCTGCGTGCCCGGGAACTGCGTCGTGACCGCGATGCGCAACCGGCGCGGCGGCGTGCCGATGGCCTGTGCATAGGGCTGCGCGGGCGGCGCCATCAGGAAGGGATCGCCGAGCTCGGGGCCGTGCATCGCGTCGAGCGCGCCGGCGGCATCGCGCACCGTGCGGCACACCACGCCCTCGATGCCCAGCCCCATCAGCGGCAGGCCGTAGCCCGGGCCCGCGCTCACGCGGCCGCGGCTGGGCTTGAGCCCGACCAGGCCGCAGGCCGCGGCCGGAATGCGGATCGAGCCGCCGCCGTCGTTGGCATGCGCGACCGGCACGATGCCCGCGGCCACCGCCGCGGCCGAGCCGCCGCTGGAGCCGCCCGTGCTGTGCGCCGGGTTCCAGGGGTTGCGCGTGGCGCCGCCGAAGGCGCTCTCGGTGGTGGCGTTGAAGCCGAACTCGGGCGTGTGCGTGCGCCCCAGCGTGGCGAAGCCGGCGCGGCGGAAGCGCGCCATCAGCGCGCTGTCGGCCGGCGCGGGCAGGCCCGGGCCGAACAGCCGGCTGCCGGCCTGGCAGCGCACGCCCTCGGCCTGCAGCACCAGGTCCTTGATGAGGAAGGGCACGCCGCCGAACGGACCTTGCGCCTCGTGCGCGAGCGGCGCGTCGAACAGCTCGATGATGGCGTTGAGTCGCGGGTTCAGCGCGGCCGCGGCCTCGCGCGCGCAGCGCTGCGCCTCGGCGGCGGTGGTCTCCTTGCGGCGGATGGCGTCGGCGAGCGCGGTGGCGTCGAGGCGGCTGTAGTCGGCGAGATGCATGGCGGCGGGGTCCTGTGTCTTCGTTGGAGTGAAAGGCCGCCCGCAGCGTAGGTGGGCCTCGGCAATCGCGGCAGTCGTTCAGATGAACGATGCGGGAATCTCCGTGCCCCAGGCGCACCGGGCGCGCCTAAGATCGCGCCGCATGGCGCAGCAGGCTTTTCCGTCGGTGTCGGGCGTTCCCGCCGAACAGCTCGGTGCGATGCTGCTCGGCCTCTATCCGCTGGCCGCCGAGCCCGAGCGGCTGGGCGCGGGCGCGCTGCTCGACTGGCTGGCGCGCCACATCGCCTTCGACGGCGCCTGGTTCGGCCGCTCGCTGTTCGAGGCCGGCACCCTGCGACCGCAGGGCGGCCACACGCGCGGCCTGGCACCCGATTTCGTGAACGACTGGTGCCGCGTGCGGCACATCGATCCCGTGGTGCCGGCCGCCATGGCGCAGCCCGGCCATGGCGTCGCGCTGGCCGCGCACGAGTTGCCGCCTGTGGCCTCGATGCGCGCCTTCGCGGCCGACCATGGCATCGGCCAGGCGCTCAGCGTGATCGTGCCCGCGCCCGGTTCGCCGTGGTGGATGCACCTGTCGCTCTACAGCCGCGAGGCGGCCGGCCTCGGCGCGCGCGCGCAGGCGCTGGTCGAGCTGCTGATGCCGCACCTGGTGCTGGTGCAGGGGCTGGGATTGCACGAGGCGCCGATGCCGGCGCCGGCCGCCCTCACGCTGCTGAGCCGCCGCGAGGCCGAGGTGGCGCGGCTGTTCGCGCAGGGGCAGAGCTACAAGATGGTGGCGCGCACGCTCGGCAGTTCGCCGGCCACGGTGCGCCATCACCTGCGGCAGGTCTATGCCAAGCTGGGCGTCACGAGCAAGGTGCAGATGGCGCGGCTGGTGGGCGCGCAGGCCGCATAGGCCCGAACGCGGCGCCTGCTCGCTTACTTGTCGCCGTCGGGAATCACCGCATCGGCCGCCGCGCCCACCGCCTTGCCGGTGATGCGCGCGGTGCCGATCGCCGCGTCGGCCGCGAGGCCCACGGCGCCCGCGGTCACGCTGACCGCGGTGCTCGCCACCGAGACCACCGCGCAGCCGCCGAGCACGGCCAGCAGCGCCGCCGCGAGGGTGGCGCGAAAGAAAGTCGGCAGCGGTGTCGTCATGGCGGGACCTCTTCGGGGGAACGCGAAACTCAGCGCACGCGCATGCCGGGCGTGGCGCCGGGCCAGGGCTCGAGCACGTGGATGCCCGGCTGGGCCTTCTCGTCGGCGTGGCTGGCGGCGAGCACCATGCCTTCGCTGACGCCGAACTTCATCTTGCGCGGCGCGAGGTTCGCGACCAGCACCGTGAGCTTGCCCACGAGCTGCTCGGGCTGGTAGGCCGAGGCGATGCCGCTGAACACGTTGCGGGTCTTGCCTTCGCCGGCGTCGAGCGTGAGGCGCAGCAGCTTGGTCGAGCCCTCGACCTTCTCGCAGGCCACGATCTTCGCGATGCGCAGGTCGATCTTCACGAAGTCGTCGATGCCGATGGTGGGCGCGATGGCCTCGCCGCCGGGCAGCGCATCCGCCGCGGGTGCGGCGGCGGGGGCGGCCACCGGCTCGGGCGCGTCGAACAGCTGGTCGACCACCTTGGCGTCGGCACGCTGCATCAGGTGCTTGTACTCGCCGATCGCATGGCCCGCGGGCAGCGCCTGCGCGGCATCGGTCCACTCGAGCGGCGTGATCTTCAGGAAGGCCTCGA
This sequence comes from Variovorax sp. GW821-FHT10D07, assembly GCF_059415325.1. Lineage (NCBI taxonomy): Bacteria > Pseudomonadati > Pseudomonadota > Betaproteobacteria > Burkholderiales > Comamonadaceae > Variovorax > Variovorax sp. GW821-FHT10D07. Next base: position 7,882 of record NZ_JBWKMZ010000021.1, on the reverse strand, counting down.
CGTTCGCGGCCAGCGCCGGCAGCACCGGCTTGAGGTACAGCGTGAGCAGGCGGAAGGCCTCGATGCAGACCGTGCACACGTCGTGCAGCCGCGCCTCGGCGCCTTCCTTCTTGGCCAGTTCCCAGGGCTTGTTCTGGTCGACGTACTCGTTGACCTTGTCGGCCAGCGCCATCACCTCGCGCAGCGCGCGTGCGTAGTCGCGGCCGTCGTAGAGCGCGTGGACCTCGCCGGCCGTCTCGCGCAGCGCGAACAGCAGCGCGTCGCCATCGGCCGACACCTCGCCCAGCTTGCCGCCGAAGCGCTTGCCGATGAAGCCGGCCGCGCGGCTCGCGATGTTGATGTACTTGCCCACCAGGTCGCTGTTGACGCGCGCGACGAAGTCCTCGGGGTTGAAGTCGATGTCCTCGTTGCGGCCGTTGAGCTTGGCCGCGATGTAGTAGCGCAGCCATTCGGCGTTGAGGCCGAGCGACAGGTACCTGAGCGGGTCGATGCCGGTGCCGCGGCTCTTGCTCATCTTCTCGCCGCTGACCGTCAGGTGGCCGTGCACGTAGACCGCGTCGGGCGCCTTGCGGCCGCTGAAGTGCAGCATCGCGGGCCAGAACAGCGTGTGGAAGGTGATGATGTCCTTGCCGATGAAGTGCACCTGCTCGAGCTCGGGATCGGCCATGTACTCGGTGTACGAGATGCCGTCGCCGCCCAGTTCGATGCAGCGCTTGTCGAGCAGGTTCTTGAGCGAGGCCAGGTAGCCCACGGGCGCGTCGAGCCAGACGTAGAAGTACTTGCCCGGCGCATCGGGGATCTCGATGCCGAAGTAGGGCGCGTCGCGGCTGATGTCCCAGTCGCCGAGGCCGCCCTTGCCCTCGTCGTCCTTGTAGAGCCACTCGCGGATCTTGTTCTGCACCTCGGGCTGCACGTGGCCGGGCGCGGCGGTCCATTCCTTGAGGTAGGCCTCGCAGCGCGGGTCCGACAGCTTGAAGAAGAAGTGCTCGGAACTGCGCAGCTCGGGCTTGGCGCCCGACAGCGCCGAGTAGGGATTGATCAGCTCGGTAGGCGCGTAGACCGCGCCGCAGACCTCGCAGTTGTCGCCGTACTGGTCCTTCGAGTGGCAGTTCGGGCACTCGCCCTTGATGAAGCGGTCGGCCAGGAACATGCCCTTCTCGGGGTCGTAGAACTGTTCGACGCTCTTGGTGCTGATCAGGCCGTTGGCGCGCAGGTCGCGGTAGATGTCCTGCGCCAGCTGGTGGTTCTCGGGGCCGTCGGTCGAGTGCCAGTTGTCGAAGGCGATGTGGTAGCCGTCGAGGTACTGCTTGCGGCCCGCGGCGATCTCGGCCACGAAGGCCTGCGGCGTCACGCCGGCCTTGTCGGCCGCGATGGTGATCGCCGCGCCGTGCGCGTCGTCGGCGCAGACGAAGTTGACGTCGGCACCGTTCATTCGCTGGTTCCGCACCCAGATGTCGGCCTGGATGTACTCCATCATGTGGCCGATGTGGAACTTGCCGTTGGCGTACGGCAGGGCGGTGGTGACGAAGAGCTTGCGCGGGGCGGACATCGGGGGAGGCGCTTTCGGAGTTGCGGGAGCGTCGGAAGCGACGCAGCGGGAGAACCGGGCATTTTAGGTGGCGCCGCGTTCCGGCGGGTTCGATGGCAGCATCGACCCCATGCCGCACCCCGCCGATTCCGATCTTCTCCAGGCCCACGTCGCCACCCTGGCCGCCTCGCCGCTCGCGCCCTGGGCCGCGCTGGCGCCCTGGGCGCTGCCGCCGCAGGCGCCGGCCATCGTGCGCCGGCTGCTGGCGGCGCTGCCGGCCGCCGACTACGCCATCGACGGCGACGTGGCCGTGCACCGCAGCGCCACCGTCGAGCCGGGCGCGGTGCTCAAGGGCCCGCTGGTCGTGGGGCCGGGCTGCTTCATCGCCGCGGGCGCCTACCTGCGCGGCGGCAACTGGCTCGACGCGCGCTGCAGCATCGGGCCGGGCGCCGAGCTCAAGTCCTCCTTCGTGTTCGCGGGCACCGCGCTCGCGCACTTCAACTTCGTCGGCGATTCGGTGCTGGGCGCGGGCGTCAACCTGGAGGCCGGCAGCATCGTCTGCAACCACCGCAACGAGCGCGCCGCCAAGGAGATCCTGGTGCGCGGCGCGGACGGCGCGCTGCGGCCCACCGGTTGCGAGAAGTTCGGCGCCCTGGTCGGCGACGGCGCGCGCATCGGTGCCAACGCGGTGATCGCGCCGGGCGCGCTGCTGGCGCCGGGGCGGGTCGTGGCGCGGGCGTCGCTGCTCGACCAGGAGATCGCGCCATGAACGCGTCCGCCCGCCACCTGCTGCTGGTCCACGGCCCGGCGCGCATCGTCGAATGGACCGACCCGCTGACCGACGCCCGCGAGGCCACCGACGTGGTCGGCGCCTGCTTCGAGCACGACACCGACCGCGTGCTGCTCGACGAGGCCGTGCTGCCGCCGGCCTTCTTCGCGCTGCGCACCCGCTTCGCGGGCGAATTCCTCGAGAAGCTGCAGACCTACCGCCTGCGCGCGGCCGTGGTGGTGTCGCCCGCGGCCGAGCATGGCGAGCGCTTCGCCGAATACCTGCGCGAGGCCCGCCAGGGCCGCTACTGCCGTTTCCTCGACAGCCGCGAGGAGGCGCTGGCCTGGCTGGCCCGCGAATGACCCTCGCGGCGCCGGGCCTCGTCAAGGCGGTGCCATGGGCCCGGCGTTATTCTTCGGCCTCCGCGCGCCCCGGCGGCCGCGACTCCCCATTCCTCGACCAAGGGCGCCCCTCATGACCACCCCCATTCCCGCAACCCTGATCCCCGGCGACGGCATCGGCCCCGAGATCGTCGACGCCACGCTGGCCGCGCTCGACGCGCTGAAGGCACCCTTCGAATGGGACCGCCAGATCGCCGGCCTGGGCGGTGTCAAGGCCTCGGGCGATCCGCTGCCCGCGGCCACGCTCGACAGCATCCGCCGCACGCGGCTCGCGCTCAAGGGCCCGCTCGAGACGCCCTCGGGCGGCGGCTACCGCTCGTCGAACGTGCGGCTGCGCGAGGAGTTCGAGCTCTACGCCAACCTGCGCCCGGCGCGCACCATCATCCCGGGCGGGCGCTTCGACAAGATCGACCTGATGGTGGTGCGCGAGAACCTCGAGGGCCTGTACATCGGCCACGAGCACTACGTGCCGATCGACGGCGACCCGCATGCCGTGGCGATGGCCACCGGCATCAACACGCGCCAGGGCAGCCGCCGCATCCTCGAGTACGCGTTCCAGACCGCCGTGGCCACCGGCCGCAAGAAGGTCACGATCGTGCACAAGGCCAACATCATGAAGGCGCTCACGGGCATCTTCCTCGAGACCGGCCTGGACCTCTACGAGAAGAAGTACAAGGGCCAGTTCGAGCTCGACACGGTCATCATCGACGCCTGCGCGATGAAGCTGGTGCTCAACCCCTGGCAGTTCGACATGCTGGTCACCACCAACCTGTTCGGCGACATCCTGTCGGACCTGGTGGCGGGCCTGGTCGGCGGCCTGGGCATGGCGCCCGGCGCCAACATCGGCACCAACGCCGCGATCTTCGAGGCGGTGCACGGCTCGGCGCCCGACATCGCGGGCAAGGGCATCGCGAACCCGATCGCGCTGATGTTGGCGGCCGCGCTGATGCTCGATCACTGCAAGCTGCCCGAGCTCGCCACGCGCCTGCGCCAGGCCATCGACGACACGCTCAACATCGACCAGGTGCGCACCGGCGACCTGGGCGGCAGCGCCGGCACCGAGGCCTTCACCAAGGCGCTGGTGGCGCGCATCCAGAACGCCTGAGGCGCGCCGCACCGGCGACGATCCCGATGCCCAGGCGCCTGCTGTGGCTGTCGATGCTGGTGGCGGGGCTCGTGCTGGGCCTGGCCGCGTCGGCACGCGCCGAGCCGGCGCGCTACACGGTGGTGCGCGTCGACCTGCGCAAGGAGCGGCTCTCGCTGTTCCTCAACGACGACAGCGGCACCGCCTTCAAGCGCTTCGACCGGCTGCAGGCCTGGCTGGCCGAGCGCGGGCGCCGGCTCGACTTCGCGGTGAATGCCGGCATGTACCACGCCGACTTCGCGCCCGTGGGCCTGCTGGTGCGCGAGGGCCGCGAGGAATCGCCGCTCAACCTCGAGGCCGGCACCGGCAATTTCTTCCTCCGGCCCAACGGCGTGTTCCTGGTCTCGGACGAGGGCCCGCGCGTGATCGAGTCGTCGGAATACCCGGCGCTCGCGCCGCGGCTGCGCGGCCTGTCGATCGCCACCCAGTCGGGGCCGCTGCTGCTGCGCCATGGCGCGGTGCATCGCTCGTTCATCGTCGACTCGCCCTCGCGCAAGATCCGCAACGGCGTCGGCGTGTCGGGCCACACGGCGATCTTCGTGCTCAGCGAGACGCCCGTGAACTTCCACGAGTTCGCGCTCTACTTCCGCGACGTGCTGCACTGCCGCGACGCGCTCTATCTCGACGGCACCGTCTCGGCCCTGCATTCGACCGCGCTGGGGCGCAGCGACTTCGTGCGCGAGCTGGGGCCCATACTCGCGGTCGTTTCGCCCTGAATCCCGTCCCCCTTCGTTTTCCTGCCGAGCCATGACCACTGCGCTGCCCGTCCTGTCCCTTGTCGAAACCCGCGTCCTTGGCGTGCTGGCCGAAAAGCAGCGCACCGTGCCCGACAGCTATCCGCTGACGCTCAACGCGCTGGTGTCGGGCTGCAACCAGAAGACCAGCCGCAACCCGGTGCTCGAGCTCAGCGAGTCGCAGGTGCAGGCCGCGATTGACAGCCTCAAGGGCTACAGCCTGGTGGCCGAGACCAGCGGCGGCCGCGCCTGGCGCTACGAGCACAACATCGACCGCGTGCTGCGCATTCCCTCGCAGTCGGTGATCCTGCTCACGGTGCTGATGCTGCGCGGCCCGCAGACCGCGGGCGAGCTGCGCATCGCCTGCGACCGCATGCACAACTTCGCCGACATCTCCTCGGTCGAAGGCTTCCTCGACGAGCTGTCCGAGCGCTCGGCCGGCGCGCTGGTGGTGAAGCTCGCGCGGCTGCCCGGCGCGCGCGAGAGCCGCTGGGCGCACCTGCTGAGCGGCACGCCGGCCGAGGAGCCCGCACCCGCGGGCGGCTACGAGGCGCCGCGCGCCGCACACGATGTCTCGCTGGGCGAGGTGGCGGCGCTCAAGGCCAACGTGGCGCGGCTCGAGGCCGAGGTGGCGCAGCTCAAGGCGCTGCTCGGGCGGGTGTGCTCGGAGCTCGGGATTTCCGAGGAGGGCTGAGCGGTCGGCACTCAGGCGGCCGTCGACTCCGGCTGCTTCGCCTCCTCCCAGCCGAAGAAGCGCAGCACCTCCTCGCGCTGCCGCATCGCATCGGCATGCCCGAGCGCCATCAGCTCGCGCGTGTAGCCCGACTCGAACAGCAGGTAGCTCGCGAGCGCGCCGCCCTTGACGTCGGCCGCGACCTGCGAGCCGCCGAGCAGGTGGCGCACGGCGCCGGGCAGGGCGTCGACGTGGCGCGCGGCGATCACGTCGAGGCGTTCCGAGGGCGAGATCACCAGCAGGTCGATCGGGCGCAGCGCGCTCGCGGCGCGCGCCTCCTCGGGGATCAGGCCCAGGGTGTGGTTGATGCGGCGCAGGCGCTCGATGTCGACCGCGAGGGCGTCGAGGAAGATGCTCGACAGCGCGTGGCCCGCGATCTGCGCCATGGTCGGATAGCCGCTGTGGGTGTTGGGCGCGGGCGCCTCGCGCGGCTCGTGCATGCGGCCCGCGCCGATCACCACGATGCGCTGCGCGCCCAGGTGGATGGCCGCGGCGATCGGGGCCGACTGGCGCATCGAGCCGTCGCCGAAGTACTCGGTGTGGCCCTCCATCGGCAGCGCCGTGGCCGGAAAGACGAAGGGGATCGCGGCCGAGGCCAGCAGGTGGGCGTGCGAGATGCGGCAGCCCACCGACAGCCGCTGCGAGCGCACCCAGGGCTCCATCGGCGTGCCCGATTCGAAGAAGGTCACGTGCTCGCCCGAGCTGTAGCTCGAGGCCGTGACCGCCAGCGCCTGCAGGTGGCCCTGCTGCATCAGCTTCGGCAGGCGGTCCAGCGGCACCATGCGCTCAAGCATCTCCGACAGCGGCGTGTTGTCGAGCAGCGAGCGCGGCTTCACGCGCATCCAGTTGGCCGCGAAGCGCCCCAGGCCCAGCAGCATGCGCCAGCGCGCGCCGCTGCCGATGACCGAGAGCGAGTCGGCGCGGTAGACCTGGCCGGCGCGGAACTCGCCCCAGAACTGCGCGATGTGGGCCACCACGGCATCGAAGTCGTCGGCGCCGCAGGCCAGCACGGCCGCGTTGATGGCGCCGGCCGAGGTGCCGGTGATGACCGGGAAGGGGTTGCCGCCACCGGCGGCGCCGGCCGCGCGCCGGATCTCGGCGATGGCCTGCAGCACCCCCACCTGGTAGGCGGCGCGGGCGCCGCCGCCGGTGAGCAGCAGGCCGGTCGTCGCGGGGCTTGTCTCTGGCATTTTTCGGTTATTCGAAGCGTTGGGAGTCGGCCCCGACGGGGCGCACTAGACTACCCGCCTTCCAGGAGTTAGATCAATGGCCATCACCCCCGAGGCGATCTCGAACGCCCTCCAGAGCGTCGCAGACCCCAACACCGGCAAGGACTTCGTGTCCACCCGCGCGCTCAAGAACCTGCAGATCTCGGAGGGCGACGTGTCCTTCGACATCGAGCTCGGCTATCCCGCGAAGAGCCAGCATGCGGCGCTGCGCAAGGCGCTGGTGGCCGCGGCCAAGACGGTGCCGGGCGTGGACAACGTATCGGTCAACATCACGACCAAGGTCATCAGCCACGCGGTGCAGCGCGGCGTGCAGCTGATGCCCAACGTGAAGAACATCGTGGCCGTGGCCTCGGGCAAGGGCGGCGTGGGCAAGAGCACCACCGCGGCCAACCTGGCGCTGGCGCTGGCGGCCGAGGGCGCGCGCGTGGGCCTGCTCGACGCCGACATCTACGGCCCGAGCCAGCCGATGATGATGGGCATCGAGGGCCGCCCCGAGAGCGTCGACAACAAGACCATGGAGCCGCTGGAGAACCACGGCGTGCAGGTGATGTCGATCGGCTTCCTGGTCGACGCCGACCAGGCCATGATCTGGCGCGGCCCGATGGCGACGCAGGCGCTCGAGCAACTGCTGCGCCAGACCAACTGGAAGGACCTCGACTACCTGATCGTCGACATGCCCCCGGGCACCGGCGACATCCAGCTCACGCTGAGCCAGCGCGTGCCGATGACCGGCGCGGTGATCGTGACCACGCCGCAGGACATCGCGCTGCTCGACGCCAAGAAGGGCATCAAGATGTTCGAGAAGGTCGGCGTGCCGATCCTCGGCCTGGTCGAGAACATGGCGGTGCACGTGTGCTCGAACTGCGGCCACGTCGAACACATCTTCGGCGCCGATGGCGGCAAGAAGCTGGCCGAACAGAACGGCATGGCCTACCTGGGCGCGCTGCCCTTGTCGATCGACATCCGGCTGCAGGCCGACAGCGGCAAGCCCACGGTGGTGGCCGATCCCGAAGGCGAGATCGCCGGACTCTACCGCGCCGTGGCGCTGCAGGTGGCGGTGGGCATTGCCGAGAAGGCCAAGGATTTCTCGGCGAAGTTTCCGACGATCACGGTCAGCAAGAGTACCTAGGATGGGTTTCGGGGGGGCGATCAGTTGCAGGTGGGGGTGGGCTCACGCCGATGGGGTACTCCCCTCCGCGAATGTCCCCCGGCCTTCGGCCTCCTCCTTTATTTCGCTGCGGGGAGTACCCCATCGACGTGAGCCTGAGGCAGGGCGGTTGAACCGGCCCGCACAACGACTGCGCCCACGTGCACAGGGCAGTGGGTGCTTCCCGCAGCGAAATA
>NZ_JBWKMZ010000020.1:0-124514 GCF_059415325.1 Variovorax sp. GW821-FHT10D07 | reverse complement strand
ACTCGTCACCTCCTGCGTTGCAGCATTGCGTATGGGACGAGGATAACGTGTGATTGTTTATTTCAAATACACCCTCTCAGAAGGTGTGAAGGAACCGTCGCGAGCGCCCCGAGGTCGCGTCGAGGACCGGAGCCGTACTCACGTACGGCGAGGACCGCAGATGCGAGATCGGGGCGCGCAGCAGGTTCATTCGCACCTTCTCAGCCTGCGTCGCCGCCGCCTTGCGGATAGAGCAGCTTCGCCTCGGCCACCATGTGCCCGCCGTCGGGCAGAAGCTTGGCGCGGTGGTCGCGCACGGCCGTGGCCACGATCGGCAGCATCGCCTGCGCCTTGCCCTGGTCGAAGCTCTCCACCAGCGCCAGCCGCATGCTCGGTGCCCAGAAGGACTTGAGGTGCGCCGCGATGGCCTGCGTGGCCGCCCCGGCATCCGACGGGGTCTGGGCCTCGAAGAAGGTGCCGATCTGGTTGGCCATCTTGATCAATTGCACCGACTGGTCATGCATGCGCTGTGTCTCCGCTCGTTGTCGTCGTGAGGTTGTTCGTCATCAATGCGGGCGACGCCCGTTGGCTGCCGCGGCCGGCACCGTGTCGGCCGGCAGGCGCTGCGGGTGGCTGTAGACCCCCAGGTCCTCGCGCCGCGCGAAGCCCACCAGCGTGAGCCCGGCGCGCTGCGCGGTCTCGACCGCGAACGAGGTCGGCGCCGACACCGCCGCCAGCAGCGAGACGCCGGCCATCGCGGCCTTCTGCACCATCTCGAAACTCGCGCGGCTGGTCACGGCGATGAAGCCCGCCGCGGCATCGACCTCGTTGGCCGCGAGCGCGCCCACCAGCTTGTCGAGCGCGTTGTGGCGGCCCACGTCCTCGCGCAGCCACACCACCTCGCCGTCGGCCGAGCACCAGGCCGCGGCATGCACCGCGCCCGTGGCTTCCTGCAATGTCTGCAGCGACTGGAACTGCGCCATCGCGCGGCCGATCGCGGCGCGCTCGAACGACGGCCCCGCGGCCAGCACCGGCAGCTCGCGCGCCACCTGCGCCAGGCTCTCGGTGCCGCACAGGCCGCAGCCGGTGCGTCCGGCCAGCGAGCGGCGCCGCTGCTTGAGGCGCGCGAACGCGGCCGCCGAGACCTCGAGCCGCACCGTGATGCCGCGCTCGGCGCTCTCGACCTCGCTGCCGTAGAGCTCGTGCGCCGCCTCGAGGATGCCCTCGCTCAGCGAGAAGCCGAGCGCGAAGTCTTCCAGGTCGAGCGGCGTGGCCAGCATCACCGCGTGCGAGATGCCGTTGTATTCGAGCGCCACCGGCACTTCCTCGGCCACCCAGTCCTGCACCGCGAACGGCTGGCCGCCGCGCACGCCGCGCACCGGCAGCAGCCGCGCGCCTTCGCAGAAGGCGGCCGTGTCGGCGCTCGCGAGCGGCAGGGTGGCGATGTTCATGGCGCTGCGCCCTCGTGCCCTACTTGGCCGGCACCGTTTCGTTCGACGGCGCGGGCGCCGAGGCCGCGCTGAGCAGCTCGTTCTGCACCCGGTTGAAGCGGCTGTACTCCTGCTGCCAGGCCGAGGGCTGCATCACCGGCATCACCTGCACCGCCGTCACCTTGTACTCGGGGCAGTTGGTGGCCCAGTCGGAGTTGTCGGTGGTGATCACGTTGGCGCCCGACTCGGGGAAGTGGAAGGTGGTGTAGACCACGCCCGGCTGCATGCGCTCGGACACCGTCGCGCGCAGCACCGTCTCGCCCGCGCGGCTCTGGATGCCGACCCAGTCGCCGTCCTTCACGCCGCGTTCTTCGGCGTCGTGCGGATGCAGCTCGAGCCGGTCCTCGCCGTGCCACATGTTGTTGTCGGTGCGCCGCGTCTGCGCGCCCACGTTGTACTGCGACAGGATGCGCCCGGTGGTCAGCAGCAGCGGGAAGCGGCGCGTGACCTTCTCGTCGGTCGGCACGTACTGCGTGACGATGAAGCGCCCCTTGCCGCGCACGAACTTGTCGATGTGCATGGTCGGCGTGCCCTCGGGCGCCGCGTCATTGCAGGGCCACTGGATGCTGCCGAGCTCGTCGATGCGCTTGTAGCTCACGCCATGGAAGCTCGGCGTCAGCGCGGCGATCTCGTCCATGATCGCCTCGGGGTTCTTGTAGCTCATCGGATAGCCGAGCGCGTTCGCCAGCTTCACCGTGACCTCCCAGTCGGCCAGGCCGGCCTTCGGCGGCATCACCTTGCGCACGCGCGAGATGCGGCGCTCGGCGTTGGTGAAGGTGCCGTCCTTCTCGAGGAACGAGGAACCCGGCAGGAACACGTGCGCGTACTTGGCGGTCTCGTTGAGGAAGATGTCCTGCACCACCACGCATTCCATCGCCATCATGGCGGCGGCCACGTGCTGGGTGTTGGGGTCGGACTGCACGATGTCCTCGCCCTCGCAGTACAGGCCCTTGAAGCTGCCGCCGATCGCGGCGTCGAACATGTTGGGAATGCGCAGGCCCGGCTCGGGATCGAGCTGCACGCCCCAGGCGGCCTCGAAGGAACCGCGCGTGGTGCTGTCCGACACATGGCGGTAGCCCGGCAGCTCGTGCGGGAACGAGCCCATGTCGCACGAACCCTGCACGTTGTTCTGGCCGCGCAGCGGGTTCACGCCCACGCCCTCGCGGCCCACGTTGCCGGTGACCATCGCGAGGTTGGCGATGCCCATCACGGTGGTCGAGCCCTGGCTGTGCTCGGTCACGCCCAGGCCGTAGTAGATGGCGCCGTTGCCGGCGGTGGCGAACAGCCGCGCGGCGGCGCGCATCTCGGCGGCCGGCACGCCGGTGAAGGCTTCCGTGGCCTCGGGCGACTGCTCGGGGCGCTCGACGTAGGCCTTCCATTCGGCGAACGAGGCGGTGTCGCAGCGCTCGGCCACGAACGCGTCGGCCATCAGGCCTTCGGTGACGATCACGTGCGCGAGCGCCGTGACCACCGCCACGTTGGTGCCGGGGCGCAGCTGCAGGTGATGCGCGGCGCGGATGTGCGGCGACTTCACGATGTCGATGCGGCGCGGGTCGACCACGATCAGCTTCGCGCCCTGGCGCAGCCGCTTCTTCATGCGCGAGGCGAACACCGGGTGGCCGTCGGTCGGGTTGGCGCCGATGACCATGATCACGTCGGACTTCTCGACCGACTGGAAGGTCTGCGTGCCGGCCGATTCGCCCAGCGTCTGCTTCAGGCCGTAGCCCGTGGGCGAATGGCACACGCGGGCGCAGGTGTCGACGTTGTTATTGCCGAAGCCCGCGCGCACCAGCTTCTGCACCAGGTAGGTTTCCTCGTTGGTGCAGCGCGAGGAGGTGATGCCGCCGATGGCATTGCGGCCGTACTTCTCCTGCAGGCGCTTGAACTCGCCGGCCGCGTAGTTGATGGCCTCGTCCCAGCTCACTTCCTGCCACGGGTCGGTGATCTTCTGGCGGATCATGGGCTTGAGCATGCGGTCCTGGTGCGAGGCATAGCCCCAGGCGAAGCGGCCCTTGACGCAGGAGTGGCCGTCGTTGGCCTTGCCGTCCTTCCACGGCACCATGCGCACCACCTCGTTGCCCTTCATCTCGGCCTTGAAGGCGCAGCCCACGCCGCAGTAGGCGCAGGTGGTGATCACGCTGTGCTCGGGCTGGCCGAGCCAGATCACCGACTTCTCCTGCAGGGTGGCGGTGGGGCAGGCCTCGACGCAGGCGCCGCAGCTCACGCACTCCGACTCCATGAAGGGCTGGTCCTGGCCCGGCGACACGCGCGACTCGAAGCCGCGGCCGCTGATGGTCAGCGCGAAGGTGCCCTGGGTTTCCTCGCAGGCGCGCACGCAGCGGTTGCACACGATGCACTTGGAGGGGTCGTAGGTGAAGTACGGGTTCGACTCGTCCTTCTCGCTCTTGATGTGGTTGGCGCCGTCGAAGCCGTAGCGCACGTTGCGCAGGCCGGTCACGCCCGCCATGTCCTGCAGCTCGCAGTTGCCGTTGGCCGAGCAGGTCAGGCAGTCGAGCGGATGGTCGGAGATGTAGAGCTCCATCACGCCCTTGCGCAGGTCCTGCAGCTTCGGCGTCTGCGTGCGCACCTTCATGCCGGCCTCGGCCGGCGTGGTGCACGAGGCCGGGAAGCCGCGGCGGCCCTCGATCTCGACCAGGCACAGCCGGCACGAACCGAAGGGCTCGAGGCTGTCGGTGGCGCACAGCTTGGGCACCTGGATGCCGGCGTCGACGGCCGCGCGCATCAGCGAGGTGCCGGCCGGCACGGTGACCTCGGTGCCGTCGATCTCCAGCGTGACCTCGCGCTCGGATTCGCGCTTGGGCGTGCCGTAGTCGGTTTCCTTGAGATGGTTCAACATGTCTTTGCTTTCTCTGGGGGCTCAGGCGGCCTTGCGGTCGGGTGCCTCGATGCCGAAGTCCTGCGGGAAGTGGTCGAGCGCGGAGAGCACCGGGAACGGCGTCATGCCGCCCATCGCGCACAGCGAGCCATGGACCATGGTGTTGCACAGGTCGCGCAGCAGGATCACCTGCTGCGGCCGGTTCTGGTTGCCGCGGATCTTGTCGATGACCTCGACGCCGCGCGTCGAGCCGATGCGGCAGGGCGTGCACTTGCCGCACGACTCGAGCGCGCAGAACTCCATCGCGTAGCGCGCCAGCTTCGACAGGTTGGCCGTGTCGTCGTGCACCACGATGCCGCCGTGGCCCACCGTGCCGCCGACGGCCGCGTAGGCCTCGTAGTCCAGCGGCAGGTCCCACTGCGACTCGGGCAGGTAGGCGCCCAGCGGGCCGCCGACCTGCACCGCCTTGATCGGCCGGCCCGAGGCCGAGCCGCCGCCGTAGTCGTAGAGCAGTTCGCGCAGGGTCACGCCGAAGGCCTTCTCGACCAGCCCGCCGTGCTTGATGTTGCCGGCCAGCTGCATCGGCAGTGTGCCGCGCGAGCGGCCCACGCCGTAGTCGCGGTAGAAGGTGGCGCCGCGCGCCAGGATGATCGGCACGCTGGCCAGCGTGATCACGTTGTTGATCAGCGTGGGCTGGCCGAACAGGCCCTCGATGGCCGGCAGCGGCGGCTTGGCGCGCACGATGCCGCGCTTGCCCTCGAGGCTCTCGAGCAGCGCCGTCTCCTCGCCGCAGACGTAGGAGCCGGCGCCCTTGCGCACCGCGAGCCGAAAGCGCTTGCCCGAGCGCAGCACGTTGTCGCCGAGGAAGCCCGCGGCCTCGGCATGGCGGATCGCCTCGTTGAGCGCGGCGATCGCGTGCGGGTATTCGGAGCGCACGTAGATGTAGCCCTGCGTCGCGCCGGTGGCGATGCCCGCGATGGTCATGCCCTCGATCAGCACGAAGGGGTCGCCCTCCATCGTCATGCGGTCGGAGAAGGTGCCCGAGTCGCCCTCGTCGGCATTGCAGACGATGTACTTCTGCTCCGACGGCGTGTTGAGCACCGTCTTCCACTTGATGCCGGCCGGGAAGGCCGCGCCGCCGCGGCCGCGCAGGCCCGAGTCGAGCACCTGCTGCACGATGTCGGCCGGCGCCATCGCGAGCGCGGCGCGCAGGCCCGCGTAACCCTCGTGCGCCTGGTAGTCGGTCAGCGACACGGGGTCGGTGATGCCGACGCGCGCGAAGGTCAGGCGCTCCTGCTTCTTGAGGTAGGGAATCTCGTCGGTGGGACCGAGCGACAGCGGATGCGAGCGCGCGCCCGTGCCCAGCCCGGCATCGAACAGCGCCGGCACCTCGTCGACCGTGACCGGGCCGTAGGCCATGCGGCCCGCGGGCGTCTCGACCTCGACCAACGGCTCGAGCCACAGCATGCCGCGCGAGCCGTTGCGCACCAGCTCGATCGCGAGGCCGCGCGCGGCGGCTTCCTGCGCGATGCGCTGGGCCACGGCGTTGGCGCCGACCGCGAGCGCCGCGGAATCGCGCGGCACGTAGATCTTCACGGCGGCGTTCATGCGCAATCTCCCGCCTGTGCGACCAGGGTCTCGAAGCGATGCGGCGTGACGCGCGCATGCGGCTCGTCGTCCAGCGTCATCGCGGGCGACGAGGCGCACAGGCCGAGGCAGAACGCCGGCTCGAGCGTGAAGGCGCCGTCCTTCGTGGTGCCGTGCACCGCGCAGCCCAGGTGCTTCTCGGCATGCGCGAGCAGCGCATCGGCGCCCATCGATTGGCAGGCCTCGGCGCGGCAGATCTGGATCACGTGCCGGCCCGGCGGCTCGGCGCGGAAGTGGTGGTAGTAGGTGATCACGCCATGCACCTCGGCGCGCGAGAGGTTCTGCGCGTCGGCGATGGTCTGCACCGCATGCGAGGGCACGTAGCCCAGCGTGTCCTGCACCTCGTGCAGGATCGGCAGCAGCGCGCCCTGTTCGTCCTCATGCGCGGCGAGCACGCGGCGCACCTCGGCCAGTTCGTCGGCCGCGGAAAGTCGCGGGGCCTCGCTCATTGGCCGGCCTCCACGCATGCCGCGGGTGCGGCCAGGTGCGGTGCTGCGTACGCGTTCAGCGCTTCTGTTGTCATGGTCCCGTCCGATCTGGTGCCGTTGCCGGTCCGCCGCTGTCTGCCTGCCGGCGGATCCGTTGTCATCGTGGCGTCAATTCGCGCTCGCCTCCCTGTGCGGGGACCGGAAGCCGCGCGCGGTCATCTGCCTCGGGATTCACTGTCGATGAATCGCGCGCGGATGACCTTGACGCAGGTCAATTTCCATCGAAACAGGGGTGGTGTCAATGCGAGCGAGCCCTGTGAAAAGGACTCTTTCGCTGGGCCGCGGCCGGAATATCCGGGGGCCTCGCGGGGAGGCGTGCGAACCGTTCGCAACACCGAGGTATTCCGCGCGCGAATCCGTCGCGACACGTTGAAACGGAACGAGAAGAACGCGGGGCCGTTCGCGCCGGCGGCCCCGCGCGGATCAGCGCGCGGCCAGTTCGCGCGCGCGCTGCACGAGGCGCGCGGCCTCGGCATCGTCGACCTGGCCTGTGACCTTGGCCGGGCGGCCCGAGATCAGCGAGCGGTCGGGAAAGATCTTGCCCTCGGTCAGCAGCGCGCCGGTGGCGACGATGCATTCGCGGCCCACCACCGCGCCGTTGAGCGCCACGGTGTCCTCGCCGACCACCGAGCCGTCGCCGATGGTGCAGCCATGCAGCATCACATGCCGCTCGACCGTCACGTCGGCCCCGATGGTCATCGGGAAGCCCGGGTCGGCATGCAGCATCACGCCGTCCTCGAGGTGGCTGCCCGCGCCCACCGTGATGGGTTCGTTGTCGCCGCGCAGCACGCAGCGCGGCCCGATGCTGCTGCGCGCGCCGAGCACGACCTGACCGATCACGCTCGCCGTGTCCGCCACGCGCGCGCTGGCGTCGATGGACGGTTCATGTTCGTCGAGTCTGTAGAGGGTCACGCCGTTCTCCTGGACAAAGGCGTCGATGGTAGCGGCTCGCGACCCGCCGGCGCTCAGTGCGGGAGTTCGCTGCGTTCGATGTGTTTGCGGCGCATGGGCCGCAAGACGAACCAGGCCATCAGCGCGGCAACGGCATTGACGCCGCTCGCGACGAAGAACACCGCCTCCCAGCTGCCGGTGCTCGCGGCCAGCACGCTCGACAGCGGCACCAGCAGCGAGGCCGTGCCCTTGGCGGTGTAGAGCATGCCCGCGTTCGAGGCCGCGTACTTGCCGCCGAAGGTGTCGGCGCAGGTCGAGGGGAACAGGCTGTAGATCTCGCCCCAGGCGAAGAACACCATGCCGGTCAGCACCACGAACAGCAGCGGGTTGTGGCCGTACTTGTAGAGCATCAGGATGCCGACCGCCTCGATCGCGAAGGCGATGAACATGGTCTGCTCGCGGCCGATCTTGTCCGACACCCAGCCGAAGAACGGGCGCGTCAGGCCGTTGAGCACGCGGTCGATCGCCAGCGCGAAGGTCAGCGCGGGCAGCACCAGGCCCATGATGTTCACCGGCACGTCGATGATCTTGAAGTCCTTGGCGATCGGCGCGAGCTGCGCGGTCGCCATCAGGCCGCCGGCGGCCACCATCACGAACATCGCGTACATCACCCAGAACACGGGCGAGCGCAGCACCTCGGAGGGCGCGTAGTCGCGCCGCGACTGCTGCACGTTGCGGGTGTTCACGGCCTTCGAATGCTCGGGCGCGCGCGTCAGCATCCAGGCGAGCAGGAACACGATCAGTCCCTGCCCGATCCCAAAATACAGGAAGGCGGCCTCGTAGCCGCTGTTCTTGATCATGGCCGAGATCGGGATGATGGTGAGCGCCGAGCCCGCGCCGAAGCCGGCCGCGGTCAGGCCCGCCGCGAGACCGCGCCGGTCGGGGAACCACTTGAGCGCATTGCCCACGCAGGTGCCGTAGACCGCGCCCGCGCCGATGCCACCGATGGCCGCCGCGATGTAGAGCACGGGCAGCGAGGCCGCGAAGGAGTTGATCACCCAGCCGATGCCGCAGAGCACGCCGCCCACCAGCACCACGGGACGCGGGCCGAAGCGGTCGACGAGGTAGCCCTCGATCGGCACCAGCCAGGTCTCGGTGAGCACGAAGATGGTGAAGGCCACCTGGATCGCGGCGCGGCTCCAGCCGTGCTTCTCCGCGATCGGGTTGACGAACAGGGTCCAGCCGTATTGGAGGTTGGCGATCATCGCCATGCACACGATGCCGATCAGGAGCTGCCCCCATCGGTAACTGTGCGAGCGCTGCGCCGCCGCGGCGCCAGAGTGTCCCGAGGGGGAATAGATCGCGGGGTTCGCACCCGCGATCGTGGTCGTTTGCCGAGTCATTGAATGTCCTTCATCTTTGTGTTTGAGTTGAAGTCCGGCGGATCGCATCGAGGCGCCGCCGGTTTCGTTCCGAGTCACCGGTCCCCGAAGCAGAGATGCGAACAAGTACGGCGTCGCATCACGCAATCGACACGCTTCGGCTGATCCTCCGGTCCCGTCGGCCCCGCTTCGCGACACCGTCGACCCGCAGCCTCCTGCGTGCGGATGACTGTCGGGTGCAGCGACCCAAAAACTCTTGACCCTCGTCAAGTTCCCTCGAAGGGACCCGGCCGCGGACCCCCGTGGATTCCCTAGCATGGTCGTCTTAGCGTGCGATGAGAACGCTGGCGACGGCGCACGGGTCGCGCGACGCGAGGCGCGGCTTGATGCAAGTCGGTGGCGTCTTCGGCAGGTCCCTCGCGATCGCGTCGACCGCATCGCAGCCCACTCTGGAGTGCTTCGGCGCGCCCTGCTCGCGAAAAGGACATGTCACTCGTGGTTTGCCCTAATCCAGGGTAAACCCTATAATTCGGAGGTTCGCATTCCCACCCACCCGCATTCGGAGCACATCCATGAACAACACCGCACTGAATTCCACCGCCCTCAAGGCCCCCTCCTTCGCCTCGAACGGCGTGCTGCGCGACCTGATCGCCGCGCTGCCGATCGTGATCTTCGCCAAGGCCGTGCGCGCCGCGCTGCAACAGCGTTGAGAGCCGGAGCCCTCGAGGCTCCACCCCGAAGAGAGAGCGCCGCGAGCGCTCTTTTTTTTCGCCTTCAGATCGCCGGATCGAAGGGCACGATCTGCGAGATCAGCGCGGTGCCGTCGTTCAGCAGGAAGTCCTTGAAGGCCTGCGCCACCGGCGGCAGCCGCTTGCCGCGGCGGTGCACCACGTACCAGTTGAGCATCAGCGGAAAGCCCTGCACGTCGAGCACCCGCACGCTGCCCGCGCGCAGCTCCTGGCTGATGGTGTGGGCCGACACGAAGCTCACGCCCATGCCCGCGATCACCGCCTGCTTGATGGTCTCGGTGCTGCGGATCTCCATCGCGATGTTGATCTCGGACAGCGCGGCGCCGAAGCCCTCCTCCATCGAATGCCAGGTGTCGGACGCGCGCTCGCGCACCACGAAGGGCTCGCGGATCAGCCGCTTGAGCGGCACGCCCTTCACGCCCACCAGCGGATGCGTGGGCGCCGCGATGATCACGTAGGGATGCGGCGCGAACGGCTGGTTCAGCGTGTCGAGGTCGGTGGGCGGGCGCACCATGATCGCGAGGTCGGTGAGGTTCTCGGCGATGTGCGTGAGCAGGCCCTCGCGGTTGTGCACCGTGAAGTTCAGGGTCACGCCGCGATGCCGGCCCGCGAACTCCACCAGCAGGCGCGGAAAGAAGTAGTCGCCCGCGCTGATCACGCCCACGTTGAGCTTGCCGCCCGAGATGCCCTTGAACTGCAGCATCGCGTTCTCGGCCGCCTCGAACTGCTGGATGATCGCGCGGCTGAGCTGCAGCAACTCGGTGCCCGCGGCAGTGAGATAGACCTTCTTGCCGAACTGCTCGAACAGCGTGTTGCCGGCGTGGTCCTCGAGCTTGCGCACCTGCGTCGACACCGCGGGCTGCGTGAGGTGCAGCTCCTCGGCCGCGCGCGAGAAACTCAAGAGCCGCGCCACCGCCTCGAAGACCTTCAACTGGCGCAGGGTCGCGTGCTTCATGGGGATTCCTGGAGAACTGCTTCGTTCGGAAGTCCCATGCTATGGCCGGCGGCGCGCGCGCCGCATGACCGCGGTCAAGTATTCGCGATCAGGAATGGTTTGGAATACGCGCGACGTGCAGCAGGTTGGTCGTGCCCGACTGGCCGAAGGGCAGGCCCGCCACCACCACCACCTTCTGGCCGGGCTGCGCGAAGCCCTCGGCATGCGCGGTGCGGCAGGCGCACTCGATCATCTCGCCCACGTCGTGCACGTCGTCCACCAGCACCGCATGCACGCCCCACACCATGGCCATGCGGCGCGCGGTCGCGATGTCGGGCGTGAGGCTCAGGATCGGCACCGCGGGCCGCTCGCGCGCCGCGCGCAGGCTGGTGAAGCCCGAGGAGGTGTAGGTCACGGTGGCGGCCGGCGCGAGCAGCGCGGCCACCTGGCGCATCGAGGTGCAGACCGCGTCGGCCGTGGTCGACTGCGCGCTCTCGTGCGTGGCGTCGATGCCGGTGCGGTACGAGGGATCGGCCTCCACGCGCGCGACGATGCGGTCCATCATCGCCACCGCCTCGAGCGGGTACTTGCCCGAGGCCGACTCGGCCGAGAGCATCACCGCGTCGACGCCGTCGTAAACGGCGGTCGCCACGTCCGACACCTCGGCGCGCGTGGGCACCGGCGCGGCGATCATCGACTCGAGCATCTGCGTGGCCACCACCACCGGCTTGCCGCGCAGCCGGCAGGCACGCACGATCTGGCGCTGCAGCTCGGGCACGCGCTCGGGCGGCAGCTCGACGCCGAGGTCGCCGCGCGCGACCATGATGCCGTCGCAGCGATCGACGATGGCGTCGAGGTGCTCGATGGCCGCGGGCTTCTCGAGCTTGGCCATGATGGCCGCGCGCGTGCCGATGATCTCGCGCGCCTCGTCGATGTCCTCGGGCCGCTGCACGAACGAGAGCGCCACCCAGTCCACGCCCATCGCGAGGCCGACGTCGAGGTCGTCGCGGTCCTTCGGCGTCAGCGGCGAGATCGGCAGCAGCACGCTGGGCACGTTGACGCCCTTGCGGTCGGAGATCGGCCCGCCTACCAGCACGGTGGTTTCGGCGAAGTCGGCGCCGTGGCGGTCGACGCGCAGCCGCAGCTTGCCGTCGTCGAGCAGCAGCTCGGTGCCCTCCTGCAGCGCGGCGAAGATCTCGGGATGCGGCAGCGGCGCGCGGCGGCCGTTGCCGCTCGCGCGGTCCATGTCGAGCCGGAAGCGCGCGCCCGCCTCGAGCTGCGCGCGGCCGCCCTCGAAGGTGCCCAGGCGCAGCTTCGGCCCCTGCAGGTCGAGCAGCACGCCGATCGGCCGGCCGAATTCCTTCTCGAGCCGGCGGATGGTCTCGAGGCGGCGCGCATGGTCGTGCTGCGTGCCGTGGCTGAAGTTGAGGCGGAACACGTCCACGCCACGCTCGAACAGCGCGCGGATCGCGGGCTCGTCGGAAGTGGCGGGACCGAGCGTGGCCACGATCTTGGCGCTGCGAAGGCGTCGCATGGTGTCGGTGTCCTCAGGCGAGTTCGCGCAGCCGGACCTGGCCGCGCTGTTCTTCCATGGTCCGCGCGAGCAGCTTCACGAGCGAATACACGGTGTCGATGTGCGGGGTCGAGGTCTCGGTGAGCCGCGCGAGCTCGACCACCGCGCCGACCAGCGCGTCGATCTCGGGCGCGCGGCCGGCTTCCACGTCCTGCAGCATCGAGGTCTTGTGCTTGCCGACCTTCTCGGCGCCCGCGATGCGCTTCTCGAGCGTGACGCGGAACTCGATGCCGAGCTTGTGCGCCACGGCCTGGGCCTCGCGCATCATCGCGGCCGCCAGTTCGCGCGAGGGCGGGTACTGGCAGATGTCGACCAGGGTCGAGTGCGAGAGGCTGCTGATCGGGTTGAAGGTCAGGTTGCCCCAGAGCTTGAGCCAGATCTCGGCGCGGATGTTGTCGAGCACCGGCGCCTTGAAGCCCGCGTTGGCGAAGCAGGCCGCGATGCGCTCGACGCGCTCGGTGGTCGCGCCGTCGAGCTCGCCGACCGGGAAGCGGTCGCCCTCGATGTGCTTGATGACGCCGGGCGCGATCAGCTCGGAGGCCGGATAGACCACGCAGCCGATCACGCGCCGCGGCGGGATCTTGGCGTTGAGCACGCCTTCCGGGTCGACGCTGCGCACGGTGGTGCCCTCGAGCACGCCGCCGTGCTTCTGGAAGTACCAGTAGGGAATGCCGTTCTGCATGGTCACGACGGCGGTCTCGGGCCCGAAGAGCTTGGCCACGTCGTCGGCCACGGCCTCGACCTGGTGCGCCTTCATCGCGAGGATCACGAGGTCCTGCGGCCCCGCCTCGTCGTAGCGGTCGGTGGCCCGCACGTTGCGCGCCACCTGCTCCTCGCCCTCGGCCGACACCAGCTTGATGCCGTTGGCGCCGATGGCCTGGAGGTTGGCGCCGCGCACGATGAAGGTCACGTCCTCCCCGGCCAGCGCGAGTTTGGCGCCCACCAGGCCGCCGATGGCCCCCGCGCCGATGATTGCTATCTTCATGTCGATCCCCAAGAGTTGAAATTCTTCGCGTCACAAGATGTGAAGAAACCGTAGCGAGCGCCCCGAGGTCGCGCCGAGGACCGGAGCCGTACTCTGTACGGTGAGGACCGCAGGTGCGAGATCGGGGCGCGCAGCAGGTTTATTCACGTTTTGTCAGCCGAAGCGGTTGGAGAGGCGGCCAATGCCGTCGATCTCCACCTCGACCAGGCTGCCGGGCTTCATCGAGCCCACGCCCACGGACGTGCCGCACAGGATCACGTCGCCGGGATGCAGGCTCATGTCCTGCGAGATGAGGCTGACCAGCCGCTGCACGGAAAAGCGCATGTCGCTGATCGGATAGTTCTGCCGCTCCTCGCCGTTCAATACGGTGCGCACCACCAGCGTGGCGGGATCGAGGCCGGTGGCGATGGCCGGGCCCATGGGGCAGAAGGTGTCGAAGCCCTTGGCGCGCACCCACTGCGCGAACGAGGCGTCGCGGTTGAGGATGTCGGCCACGGTGACGTCGTTGGCGCAGGTGTAGCCGAACACGTGCTCGAGCGCGCGCTCCTCGGAGACGGCGGTGGCGGTCTTGCCGATGACGATGCCAAGCTCTCCCTCGAACACGACCTTGCCGTCGCACAGCGGCTTGCGGATCGGCGCCTCGTGCGCCGAGAAGGAGTTCGGTGCCTTCAGCAGGTACAACGGCTCCTCGGGCACGGCGAGCTTGAGCTTCTCGCCGAGCGCGTGGAAGTTGTTCCACAGCGCGATGACCTTGGTCGGCTCGCTCGGCGACAGCAGGCGCAGGCCGGCCAGCGCGAACACGCGGCCGGTGGGCTCGGGCGTGCCGTACATGTCGCCGCGGTACTCGCGCACGGCGTCGTCCTCCAGGGTGCCGAAGGCGGCTTCTCCGGCGTGTTCGAAACGGACCCAACGTTGTGGCATGTTGTGCTTTCTTTTGATGCTGTGAATGCGGGTGGGTCGACAGGCGCTGCGCGGGTGCGAGGCCTAGTCGAACGGCAGGTAGTCGGGGACGACCAGCGAGGCCAGCAGCTTCCCCATCTCGGCCGGGTTGTCGGTCACGTGGATGCCGCAGGCCTTCATGACGGCGAGCTTCTCCTGCGCCGTGCCCTTGCCGCCGGAAATGATGGCGCCCGCATGGCCCATGCGCTTGCCGGGCGGCGCGCTGGCGCCAGCGATGAAGCCGACCACGGGCTTGCGCATGTGGGCATGGATCCAGCGCGCGCACTCTTCCTCGGCATCGCCGCCGATCTCGCCGACCATGATGACGGCGTCGGTGCGCGGGTCGTCGTTGAACATCTTCAGCACGTCGATGTGCCGCAGCCCGCCGACCGGATCGCCGCCGATGCCGACCACCGTCGACTGGCCAATGCCGAAGCGCCCGAGCTGGCTCGCGGCCTCGTAGGTCAGCGTGCCCGAGCGCGAGACCACGCCGATGCGGCCGCGCTGGTGGATGTGGCCCGGCATGATGCCGATCTTGATCTCGTCGGGCACGATGAGGCCGGGACAGTTGGGCCCGAGCAGCAGGGTCTTGCGCCCTTCCATGCGGCGGCGGGTACGGATCATGTCGCGCACCGGAATGCCCTCGGTGATGCAGATCACGAGGTCGAGCTCGGCATCCACCGCTTCATCGATGGCGGCGGCGGCGAAGGCCGGGGGCACGTAGATGACCGACACGGTGGCGCCTGTGCGGGCCTTGGCTTCCTTGACGGTGCCGTAGATGGGAATGCCGGCCATGGCCTGGCCGGCCTTCATGGGATTGACGCCGGCGACGAAGCAGTGGCGACCGTGGCCGTACTCGAGGCAGGCCTGGGTGTGGAACTGGGCGGTCTTGCCGGTGATGCCCTGCGTGATGACGCGGGTGTGGCGGTTGATGAGGATCGACATCTTGTTGTTCCTTTACCGCTCTGTTGGGTACGTTCTCGATGCGTTGGGGGCGCGTGCACAGGACAGCGGGTACTTCCCTCCGCGAATGTCCCCCGCCTTCGGCTCCTCCTTTATTTCGCTGCGGGAAGCACCCACTGCCCTGTGCACGGAGGCGCTCGGGTCGTGCCGGCCGATCAAGCGCAGCGCGTCTGGCGCGCGCCGATGGGGTGCTCCCCGCAGCGAAATAAAGGAGGAGCCCGAAGGGCGGGGGACATTCGCGGAGGGGAGTACCCCGTCGGCGCGAGCCCGCAACGAACGACAAAAAGCCCGTTGAAAAAAGCAGCAGCAATTCATCGCTGCCCCTTAGGAACCCGAGCCACGACAACCGCCTGCCGAGCCGCCTCGCCGATATCCTCGGCCCCGATGATCTGAAGCTCCGACTGCGCGAGGATGGTCCGCCCCAGGTCCTCGTTCGTGCCCTTCATGCGCACCACCAGCGGCACCGACAGGGCCGTTTCGCGTGCCGCTGCGACGATGCCGTGGGCGATCACGTCGCAGCGCATGATGCCGCCGAAGATGTTGACCAGCACCGCCTTCAGCCGCGGATTGCGCAGCATCAGCTGGAAGGCCGCAGTGACCTTCTCCACGCTCGCGCCGCCGCCCACGTCGAGGAAATTGGCCGGCGATCCACCATAGAGCTTGATCGCGTCCATCGTCGCCATCGCGAGGCCCGCGCCGTTCACCAGGCAACCGATGTCGCCGTCGAGCGAGATGTACGACAGGTCGAACTTCGAGGCTTCGATCTCCGTCGGATCCTCCTCGTCGAGGTCGCGCATCGCTGCGATCTCGGGCTGGCGGAACAGCGCGTTCGGATCGAAGCTGAGCTTGGCGTCGAGCGCCATCAACCGACCGTCGCGCGTGCGCACCAGCGGGTTGATCTCGGCCAGCGAAGCGTCGCTCGCATCGAAGGCCTGGTAGAGCTTCTGCATGAACTCGCGCGCCTGCACCACGTCGCGGCCCGCGAGCCCGATCGAGCGTGCGAGCGCATCGGCCTCGGTCGCCTTGATCCCCGTCTCGGGGTCGATGAACAGCGTGTGGATCTTCTCGGGCGAGCGCGCGGCCACCTCCTCGATGTCCATCCCGCCTTCGCTCGATGCCATCAGCGCCACGCGCCGCGCACCGCGGTCGACCACCATGCCGAGGTAGAACTCCTGGTCGATCTCCACCCCCTCCTCGACCAGCAACTGTCTCACCACCCGGCCCTCGGGTCCCGTCTGGTGCGTGCGCAGCGTCATGCCGAGCAGCGCCTGCGCATGGCGGCGCACCTCCGCGCCCGACCAGGCCAGTTTCACCCCGCCGCCCTTGCCGCGGCCGCCCGCATGGATCTGCGCCTTCACCACCCACGAACGCCCGCCGAGCCGGGCCGCGGCGTCGGCCGCCTCGTCGCTCGTGCGGCAGACGAAACCGCGCGGCGTCGCCACGCCATGGCGGCGCAGCACTTCCTTGCCCTGGTATTCGTGGATGTTCATCGAATCAGCCGTCGGTTTAATTGTTCAATTGCAATTCAGGCGCCGAGTTCGGCACCGCGGCATTCGGCCCAATTGAAATGGCGCTTCGACAGCGGCGCGGAACCTTCGCCTTCGCGGCGCTTGTAGGCTTCCTTCTTCTGTTCGATCGCATCGGCCAGGAATGCCGCGTCGTAGGCGCGCAGCAGATGCGGATGATTCGCCTCGAGATAATGGCCAATGCGCTTTTCGGGTTCCTGCGCCGTGCCCATCAGGTCGCAATAAGTTTGACGGTCCCAGTGCCAGCGCAGCCCCAATTCGTAGAAGGCGGCGTTGTAGGCATTGCGTTCGGTTTCATCGAGCCAGTATTGAACGGGCGTGAGGTTCTGCATGGTCTGCTCCTTTCGAATGACTGCCGTGCGGTGAATTGAATGACTTGCCGGCATGTTCAAACTGTAGAAGTGCAGAACGATAAATAACAGTCAAACTATTTTATTGAGAGCATTCATTTGGAGTTATGCATGACTCCAATTCAATTCAAAGAAAGAAGACGAACGAATCCCTTCGCCGCCGGCCATGCCATTGGCAAATCGATTACGGATTCGTTCGAATTGGCGCGGAATTACCGCGCCGCGTTCTTCGTTGTCAGATCACGCGTTCGGCGCGCAGCGCCGCCACGTCTTCCAGGCCGTAGCCCAGCTGCATCAGCACTTCCTCGGTGTGCTCGCCCAGGAGCGGCGAGCGCTTCACCTCGGTGGGGCTGTCCGACAGCTTGATCGGATTGCCCACCGTCAGGTACTTGCCGCGCGTGGGATGGTCGACCTCGACGATGGTCCCGGTCTCGCGCAGCGATTCGTCGGCGGCGATCTCCTTCATCGAGAGGATCGGCCCGCACGGAATGTCGTACTGGTTCAGGATCTCCATGGCCTCGAACTTGTCCTTGGTCATGGTCCATTGCTCGATGCGCGCGAAGATCGGCTTCAGGTGCAGCAGGCGCGCGGCCGGCGTGGCGTAGGCCTCGTCGGTGATCCAGCCTTCCTCGCCGATCACCTTGCACACCGCCGGCCACACGGCCGCCTGCGTGATGAAGTAGATGTAGGCGTTGGGGTCGGTCTCCCAGCCCTTGCACTTGAGGATCGAGCCGGGCTGGCCGCCGCCCGAGGCATTGCCCGCGCGCGGCACCGCGTCGCCGAACTTGCCGTCGGGATATTGCGGGTATTCGTGCATGGTGCCCGTGCGTTCCAGCCGCTGCTGGTCGCGCATCTTCACGCGGCACAGGTTGAGCACCGCGTCCTGCATCGGCGCCAGCACCTTCTGGCCGCGGCCGGTGCTGTTGCGCTGGAACAGCGCCGCCAGGATGCCGAGCGCGAGATGCAGGCCGGTGCCGCTGTCGCCGATCTGGGCGCCCGTCACCATCGGCGGGCCGTCCTCGAAGCCGGTGGTCGACGCCGCGCCGCCAGCGCACTGCGCCACGTTCTCGTAGACCTTGCAGTCGGCGTACTTGCCGGGGCCGAAGCCCTTGACCGAGGCCACGATCATGCGCGGGTTGAGCTTCTGGATGTGTTCCCAGGTGATGCCCATGCGGTCGAGCGCGCCGGGCGCGAAGTTCTCGACCAGCACGTCGCAGGTCTTGATCAGCTCGTCGAGCACCTGGCGCCCCTTGGGGTTCTTGGTGTCGAGCGTGATCGAGCGCTTGTTGTGGTTCAGCATCGTGAAGTAGAGGCTGTCCACACCGGGAATGTCGCGCAGCTGGCCACGCGTGGCATCGCCTTCGCCGGCGCGCTCGACCTTGATGACGTCGGCGCCGAACCAGGCCAGCAGCTGCGTGCAGGTGGGGCCGGATTGCACGTGGGTGAAATCGAGGATGCGGACACCCTCCAGCGCTTGACTCATCGACTGTCTCCTTCTTTGATCGTGGTTTCCGCTTCTAGCAGACGAGCGCGCAGTTTGCGCTCTTCCGCAAATCGGGCTGTCTCGTCGCGGACGATGGCGACGATGCCCGAGACCTCGCGTTGTGGCGAAAACAGCATCGACACCGTGAAGGCGATCGACAAGGTGCGGCCGTCCTTGTGCAGGGCCGGCACGCGCAGCAGATCGGCACCGTATTTGGTGATGCCGGTGTCCATGGTCTTGTGGTAGCCGTCCCAGTGGCGCTGCCGCTGGCGCTCGGGAATGATGAGGTCGAGCGAGCGACCCAGCGCCTCGGCTTCGGTGAAGCCGAAGATGCGTTCGGCCGCGGGGTTCCACAGAACGATGGCCCCGGCCGCATCGCACACCATGATGGCATCGCCCGCCCCTTCGACGAGCTGCCTGAAATCCACTGAAGCTTGCATGCTGGCCTCCCGCCTCGACGCATCCGAAATACCGCGCCCCCCGGCGCTTCGTGGACTGGAAAAGCCCCGGGGGAACGCCTGGGTCAGACTGCCTTCGCTTCGTGCAGCGCGGCGATCTGCTGTTGGCTGTAGCCGAGTTCGGCCAGCACGTCGTCGGTGTGTTCGCCCAGCAGCGGCGAACCGGTGATCTCGGGCTTGAGGTCCGAGAACTTGATCGGGCTGCCCACGGTGAAGTAGGTGCCGCGCTCCTTGTGCGGCACTTCCACGATCGAGCCGCTCTTGCGCAGCGATTCGTCGTTGAGCAGTTCCTTCATCGTCAGCACCGGCGCGCAGGGGATGTCGAACTTGCGCAGGATGTCGACCGCCTCGAACTTGGTCTTGTCCTGCAGCCAGCCCTCGATGGTTGCGAAGATGTCGGTGATGTGCGGCTGGCGTGCCTTGGCGGTCATGTAGTCGGGATCGGTCTTCCACTCGGGCTTGCCGATGGCGTCGCAGATCGGTGCCCAGGCATGGCCCTGCACGGTGAAGTAGATGTAGGCGTTCGGGTCGGTCTCCCAGCCCTTGCACTTGAGCACCCAGCCCGGCTGGCCGCCGCCGCCGGCATTGCCGCCGCGCGGCACCACGTCGCTGAAGGTGCCGTGCGGGTACTGCGGGTATTCCTCGAGGTAGCCCAGGCGATCGAGGCGCTGCTGGTCGCGCATCTTCACGCGGCACAGGTTGAGCACGGCGTCCTGCATCGAGCAGGCCACGCGCTGGCCCTTGCCGGTCTGCTCGCGGCCGATGATGGCCGTGAGGATGCCGATCGCCAGGTGCATGCCGGTGTTGCTGTCGCCCAGCGCCGCGGCGCTCACGGTCGGCGGGCCGTCCCAGAAGCCGGTGGTGGAGGCGGCGCCGCCCGCGCACTGCGCGACGTTCTCATACACCTTCAGGTCGTCGTAGTGGTGGCCGTCGCTGAAGCCCTTGACCGAGGCGACGATCATCTTCGGGTTCAGTTCCTGGATGCGTTCCCAGCTGAAGCCCATGCGGTCGAGCGCACCGGGGCCGAAGTTCTCGACCAGCACGTCCGATTCCTTGATCAGCTTCTCGAGCACCACCTTGCCCTCGGGCTGCTTGGTGTCCAGCGTCAGCGAGCGCTTGTTGCTGTTGAGCATGGTGAAGTACAGCGCGTCCACGTCGGGGATGTCGCGCAGCTGCGAGCGCGTGACGTCGCCGGCGCCGGGGCGCTCGACCTTGATCACGTCGGCGCCGAACCAGGCCAGCAGCTGGGTGCAGGCCGGACCGGCTTGCACGTGCGTGAAGTCGATGATCTTGATGCCGTTGAGAGGTTTGTTGCTCATGTCGAATCTCCTGGAATGAAAGGAATCACTTCTTCTTGGCCGTGGCCGGATTGAGACTGGTGATGCGGCCGCTCTCGGTGCCCGCGGTCTCGTCGATGACGGCATTGATCAGGGTCGGGCGGCCCGTGGCGACGGCCTCGGTCAGCGCCGCCTGCAGCTCGTCCGCGGTGGTCGCATGCACGCCCACGCCGCCGAAGGCTTCCATCAGCTTGTCGTAGCGCGCGTTCTTCACGAACACGGTGGGCGCCACGTCGGGCGTGCCGCTCGGGTTCACGTCGGTGCCACGGTAGACGCCGTTGTTGTTGAACACGATCACGCAGATCGGCAGGTTGTAGCGGCAGATGGTCTCGACCTCCATGCCGCTGAAGCCGAAGGCGCTGTCGCCCTCGATCGCGATCACCGGCTTGCCCGTGACCACGGCCGCGGCCACCGCGAAGCCCATGCCGATGCCCATGATCCCCCAGGTGCCCACGTCGAGGCGCTTGCGCGGCTCGTACATGTCGACGATGCTGCGCGCGAAGTCCAGCGTGTTGGCGCCCTCGTTGACGACGATCGCATCGGGCCGGGCCTTGACCTGGTCGCGGATCACGCTGAGCGCGCTCTGGAAGTTCATCGGCGAGGGACGCGCGGCGAGCGTGGCGGCCATCTTCGACAGGTTCTTGTCCTTGCGCTCGGCGATCGCGCCGGTCCACTCGGTCGGCGGCTTGGCCCACTTGGCGTCGATGCCCGCGAGCAGCGCGGCCACGCAGGAGCCGATGTCGCCGATCACCGGCGCGGCGATCGCCACGTTGCTGTCGATCTCGGTCGGCGCGATGTCGATCTGGATGAACTGCTTGGCGCCCTTGTCCTGGCCCCAGGTCTTGCCCTTGCCATGCGAGAGCAGCCAGTTCAGGCGCGCGCCCACCAGCAGCACCACGTCGGCCTCCTGCAGCACGTAGGAGCGTGCGGCGGCGGCCGATTGCGCATGCGTGTCGGGCAACAGGCCCTTGGCCATCGACATCGGCAGGTAGGGAATGCCGGTCTTCTCGACCAGCGCGCGGATGTCGGCATCGGCCTGGGCGTAGGCGGCGCCCTTGCCCAGCAGGATCAGCGGGCGCTTCGCGCCCTTGAGCAGATCGAGCGCGCGCTGCACGGCATCGGCGGCCGGGATCTGGCGCGGCGCGGGGTCGATGACCTTGATCAGCGAGTTCTTGCCCTTGATGGCGTCCATCGTCTGCGCGAACAGCTTGGCCGGCAGGTCGAGGTACACGCCGCCGGGGCGGCCCGAGACGGCCGAGCGGATGGCGCGCGCGATGCCCACGCCGATGTCCTCGGCGTGCAGCACGCGGAACGCGGCCTTGCACAGCGGCTTGGCGATCGCCAGCTGGTCCATCTCCTCGTAGTCGCCCTGTTGCAGGTCGACGATCTCGCGCTCGCTGGAGCCGCTGATCAGGATCATCGGGAAGCAGTTGGTGGTGGCGTTGGCCAGCGCGGTCAGGCCGTTGAGGAAGCCGGGCGCCGACACCGTGAGGCAGATGCCGGGCTTCTGCGTGAGGAAGCCGGCGGCAGCGGCGGCATTGCCGGCGTGCTGCTCGTGGCGGAACGAGATCACGCGCATGCCCTCGGCCTGCGCCATGCGGGTCAGGTCGGTGATCGGGATGCCCGGCAGCGCGAAGATGGTGTCGATGTCGTTCAGCTTCAGCGCATCGATCACCAGGTGGAAACCATCGGTGGTTTCCGCTTCCGGCGCTTCCTGCGTCATCTGCTGGAGGGCGCGCGCGACGAGTTGCTGATCGTCGGCGGCGCCGTTGGCTGGCCGACTCTTGGGCTTGATCGCCTCATCGAGCGTCGTGGCCGCCTCTTTGGCTGTGCTAACTGAAGACATGTCTCTCCTTCTGCTGGGGTGAATGGCCGAGGCCCGAGCCGCGACTATGATTCGGGCCATCCTTTCGGCCGTTGACCTCGGTCAACTTTCCCGAAAACGGCGCCGACCCCCGATGAAGCGGCGCCGCAGGCGACGAAATCGAGCAAGACGGTGACCATGACGTTGTTGGAAAACCACCCGGAGAAGAACATCATTCGCGCCCAGCTCCGGCAGAACATCCTGCTCAAGGACCTGAACGAGGGCGAGCGCGCGGAGCTCGAGGCTCACCTGGTGATCGTCGACGGCAACAAGGGCGATTTCCTGCTGCACCAGGGGGTGCGGGAGATGGAGCAGTACTTCATCCTCGACGGCATCCTCAAGCGGGTGGTGAGCAACCCGGAGGGCAAGGAGATGATCCTGCGCTTCGCCGACGAGAACGACATGGAGACCAGCTACGCGGCCATGCGCCTGGGCACGCCCACGCCCTACGGCATCGTCTGCGTCACCAAGGCCCGCGTGGCGAGCCTGCCGCTGAAGGAATGGACCGCCTTCCTGGCGAGCCATCCCCAGACCAAGGAACTGTTCGAGTTCCTCGTGATGCGCGGCATGAGCGAGATCATGGCGCACACCATCACGCTGCACCTGCTGGACGCGCCGGGCCGGGTGCACCGTTTCCTGCGCAAGCACCCCGAGCTCGTGGACCGCATCCCGAGCAAGGAGCTCGCGTCCTACCTCAATCTCTCCGCAGAAACCCTGAGTCGGCTGCGCAAGCGCGGGAAGATCTGAGGCCGTCCAAGACCCCCTAGGTCTGCTTCGCCGACGCGAAGCGCCGGGTGGTCGCCATCAGCCGCAGCTGGTTGTCCACCGCGCCCACGCCCTCCACCGCCGCCGTGACGGCCTCGGTCTGCGCGCGCTCGTCCGCGTCGAGCACGATGCCGCGCAAGCTCACGCGGCCGTGGTCGGCCTCCACCGTGACCCGGATGTCGGCCGTGGCTGCGCCGTCCTTGAGCGCCGCCTTCACGCGCGCCGCCAGCGCCATGTTGGCCAGCAGCGCACGCGAACGCGCGGTCTCGGCAAACTCGGGCCGCGCCGCCAGCGCGCGGATCTGCGCCACGCAGCTGTCGACCGTGAGCCGGTCGGTGTTGAGCACCAGGTCGTAGAGCACCGGGTCGCCCCAGGTCACGCCGAACTGCGCATGCATGCGCGCGGCGTGCGCCTCGTCGCTGCGCCGGATCTCGGCCTCGGCGAACTCGGCGTCGTCGGTCTCCAGGTGCGTCATCAGCCAGTCGATGCGCTTCTTCAGCGAGCGCGTGATGCGCACGCACACCACGTGCGGCACCGGCCGCAGCAGGCAGGTGGCGCCCCAGCCGCGCAGCACCACGTTGCCGCGGTCGGCCAGCGCGAACAGTTCCTCGGCCGTGTAGAGCGCGAGGCTGCGCCGGTCGGCGGTGAGCCGCTCGACGAAACCGGCCTTGCCGCCGCGCAGGCGGCCGATCAGGCTGGTCGAGACCTGCATGCGGTCGGCGACGCGCTCGATGACCTCGTGGCGCATCGATTCCAGCCCCATCTCCTCGGCGAGCTGAACCGACACGTCCTTGGCGAGCGATCCCATTTCCTGGGTCAGTGCGATGACGGGCATGGCGTGGCCTCCGGGTTCAATCGACCGGCCGCTCGACGGCGAACTCGTCGGGCTTCTTCGGCTTGAAGAGCGCCAGCAGCTTGGAGATCAGCGGCCAGAACAGCAGCGTGAGCGCCAGGGTGGTGATGCCGCCGACCAGCGGGTTCGAGAACATGATCATCACGTCGCCCTGCGACACCAGCATGGCCTGGCGGAACGAGTCCTCGGCCTTGTCGCCGAGCACCAGCGCCAGCACCAGCGGCGCGAGCGGGAAGTCGAGCTTCTTGAACAGGTAGCCGATGACGCCGAAGCCCAGCATGAACCAGATGTCGAGCATCGCGTTGTGCACGGTGTAGGCACCGATCGCGCAGATCACGATGATCACCGGCGCGATGATCGAGAACGGGATGCGCAGGATCGAGGCGAACAGCGGCACCGTGCTCAGCACCACGATCAGGCCGACGATGTTGCCCAGGTACATGCTGGCGATCAGGCCCCAGACGAAGTCCTTCTGCTCGACGAACAGCAGCGGCCCGGGCTGCAGGCCCCAGATCAAGAGGCCGCCCAGCAGCACCGCCGCGGTCGGCGAGCCCGGGATGCCGAGCGCCAGCATCGGCAGCAGCGCGCTGGTGCCGGCCGCGTGCGCCGCGGTCTCGGGCGCGACCACGCCCTCGGCCTCGCCGGTGCCGAACTTCGAGCCGCGCTTGGACATCTTCTTGGCCAGGCCGTAGGCCATGAACGAGGCGGGCGTGGCGCCGCCCGGGGTGATGCCCATCCAGATGCCGATCAGCGAGCTGCGCAGCGAGGTCATCCAGTACTGCGGCAGCTGCTTCCAGGTCTGCAGCACCACCTTCGGATCGATCTTCGCGCTCTTGCCCGAGAACTTCAGGCCCTCTTCCATCGACAGCAGGATCTCGCCGATGCCGAACAGGCCGATCACCGCGATCAGGAAGTCGAAGCCGCGCATCAGCTCGGGCTGGCCGAAGGTCAGGCGCAGCTGGCCCGTGACCGTGTCCATGCCCACGCTGGCGAGCGCGAAGCCCAGCGCCATCGAGGCCAGGATCTTGAACGGCGAGCCCTTGCCCATGCCCACGAAGCTGCAGAAGGTCAGCAGGTAGACCGCGAAGAATTCGGGCGAGCCGAACTTCAACGCGAACTTGGCCACCAGCGGCGCGAGGAAGGTGATCATCACCACCGCGAGGAAGGCGCCCACGAACGACGAGGTGAAGGCCGTGGTGAGCGCCGCGCCCGCGCGGCCCTGCTGCGCCATCGGATAGCCGTCGAAGGTGGTGGCCACCGACCACGGCTCGCCCGGGATGTTGAACAGCACCGAGGTGATGGCGCCGCCGAACAGCGCCCCCCAGTAGATGCACGACAGCATGATGATCGCCGAGGTCGGCGACATCGTGAACGTGAGCGGCAGCAGGATCGCGACGCCGTTGGCGCCGCCCAGTCCGGGCAGCACGCCGATCAGCACGCCCAGGATGATCCCGACGAACATCAGGCCGATGTTGGTCGGTGTCAGGATCACCGAAAAGCCCTGCATCAGGGCACCGATTTCTTCCATTTCGCTTGTGCTCCGTGAGGTGTCAGTAGCCGAGGAACGAGAGCGGATCCAGGGCGCCCTTGAACAGCGGCACCTTGAACCAGACCTCGAACATGAAGAAGAACAGCGTGTTCACGGCCAGCGCCGCGATCGCGGCCTTGACCCAGGAGTACTTGCCCAGGATCACCATGAACAGCGCGATGTAGACCGCCGAGGCCACATACAGGCCGAGCAGCGCGATGCCCAGCACGTAGACCACCGCCGGCAGCAGCACCGAGAGCACGCGCTTGAGCTGCTCGCGGTCGACGAAGACCTCGGTATTGCGGTTCTTGCCCAGCAGCGACTGGTAGAGGATGCCGATGCCCGAGATCGTGATGATCAGGCCGATGAAGAACGGGAAGTAGCCCGCGCCCGGGCCGTCGCTGGTCCAGCCCGCGCCGAGCCGGCGGCTTTCGAAGATCACCACCAGGCCGATCGCCA
Organism: Variovorax sp. GW821-FHT10D07; assembly: GCF_059415325.1. Lineage (NCBI taxonomy): Bacteria > Pseudomonadati > Pseudomonadota > Betaproteobacteria > Burkholderiales > Comamonadaceae > Variovorax > Variovorax sp. GW821-FHT10D07. The sequence continues at coordinate 99,035 of NZ_JBWKMZ010000020.1, read as the reverse complement.
GCAGCAGCAGTGCCACCACCGCCTCGACCTTGTTCGTGGCCACGCCCGTGCGCGCGGCCGGGTCGGATACGTTGTCGTCGTGCTCCATGGAGCCCCCATCGTGTTGTTGTCGAGAGAGAAAACCGGGCGCGACGCCACGCGCCCGCGCGGGCGCATGCTCACGTCGTCCGATGCATCGCGGCGGCGCGCCCGGCCGCCGGTGCCTTCTTGCCTGTTACTTGCTGGCGGCCAGGAAGCCGGCTTCGGTCATCAGCGTCTTGTGCGTGATTTCCGCGCTGGCGAGCCACTTCTCGAAATCGGGGCCGGTCATGAAGGTCGGGTTGAAGGCGCCCTTCTCCATGTATTCCTTCCACTCGGGCGTGGCGATCACCTTGGTCAGCAGGTCCTTGTAGAAGGCCAGCTGTTCGGGCTTGACGCCCGGTGCCATGAAGATGCCGCGCAGCATCGTGTACTTGGCCGGCACGCCCGCTTCCTTGCAGGTGGGCACGTCGTTCCACGACTGCGTGTCGGTGACCTTGGCCTTGAACGGCATGCGCTCGTCGTCGAACACGCACAGCGCGCGCAGCTTGCCCGCGCGCCACTGCGCCACCGCCTCGATCGGGTTGTTCACGGTGGAGTTCACGTGGCCGCCCACCAGCTGCACCGCGACTTCGCCGCCGCCCTTGAAGGGCACGTAGATGAACTTGGTGCCCGTGGCCTTCTCGAGCGCGACCGTGATGATCTGGTCTTCCTGCTTCGAGCCGGTGCCGGCCATCTTGAACTTGTTCGGGCCCGCCGCCTTCACCGCGGCCACGTACTCGCCCGCGGTCTTGTAGGGCTGCTCGGCGTTGGTCCACAGCACGAACTGGTCGAGCGCCAGCATCGCCACCGGCGTCATGTCCTTCCAGTTGAAGGGCACGCCCGTGGCCATCGGCGTGGTGAAGAGGTTCGACAGCGAGATGATGATCTTGTGCGGATCGCCCTTGGCTTCCTTCACCGAAAGAAAACCTTCGGCGCCCGCGCCGCCCGACTTGTTGACCACGATCAGCGGCTCCTTCATCAGCTTGTACTTGATGACGATGCCTTGCAGCAACCGACCCATCTGGTCGGCGCCGCCGCCGGTGCCGGCGGGGATCACGAACTCGACGGGCTTGGCGGGTTCCCAGGCCCATGCGGGGGTGGCGGCTGCCATCACCGCGGCGGCGGCGGTGGCGACCAGGACTCGTGCGCGACACGCGCCGAGGCGCGGAATGAAATGCTTCATCTGTTGTCTCCTGCTGTAGAGGGTGCGCTCTTTTTTTTCGTGAGTCTGAGCCGGATCCGAACAGCGCAGATGGTGCGCGTGCGCGAAACGCGCCGGCTTGATCGCGGTCAATTTTTTGAAGATTCCGTATCGGGGTAAGCCCACCCCGCGATCGGTCGCGGCGATGCGCGCGCGGGCCCTGCGCAGCGCCTCGCGCGCCGCTCGCGCGATGCGTTCGGCGCGCTGGCGAGAGGCGGTTTCGCAGGCCCGACCCCGCCTTCTCAGGGGGTTCGGGTTAACCCTATAAAATCGACGCCCCCCTTCACTTTCCATGCCCAGGAGCTTCCCGCCATGCCCAGCCTCGACCGATCGTCCGCCCCCGCGAAGCTGCTGCGTCGCGCCACGGTCGTCCTCAAGAGGCTGGCCTTCGAGGCCGACATGCTGCTGGGCACCCTGCTGAGCCCCAACAAGGTCATCGCCGAGGTCGAGCAGATGCGCGCCCTGCAACGCCGCGCCGACCGCATCGAAGCCACCGACCCGGCCCGCGCCGCCGCCCTGCGCTGGCACGCCTCGCGCGTGGGCCTGCGCTGAACCAGGCTCCATCGTCATAGGAAGGAGCGGCCGAACTGGTAAAGTCCAGCCGCCCAGCGTCTTCGTAGTTCAATGGATAGAACGGGGTCCTCCTAAGACTCAGATACAGGTTCGATTCCTGTCGAAGGCACCAGCAAGCCGTTGATGTTCAACGGCTTTTTTTTGGCTGGGACCCGCTGGGACCAGGGTGGGACAGGACGCCCGCGCCGCGGCGGCCCGTCTCCCGGACGCCGCTCACTTCAATTCGCCGAGCGAACTGGACGCGGCCTGGCCGCGGCCGCGGCCGCGGCCGCTTCTGAACGGTGCAATGAAGGGCCCCGCCCACTGCGGCCAGAGGCGATTGGATTCGACACCCTCCACGCCCGTCGGCTGGTCGCAAGGACCCGGGCAGTAGTGCGTGCCGAACAGGCGGTCGAACACCGAGAACACCGATGCGAAGTTCGTCCCGACGCCCGGCCCTTCCTTGACGTGATGCCAGCGATGCATCGCCGGCGAAACGAGGACCCAGCCGAGCGGCCCCAGGGTCCAGGGAACGTTGGCATGCACGAAGATGCCGTACACGTGACGCACCACGGAACTGGTGAGCACGACGGAGGCCGGAAACCCGATCGCGAACAGCGCCGCCATGTCGATCGCCACCGTCGAGAGCCGGTTGATCGGATGGAAGCGCAGGGTCGTCAGCACGTTCATCGACTCGTCGCTGTGATGCAGCGAGTGGCTGGGCCACAGCCAAGCCGCGTGCTCGAGCCGGTGCCGGAAGTAGGCGATGCCGTCGCCGACGAAGACCGCCAGCGCGATCACGGCCCACAACGGCCAGGCCGCGAACCACTCCGAGGGGAACAGCGTCCACGCGTGGCGTTCGATGAGCGTTCGGCAACTCACGATCAACAGCGACAAGGGGCCGACGACGATGAGCAGATCGATGGCATAGGTCTGCAGATTGACCCGGGTGCTGGGCTGAAAAACACGCCGGAGGACGGCGGCAAATTCGCCGCGGTTTCTCAGGAGCTCGATCAACAGGATCGGCAGACCGACCAGCGCAATCGTCGTGGCTTGCGTCGACGCTCGATCGATCAATGCCCAGAGGTAGTCCATGGTGTCCGGAATCCAGAAGAACCTGGATTGTGACCAGATGCTTCGGGTTCGGAAAGAGAGGGTTGGGTGTTTGGCGACTTCAAATCTCTCCAACCCAATCCGGACGAACACCGGATGCAAGCGATCGACGCTTCACCTCCGGTGAGCGTCCCAGCCCCGCATGCGCTCCCACGCCCCCCGCATGCCGTCAACCAGCGCATCCATCTGCTCGCCCACCGTGGTCTCCCGCTCGATGCCGAACACGCTCTGGCCGGCTGCCTCGTAGATCAGCCGCGCGTCGTCGAACTCGTGCATCGAGGCGAACACGTCGCCCGTGAGCGCCTGCTGCAACGGCATGCCCAGCGGCGCCGGCGCGCCGGGCTCGTTCCAGGCGTCGATCCAGTCGCTGCGCACCACGCGGCAGGGCTTGCCGCTGTGGGCCCGCGTGATCAGGGTGTCCTCGCTGCCGCTGGCGATGAGCCGTTGCAGCAGCGCGGGCGGCGTGTGGTTCTCCTTCGCGCCCATCCACAAGGTGCCGAGCCACGCGCCCTGCGCGCCCATGCTCAGCACACCGAGCACCTGCGCGCCGGTGGCGATGCCGCCGGCCGCCAGCACCGGCACCTCGCCCGCTTCGGCGATGACCTGCGGCAGCAGCGACAGCGTGCCGACCGTGCCGGTGTGGCCGCCCGCGTCGTAGCCCTGCGCCACCAGCACTTCCACGCCCATGTCGAGCGCCTTGCGCGCATGCCGCACCGAGCCGACCAGAGAGAAGGTGAGCTTGCCGCGCGCCTTCGCGCGTTCGATGAGGTCGGCGCGCAGGCCGATGGCCGTGGCCACGCCGCGCGCATCGGAGTCGAGCACGGCCTCGATCTGCGCGTCGAACAGCGCCCGGGTGCGCACCTGGCTCGTGAAGAAGCTGGGCCGCTGCGGCGGCTTCACCTGGAAGCGGTCGCGCAGGCCGTCGACGAAAGCCACGTGCGGCGCAGGCAGTTGCGCGCGCACGCTCTCGATGCTCGCGGCCTCGTCGGGCACCTGCGAGGGCAGCATCAGGTCGATGCCGTAGGGCAGGCCCGCCATGCGTTCGCTCGCCTCGGCCAGGATGTGCGGAATCTCGTGCGGCAGCTCGCGCGCGAGCCCCAGCACCGGAAAGCCGCCCGCCCGCGCGATGGCCGCGCACACGTCCACCGAGTGCGAGAAGCCGAAGATCGGATGGCGGATGCCCAGCCTGTCGCACAACGGCGGCCGCACGGGCGATTCGCTTGCGATGTTCATTGCGCCTCGATGCCCGCCGTCTTGATGACCTTGCTCCACTTGTCGTATTCGCTCGCGATGAAGGCGTCGAACTGCTTGGGGCCCTGCGGCGCCACCTCGAGGCCGAGCACGTCGAGCTTGGGCTTCATCGCAGGGTCGGCCAGGATCTCGGCCACGTCGGCCGACAGCCTGGCGACGATGGCATCGGGCGTCTTCACCGGCGCGACGAGGCCGAACCACGTGCCCACGTCGTAGCCCTTCAGGCCCGCGGCCTCCGCCACGGTGGGCGTGTCGGGCAAGGCGCTGGAGCGCTTGCTCGTGGTCACGGCCAGCGGCCGCAGCTTGCCGGCCTTGATGTGCGGCACGGCCAGCGCGACGGTGAGCGGCATCATCGTCACGCGGCCCGCGAGCAGATCGCCGAGCGCATCGGGCTGGCCGCGATAGGGCACGTGCGTGAGCTTGATCTCCGCGCTCTGCGCCAGCAGCTCGCCCGACAGATGGTTGGAGGTGCCCACGCCGGCCGTCGCGTAGGTCAGCGGCGGATTGGCCTTCTTCGCCATCGCGACCAGCTCCGCCATGGTCTTGGCGGGCACCTCGGTCGGCACCACGAACACGTTGGGGATCACGCCGAAGCCCTCGATGGCGCGGAAGTCGCGCACGGGATTCCACGCCACGCCCTTGATGAGGCTCGGCGTGACCGCGTGGCCGGGGCTCACGCACAGCAGCGTGTAGCCGTCGGGCGCGGCCTTGGCCACGTAGTCGGTGCCGATCGAGCCGCCGGCACCGGTCCTGTTCTCGACGATGACGGGCTGGCCGTACTTGGCCGACAGCCGCTCGCCCACCAGCCGCGCGATCGAGTCGACCACGCCCCCGGCGGTGAACGGCACGATGATGCGGATCGGCTTGCTCGGGTAGTTGCCCTGTGCGAATGCGGGCGCGGTCATTGCGAGGGACTGGACGGCGAAGAGCGCGGCCAGCAGGGTGCCTTTGAGGGTCATGTGTTGTCTCCGTTGATGATGGCTGGCGCGCGCCGCCGGCTCAGGTCTGGTGCCCGGCTCGTGCCATGGTGCGGCGCGCGATGTTGGTGAGGTGGATCTGGCTCGTGCCTTCGTAGAGGCGGAACAGCCGCACGTCGCGGTAGAAGCGCTCGGCCACGTTGTCGTTGATGTAGCCGCCGCCGCCGAAGACCTGCACCGCGCGGTCGGCCACGCGACCGCACATCTCGGAGGCGAACAGCTTGCACATCGAGGCCTCCATGGTCACGTCGGCGCCGTCGTCGCGCTTGCGCGCCGTCTCCAGCAGCAGCGCGCGGGCGGCGTGCACTTCGGTGTTGCTCTCGGCGATCATCTGCTGCACCAGCTGGAACTCGCCGATGGCCTGGCCGAACTGCCGGCGCGATGCGGCGCGTGCCACCATCTCGTCGACCAGCCGGATGGCCGGCCCGATGCACAGCCCCGCGAGGTTGATGCGCTGCTTGTTCAGCGCCTTCATCGCCGTCTTGAAGCCCAGGCCCGGCACGCCACCGACGATGGCCGATGCGTGCACGCGGCAGCCTTCGAGGATCACCTCGCCGACCGGCGAGCCGTGCTGGCCCATCTTGCGATAGCCCGCGGGCGCCGAGAGGCCGGGCGTGTCGCGCTCGACCAGGAAGGCCGTGATGCCGGCCGCGCCCCTGGCCTGCGGATCGGTGCGCGCAAACACGGTGAACAGGCCGGCAATGGGCGCATTGGTGATGAAGCACTTGCGGCCCGTGATGCGGTAGTGGTCGCCATCGCGCACGGCCACGGTCTGCTGCGCGGTGGCGTCGGAACCGGCTTCGGGCTCGGTGAGCGCGAAGCAGCCCGTGAGGCGGCCGCTGGCCAGCTCGGGCAGCCAGCGCTGCTTCTGCTCGGGTGTGCCGTCGACCACCAGCGACTCGGACGCGATGCCCGTGTTGCCGCCGAAGCGCGCGCGGAAGGTGGTGGCAGCCTGCGAGACCTCCATGTTCACCAGCGACAGCTCCTCGCTCGTGAGACCCGCGCCGCCGTACTGCTCGGGAATGCTGTGGCCGAACAGGCCCAGCGCGCGCATGCGCTCGACCACGGGCTCGGGGATGAGGTCGTCGCGGTCGACCTCGGCCTCGATGGGCATGCATTCGTTGCGGATGAAGTCGCGGACTTCGACGAGCAGGGCATTGAATTTTTCGGGGCTGCGGATCATGGGTTCGGGCTTCTGGTTTTCCGGTTCAGCGCAGGCCCTGCGCGGTTTCGAGCTGGCGCACGGCATCGAGCAGCAGCGGCGCGACCTTGCGTTCCATGCGCTCGCCGGGCGAGCGGTAGGTGGCGAGCGTGCAGTTCATCGCCAGCGGCGTTTCGCGCGGCGGCACGCGCACGGGCACGGCGACGGCGTGGATGTCCTTCTTCCAGTCGCCGCGCGAGTGGCAGAAGCCGCGCGCGGCGAAGAGCTTCTGGTCGGCTTCCCACGCGGGCCGCAACTGCTGGAACAGGGCCGCGTCCTGCAGCCGCAGCCGGTTGAGGATGGCCGAGCGTTCCGGCGCGGTGCAGGCCAGCATCAGCGCGCGGCCGATCGCCGCGGCCAGCAGCGGGCGCGTGCTGCCGATGTCGGGCATGTGGGTGTTGGTGTTGTCGGTGCGGATGGTGTCGACATAGACCACGTCGGAGCGGTCGCGCATGCCCAGGTTCACCGAGCAGCCCGTCTCGCGCGCCAGCCTTTCCATGATGGGTCGCGCGACCTGGCGCACCTGCATGCTGGCCAGCAGCGGGTAGCCCAGCGACAGCACGCCGGGCCCGAGCCTGTATTTCTGCGTGGCGCCGTCGCGGCTCAGGTAGCCGAGCAAGGTGAGCGTATAGGTGATGCGCGAGACCGTGGGCTTGGGCAGGCCGCTGCGGTCCGAGATCTCGCGGTTGCCGAGCACCGGGTCGGCGCTGGTGAACACGCGCAGCACTTCCATGCCGCGCGCCAGGTTCATCGAGAACTGGCGGTCGGCGGTGAGGTCGTGTGGATCGACGAGACCCGGGAGCGCGATGCTTGTCATGCGTGAGGAGGAGCGCGGTGGTGTGGGCATGATTGGCCGTTCGAAATGGGGCGTCAATGAAACGCGGAGGGTGTTTCGCTGTGCGAAACAGCGATTGTTGGCCCGCGTGGCGTCTGGCAAAACCGGCTCGTACCCGGAGCCCTTCGCCCCGGCTTGGAGCCACGTTTGCATTCCCCCGACGACACCCCACGACGACCCGCGCGCGGCGCCCTTTCGGGCGTGCGCATCCTCGACATGGCCACCGTGCTGGCCGCGCCCCTGGGCGCCACGCTGTGCGCCGACCAGGGCGCCGAGGTGGTGAAGCTCGAGCTGCCCGGCGGCGGCGACGCACTGCGTGGCCTGCAGCCCGTGAAGGACGGCAAGGCGCTGTGGTGGAAGATCGCCAACCGCGGCAAGCGCGGCATCACGCTCGATGTGCGCCAGCCTGCAGGCCGCGCGCTGCTGCTTCGGCTGGTGACGCAGTTCGACGTGCTGGTGGAGAACTTCCGCACCGGCACGCTCGACCGCTGGGGGCTGGACCTGGCCACGCTGCATCGCGCCAACCCGCGGCTCGTGGTGGTGCGGCTCACGGGCTTCGGCCAGACCGGGCCCTACAAGTCACGGCCGGGCTTCGCGCGCATCTTCGAGGCCATGAGCGGCTTCACCAACCTCACGGGCGAAGCGGGCGGCTCGCCGCTGCACAGCAATTTCCCGGTGGGCGATGCGGTGGCGGGGTTGTTCTGCGCCTTCTCCATCGCCTCGGAAATGGCGCGGCTGCGCGGCGACCCGCAGGCGCTCGGCTGCGAAGTGGACCTGGCCGCCACCGAGGCGCTGTTCCGCCTGCTCGACCCGCTGCCCGTGGAGCATGAGCAGCTCGGCACGGTCCGCATGCCCGCAGGCAACTGCGCGAGCTACACCGCGCCCTCGAACATGTACCGCAGCCGCGACGGCCTCTACTTCTCGGTGGTCGCGTCGTCGGACCCGATCTTCCAGCGGCTGTGCGCGGCCGTCGACAAACCCGAGTGGGCGAACGACCCGCGCTTTGCCAGCAACCCCGCGCGCGTGCTGAACCTCGTGGCGCTCGACGAAGGGCTCGGCGCGTGGTTCGCCGCGCACGACTACGACACCATCGAGCGCCGGCTCGAGGACGCCGGGATTCCCTTCAGCAAGATCTTCACCATCGCCGACATCGAGCAGGACCCGCACTATCGCGCGCGCGAGGCGATCATCCGGCTGCCCGACCCCGACTACGGCAGCCTGCCCGCGCCCTGCGTGGTGCCGCGCGTGCCGGGCCGTGAACTGCCGATCCCGCGCACGGGGCCCGACACCGGCGAGCACAACGCCGAGGTCTATGGCGAGTTCGGCCTCGACGCCGCAGCGCTGGCCGCGCTGCGTGCGGAAAAGGTGATCTGAGCCTTCAGTAGTCGGTGAGCGGCCCGTCGCGCAGGCAGGGGTTGCGCTCGGCCAGCGGCGCGCGGCGCATCAGGTCGCGGCCGATGACGGTCTTGTGCACCTCGCTCGCGCCCTCCCCGATCTGGTTGAGCTTGGCATCGCGGAAGAAGCGCTCGAGCGGAAAGTCGCGCAGGTAGCCGCGCCCGCCCGTGAGTTGCAGCGCATCGGTCACGACCTTCATGCACAGGTCGGTGGCCTGCAGCTTGGCCATGGACGCGAAGATCGACACGTCGCTCGCGCCCGCGTCGTACTTGTCGGCCGTGAGCGCGAGCAGGGCACGGCTGGCCTCGATCTGCGTGACCATGTCGGCCAGCATCCACTGCACGCCTTGATGTTCGCCCTCGCGCTTGCCGAACACGGTGCGGTCGCTGGCATAGCGGCTCGCGATCTCGACCGCGCCGATGGCACGGCCCAGCGCCATCGCGGCGTGCCCGATGCGCGCGCGCAGCAGCGCGTCCTGCGCGAGCGAGAAGCCATCGCCCTCCGCGCCGAGGCGGTGCGAGGCGGGCACCTCGACCGCATCGAATTCGAGCGAAGAGATCGGCACGCCGAACCAGCCGAGCTTGCCGGCCTCCGCGCCGATGTGGAAGCCCCGGGCGTCGCGCGGCATCAGCACCGCGATGAACACCGAGGGATCGTCCTCGGCGCGCCCCACCACCGCGAACCAGTCGGCCGTGCTCGCGCGCGTGATGAACTTCTTGCGGCCCGTGACGAGGTAGCGCCCGCCCTCGCGGCGGATCGTCGTCGAGAGGCCGCGCACGTCGGAGCCCGCGCCAGGCTCGGTCAGCGCGAAGGCCGCCTGCAGCTCGCCGGTGCACAGCCGCGGCACGATCTCGCGGCGCAGCGCCTCGCTCGCGCCCGCGACGATGGCGCGGCTCGACAGGTCGGTGCCCGTGATCATCGAGGCCGAGGTGCTGCACACGCGGCCCAGCTCCTCGATGAGGCGGATGCGCAGCGCCTGGCGCGCATCGGTGCCGCCGTACTCGCGCGGGAATGCGGTGGCGATCACGCCTTCGCGCGCGAGCGTGCGGAAGGTATCCCAGGCGAACAGGTCCTCGCGCGAGACGGCGTCGGCCTGCGGCCCGAGCGTGTCGCGGCACAGGTCGCGCACGTGTTGAACGGTGGCCTGCTCGTCAGGCTGCAGGCGTTCGAGAAAGTGATCGCCGAACAGTCGGGTGGCGCGGGTGCCTGTGGTCATCGGGTGGGTCTCCTGTTGAGGGCAGGCATGGTGGCGCCGCGCGGCGCGCGCGGTCGAGCCGTGTTTCGACAGGCGAAACACCGGCTTGCGGATGCGGTCCGGGGCTGGTCAGATGGCCCCATGCCCATTCCCCAGACATTCGAAGCCCTTCGCACGCACCAGAGCGCCGAAGGCCAGGTCCAGAGCCGGCTGGAGACCCTGCGGCTCGACGACCTGTCGGCCGGCGAGGTCGTGGTGCGCACGCGCTATGCGGGCGTGAACTACAAGGACTGCCTCTCGCTGCACGGCCGCGCGAAGATCATCGCGTCGTACCCGCGCGTGGCGGGCATCGAGCTGGTCGGCGAGGTGCTCGCATCATCGGTGGCGTCCTTCGAGCCCGGCCAGGCCGTGCTCGTGCACGGCTTCCAGACCGGCATCGCGTTCGACGGCGGCTTCTCCGCCTGCGTGCGCGTGCCCGCCGCACATGTGCAGGCCGTGCCGCAGGGGCTCACGCCGCACGAGGCGGCCGTCATCGGCGTGCCCGGCTTCACGGCCGCGATGGCGCTCGAGCGCTTCATCGAGCTCGGCATCGCCCCCGGCACGGGCAGCGTGGCGATGAGCGGCGCGGGCGGTGCGGTCGGCCTGCTGGGCACGGCCATCCTCGCGCGCGCCGGCTATCGCGTGGCGGCCATCACGCGTCGCATGGCGCAGGAGGAGCGGCTGCGCGCCATCGGCGCGCACGAGGTGATCGATGCCGCCGTGCTCGACGCGCCCCAACGCCCGCTGGAGAAGCCGCGCTTCGCCGCCGCCATCGACAACGTCGGCGGACCGATGCTGTCGTGGCTGCTGCGCTCGATGGCCGACGGCGGCGCCGTGGCGTCGGTGGGCAATGCGGCCGGCAACAGCTACGAAGGCAGCGTGCTGCCCTTCATCATGCGGCGCGCGCAACTGTTCGGCATCGTGGCGAATGCGCCCGTGGAGCAGCGGCGGCGCCTGTGGACGAAGCTCGCGGCCGAATGGAAACCCGACATGGCGGCCGTGCTGCCGCACGTGCAGCACATCCCGCTGGGCGCGTTGATGGCACACAGCGCGCGGCAGCTCGACGGCGCGACATCGGGCCGCGTGCTCGTCGATTTCTCGCGCTGAGGGAGCCCGGCCATGGGACCGCTGCACGGTCTTCGCGTGCTGGAGTTCGACGCCATCGGCCCGGTGCCCTGGGCCGCGATGATGCTCGCGGACATGGGCGCCGACGTGCTGCGCATCGCGCGGCCCGTGCCGGCCGGCATGAGCATCGCGCGCGACGCGCGGCACGAGACGGTGCTGCGCGGCCGGCGCAGCGTGACGGCCGACCTCAAGGACCCGGCCGCGCGCGATGCCGTGCTCGCGCTGGCGCGCAACGCGCACGTGCTGCTCGAAGGCCACCGCCCCGGCGTGATGGAACGACTGGGCCTCGGGCCCGAGGCCTGCCTCGCGGCATCGCCCACGCTGGTCTACGGGCGCATGACGGGCTGGGGGCAGCACGGGCCGCTCGCGCGGGCCGTGGGTCACGACATCAACTACATCGGCCTCACGGGTGCGCTGCATGCCACCGGCACGGCCGACAGGCCGATGCCCCCGCTCAACCTCGTCGGCGACTTCGGCGGCGGTGCGATGCTGCTGGCGCTCGGTGTCATGGCCGCCGTGCTGGAGGCGCGCAGCAGCGGCCAGGGACAGGTCGTCGACGCGGCGATGGTCGACGGTTCGCTGCTGCTGATGGCGCCGATCCTGGGCCGCGTGGCCACGGGCGAATGGCTGGACCGGCGCGAGGCCAACCTGCTCGACGGCGGCGCCCCGTTCTACGGCGTGTACGAGACCAGCGACGGCCGGCACCTGGCGGTCGGGGCCATCGAACCCGCGTTCTACGCGGCGCTGCTCGCGGGACTGGGCCTGGCGCCCGATGCGCTGCCGCCGCAGCACGACCGCGCTGCCTGGCCCGAAACGCGGCGCCGGTTCGCCGCCCTCTTCGCCACGCGCACGCGCGATGCATGGTGCGCGGTCTTCGACGACACCGAGGCCTGCGTGACACCCGTGCTGTCGCTCGGCGAAGTGCCGGGCCATGCGCACCACGTGGCGCGCGAGAACTTCGTGCCGGTCGGTGGCGTGCAGCAGCCCGCGCCGGCGCCGCGCTTCTCGCGCACGCCGAGCGTCACGGGCCGCGCGCCGGCCGACGCGCACGGCGGTGGCGACGAGGCCTTGCGCGACTGGGGTTTCGATCCCGAAGATCCGCGCCTGTCGGCCCTCGGCCGCGACGGCCTCACACCACCCGCCACTCCTCCACCACGAACGCCGTGATCTCCGCCAGGAAACTCTTCGCATGCGCCATCGTGCGCTGCCCCTGCGCCGAGCCGAAGGCGGCGTCCAGGGTGTCGGTGCTCTCGAACCAGAGCTCGACGATGCCGTCGATCGGCAGCGTCTCGTAGCCGCAGGGCGTGCCCTTGTCGAACTCGCGCGCGGTCACGACGTTCTGGCGGTAGCCGCCCACGCCGGGCATCCGGCGCACGTGGTCGGCGTGCACCTTCCACTCGCGGCGGAAGTCGTCCTCGGAGATGTCGGTGCGGCGGCGCAGGGTGGAGATGCGCTTGAGCAGGCGGTGCGGTTCGGCCGGCGGCGCGATGACGGTGCTCTGCGCGACGCTCACGATGTGCAGGCCGCCGAGGAAATGCCGCTCGTCCTCGCGGATGCGCGCGGCGAGCTCGCCGTCGGTGAAAGTGGCGTTCGCCTGCGCCGCGACATCGAAACCCAGTTGCGAGAAGCCGTCGAAGTCCCACGGGCCGCGCGCGAAGTCGATGCCGCGCTGCAGCCGGTCGGTCACGAGGTTCTGGCGATAGCCACGCAAGGTGGGCAGTTGCGCGACCAGCGGGCCGTGGCTGTGGCGCCAGTGATGGCGGAAGGCCTCGTCGGTCCAGTCGGGCTTCTTGCGGATCAGGCCCATGCGCAGGGGAAGGCTGGCGTCGGTCATGGTGCGGGTGTCTCCTTGTCGTTGGATGCGGCGGCCGCTTCGGCCCGCGCGCGTGCGAGGCCCGGCGCGCGCTTGGCGAGCCACACGCCGTGGCGCACGGGCCAGCGCCGGTAGGCGGGGTCGACGCCGAGCTCGGCGGCGGCGTGGTGGGCCCAGTAGGGATCGAACAGCGCCTCGCGGCCCAGCGCGATCAGGTCGGCATCGCCGGCGGCGAGCACGGCCTCGGCCTGGCGCGCGTCGACGATCATTCCCACGGCCTGCGTGGTCACGCCGGCCTCGCGGCGGATGCGTGCCGAGAACGGCACCTGGAAGCCCAGGCCGCGCGGCACGGGCAAGGCGCGCGTCTCCTCGGTGAGGCCGCCCGACGAGCAGTCGATGACGTCGACGCCGCAGTCACTGAGCGCGCGCGACAGCACCACCGAGTCGTCGAGGTTCCAGCCGTCGAGCGTGCCGTCGACCGCCGACAGCCGGCAGAACAGCGGCTTGTGCTCGGGCCAGGCGGCGCGCACGCGGCGCGCGATCTCGAGCGCGAGCGCCATGCGCTTGTCGCGGCTGCCGCCATAGGCATCGTCGCGCCGGTTGGCGTTGGGCGAGAGAAAGCTCGCGACCAGGTAGCCATGGCCGAAGTGCAGCTCGACCACGTCGAAGCCCGCTTCGTCGGCGCGCCGCGCGGCATCGACGAAGCGCTGCACCACGGCCTCGATCTCGTCGAGGCCGAGCGCGCGCGGCGCCGACCAGCCCGGGCCGGCCGCGAGCGCGCTCGGGCCCAGGCGCTCCCAGGGCTCGTCGTCGGCCGCTATGGTCTGCGCGCTCAAGGCCGCGCCGCCCTCCCACAGCGGCTCGCTGCCCGACTTGCGGCCCGCATGCGCGAGCTGCACGCCGATGGCGCCGCCCTGCGCGTGCACGAAATCGACCACGGCCTTCAGCGGCGCGACCTGGCTGTCCTTCCACAGGCCGAGGTCGGCGGTGCCGATGCGCCCGCGCGGATCGACCGCGGTGCTCTCGGTGAGGATCAGCGCGGCGCCGCCGAGCGCGAACTTGCCCAGGTGCACCAGGTGCCAGGGCGTGGCATGGCCGCGCTCGGCCGCGTGCTGGCACATGGGCGAGATCACGACACGGTTGGACAGCTCGAGCCCGCGCAGACGCAGCGGCTGGAACAGCAGGGGAAGCGGATCGGACATGGGTGACTCAGGAAGAAGGCTTGGCCGGCCGCGTGCCGAGCCAGGTGCCGCCCATCACGGCGGCGAAGCCGAACAGGTGCCAGACGGTCAGCGTCTCGCCCAGCAGCAGCGCCGCGAAGCCGACGCCGAACACCGGCACCCAGTAGAGGAACACGGCGGTGCGCGCGATGCCGATGACGGAGATCGACCGGTTCCAGATCAGGTTGCCGGCCGCGGTGGCGGCCACGCCCGAGAACAGCACCAGCACCCAGGGCCACGCGCCCGGAAAGAGTTGCGCCGCGCCCAGCGGCGAGGGCCCGAGCGCGGCATGCACGATCAGCATCGCGGTGCCGATCAGGTAGATGACCCAGCTCATCGACAGCGGATCGAGCTGCCGCGAGAGCCGCTGCACGCCGACGCCGCCGACCGCGAAGCTGATGACCGACAGCGCGAGCATCAGGTCGCCGAGGCCGGCATGCGAGAGCGTGGCACCCGGATGGCTCAGCACCACGGCCGCCACGCCCGCGAAGCCCAGCGCCACGCCGAGCAGGCGGCGCGGCGTGAGCGGCTCGCGGAACACCAGCGCGGCCATCAGCGCCGACACCAGCGGGCTCAGCGCCATGATCAGCGCGCCGTTGGTGGCGGTGGAGCGCTGCAGCCCATGCGCGAACAGGATCTGGTTGGCGTACACCATGAGGAAGGCGCAGCCGGCCATCGCCGCCAGCTGGCGCGCCCCGAGCAGCGGCAGCCCGCCGCGCCGCCACAGCACGACGGCGCTGAGCGCGACGCAGGCCACCGCCATGCGCAGCGCCGCCAGCGGCAGCGCCTCGAAGGAGGCGGTGAGCGCCTTCACGGCCGAGACGTTGACGCCCCACAGCACCATGGCCAGCAGCATCCAGCCCTGCACCGAGGCCGGCGTGGCGACCGGCGCGGCCGCGCTGCGCTTCACCTCAGCTTTCCAGCGCGTTCCACATCTCGATGTCGCGCTCCGCGGTCCAGATGCGCGGATGCACGTGGCCGGTGGCCTCGTCGTAGGCACGCGTCACGTCGAAGGGCATGCAGTGGTCGAAGATCACCCAGTGGCCATAGGTCGGGCGCAGCGCGGCCACGGTCTCCTTGTAGATGACGTTGAGCGTCTTGCCCTGCGCCACGCCGTTGTTGACCAGCGTGTAGACGTCGGAGATGAAGGCGCGCGTGGAGGCGATGGCCTTGCGCACGTCGGTGGCGTTCTCGAGCGCGGCGCCGCGGCCCGGCACCAGCTTCTCGAAGCCGAAGCCGGCCAGGCGGTCGAGCGTGGTGGGCCAGTCGCGGAAGTAGCAGTCGCCCGCGTAGGCGGTGCTCTGGTATTCGACCAGGTCGCCCGCGAAGCAGATCTTCTGGTCTTCCAGGTAGGCGATGGTGTCGCCCTTGGTGTGGCCGCGGCCGACCTGCGCGATCTTCACCTCGAGCTTCTTGCCGAGCCACACGCTCATGGTGCCGTCGAAGGTCATGGTGGGCCAGGTCAGGCCCGGCGGCACCGACTCGACGTTGCGGAACAGGCGCGGGAAGCGGCCGATCTCGCTGGCCTTGTCCTGCTCGCCGCGCTCGACGATCAGGTCGTAGGTGTCGCGGCTGGCGATGATCTGCTCGGCGCCTTCCTTGAAATAGGCCGAGGCGCCGAGCACGCGCACCGCGTGGTAGTGCGACAGCAGCACGTACTTGATCGGCAGCGGCGTGACCTCGCGGATGCGGCGGATCACGTCCTGTGCCATCGCGGGCGTGGCCTGGGTGTCGACCACCATCACGGCCTCGTCGCCGATGAAGATGCCGGTGTTCGGGTCGCCCTCGGCCGTGTAGGCATAGGCGTTCTCCGAGAGGCGCGTGAACGAGACCTTCTTCTCCTCGAGGTCGGCCTGGCTGGCGAATTTCTTGGTGGCGGGTGCGGTCATTGGTTTTCCTTGGGAAGGGTTGGACGTTGGGGTCAGTGCGTGCCGAGATAGGCCGACTTCACCTTGGGGTTGTCGAGCAGCTCGCGGCCGGAGCCCTCGAGCGTGATGCAGCCGGTCTCGAGCACGTAGGCGCGGTCGGCCACGCCGAGCGCCTGCTTGGCCATCTGCTCCACCAGCAGGATGGTGAGGCCCGAGCTGCGCAGCTGGCGGATGGCGTCGAAGATGTCCTTGATGATCAGCGGCGCGAGGCCCAGCGAGGGCTCGTCGAGCAGCAGCAGCCGCGGATCGCTCATCAGCGCGCGCGCGATCGCGAGCATCTGCTGTTCGCCGCCCGACAGGGTGCCCGCGGGCTGGTGCTGGCGTTCCTTCAGGCGCGGGAAGCGCGCGAACTCGCGCTCGATGGCGTTGTCGACGAAGGCCTTGTCGGCGCGGCGCGAGTAAGCGCCGAGCATCAGGTTCTCGCGCACGGTCTGGTCGGGGAACACGCCGCGGCCCTCGGGCGACAGCGCCACGCCCAGGCCCACGCGCTGGTGCGGCGGCACCTGCGTGCAGTCCTTGCCGTCGATCAGCACGCGGCCCTGGGCCACGGGCTCCAGGCCGACGATGCTCTTGAGCAGGGTGCTCTTGCCGGCGCCGTTGGCGCCGATGATGGTGACGACCTCGCCCGCGCGCACTTCGAGGCTCACGCCCTTGACGGCCTCGATGGCGCCGTACGAGACCTTCACCGATTCGATCTTCAACATGATGGTGGGGGTCCTTTCGCTCAGGCGGGCTGCGGCTGCAGGCCGTGCGGCGCGCGATCGGCCTCGTCGTCGTCGACGCCCAGGTAGGCCTCGACCACGCGCGGATTGGCCTGCACCTCGGCCGGCCGGCCCTCGGCGATCTTGATGCCGTAGTCGAGCACGATGACGTGGTCCGAGATCGACATCACCAGGTCCATGTGGTGCTCGACCATCAGGATCGAGACGCCGCACTTGCCGATGCGCAGCAGCAGCTCGCCGAGCTCGGCGGTCTCCTGCGGATTGAGGCCGGCGGCCGGTTCGTCGAGCAGCAGCAGCTGCGGCTCGGTGGCCAGCGCGCGCGCCAGCTCCACGCGCCGCTGCAGGCCGTAGGGCAGGCTGCCCGCGGGCCAGTGCGCGAGATGGCCGAGGCCGACCAGGTCGAGCAGCTGCAGCGCGCGCTCGCGCGTCTCGCGTTCCTGCTTGCCGGCCGTGGGCCAGGCCACGAGCGACGACAGGAAGCCGTTGCTCATGCGGCTGTGCCGACCGAGCATCACGTTGTCGAGCACCGAGAGCTCGGCGAACAGCCGCAGGTTCTGGAAGGTGCGGCCCATGCCGAGGCAGCAGATGGTGTGCGCGGGCCGGCCCACGATGTTCTCGCCGAGGAAGCGGATCGCGCCGGCATCGGGCTGGATCACGCCCGTGAGCATGTTGATCATGGTGCTCTTGCCCGCGCCGTTGGGCCCGATCAGCGCATGGATGTGGCCGCGCTGCAGGCTGAACGACACGTCCTGCGCCGGCTTCACGCCGCCATAGGACTTGGTCACGCCCTGCACCACCAGCAGCTCGCCCTCGCCGCCCGGGCCGATCTGCCCCGGCACGCCCTGGCCGCCGGCGCCTTCGCCGCGGTGGCGCGAGCGGCTCACCCACTTGTCGACCAGCCCCACCACGCCGCCGGGCATCACGTAGAGCGCGAACAGCAGCAGGAAGCCATAAAGGAAGTGCTGCGCCGAGGGCCAGCGCGCGAGCAGCGCGTCGGTCAGCGTGAGCAGCACCGCGCCCACGATCGGTCCGTACATCGAGCCCGCGCCGCCGAACAGCACCAGCAGCAGGATGAAGATCGACAGGTGGAAGGTGATGAAGTCGGAATTGATGTACTGGTTCTGCTGCGCCACCAGCGCGCCCGCGATGCCGCAGGTGACGGCCGCGACCACGAAGGCCATGACCTTGGCGCGGTACACGCGCACGCCCACCGACGACGACGCGATCTCGTCGGCCTGCAGCGACAGCAGCGCGCGGCCGAAGCGGCCCTGCAGCAGGTTGCGCAAGAGCAGGTGCAGCGCGGCGCTCAGCACGATGCCCAGCACCACCCACTGCGTGGTGTCGAGCGGCGCGCCCTTCCAGGTCAGCGGGCGGATGCCGTAGATGCCCTGCGCGCCGCCGAACACCTCGGTCCATTCGCCGACCAGCTTCTCGACCACGATGCCGAAGGCCAGCGTGACCATCGCGAGGTAGGGACCCTTCACGCGCAGCGAGGGCAGCGCGATCAGCACGCCGCACAGGCCCGAGATCACGGCCGCGAGCAGCAGCGCGAGCCAGGGGTCCATGTCGGTGCGCGAGGTCAGCAGCGCGACGCCGTAGGCGCCGGCCGCGAACAGGCCGGCCTGGCCCAGCGATTTCTGCCCCGCGTAGCCCACCAGCACGTTCATGCCGGCCGCGCACAGGTAGTAGACGCACATCATGAAGGCGATGCGCAGGTAGTAGTCGTTGCCGAACAGCGAGACGATGCCGATCAGCGCCGCGGCGACCGCCACCACGGCCAGGGGATGGACCAGCCGCTTCATACCTTCTCCACCGCGCGGCTGCCGAACAGGCCCGTGGGCCGGAAGGCCAGCACCAGGATCACGAGCGCGAACACCGCCACCTCGCGCCACTGCGCCTGCCAGAGATTGACCATCGACTCGAGCACGCCGAGCAGGAAGCCGCCGATGACGCAGCCGCGCGGGTTGCTGAGGCCGCCGATCATCGCGCCCGAGAAGCCCTTGAGGCCGACCGTGAGCCCCATGAACAGCGAGGCCTGCGCGATCGGCGCGAGCAGGAAGCCCGACAGGCCCGCCAGCGCCGAGCTGACGACGAAGGCGCCGATCATCATGGCGTTGGTGTTGATGCCCATGAGGCTGGCCACGTTGCCGTTCTGCGCCACCGCGCGCATGGCCTTGCCGACCATGGTGCGGTTCATCACGCGGTCGAAGCCGAGCATCACGACCACGGCCACGCCCAGGGTCAGCAGTTCCTGCGGCCGCACGCCGACGCCGAACATGCGGATCACGGTGTCGCCCACGGGCGCGGGCACCACCACCGGCTTCGGGCCCCAGATCGCGAGCCCCACGCTCTGCAGGATCACGCCGAAGCCCAGCGTGCTCATCACCCAGGCCATGCCGGGGCGGCCCGCGAACGGGCGCACGCCGAGCACGTAGAGCAGCCAGCCCAAGAGGCCCATCACGCCGAGCGCCGCCAGCAGCGCGAACAGCTGCGCGCCAGCGCCGGGCACGGCGTCGCCGAAGGTGGTGGAGGCCAGCGGCTTGCCCAGGACCAGGAACAGGGCGCTCATGCCGATGAAGGCGCCGGCCGAGACGAACTCGCCGTGCGAGAAGTTCAGCGTCTTGGTGGTGGTGAACGTGATGCTGAATCCCAGTGCCACCAGCGCATAGGCACCGCCGACGGCGAGCCCGCTGATGAGCGCCTGCAGGAGCGCTTCAACCATGTGTGTATCTCCGTTGCGAGGCGAGGCCGGGCACCGCGCGGGCGCGCCGGCCTCGCTTCCTTTTTTGCTCTTACTGCTTGAAGTCGGCCGGGTTCAGGCCCTGGATCAGCGCGTCGCTGTAGGGCAGCAGCTTGCCGTCCTTCCAGCGGATCCAGACCAGGTCCTTGGCGGTCAGTGCCTCGTGGTTGGTCTTGCTGAAGGGCTTCTCGTAGGTCTTGAGCACGCCCTGCACCGGGGTCTTGAGGTCTTCCAGCGCGGCGCGCACGGCGGCGCCGTCGGTGCCGTTGGCCTGCTTCATCGCCTGCGCGAGCAGCAGCACCGAGTCGTAGCCGTGCAGCGCGAACGAGAACGAACCCGGCGCCTTGAGCTTGCTGCCGATGCGGTCGAAGAGCTTCTGCTGCGCGGGCGTGCGGGTCTCGCTCACGGTGCGCATGAAGATCGGCTTCTCGGCCAGCGCCTTGCCGGCCGCGTCGTAGAAGGTGATGTTGTCGGCGGCCCAGGAGGTCAGCGTCAGCGGGAAGTAGTTGATCTTCTCCATGCTGCGCACCAGCTGCGCGATCGGCGTGCCCTGCGCCCACACCACCACGGTGTCGACGTTGGCGGCCTTCATCTTCGACAGCTGCGAGGTCATGTCGGTGTCGCCGACGCCGAAGCGCTCGGTGGCCGCGATCTTGATGTCCTGCAGCTTGGCGATCTCCTCCATGTCCTTGAGGCCGCCCTGGCCGTAGCCGGTGGTCTCCGCCATCAGGCCCACCACCTTCGAGGCGGCGGTGTTCTTCTTCACGTAGGCCATCAGCGCCGCGACCTGCTCGCGGTCGACCATCGAGACGCGGAACATGTAGTTGTCGGCGCCCGCGCTCATCGGCTTGGTGATGTCGGTGCCCGAGCCCACGTTGCCCAGCACCGGGATCTTCTTCTGGTTGGCGATGTGCTTCCAGGCCATGGCGTTGCCCGAGTTGGTGGGGCCGAACACCGCCACCACCTTCTCGTTGTCGATCAGGTCGCTCATGTTCTGGATCGACTTGGGCGGTGCCGACACGTCGTCGCGCGTGACCAGCGTGAACTTGCGGCCGAGCACGCCGCCGGCGGCGTTGAGGTCGGCGATCGCGGCTTCCATGCCGAGCACCGCGGCCTGGCCGCTCTGCGCCGAGGGCGAGGCCGAGAGGTCGCCGTTGTAGCCGAGCTTGATGTCCTGCGCCGAGGCACCGGCGGCGAACGCGCAGAAGGCGGCGCTCGCGAGCAAGGTCTTGTACAGACGGAAGGTCTTCATTCTTTGTCTCCTGGAGGATTGACGGTCGGGAAAGCGAAAAGCGGCGGAAGGCTCAGACCGCGAGGAAGCCGCCGTCCACCGGCAGCGTGATGCCGGTGACGTAGCGCGACATGTCGCTCGCGAGGAAGATCACCGGGCCCACGAGGTCCTCGGTCTGGCCGACGCGGCCCATCGGGATGCGCGTCATGAAGGATTCGAGGCGCTGCGGGTTCTCGCGCGTGGCGGCGGTCATCGGCGTCTCGATCACGCCGGGCGCGAGCGCGTTGACGCGCACGCCGAAGGGCGCGAGCTCCTGCGCGAGCGACTGCGTGAACATCTTGATCGCGCCCTTCGAGGGCGAATAGCCGAGGCTCGCGCCCTGCCCCGCGTAGGCGGCGATCGAGGCGATGTTGATCACCGCGCCCTGGGTCGACTTGATCGCGCCGAGCCAGGCGTGGGTGACGTTGAAGGTGCCGTGCACGTTGACGTCGAGCGTCTTCTTCCAGTTGGCCGCGGCATTGGGGCTGGCCGTGCCCTCGCGGATGATGATGCCGGCGTTGTTCACCAGCAGGTCGATGGCGCCGATCTCGTCGCCCACGCGTACCGCCAGCGCATGGCAGGCCTCGGGCGAGGTCACGTCGAGCACGAAGGACCAGGCCTGGCCGCCTTCGTCGCGCACCAGCTGCGCGGTCTCGCCCACGGTGGCCTCGTTCATGTCGGTGACGACGACGCGCGCGCCGGCCTGCGCCAGGCCCAGCGCGAGCGCGCGGCCGTTGCCCTGGCCGGCGCCGGTGATCAGCGCGAGGCGGCCTTCGAGCAGGCGCGGCGCGACGTGGGGAGGAAAGGCCATCGGAAAGGTTCCTTCTGATGAATGTGGGTGGTTGAAGGGAGGAGGTCTCAGGCGGTGTGGCGAACGGGCACCGCCTCGCGCTGCGCCACCTGCAGCGTGGCGGCGGCCGTGGCGCCCTGCGCCACCTGCAGGCCCGCGACGTAGCCGAAGGTCAGTGCCGGACCGAGCGTGATGCCGGCGCCCGGGTAGTTGCCGCCCATCACGCTGGCCGCGTCGTTGCCGACCGCGTAGAGGCCCTTGATCGGCTGGCGGTTGACGTCGAGCACGCGGGTCTTCTCGTCGACCACCAGGCCGGCGAAGGTGCCGATGTCGCCGACCACGAGCCTGATCGCGTAGTAGGGGCCATGCTCCAGCGGCGCGACGCAGGGGTTGGGCGTGACGTTGGCGTCGCCCTGGTAGCGGTTGTAGGCCTTGCTGCCCTTGCCGAACAGCGGGTCCTCGCCGGTGCGCGCGCCGTCGTTGAACTCCTTCACCGTGGCCTCGAGCACCGCGGGCGCGATGCCGATCTGCTTCGCGAGCTCGCCGATGCTGGCGCCGTGCTTGAGGTAGCCGCTCTTCAGGTGCCGGCCGATCGGCAGCGGCGCCGGTGCCACGCAGCCCAGGCCGTAGTCGCGCAGCGCCTTGTGGTCGCACAGCAGCCAGGCCGTGACCTCGGGCTCGCCGGCGCAGGCCTTGACCATGGCCTGCACGAAGTCGTGGTACGAGTTGCCTTCGTTGGCGAAGCGCCGGCCCTTGGGCGTGACCGCGATCACGCCGGGCTTGGCGCGGTCGATGAAATGCGGCATCACGCCCTTGGTGCCGTCGGGGCGCGTGGTGACCGAGGCCGGCACCCAGGCCGCGGCATGCGGGATGGTGCCGTCGACGCGGCCGCCGACCGCCTCGGCCAGCCGCAGGCCGTCGCCGGTGTTGGTCGAGGGCGAGGGCGAGTAGTGCTCCTGGCCCGTGGGCGCATGCGGGAACAGCTGCTTGCGCCGCTCGACGTCGTAGGGGAAACCGCCGCAGGCCAGCACCACGCCGCGCTTGGCGACCACGCGCACGGCCTTGCCTTCGTGCTGCACCACCGCGCCCGAGACGCCGTCGTACTCGACCACGAGCTTCTTCACGGGCGAGGAGAGCCACACGGGAATGTTCTGGTCCATCGCGGCCTTGGCGAGCCGGCCCGCGAGCGCGTTGCCGTTGGTCAGGGTCATGCCGCGGCCATGGCGCAGCACGTCGAGGAAGTGCCGGCTCAGCCGCCTGGTCACGTACCAGAACGAGGTCGGCGACTTGAAGGCCCGCATGAAGTGTTTGATCTCGGGGCCCGAGCCCAACATCATCCCGAACACCGTGAGCTCGGGCAGCGGCGGCGCGAGCTGCTTGATGCGCGGACCGAGCTCGCGGCCGTCGAAGGGGCGCGTGACCATCGAGCGCCCGCCCGGCTGGCCGCCGGGTGCCTCGGCGTGGTAGTCGGGGAACACCGGCGGCATGTCGAACTGCACGCAGGTGTTGCGCGTGAAGAAGTCGATCGCCTTCGGGCCCATCTCGAGGAAGGCGCTCACGCGCGCCGCGTCGAAGTGGGTGGTGGTCTCGTGCTTCATGTAGTCGAGCGCGGCGCCGGCCGGCTCGTGGATGCCCTGCTCCGTGGCCAGGCGCGTGCCCGGGATCCACAGCCAGCCGCCCGAACGCGCGGTGGTGCCGCCGAAGCGCGGTTCCTTCTCGACCACCAGCACCTTCAAACCCTGCGACGCCGCCGTGATCGCGGTCGCCATGCCCGAGGCGCCGCTGCCGACGACGAGCACATCGCATTCCAACGTGTTCTGTTCCATCTCTGCCTGTCTGCCTTGTTTCTGTAGGACTTAAGTTGCCGCGAAGTTTAGGCAGCGACATTGATATGGTCAAGTCGTTTAGTTACTATCAGATGATCAGTCATCGTCGATTGAACACGACAATATCAGTAGAAACCCTGATGGCTATACTCGCCCCCACTCTCAACCCCCACGCCGGGCGCCCCATGGAAAAGCCGAGACGTGGCATCCAATCCGTCGAAATAGGAACGCAGCTGCTCGTGGCTCTCGGGCGGCATGTCGCGCCCATGGCCTTGCGCGACCTCGGCAAGGCCGCCGGCGTGCCGGTGGGCAAGGCCCACCCGTACCTGGTGAGCTTTCTCAAGGTCGGCTTCGTGGTGCAGGACAGCGCGGGCCGCTACGAACTGGGCCCGCTGGCGCTGCAGCTCGGGCTGGCCAAGCTGCAGCGGCTCGATCCGATCAAGGAAGCCTCGCCGCTGATCGAGGCGCTGGCCTCGGAAACCGAGCAGAGCATCGCAGTCGCGGTCTGGGGCAACTTCGGGCCGACCGTGGTGCGGCTCGAGGAACCGATCCATCCGCTGCACGTGAACCTGCGCACCGGCACCGTGATGTCGCTGGCCTACACGGCCACGGGCCGGCTGTTCGCGGCCTACCTGCCGCCCAAGGTGGTCGAGAAGATGATGGTGGACGACCTCGCGCGCCTGCGCGGCCCGGCCGGCGGCCGCGGCACCGAGGAGCTGTCGCAGTCGCAGCTCGAGGCGCTGCTGGTGGAGACGCGCATGCACGGCATGTCGCGCACCCTGGGCCAGCCGATCCCGGGCATCGACGCCTTCTGCGCGCCAGTGTTCGACTCGACCCACAACATCGTGCTGGGCATCACCGCGATGGGCCCCGAGGCCACCTTCGACAGCGACTGGGAAGGCCGCGTGGCGGTGCCGCTGCGCGCCTGCGCGCTCGAGATCTCGCGCCGGCTCGGCTACGTGCCGCCCGAAGCGCCTGCCGCGCGCGGCTGAAGATGTAGGCACCTGCCCACGCACGGTGCCTCGGTTCTCTTGCAGGGTGTGGCCGCAGCCGCATGCGAATCTGCAAGCCACTCACAACACAGGAGAACCTTCATGAAAAGCCTCATCCTCTGGGCCTGCGGCGTGCCGATCACCGTGATCATCGGTCTCAAGATCTTCGGGATTCTCTGACCCGCGCTCGTCTCTTTTACGTTTGCTCTTCCTCTACTCCTCCGGTGCCTCGTGCACCGATGCGCGTCCCTCGGGGCGCGCTTTTTTTTGGGAGAGTGCACGGCGCATCCGTCAATCTGGCAAAGGCCGTGCGGGTACTGAGCGGGTGCCGGCCGCATCCGGCCTAGACTCCGCCGCATGCACGCTCACTCGCTGTTCCACACCCCGGCGTTCCGCTTCGGCGGCTGCACGCTGGCGCGTGCGTGGATGACGGCGGCGGCTCGGCCAACGCCCGCACATTCCTGAGCCCGGCGGCCCACCTCCTTCCCTTCACCTTCAACGCAAACCATCGACCGCCGGGCCCTCGCCCTGCGTGACTGCGCCCCCGTCATCAGGGGCGCATTCGAATGGAGTGCGTCATGCATCACCCCCAGGTTCAGCGGGAGCACGTGCGTCCCGACGGCAACGCCGCATCCGGCACGCCTTGCTTTCAATCCATCCTCGCCCTCACCGATCTGTCGGCACGCAGCCAGCACGCAGTCGAACGCGCCGCCCGGCTCGCGGCGGACCACGGCGCGCTGCTCAAGCTCATGTACGCGCCCGCGAGCCTCGCACCGCTCGCGCACGCCGAAGCGGCCACCGCGCTCGCGGCCCTGGCCCGCGCCATGGGCGCGCGCTTCGATGTGCTGGTCAAGCAGGTCGCGATATCGAGCGGCGGCCTCGCGCAGATCGTGGATGAAGCGCGCCACGCCGACCTCGTGGTGCTGCGGCACGAGCGCGACCGTTCGCCCGGCGCCTTCTTCACGGGCCAGCCGGTGGAGCGCCTGCTGCGGCAGCTGCGCTGCCCGGTGCTCGTGACGCGGCTGGCCGCGCGGCCGCGCTATGGCCGCATCCTGGTGGCCGTGGACTTCACGCCCGCATCGCACGAACTCGTGAGCCTGGCCCATGGCCTCGACGCCAACGCCGCGCTCGAGCTGTTCCATGCGCTCAACACCATGCACGAAAGCAAGCTGCGCTATGCCGAGGTCTCGGACCACGCCATCAGGACCTACCGCCACGACTGCCAGCGACAGGCGCGCGAGCGGCTGTTCTCGCTGACCGATTCATCGAGCGCGCGGCGCAACCGCGTGCTGTCGACCATCGGCCGCGGCGACCCGGCGCGGCAGGCCACGGTGCAGCAGCAGCACGCACGCGCCGAGTTGCTCGTGGTCGGCAAGCGGCGTGCCCATCCGCTCGCCGATTTCTTCTTCGGCAGCGTCGCGCAGCGCGTGCTGTGCTGGGCCACGGGCGACGTGCTGGTGGTGCCCACCGATCGGCGCGGCTACAGCCCGTCGGCCGTCATGCCACGGGCGCTGCAGCCGGCTCGCTGAAGACCCGCTCAGTGCGTGTCGCGGCGCAGTTGCTGCACGTCCTCGTGCAGCGTCTGCGCCCAAGTGCGACGCTCGCGGCTGTACGAGGACTGCGGCTCGCCGAAGCGCACGATGGCCAAGAGCGGCGGCGCGCGCAGCGTGTTCCACAGCGAGGTGGCGAGGTTGTCGTCGTCGATGTAGCGCGGCGCCTGGCTGGTCTCGCCGGTGGCGGCATCGGCGAAGCGCAGCGCGGCCGGCACCACGGGCGCGCCCGAGGAGATCGCGGCCTGCAGCAGGTTGGCGTGGAACGGCAGCAGGCCGCGGCCGTCGCTGGTGGTGCCCTCGGGGAACACCGCGATCATGTCGCCGTTGCGCAGCGCGTCGGTCATGTGGTGCACCACGCGCAGCGCGTCGCGGCGGCGCTCGCGCTCGATGTAGAGCGTGCCCGCGCCGCTCGAGAGCGTGCCGATCAGCGGCCAGTGCTTGACGTCGGACTTCGACACGAAGCGCACGTGGCGCGCTGCGTGGATCACCGTGATGTCGAGCCACGAAAGGTGGTTGCAGATCAAGAGCACCGGCCCGTGCGCGGGCGGCGTGCCCTGCACGCGCAGCGTGATGCCCATGATCTCGAGCATGCGCGCGGCCCAGGCCTGCACGCGCGCGTTGCGCTCGGCCTGGTCGAGGCCCGGGAAGGTGAAGCGGATGGTCCACCAGCCGGCGACGGCATGCGCGATCGCATGCAGCAGCCGGCGCAGTGCCTTGAGTGAATGCAGCATCGGCCCGACCGCCTTCTTCCTGTTGTTGTCGTCGTCGTCGCGCGCCGGAACGCGGCTCAGCCGTGGACCACGCGTCCGGCCACGAGGGTGTGGCGCGCGCGGCCCTGCATGGCGTAGCCGCCGAACGGCGTGTACTTGCCCTGGCTGCGCAGCGCCTCGGGCGTGACCTGCCATTCGAGGGACGGATCGAAGACGCACAGGTCGGCCGGACCGCCGACGGCGAGGCGGCCGATGCCGGCGCAGGCTTCGGTGCCGGGCAGCAGCCGCGCGGGCGCGCTCGTGATCGCCTCGAGCGCGCGCACGAGGCCGGCGCCGCTGCGCTCGCCCCATTGCAGCGCCAGCGGCAGCAGCAGCTCGAGGCCGGTGGCGCCGGGCTCGCTCTCGGCGAACGGCAGGTTCTTGGCATCGGCCTCGACCGGCGTGTGGTCGGACACCAGCGCGTCGATGGTGCCGTCGGCCAGCGCGGCCGAGAGCGCGTCGCGGTCGCCCTGCTGGCGCAGCGGCGGGCTCAGGCGCGCGCGGCTGTCGAAGTAGCCGATGTCGGTGTCGGCCAGGTGCAGCGAGTTGATGCTGACGTCGCAGCTCAGCGGCAGGCCCTCGGCCTTGGCGGCGCGCACCAGCGCGAGCCCCGCGGCGCTCGAGAGGCGGCACAGGTGCACGCGCGCCTTGGTGCTGCGCATCAGCTCGACGATGGTGAAGATGGCGATGGTCTCGGCCGCCACCGGCACGCCGGCGAGGCCGAGCCGGGTGGCGAGCGCGCCGCTGGCGGCCACGCCCTTGCCGAGGTCGCGGTCCTGCGGGCGCAGCCACACGGTGTAGCCGAAGGTGCTCGCATAGAGCATCGCGCGCTGCAGCACCTGCGTATCGGCCAGCGGCACGTCGGCCTGGCTGAAGCCGACACAGCCGCGCTCGGTGAGCTCGGCCATCTCGGTCAGCACGCCGCCGGCCAGGCCGCGCGTGAGCGCGCCGAGCGGGAACAGCCGCGCGCCCGGCAGCTTGCCGGCGCGGAAGGTCAGCATCTCGACCAGGCCGGGCTCGTCGAGCACGGGGTCGGTGTCGGGCGGGCACACCAGGCTGGTGACGCCGCCGGCCACGGCCGCGGCCATCTCGCTCTCGAGCATGCCTTCGTGCTCGTAGCCGGGCTCGCGCAGCCGCGCGGCGAGGTCGACCAGGCCGGGCGCGACGATGCAGCCGGTGGCGTCGAGGGTGCGCTCGGCCTTGAAGCCGGCGGGGATGCTGTTGCCGATGCCGGCGATCTTTCCGTCGGCGACGGCGATGTCGGCCTTCTCGTCGGTGCCCGATGCGGGGTCGACCACGCGGCCGTTGGTGATGTGGATGTTCATGCTTCGTTACCTGCGACGATGCTCATTACTGCCATCCGCACGGCGATGCCGAAGGTGACCTGCGGGAGGATGACGCTCTGCCGGCCGTCGACCACGGCCGAGTCGATCTCGACGCCGCGGTTGATCGGGCCCGGGTGCATCACGATGGCGTCGGGCTTGGCGAGCTGCAGCTTCTCGGGCGTGAGGCCGTAGGTCTTGAAGAACTCCTGCGACGAGGGCAGCATCGCGCCGCTCATGCGCTCGTTCTGCAGCCGCAGCATGATGACCACGTCGCAGTCCTTGATGCCCTCCTCGAGCGTGTGGCACACGCGCACGCCCATGCCGGCCATGTCGCCGGGCACCAGGGTCTTGGGGCCGACCACGCGCACCTCGGCGCAGCCCAGCGTGGTCAGCGCGTGGATGTCGGAGCGCGCCACGCGCGAATGCACCACGTCGCCGACGATCGCCACCGTGAGGTTGGCGAAGTCCTTCTTGTAGTGGCGGATGGTGTACATGTCGAGCAGCCCCTGCGTCGGGTGCGCGTGGCGGCCGTCGCCGGCGTTCACCACGTGCACGTGCGGCGCGACGTGCTGCGCGATCAGGTAGGGCGCGCCCGACTCGCTGTGGCGCACCACGAACAGGTCGGCCGCCATCGCGCTCAGGTTGGCGATGGTGTCGAGCAGCGACTCGCCCTTGCTCGCCGAGGAGCGCGCGATGTCGAGGTTGATGACGTCGGCCGACAGCCGCTTGGCCGCGATCTCGAAGGTGGTGCGGGTGCGCGTGCTGTTCTCGAAGAACAGGTTGAACACGCTCTTGCCGCGCAAGAGCGGCACCTTCTTCACTTCGCGGTCGCTCACGCTCGTGAAGTTGGCGGCGGTGTCGAGGATGTGGGTGAGGATGTCCCTGGGCAGGCCCTCGATCGACAGCAGGTGGATGAGCTCGCCGTTCTTGTTGAGCTGGGGATTGCGCTTGTAGAGCATGGCTTACTTGCTTTCCTCGACCTGGAGGCTGAAGGCGCCGTCGTCCGCGCGCGCCAGCGCCAGCGACTGCGAATGGGGCAGCGCGAGCGTGGTGGCGGCGAAGTCGGCCGCCACCGGCAGCTCGCGCCCGCCGCGGTCGACCAGCACCGCCAGGCGCACGCAGCCCGGACGGCCGAAGTCGAACAGCTCGTTGAGCACGGCGCGGATGGTGCGGCCGGTGTAGAGCACGTCGTCGAGCAGCAGCACGTCGGCGCCGTTGACGTCGAAGGGCAGCGCGGTCTGCGCGCTGGCCGCGAGGCCGCGGCGCGCGAAGTCGTCGCGGTGCATGGCCGAGGAGATCACGCCGGGCGCACCGGCCAGACCCAGGTCCTTCTGCAGCCGCTCGACCAGCCAGGCGCCGCCCGAGGTGACGCCCACCAGCCGGGTGTCGGGGCGCAGCAGCGCGCGGACGCCGGCCAGCAGTTGCGTGTAGAGCGCCTCGGCGTCGGGAATGGCGGGGGTGGAACTCACGGAAGACTCCTCAAGAATTGCTCCAGGATGATGCAGGCCGAGGCGGCATCGGCATCGCGCGCGCCCTGGGAGAGCGCCTCGGTGGTGCTGTAGCGCTCGTCGACCTCGAACACCTGCAGGTTGAAACGGCCGCGCAGCTGGCGCGCGAACTTCTGCGCGCGCCGGGTGTTCTCGTGCGCGGCGCCGTCGGGATGGAAGGGCACGCCCACCACCAGCGCATCGGGCTGCCACTCGCGGATGCGCGCCTCGACCTGCGCGAAGCGGGCATCGGCACCCTCGGCCTTGATGGTGGCCTGCGGCGTGGCGCTGCGCAGCAGCCGGTTGCCGCTCGCCACGCCGGTGCGCTTCTGGCCGAAATCGAAGGCCAGGAAGCTCTGGAAATGGGCGGGAACGGGAAGGGAAGCGGGGCTGGAAGGGGAAGCTGGCGCGTCAGGCATGGCCGTGGCGTTCACGCATGCCCCGCGTCGGGCGAGAGCTTCCAGGCCTCCAGGCCCAGCAGCAGCAGCGCCTTGTCGTAGCGCTGGTCGATGGGGGTGTCGAAGATCACGGCCGGGTCGGCGCCCACCGTGAGCCAGCTGTTCTCGGCCAGTTCGGACTCGAGCTGGCCCTCGCCCCAGGCCGCGTAGCCCAGCGAGACCAGCACCTTGCGCGGGCCGGCGCCGGTGGCCAGGGCCTCGAGCACGTCCTTCGAGGTGGTCATCTCGAGGCCGCCGGGGATGGTCATGGTCGAGGCGTAGACCGATTCCTCGGGTTTGTCGGCCTCGGTGAAGACCGGCTCGTGCAGCACGAAGCCGCGCTCGGTCTGCATCGGGCCGCCCTGGAAGACCGGGGCTTCGCCGAGCTCGGGGCGCGCGAGGTGCAGCTCGATCTTCTCGAACAGCACCTTGAGGTTGATGTCGCTGGGTTTGTTGATGACCAGGCCCAGGGCGCCGCGCTCGCTGTGCTCGCACAGGTAGACGACGCTGCGGTTGAAGGTCTTGTCTTCCAGGCCCGGCATCGCTATCAAAAAGTGATGCGTCAGGTTCATCGGGGCAGAATCGGAAGCCATATGCCTCCGATTTTACTGGCCGTCGACAAGACCTACCCCAAAGGGCTCATGTGGTTCCGCCGCGACCTGCGCGTGGACGACAACGCGGCCCTCTACCACGCCCTGCGAAGCTGCCGCCAGCTGGTCTGCGTGTTCGTGTTCGACACGGCGATCCTCGACCCCCTGCCGCGGGTTGACCGGCGGGTGGAATTCATCCGCGAATCGCTGCTGGAGCTCGACGAGGAGCTGCGCGCGCTCGGCGGCGGGCTGATCGTGCGGCATGCGGCGGCGGCCGAGGAGATCCCGGCGCTGGCGCGCGCGCTCGAGGTGCAGGCGGTGTTCGCCAACCGCGACGACGAGCCCGAGGCGCTGGCGCGCGACGCCGGCGTGTTCGGCGCGCTGGCCAATGCGGGCGTGAGCTTCCACACCCACAAGGACTCGACGGTCTTCGAGCGCGACGAGCTGATGACCAAGACCGGCCAGCCCTACACGGTCTTCACGCCCTACAAGCGGGCCTGGCTGGCCAAGGTCGACGACTTCTTCCTCAAGTCCTACCCGAGCCGCGGCCATGCCGACGCCCTGGTGCCGCCGCCAGAAGGCTGGCGCGCGCCGGTGCCCTCGCTCGAGACGCTGGGCTTCGCCAAGAGCAACCTCGGCACGCTCGAGATCCCGACCGGCACGCGCGGCGCGGCGATCCTGTTCGAGGACTTCTTCGAGCGCATCGAGCGCTACGAGGCGGCGCGCAACTACCCGGCGGTGCGCGGGCCCAGCTACCTGGGCGTGCACCTGCGCTTCGGCACGGTGTCGATCCGGCAGGTGGCGGGCGTGGCGCGCCAGCTCTCGCTGCGGGGCGACGCGGGCGCCGCGACCTGGCTCAGCGAGCTGATCTGGCGCGACTTCTACTTCCAGATCCTGGCCCATTTCCCGCACGTGCACGCCAAGGGCGAATCGAAGAGCTTTCGCCCCGAGTACGACAAGATCCAGTGGCACCACGGCAAGCACGCCGACCAGCTGTTCGAGGCCTGGTGCCAGGGCCGCACCGGCTATCCGCTGGTCGACGCGGCCATGCTGCAGATCAACCAGAGCGGCTACATGCACAACCGGCTGCGCATGGTGGTGGCGAGCTTCCTGTGCAAGGACCTGGGGCTCGACTGGCGCCGCGGCGAGGCCTACTTCGCGCTGCACCTCAACGACTTCGAGCTGGCGTCGAACAACGGCGGCTGGCAATGGGCCAGCTCGAGCGGCTGCGACGCGCAGCCCTACTTCCGTATCTTCAACCCGGTGACGCAGAGCGAGCGCTTCGATCCCGACGGCAAGTTCATCCGGCGCTACCTGCCGCAGCTCGCGGGGCTGTCGAACGGCGCGATCCATTCGCCGTGGACGGCGACGCCGGTGGAACTGGCAGCGGCCGGCGTGAAGCTCGGCGAGAACTACCCGGTGCCGGTGGTCGACCATGCCGAGGCGCGCGAGCGCACGCTGCAGCGCTACGCGGTGGCGCGCAGCAAGACGCTGGCGAAGAAGTAGCGCCGGCCGTCCGCCCAAAGAAAAAGCCCGGAGGCGCGTCGCCGTCCGGGCTTTTTCGTGCGGCGCGCCTCAGGCCGCCGCGAGCGTCGCCGTGTCGCTGGTATAGGCCCGCACCAGCCGCAGCAGCTCTTCTTCGGAGTAGGGCTTGCCGAGGTAGTGGTTCACGCCGAGGTCGCGCGCATAGTCGCGGTGCTTCTCGGCGATGCGCGAGGTGATCATGATGATCGGCAGCTCGGCCAGCGCCGCGTCGCCGCGGATGTTGCGCGCGAGGTCGAAGCCGTCCATGCGCGGCATCTCGATGTCGGACAGCACGACCGCCGGGCGTTCCTGCTGCAGCCGCTCGAGCGCCTGCAGGCCGTCGGCCGCCAGCGAGACCCGGTAGCCTTCGCGCTGCAGCAGGCGCTGCGTGACGCGGCGCACGGTGATGGAGTCGTCGACCACCAGCACCAGCGGGATCTGCGGGACCACGGGCGCCAGCGCCGCGGCCGGGTCCTGGCCGTGCGGGCCGCGCGGCTCGTCGGCCGCCGCCACCGGCTGCGCCAGCGCCGCGGCCTGGCGCGCGCGCGCCTGTTCGCCATGCACCGCGGCCAATGCCACCGGGTTGTAGATCAGCGCCACCGCGCCCGAGGCCAGCACCGAGATGCCCGCCAGGCCCGGCAGCCGCGCGAGCTGCGGCCCGAGGTTCTTGACCACCACTTCCTGGTTGCCCAGCACTTCGTCGACGTGCAGCGCCACGCGCTGCGCCGCGCTGCGCACGATCACGAGGGTGTTGGTGCGGCCCGCGATGTGCTCGCTGCGCGGCGAGGCCTGCAGCAGCGCGCCGCCCCAGTAGAACGGCACCTGTTCGCTGCCGAACGGATGGGTGTCGTGCAGGTAGGCCGACTCGAGGTCGGTGGCGTTCACGCGCTGCACCAGTTCGACCAGGTTCGACGGCACGCCGATCGACACCTCGCCGAAGCGCAGCATGACCACGTGCGTCACCGCGGTGGTCAGCGGCAGCACCAGCTTGAAGGTGGTGCCCTGCCCCGGCTGGCTGCGCGTCTCGATGCGGCCGCCGAGCGCGGCGACCTGCGCGCGCACCACGTCCATGCCGATGCCGCGGCCCGCGAGTTCCGACACCTGGCCGGCCGTGGAGAAGCCGGGCCGGAAGATCAGCTCGGTGGCCTCCTCGGGCGTGAGCGGCTGGTCGGCCGCGAGCAGGCCCAGCGAGCGGGCCCGCTCGGCGATGCGCTCGTGGTCGAGGCCGGCGCCGTCGTCGCGGAAGCTCACCGACACGTCGTTGCCCTCGTGCGCGAGGTCGATCACGATCAGGCCGCTGGCGTCCTTGCCCGAGGCCTCGCGCCGCGCGGCGTCCTCGATGCCGTGGGCCACGCAGTTGCGCAGCAGGTGCTCGAAGGCCGGCGTCATCCGGTCGAGCACGCCGCGGTCCATTTCGATCGAGCCGCCGGTGATGTCGAGGCGCACCTGCTTGCCGGTGTCCTTCGAGGCCTGGCGCACCACGCGGTAGAGGCGGTCGGAGATGCCCTCGAACTCCACCATGCGCGTGCGCAGCAGGCCGCGCTGCAGCTCGCGCGTCTGGCGCGCCTGCACGCTGAGGTCGTCTTCCGTCGCCTGCACCGTCTTCTGCAGCGTGCGCTGCACGGTCGCCACGTCGTTCACCGACTCGGCCATCATGCGCGTGAGTTCCTGCACGCGGGTGAAGCGGTCGAACTCCAGCGGGTCGAAGCCCTGCTGCGAATCCTTGGCCTGCGCCAGCCGCGACTGCATCTGGCTCTCGGCCTGCACCTCGATGTCGCGCAGCTGCTGGCGCAGGCGGTCGAGGTTGCCCGTGAGGTCGGCCAGCGAGCCGCGCAGCGAACCGATCTCGGCCTCGAGCCGCGAGCGCGTGATGATGACCTCGCCGGTCTGCGCCATCAGGCGGTCGAGCAGCTGGGTGCGGATGCGCACGGCCTGGCCGACCGGCGCGCGCAGCGGCGCGAGCGTGGCGGGGGCCGGGCGCACCGGTGCGGGCACGGCGGCCGTCGGTTCAGCGTCGGTGTCGGCATCGACCGCGGCGATGGCGTCGTTGGCGGGCTCGGCGCGCAGCTCCGGGTGTTCCACGGGCGTGGGCGCGGATGCCGCGGTGGCTTCCGCCACGCGCTGCGCCAGTTCGACCTGGGTCGCGTCGTCGGCCGCGCGCAGCGCGTCGAAGGTGGCCTGCAGCGTGTCGAGCCGTGCCAGCAGCTTCTCGATGTCGGAACGGTCGACGTGGCCCTGCGTGCCCAGTAGTTCGATCTCGGATTCCATGCGGTGCGCGCGCTCGCCCAGGCGCATGGCGCCGGCCAGCCGGGCACTGCCCTTGAGCGTGTGCAGCGTGCGCAGCACCGAGGTGCGCGGCGCGCCGTCGTCGGGGTGGTGCGACCACTGGCGCAGCGCCTCGCCGAGCTGCGGCAGCAGTTCGGCCGCCTCTTCCTCGAAGATCGGGAACAGGTCGACGTCGACCGCGTCGGCCAGGTCGATGGCGTCCTCGGAGTCGTCGAGCGCCACGTCGGCGCCGCCCTGCGGCGACACCACCTGCAGCGGCGCGCGCGGCTCGTCGCGTGCCAGCTCCTCGGCATAGGGCGAGGGCATCGGCGAGGCCGCGATGTCGCGCAGCGCCTGCAGCGTCTGCTGCGAAGGGTCGCGCAGCAGGCCGACCGCGAACTGGTGCAGCAGGCGGCGCAGCTCGTCGGCCGCGGCGACCAGCACCATGCCCTGCTCGCGCGTGCCGCTGCCCTGCATCTGCAGGTGCTGCAGCGCGGCCTCGAAGTAGCGCGCCATGCCCGACAGGCTGTGGAAGCCGACCGTGGCCGAGCTGCCGGCCAGCGAATGGGCCAGCGCGATGGTCGAGTCGGCCACGCGTTCGTAGGGCTGCAGCGCCCACTCGCCGACCTCGGTGGCGAGCTGGCGCGACCATTCGTCGGCCTCGTTGAGGTAGACGTTGTAGAGCGCGATGCCGATGCGCAGCGGGCCGATCACCTTGACCTGGTCGTCGGCGCTGCCGGCGGCGGT
Source organism: Variovorax sp. GW821-FHT10D07 (assembly GCF_059415325.1). Taxonomy (NCBI): domain Bacteria; kingdom Pseudomonadati; phylum Pseudomonadota; class Betaproteobacteria; order Burkholderiales; family Comamonadaceae; genus Variovorax; species Variovorax sp. GW821-FHT10D07. Next base: position 64,113 of record NZ_JBWKMZ010000020.1, on the reverse strand, counting down.
CACCTCGACGGTGTCGACGGATTCGACGGGCACGGGCTGCGGCTCGGCAACGGCCGGCGCCTCCGCGGCGGGCGCGGCCTCGGACTGCACCGTTTCCTCGGGCTCGGCCGGTGCCTCCAGCGGCAGTGCTTCGGCCGCGACATCGAGCAGCGCGGCGGTCTCGGGCGCGGCCGGTTCGGGCGCGACCACGGCGGCCTGGGCGAACTCGGCCGGGGCCTCCACGGGCTCGAGCTGGATCTCGGGGAAGTCGATCGGCACGGCCGTGCCGGCATCGCTGGCTTCGCGCAGCGGCAGCGGCTCGGGCGTCCAGTCGAGGTCGGGCAGCGCGGGCGCGGTGGCCTCGGCGCGCTCGGCCGAGGCTTGCGCGGCGTCGATCGACAGCGCGGAGGACGGCAGCTCGGCCAGGCCGGCGGCCTCGATCGCGGCCTCCTCGGCCGGCTGGCTCGCCTTCGCGGCAGCGCCGATCGGCGCCAGGAAATCGAAGTCGATGCCGTCGCTCAGCGCGGTCGGCAGCGGTGCCGGCGCGGTGGACGAAGGCTCGCGGGTCTCGAAGTCGAGGAAGTCGGTGGAGACGAAGTCGTCGTCCTCCGGGCCCACGGTGCGCGACGCGGCCTGCGGCACGTCGGAGGTGTCGGAGGCGTCGGCCGGTTCGAGCGACAGGTCCGGCAGCTCGGGCAACTCGGGCAGCGCCTGCGCGGCCGCGGCCGGCAGCGCGAACTGCGGTGGCAGCTCCTCGAGCGGGGCCGGCGAGGTGGGCAGGGGATCGGCCGCGATCTGGCGCGCCGCGATCGCAAGCGCCTCGGCATCGGCCACGCGCGGCGGCGCGGTCGGCACCGGCTCGCCGGCCAGCAGGGCTTCGGCGAGGCGGCTGAACGGGGCGGACTGCCAGCCGTGCGGCGCCGAGGCCGCGATGTCCTCGACCCACAGGCCGAAGTCGCGCAGCGCCTGCTGCGTGCCGGCCAGCAGCTCGGGGGTGGCGGGGCGCTGGTCGGCCAGCCAGGTGTTGACCACCTGCTCGAGCGACCAGGCGGCATCGCCGAAGTCGGTGAGGCCGACCATGCGCGAGCTGCCCTTGAGCGTGTGGAACGCGCGGCGCAGGATCGTGAGCTCGTCGGTGTCCTCGGGGCGGCTGCCGAGCGCGACGATCGCGTTCTGGCCGTTGTGCACCACCTCGCGCGCCTCGTCGAGGAAGATGTTCTGCAGGTCGTCTTCCTCGAGCTCGGTGACCTCGGTGTCGGGCAGCGCGCCGGGGCCGACGATCTTGGCGGTCCAGCTGTCGGCCTTGCGGCTGAATTCCTCGATCGGCGAGGGCTTGGCCTTGCGCGCCGGCGTGGCCAGCGCGGCCAGCTTCGACGCGATCTGGGCATCGACTTCCTCGATGCTGAGCAAGGGCTCGGCGGCCGGCGCGGCCACGCTCTCGGCGTCCTCGGCATCGGCGGCCTGGCGGCCCATCAGCGGCTTGAGCTCGCCGACCTCGGCGTCGAAGACGAACAGGCGCTTGGCCAGCGCCGGCTGGTAGCCCAGCATGTCGATCAGGAAGCCCAGCGCGCCGAGGTTGTTGCCCAGCGCGTCGAAGCCGGCCATCTCGTCGGCCGGCGAGGCGCTGCCCACCATGGCCTCCACGTCGTCGCGCATGCGCTGCACGGTGTGGGCGGCCTGGTCGAGGCCGAGCACCGAGAACACGCCGCGCATCTGCTGCAGCTGGCTCGGCACGGTGCGCAGCAGGCCCTTTTCGCCCGGGCGGCGGAAATACTGGTCGAGCGACTTCTCGAGTTCGCTCAGGTGGCTGCGCAGCTCGTCGACCACGGTGCCCATGGTCTGGCGGTCGCTGACGCGGCGGTACAGGTCCTCCATCCAGGGCTCGAGCGGCTCGGAATGGCCGCCCGCGCGCACGCGCTCGATGCGGCCGGCGAGCTTGAGCATGCGCTGGGTGAGCTGCGGATCGCTGGGGTCGAGGTCCTCGAGCGCGGCCTCGAGGTAGAGCACCGAGGTCGCGACTTCCATCGCGAGCTCGGTGTCGGGCGGCTGGCCGCTGCGCACCGAGGCGTCGACCGCATGCGCGAGCGCCTGCACCATCGGCTCGCTCGGCGGATGCAGCCGGTGCAGCGATTCGCCGAGCTGGGCGAAGGTGTCGGCCACCTGGCGCGTGCGCGTGATGTCGCCGCCCGAGAGGCCGGACCACATCTCCTTGGCGGTCTCGATGCGCTTGCGGGCCTGGGCCAGCACCAGCGGATCGAAGCGGCCGAACTGCTCGACCGTGTAGTCGACGCGTTGTTCATGCGCGATGCCCCAGGCCGTGCGCACGCTGCGCAGGGTGGTGGCTTCGTCGCGCGCGGTGGGCATGGCCTGGGCGCAGAAGAACAGCAGGTCCTGGCCGAGCCGGTCGGACACCACGCTGTCGCCGCGCGCGAGCGTGGCGTACTGCAGCAGCACGCGCGAGGCGGCGCGCTTGACGTAGCTGTCGGCGGGCACGAGGCCCAGCGCCAGCGCCTCGAAGAAGCCGGCCGCCAGGGTCCAGAAGCTGGCCACGCGCGGCAGCAGCGCGCCGCGGCCGAGCCCCAGGCACAGCGCCTGCAGGCGGCGCGCGGCCTGCGTGTCGCCGGTCTTGACCAGCTGCAGCACCTCGCGGTCGAGCCGCGAGCGCACCGAGGGGTCGTAGGCCAGCGAGGCCTGCGTGAGCGCGGGACGGATCTCGACCCAGCGCCAGCTGGCGCTCCAGAGATCGGCCGGATGCACGCGCTCGTTGCCGACCAGTTCGAGCACGTCGCGGTACTGCGGGAACAGCGCGATCGAGGACACGTTCTTGCCGGCCAGCAGGGCCTGCAGGAAATCGGTGACGGCGAAGCCGGCGCGCTCGATCTTGAGCGCGGCGCTGTCGGTGCAGCGCTGCGGTTCGGCCACGAAGCCCTGCACCGCGAACTCGATCGAACCGAGCACCAGCGCGGGCGCGTTGTGGCCCACCATCTGCAGCGCGCCGACGGCCTGGTGCAGCTGCTGGCGCGCCATCTGCAACGGGCCGCTCTCGATCTCGGCCGCATTGCCGACGTCACGCGCGAAGCGGCGCAGCGACTTGCCGACGTTCTCGAGCGACTTCTGGATTTCTCCGAGCACCCAGGCCAGCGGCCCGAGGTCTTCGGTGGCCGGCGGATTGCCGGCGAGGGGGGCCGCGACGGGGGATTGGATAGCCACCTTGGATGCTCGCCGTTCTTCTGTGTCAGGCAATCTTGAAACGGGCCACCGAACGACGCAGTTCCTCGGCCATCTGCGACAGTTCGCGCACCTGCTGCGCGGTGGTCCGCGTGCCTTCGCCGGTCTGCTCGGTCACGGCGAAGATGTGCTGGATGTTGGCGGCCACCACGTTGGCCGAATCGGCCTCGCGGGAAGCGGACTGCGAGATCTGCTCGATCAGCTCGGCGAGGCGGCGCGACACGCGGTCGATCTCGGACAGCGCGGTACCCGCGTTGTCGGACAGCTTGGCCCCCTCGACCACGCCCTGCGTGGAACGCTCCATGGCGCCCACCGCGTCCTGCGTGTCGGTCTGAATCGCCTTCACCAGCGCCGAGATCTGGCGCGTGGCGTCCGCGGAGCGTTCGGCCAGCCGCTGCACTTCTTCCGCCACCACCGAGAAGCCGCGACCGGCTTCACCGGCCGACGCGGCCTGGATGGCGGCGTTCAGTGCCAGCACGTTGGTCTGTTCGGTAATGTCCGAGATCAGCTCGGTGATTTCGCCGATCTCCTGCGAGGATTCGCCCAGCCGCTTGATCCGCTTGGAGGTTTCCTGGATCTGGTCGCGGATGGCGTTCATGCCGCCGATGGCGTTCTGCACGGCCTGCAGGCCCGAGGACGCGGCCTGCAGCGACTGGCGCGCCACCGTGGCGGATTCCTGCGCTTGCGAAGACACGCCGTTGATTCGCTCCGCCATGGTCAGCACCGACTGGCCGGTTTCGCGAATCTCGCGCAGCTGTTCGGTCGAGGCCGCCAGCAGCTCGGTCGAGGTGCTTTCCACCTGCGAGGTGGTCAGCGCCACGCGCGTGGCCGTGTTCTGCACGTTGCCCACCAGCAGCCGCAGTTCTTCCACCGTGTAGTTCACCGAGTCGGCGATGGCGCCCGTGATGTCCTCGGTCACGGTGGCTTCCTGCGTCAGGTCGCCTTCGGCCACCGTCTGCAGTTCGTTCATCAGCCGAAGAATGGCGGCCTGGTTGGCGTTGTTGATGCGGCTGGCTTCCTCCGAAGCCTGTTCGGCCGAGAGACGTTCGCGCTCGGCGTTGGCGGCGCGTTCGCGGCCTTCGCGCACCTGCACGAAACCGATGGCGCCGGCCAGTGCCAGGGCGGCCAGCGAGAGCACGAACAGCAGCACGATGGTGCCGGCGCCCAGGCCGGTGCGCGCCGACAGCTTGTCCTGCAGCTCGCCGAGCGATTTGCGCAGCGGTTCGCTGTCGGTCAGGATCGACGCCTGCGCTTCGCGCGCCGCCACCAGGCCCTGCAGGTTGCCCAGGATGGCCGAGGCCTGCGTGCGCATCTGCTCGTAGGTCTTCAGGATGGCTTCGAGCTGCTGGCGCGTCTGCGGGTCCTTCGAGCCGGGGAAGCGCTGCTGCGCATTGCCGTCGAGCAGGCCGCGCGTGGTTTCCTGGAAGGTGTTCAGGTCCTTGCCGAGCAGGAACACGGCGTCGGGGTTCACGCCCTCGACCGTGAAGAACTCGTTGGTCGACTTGCCGATGCGCTGCGTCAGCATCACGAGCTGGCCGGCGGCCGAGATCTCGGGCAGCGTGGCGTTCTGCTGCATCTTGAGCGAGGCGACGGTCTCGGTCATCTCGAGCAGCGTGGACGACTGCTGGTTGATGTCGCGCAAAGCGGCACCCACCTGGGTCAGGATCTGGCGCTGGGCCAGCACGGCCTTGGCGCTCGCGTCGGCGCGCGCGACCAGCGGGCCGATCTTGCCCATGTCCTCGCCGTAGGCCTCGCCCACGGCTTCGAGGCGCAGTGCCTCGTCGCCGTTGGTCAGGCCGTTGACGCGGCGCGTGAGGTCGTCGGCGCTGTCCTTCACTTCGGTGAAGGCCGGCGCGCTGCCCACCAGGGCCTGCGAGATCGACTTGGCGAGGCGCTGCGACTGCATCAGCGACTGGCCGGTGGCCGCCACCTGCTGCGCCAGCCGTTCGGCGCGCAGGATGGCGAGGCCGGCGACCAGCAGCAGCGCCAGCACCACCACCGCCAACAGGATCGCGAGCACGCGCTGCTGGCGCGCGGGGCTCTGGCCGGCGCGGCCATCGTCCGCGAGCAGGTCGGCGGCATCGGGCCGGCCCGGTTCGTTGGCGGCCTCGCCGCCATCGACCAGTGCACCGCCTTCGCTGAACGAGCCGGCGGCCGGCGCGCCGCCGAACGAACCGTCGCCCGGCGCGCGCGCGATGCGCACGGTTTTCTCGTCGGGGACCTGCACCGTGTCGACGTTGTCGATCGCGAGCGAACCCGAACCATCGACGCGGGCCTTGTCGTTGCCGCTGGCGGGCAGTAATTTCTTGAACTTGTCGGCGATCGAGCTCACGGTCGGTCCTTCAGGTGGTGGTCGGGTGCAGAGGCGCCTGTGACAGCTAGGCGCCGATACTCAGAAACTGGGGCTGCTGCGACAGCGCCTGCAGGTTGACTTCCTGCCAGCGTTCGCCGGCGGCGTCGATGTAGAGGTGCCCGGCCCAGGGCGGCGCATCGGCGCCCGGGGGCTCGGAGGCCGCGAAGGCCTCGACGCCGCGCAGCCCCGCCAGCCGGTCGACCAGCAGCGCGCAGTTGACGTCGAGCAGCTCGTTGAGCGCGACCAGCCGCGACTGGATGCGGGCCGCTTCGCTGGCGGCCGGACCGCTGGGCGCGCCGCTGGCGAAGGCCGACAGCTGCACCACGCCGTAGAGGCCACCGCGCAGGTTGGCCACGCCGAGGAACCACGGCGCCGTGTAGGGCACGGGTTGCGGCGGCGTCCAGGGAAAGATTTCGCCGGCATGGCCGAGCGGGAACAGGTACTTGCCCTCGCCCGCCTCGACCGCGAGCCAGGTCGCGGCCACGCCGGTGGTGCGCGCGGCCTGCAGGCGGCTCGCCAGCCGGGACTGGAAGGCTCTCAGTGCGTCGCGATTCGCCATGGACTCGGCAGATCCGCGCTCAGTTCAGCGCGCTGATCTTCGACATCAGCTCCTGCGCGTTCACCGGCTTCACGATGTAGTCGCGCGCGCCCTGGCGCATGCCCCAGACGCGGTCGGTTTCCTGGTTCTTGCTCGTGCACAGGATGATCGGGATCGCGGCGTACTGCGGATCGCGGGCGATCGCGCGCGTGAGCTGGAAGCCGTTCTGGCCTGGCATGACCACGTCCATGAGGATCAGGTCGGGCTGGTCTTCCTCGAGGCGGCGCATGGCGTCCTCGGCGTTCTCGGCAGTCTTCACGGCGAAGCCGTTCTTGTGGAGCAGGTCGGACAGGAACACCAATTCAGTCTTGGAGTCGTCGACGACGAGGATTTTTCGAATGGGCATTTACTGCACTTCCTGTGAAACGTTGCCGAACTGCTGCACGGCCTGCAGCAGTTGGTCTTTGGTGAATGGCTTGGTCAGGTAGTCTTGCGAGCCGACCATGCGGCCGCGCGCCTTGTCGAACACGCCGTCCTTCGACGACAGCATCACGACCGGGACCTTGGAGAAATGAGCGTTGCGCTTGATGATGGCGCACGTCTGGTAGCCGTCCAGCCGCGGCATCAGGATGTCGCAGAAAATCAGGTGCGGCTTGTGGTCGTTAACCTTGGAAAGCGCGTCGAAGCCGTCTTCGGCGAGGAGAACCTCGTGACCACCCTGCTTCAGAAAAATCTCGGCACTGCGCCGGATGGTGTTGCTGTCGTCGATGACCAGCACCTTGTAACCTGATCCATTCGGGCCCATTGCAAAAGCTCCTGCTCATGAGACTTGGATGCCCGCCGCGCCGTACACCGGCGCAGATCGCGTAGCTCTATGCCATGCTTTTCAGATTTCAACCATTTCGAAGTCTTCCTTGCGCGCACCGCACTCGGGACAGGTCCAGTTCATCGGGACGTCGGCCCAGGCCGTGCCTGCCGCAATCCCGTCCTCCGGTACACCTACAGCTTCGTCATAGATCCACCCACAAATCAGGCACATCCAAGTTTTCGTATTCATCGGAGCTTAAAGTCCTTGTTCATTAAATGCAACGAGTGTATCTATGCGTATCTCACTGGCGCCGTGTAAACGTCGCGCCCATGCCACCATCCAGCGGATTCCGCCCGGCGTATGACCTTCCACTTACATCCAGCAGACAGCGTTGACAAACCGGGCGATCTTAACGATCCGCTGCCCGACGACGATCCATTGGCGGATCAGGACCTGAATCCCCCTTGCGTCCTGGTGTTCAATGCCAGCGACCCGAGCGGCGCCGGCGGCCTGGCCGGCGACGGGCTGGCCATGGGATCGGTGGGCGCCCACATGCTGCCGGTGGTGACCGGCGCCTACGCGCGCGACACGGCCGAGATCTTCGACCACTTCGCGTTCGACGAGGAGGCCATCGCCGAGCAGACCCGCGCCATCCTCGAGGACGTCGAGGTGCAGCTGATCAAGGTCGGCTTCGCGGGCACGCCCGAGGCGCTGAGCACCATCGCCGAGACCGCCGCCGACTACCCCGAGGTGCCGGTGGTGGCGTACATGCCCAACCTCTCGTGGTGGGACGAGAACGAGATCGACGCCTACCTCGACGCCTTCCGCGACCTGGTGCTGCCCCAGACCACGGTGCTGGTCGGCAACCACAGCACGCTGTGGCGCTGGCTGCTGCCCGACTGGAGCGGCGAGCGCCCGCCCGGCGCGCGCGACATCGCGATGGCGGCCGGCGAGTTCGGCGTGCCCTACACCCTGGTCACCGGCCTGGTGCTGCCCGACCAGTTCATCGACAACGTGCTGGCCTCGCCGCAGTCGGTGCTGACCAGCGAGAAGTACGAGCGCCTCGAGGCCGTGTTCTCGGGCGCCGGCGACACGCTGTCGGCCGCGCTGGCCGCGCTGCTGGCCAGCGGCACCGACCTGGTGGCCGCCACCACCGAGGCGCTGGCCTACATGGACCGCTGCCTCGACGCGGGCTTCCGCCCCGGCATGGGCCACGTGCTGCCCGACCGCCTGTTCTGGGCCGAACCCGAGCCCGAGGAGGACGACGGCGAGCCCGGCGACGACGTGCCCGACTTCGCCCTGCCGCCCCACGACACCCGCCACTGATTCCACTTCCCCCGTTCCAGATGCCCAATTCCGATCGCAACGACATCCTCTTCGAGCGCGCCCGCGCCGTGATTCCCGGCGGCGTGAACTCGCCCGTGCGCGCCTTCAAGGCCGTCGGCGGCACGCCCCGCTTCATCCAGCGCGCCCAGGGCGCCTACTTCTGGGACGCCAACGACAAGCGCTACATCGACTACATCGGCTCCTGGGGCCCCATGATCCTGGGCCACGGCCATCCGGCGGTGGTCGAGGCGGTGCAGAAGGCCGTGCTCGAGGGCTTCTCGTACGGCGCACCGACCGAGCGCGAGATCGAGCTGGCCGAGGCCATCCTGGCGCTGGTGCCGTCGATGGAGATGGTGCGCCTCGTGAGCTCGGGCACCGAGGCCGCGATGAGCGCACTGCGGCTGGCGCGCGGCGCCACCGGTCGCAAGACCATCGTCAAGTTCGAGGGCTGCTACCACGGCCATGCCGACGCGCTGCTGGTCAAGGCCGGCTCGGGCCTCGCCACCTTCGGCAACCCGACCTCGGCCGGCGTGCCGAGCGAGGTGGTGCAGCACACGCTGGTGCTCGAGTACAACAACCTGCAGCAGCTCGAGGAGGCCTTCGCGCTGCACGGCAACGACATCGCCTGCCTGATGATCGAGGCCATCGCCGGCAACATGAACTTCGTGCGCGCCACGCCCGAGTTCGCGCAGCGTTGCCGCGCGCTGTGCACGCAGCACGGCGCCCTGCTGATCTTCGACGAGGTGATGACGGGCTTTCGCGTCGGCCTGCACGGCGCGCAGGGCGTGCTGGGCATCCGGCCCGACCTCACGGTGCTCGGCAAGGTCATCGGCGGCGGCATGCCGCTGGCGGCCTTCGGCGGGCCGCGCGCCATCATGGAACAGCTCGCGCCGCTGGGCCCGGTCTACCAGGCCGGCACGCTCTCGGGCAACCCGGTGGCCACGGCCTGCGGCCTGGCCACGCTCAAGGAGATCGCCAAGCCGGGCTTCTACGAGGCGCTGGGCCGCAAGACCCGCGCGCTGGTCGACGGTCTGAAGGCCGCGGCCGCCGCCGAGGGCCAGCCCTTCAGCGCCGACAGCGAGGGCGGCATGTTCGGCTTCTTCCTGATGAACGAGCTGCCGCAGAACTACGCCAAGGTGATGACCACCGACAACGCGCAGTTCAACGCGCTGTTCCACGGCCTGCTCGAGCGTGGCGTGTACATCGCGCCCGCGCTCTACGAAGCCGGCTTCGTGAGCGCCGCGCACAGCGACGCGGACATCGCGGCCACCGTCGAGGCGGCGCGCGAGATCTTCAGCAAGCGCTGAGCGGGAGGCTCAGGCCGGGTCGATGGGCATCACCGGCCCGGCCTCGGCCTCGAGCACCTCGGCCGCCGCCAGGCACAGGTCCTCGCGGAAGCGATCGCTCACGAGCTGCACGCCCGTGGGCAGGCCCTGGCGCAACCCCATCGGCACCGACAGCCCAGGCAGGCCCAGGATCGCGGTCGCCAGCAGCGGGCTCTGCGCATCGAGCAGGTCGCGCATCGCGGCCGCGCCGCGCTGGTCGGCATCGACCGGGAACGGGTGGCGCCACGACACCGGCATCAGCAGCAGCGGATGGCGCTGCAGGAACAGCGCCCAGTCGCGCATCAGCCCGGTGCGCGCGGCCAGCGCGCGCATGTAGGCCTCGGTGTCGAACGACGGCGCATGCGCGTCCATCGCGCGGTAGGCCTGGCGGATGGTTTCGTCGCCGTCGCGCAGCAGCGCCGGTTCCACCAGCAGCCGGCTGTCGGCCATGGTCAGCGCGAGCCACAGCTCGGCCGCCTCGCGCAGCCGCGGCGGTTCCACCGGCTCGACGCGGTAGCCCGCGCCTTCGAGCCGGCGCGCGGCGCGCTGCAGGGCATCGGTCACCTCCGGATCGCAGGCGTAGCCGGGCAGCGCGGTGCACAGCGCCACGCGCAGCGGGCCGGCCGGCGGCGCGCCCTCGAGCGGCGCGGGCACCCACCACGGGTCGCGCACGTCGCGCGCGGCCATCGCGGCGAAGGCCAGCCGCAGGTCGCGCACGCTGCGCGCCAGCGGCCCCTGGACCGAGCTGAGCTGCACCACCGGCGGCCGCTCGCCGGTGCCCGACGGGTTGAAGGCCGGCACGCGGCCGAAGCTCGGGCGCAGGCCGTAGACACCGCAGGCATAGGCCGGGTAGCGGATCGAGCCGCCCTGGTCGTTGCCGTGCGCGATGGCGCCGATGCCGACCGCGACCGCGGCCGCCGCGCCGCCGCTCGAACCGCCGGGCGTCAGCGCCGCGTCGTGCGGATTGAGGGTGCGCCCATGGGCCGCGTTGTCGGTGAACCAGCGCATCGAGAACGCGGGCGTGTTGGTGCGGCCGATCAGGATCGCGCCCGCGCGCCGCAGGTTCGCGACCACCGGGCTGTCCTCGGCGGCCACGACCTGGCGGTAGGCCGCCACGCCGTTGGTGGTGGCATGCCCGCGCTGGTCGACATTGACCTTGATGGTGACCGGCACGCCGTGCAACGGCCCGGTCGCCTCGCCGCCGGCCAGCGCGGCGTCGGCCTGCCGCGCGGCCTGCAGCGCTTCCTCGGCGCCGCCGTCGACGACAGCATTGAGGCGCGGATTGACGGCCTCGAGCCGTTCCAGGCTGCTGCGTAACGCCTCCACGCACGAGAGCTCGCGTGCCGCGATGCGCCGCGCGAGTTCGGCGGCCTCCAGTTGCCAGGGATGCATGGCTTGTCTCCTCGAAAAAGATGGATGGATCAGTCGCCCTTGACGCCCGCGCGCCGCACCGCCTCGGCCCAACGCGGCTTCTCGCGCTTCATCAGCGCGCTGAGCTCCTCGGGGCTCGAGGGCAATGCCTCGATCGACAGCGCGGCATTGGCGCGCACCACGGCCGGGTCGGCCAGCGCGGCGCGCAGCGCGGTGTTGAGCCGGTCGACGGTCTTGCGCGAGGTGCCCGCGGGCGCCATCAGCGCGCCCCAGGCCACCACCTCGAAGCCCGGCACGCCGCTCTCGGCCACGGTCGGCACCTCGGGCAGCACCGCGGCGCGCTTGGCGCTGGTCACGGCGATCGCCTTGACCCGGCCCTGCTGCACGAAGGGCAGCACCGCCGAGATGTTCTCGATGGTCACGTCGAGCTGGCCGTTGACCATGTCGGCGACCGCCTGGGTGCCGGTCTTGTAGGGCACCTGCACCATCGTGAGCCCGGTCTCGGTCTTCAGCAGCTCGCCGGTCAGGTGGCCCGCGCTGCCGATGCCGGGCGTGCCGACCGAGAGCTTGCCCGGGTGCTCGCGGCCGTAGGCGACCAGCTCCTGCAGGCTGCGCACCGGCAGGTCCTTGCGCACGATCAGCACGTAGGCGTTGCTCGAGATCAGGCCGACCGGCACCAGGTCCTTCTCGGGCACGTACGACAGCTTCGAGAAGAAGGCCGGGTTGATGCTCAGGGTCACGAGGTTGCCGTAGCCGACCGTGTAGCCGTCGTTCGCCGAGCTCACCAGGGCCTGCGTGCCGACGATGCCGCCCGCGCTGGGCCGGTTGTCGACGATCATGGCCTGGCCCAGTTCGCGCGCCATCGCGTCGGCCACCGGGCGCATCGCGACGTCGACGCCGGAACCGGCGGCATAGGGCACGATGAATTTCACCGGGCGCTCGGGGTACTGGGCCGAGGCGGCCAGCGCGGCGGCGGCCAGGGCGGCCAGGACGGCCACAGCGGCGCGGCGGGTCCATGCGAATGACAGGGCGGGCACGAAGCATCTCCTCTTGGGGAATCCCGCCGTTCACCACGAGCCGGCTGGTGGCCGAAGTCTAGGAACGGGGCCCGCGCCGCAAAAGACAATCGCTTGTCGCGATGACAACCTGCGTTTGTCGGTAGATTCCCGCGCACGGCCGGGCGGCAGAATGCCCGCATGAAGGATCACCAGCTCAAGGCCTGGCTGCGGCTGGCCGACACCGGCAGCATCCGCGCCGCCGCGCGCAGCCTGCACCTGAGCCAGGCGGCGGTGACCAAGGCGATCCGCGAGCTCGAGGCCGAGGTCGATGCGCAGCTGGTGCTGCGCAGCTCGCGCGGCATCGAGTTCACCGAGTCCGGGCGCCAGCTCACGGTGCGCGCGCGGCTCGCGCACCAGCAGCTCGAGCTCGCGCGCCAGGACATCCGCATCCTGCAGGGCAGCCAGCACGGCCGCGTGGCGGTGGCGGTTACGCCGATGGTGTTCCTCGGCGTGCTGCCCGAGGTGGTGCGCGCCTTCCGCAAGGCCATGCCGCAGGCGCAGCTCAAGCTGTTCGACGGCCTGATCCCGCAGGTGCTGCCGCTGCTGCGCGAGGGCGCGGTCGACTTCGCGGTGGCGGGCCCGGTGGCCTCGGCCCTCGATGCCGACTTCGCGTTCGAGCGGCTCGACATGATCGAGATGGCCGTGCTGTGCCGGCGCGGCCATCCGCTGCGCCACGCCACGCGCTGGGAGGAGATCGCGGGCGCCGAATGGCTGATGCACCTGGCACCCGGCAGCCAGCACAGCTTCCTGCTCGAGCAGTACGCCGCGCAGGGACTGCCGCTGCCCGAGCACCGCATCGAGGTTGCCTCCTTCGGCGTGAGCTGGGGCCTGTTGACGCGCAGCGACGCGCTGATGGTGGGCCCTGCGGGCATGCTCACGATGCCGCCCTACGACGCGCTGGTGGAGCGCGTGCCGCTCGCGATGCCGGTGCCGCCGCTCGAGCTGGGCATCGTCTCGCCGCGCGGCAAGCCGCTGTCGCTGGCCGCGCTGCGGCTGGCCGAGCTGTTTCGCAAGTACCTGGCGCGGCCGGCCTGAGCAGCGGCCCCTCGCTTGCGCACGGCCGTGTGCCACGGCGATGACAGCAGGCCCAGAAAAATCGTCGCGTGCGCTCGCGCTTCGGACCGTGCCCGCGTGTATATTGCGCCCGCGTCCGGCAAAGCCGGCGCCAACGATCACAGGGTAGAAGCCATCGCGGCCAGACTCGAGCCGCACGAGATCTCCAGAACATCCAGCCATGAAATCCCTGCGCCTGCTGCCGGTCCTGAGTGCCGCCCTCCTCCTCTGTGGTCCGGCGCTCGCGCAGTCGGTGGACTTCACGCTGCCGACCTTCGACCAGCCCTTCGAGATCCAGAAGACCTGGATCAACGTCGGCTTCTACTCGGCCCACTTCGACCGCGACAAGGGCCTCGAGAACAAGAACCCCGGCCTGGGTTTCGAGTACCCGCTCAACGACGTCTACCGCGTCACGCTCGGCACGTTCCACAACAGCGACCGGCGCCAGTCGCACTACCTCGGCCTCTACGTGCTGCCCTTCGAATTCCACGGCGTGCGCTTCGGCGCCGTGGTCGGCGGCTTCGACGGCTACCCCAACTACCGCAACGGCAACTGGTTCCCGGCGCTGATCCCCACCGCGGCGATCGAGGGCAAGAACTGGGGCCTCAACATCGCCTACGTGCCGACGATCAAGAACCGGCTTTATGGCGCGCTGAGCTTCCAGCTCAAGTACCGCTTCGAATGAGCGGCCGTCGGGGCCCATGAAAAAAGGCGGCCGAGGCCGCCTTTGCTTTTCGAACCGCGCCCGGCTCAGTGCCGGAAGTGGCGCACGCCCGACAACACCATCACCACGCCGCGCTCGTCGGCCGCGTCGATCACTTCCTGGTCGCGCATCGAGCCGCCCGGCTGGATCACGCAACCCGCGCCCGCGTCGACCACCACGTCGAGGCCGTCGCGGAACGGGAAGAAGGCATCGCTGGCCACCGCCGTGCCCTGCAGCGACAGGCCCGCATGCTCGGCCTTGATGCTCGCGATGCGCGCCGAGTCGAGGCGGCTCATCTGGCCCGCGCCCACGCCCATGGTCATGCCGTCGGCGCAGAACACGATCGCGTTGCTCTTCACGTACTTGGCGACCTTCCAGGCGAACAGCAGGTCCTGCAGCTGCTGCGGCGTGGGCTGCTTCTTGCTCACGACCTTGAGGTCGGACAGCGCGAGCTCGTGGTTGTCGGCGGTCTGGATCAGCAGGCCCGAGCCGACGCGCTTCACGTCCGTCGCGTTGCGGCCGTTGTCCCAGTCGGTGGCACCGCCCGGCGGCAGCGCGATCTCGAGCACGCGCACGTTGAGCTTGGCCTTGCTGGCCTGGAACACCTCGAGCGCCTCGTGCGTGTAGCCCGGGGCCATCAGCACCTCGACGAACTGCTTGGCCACGGCCTGCGCGGTGGCGGCATCGACGGTGCGGTTGAAGGCGATGATGCCGCCGAAGGCCGAGGTCGGGTCGGTCTTGAAGGCCTTGGCATAAGCCTCGGCCGCGTCCTTGCCGACCGCCACGCCGCAGGGGTTGGCGTGCTTGACGATCACGCAGGCCGGCACGTCGAAGCTCTTCACGCATTCCCACGCCGCATCGGCGTCGGCGATGTTGTTGTAGCTGAGCTCCTTGCCCTGCAGCTGCTTCGCCGACACCAGCGAACCGGGCGCCGGATGCAGGTCGCGGTAGAACGCGGCCTGCTGGTGCGGGTTCTCGCCGTAGCGCAGGTCCTGCACCTTCACGAAGCGGCCGTTGCTCTGCGCCGGGAACAGCGAGCGCGTGGGCGTCGATTGACCCTGGCTGGTCTCGAAGTCGATCGCCGAGAGGTAGTCGCTGATCGCGCCGTCGTAGTCGGCGATGCGGTTGAAGGCGGCCACCGAGAACGCGAACTTGGTCTTGTCGCTGAGCTTGCCGTCGGCCTTGAGTTCGGCCAGTGCCGTCGCGTACTGCGAGGCATCGGTCAGCACGCCCACGTCCTTCCAGTTCTTGGCGGCGCTGCGCACCATGGCCGGGCCGCCGATGTCGATGTTCTCGATCGCGTCTTCGAGCGAGCAACCGGGCTTGGCCACGGTGGCTTCGAACGGATAGAGGTTGACGATCAGCAGGTCGATGGTGTCGATGCCGTGCTGCTCGATGGCCGCCACGTGCGCCGGCAGGTCGCGCCGCGCGAGCAGGCCGCCGTGGATCTTCGGATGCAGCGTCTTCACGCGGCCGTCGAGCATCTCGGGAAAGCCGGTGTGGTCGGCCACCTCGGTGACCGGCAGGCCGGCATCGGCCAGCAGCTTGGCGGTGCCGCCGGTGGACAGCAGCTTGATGCCCAGCGCATGCAGCGCCTGCGCGAATTCGAGGATGCCGGTCTTGTCGGAGACGGAAATCAGTGCGGTCTTGGCCATGGTGTCGTTACGCCGTGCGTTCTCGTTCATTTCAAAAGTTTGTGTTCGACCAGCTTCTTGCGCAGCGTGTTGCGGTTCAGGCCCAGCCACTGGGCGGCCTTCGACTGGTTGCCCTCGGCGCGCGTCATCACGACATCGAGCAGGGGTTTCTCGACCACGCGCACGAGCATCTCGTACATGCCGTCGGGTTCGGTGCCGCGCAGGTCGCGGAAGTAGCTCTCCAGACTGGTGCGCACGCAGTCCTCGATGTGTTTCTTGCTCATGCTTTTCTTCTCTTCTCTCAATCGGCGGCGCAGGCCGCCTCCTCTTCGCCGGACAGCTCTTCGGCCGCCTGGTGCTGCGGGATGCGGTCCATCTGGTCCGCGAGCCCGTCGAAATACTCGCCGACCGCGCGCAGCTGCGCCTCGCAGTCCTCGATGGCGTTCATGCGCGAACGGAATTCCTCGCCGCCGGGCAGCGCGCGCACGTACCAGCCGATGTGCTTGCGCGCGGTGCGCACGCCGCTGTAGTCGCCGTACAGCGCGTAGTGCTCCACCAGGTGGTCGAGCAGCAGCCGGCGCACTTCGGCCACCAGCGGCGGCGCGCGGTGCGTGCCGGTGTCGAGGAAGTGAGCGATCTCGCGGAAGATCCACGGCCGGCCCTGGGCCGCGCGGCCGATCATCACCGCGTCGGCGCCGGTGGCCGCGAGCACCTCGCGCGCCTTCTCGGGCGAACGCACGTCGCCGTTGGCCACCACCGGCACGCGCACCGCGGCCTTCACGGCGGCGATGGTGTCGTACTCGGCCTGGCCCTTGTAACCCTGCTCGCGCGTGCGGCCGTGCACCGTGAGCATCTGCACGCCGGCCGATTCGAAATCGCGCGCGAGCTTGACCGCGTTGCGATGCTCCATGCTCCAGCCGGTGCGCATCTTGAGCGTGACCGGCACGCCATGCGGCTGCGCCGCATCGACCACCGCACTCACGATCTCGAGCGCCAGCGGCTCGTCGCGCATCAGCGCCGAACCGGCCCACTTGTTGCAGACCTTCTTGGCCGGGCAACCCATGTTGATGTCGATGATCTGCGCGCCGCGCTCGATGTTGTAGACCGCGGCCTCGGCCATCATGGCCGCGTCGGTGCCCGCGATCTGCACCGCGATGGGGCCCGGCTCGCCGTCGTGGTTGGCACGGCGCGAGGTCTTGAGCGAATTCCAGAGGTCCTTGCGCGAGGTCACCATCTCGCTGACCGCGTAGCCCGCGCCGAGCGCGCGGCACAGCATGCGGAAGGGCCGGTCCGTCACGCCGGCCATGGGCGCGACGAACAGGCGGTTCTCCAGCGTGTGGTTGCCGATCTGCAAGGTCATGACGGAGGAAGGCTGTGCGCGTCGGCTGCTGAAAAATGAGGCACGATTGTAGCCACCTGCCATTTCAGTGACTGAAACGATTTGCGCCGATTCGCGCCGCTGGTACGGGTGTAAACACGGGTGGAAATCCCATGCGCGGCGGCGCCTTTTCCGACTCGGCATCGCGAACCCGCTGCCTATACTGCGCCGACCTTATGCAAGCCTGGCTCGACGCACTCCTCGCGCTTCTCGCGCTGCCGCAATACGGCCTCTCCACGCTGTTCATCGCCGCCTTCATCTCGGCGACGCTGCTGCCCGTGGGCTCGGAGCCGGTGCTGTTCGGCCTGCTCAAGCTCAATCCCGAGCTGTTCTGGCCCGCGATCGCGGTCGCCACCGTGGGCAACACGCTCGGCGGCGCGGTCGACTGGTGGATGGGCTACGGCGCGCACAAGGTGGCCGACAAGTACTCGCACTCGAAGCACCACGTGCGCGTGCTCGGCTGGCTCGAGCGGCTCGGCCCGAAGGCCTGCCTGCTGAGCTGGCTGCCGCTGGTCGGCGATCCGCTGTGCGCGGTCGCGGGCTGGCTGCGGCTGCCGTTCTGGCCCTGCCTGGCCTACATGGCGATCGGCAAGTTCCTGCGCTACGTCACGATGACGGTGGCGCTGCTCTACATCTTTCCGTCCTGAGCGAGGGACTCAGTTCAGCAGTTCGTACGGGCCACCGCGCTCGAGCGCCTGCTGGTAGGCGGGGCGTGCATGGATGCGCGCGAGCCAGTCCATGAGCTTCGGGCGTTTCGCATCGAGCCCGCCGCGCGCATGCGCGGCCTCGACCACGAAGCTCATCTGGATGTCGGCGCCGCTGAACGCATCGCCCGCGAACCATTCGCTCTTGCCGAGTTCGGCCTCCATGTAGTTGAGGTGGCTCGCGATGTTCGGCAGGATGAATGCCGACTTGGCCTTGGCGGCGATGGCCTTGGCCACCGGCTTGGCGAAGAAGGGCATCTTGCTGCTCTCGATGCGGTCGAACACCAGCTTGAGCAGCAGCGGCGACATCGCCGTGCCCTCGGCGAAGTGCAGCCAGTAGCGGTAGCGCAGCGCCTCGGGCGTGAGCGGCGCGGGCGCGAGGCGGCCCTGGCCGTAGCGCTCGATCACGGTCTCGATGATCGCGCCCGATTCCGCGAGCACCAGTCCATCGTCGGTGGTCACCACCGGCGACTTGCCCAGCGGATGCACCGCGCGCAGCGAAGCGGGCGCCAACATGGTGTTCGGATCGCGCTGGTAGTGGACGATCTCGTAGGGCAGGCCCAGTTCTTCGAGCAGCCAGAGCACGCGCTGCGAGCGCGAGTTGTTGAGATGGTGGACGGTGAGCATGGCGAGGTTGGAATGAAGCGAGGGCGACGGGGCGCGGCAGTCTAGCGTGACGCGCGGCAAAGCGCAGCCCTGTCAGCGCGGTCGCCTACAGGCGCGGGCGAAGCCGCTTCCTACACTGGCCGCATGACACCGACCACCACGCCGACCCCGCCGCGCCGCATGCACGGGGGCTGGCGCGGCGCGATGTTCGCGCTGTTCTTCACGGCCGCCGCCGTGGCCCACCGTCCCGCGCAGGCCGCGCTCGATCCCGAGGCGCTCTACCAGCACGCCTCGCCCGCGGTCTGGACCGTCAAGGGCGACCGCGGCGACAACCAGGTGACCGTGGGCAGCGCCGTGGCGGTCACGCCCACCGCGCTGGCCACCGCCTGCCACGTGGTCGACGGTGCCGCGGCCGTGACCGTGATGCAGGGGCAGACCACGATCAAGATCGGCAGCATCCTGCGCGACCCCGATGCGACGCGCGACCTCTGCGTGCTGATGACCGAGACACCGTTGCAATTGCACGCCGTCGAGATCGCGCCGGCCGACAGCCTGCGCGTGGGCCAGCGCGTGTTCGCCATCGGCAGTCCGCACGGCCTCGAGCGCACGCTCAGCGAGGGCCTGATCTCGGCGCTGCGGCCGCGCGCGCCGGGGCAGTTGCCGATCGTCCAGACCTCGGCGCCCGTGTCCTCGGGCTCGAGCGGCGGCGGCCTCTTCGACACCGACGGCCGGCTGATCGGCGTCACCGACCGCATCTCGCCCGGCGGCTCGAACCTGGGCTTCGCCTATCCGGCGCAATGGGTGATGGAACTGCCGCAGCGCGTGATGGCCGAGCGCGAGACCTGGCGCGAACTGCTCAAGACCGTGGGCGTGGTGCTGCAATCGAACGGCGAGCCCACGCCCTCGGGCCATGCCGACATCGCCGACGAGTCCGCGCTGCCGGCGGTCGGCGCCGATCCGCAGCAGATCCGCGTCGCCTACCGCCAGTTCCTGCTGCAGGCGCGGCCGCGCGCCTTCCTGATTACCAGCGACAGCCGCTTCGGCACCGCCACCAGCTCGGCCGCGCTGACCGAGCATCTCAAGGGCTGCACGCAGCGCAAGGTGGTGTGCGCGGCCTATGCGGTGGACAACACGGTGGTGTGGGGCAAGCAGCAGGCGGCGCGCTGAACCGCCCGCCCTCGACTCAGCTCAGCGCGCGAAGAGGGGGGCCGCGATCAGGCGGTGGAACGACTCCCAGCTGTCCGAGACGGTCCACACGCCATTCACCCGCGCCACGGCAAAGACCAGCGGCTGCATCACCGCTTCGGGCAGTTCGACCTGGACATAGATCCGCCCTCGTCCCCGCTGGTACAGGACGGTCGACACGGCGACCACATCGTCGCGCTGCCCGACGATGGCGCGAAGACGCTCGTGCACCCGCTCCTGGAGCCGCTCGCCATCGAGGTTCTTCGCCCGGTCTTCTTCCTGCGGATTGACCAGCAGGACATCGGCGCCCTCGCGCAGGAACGCGAGACCCAGCGGAGGCAGCGCCCCGTCCCTGCGCATGAGCTTCTCGCCCGCCTGGGTCGAGGCGAACACGGCCTGGGCGAAGAGTTCGTCGTTCGACATCGAGGCCATGGCCGTTCGCGGCGAGCTCAGCCGCCGCTGCTTTCCCTGCGGATCAGCCACTGGCCGCCCGAGCGCTGCAACTCGAGCGTCTTGCGGCTCACCTCCCTCAAGGTGTCCGCACGGTAGTTCTGCCGGAACCGGACGCTCGCGTTCTCGCCATCGACGCTGATCACCAGATCGTCGAGCGTGACGCCGATGCTCGACTTGCTCGTGATGCGGGCCCGGCGCTCTTCTTCCCACCGGAAGCGGCTCTGGCCGCGAGCCGGCGTGAAGTCCGGCGCGTAGGCCGCCAGGTAGCGATCCACGTCCCGCGCCGACCAGGCCTGGGCCCAGGCGCGCACCGCGGTCTCGACCTCGGCGGCGCCGGCTTGACGCACCGCAGGCGCCGCCGGCTGAGTTGCGGGCTGGGTTGCGGGCTGAGTTGCGGGCTGAGTTGCGGGCTGGGTTGCGGGCTTGGCGGGCGCCGCCGACGTGTCCTGCGTCGCGGAGGTATCCGGTGCCTCCCGCGCTATCGCATAGCCCGTGAAGATCCAGCGGTTGTTCTCCCGCGCGAAGCTGATTCTTTCGGAGGCTTTCCTGCCGCTGTCCAGTTGGGTGGAGAACACGACATTGGCATAGAGGCCCGCGGGAAAACCGGACTCGTTGTCGGCCTGGTACTTGAGGCGCGTCACGCTCGACCACTCGCGATCCGTGACGGGCCCCATCGACAGCCGCGCCTTTCGCGTGGCCCGCACGAAGGCGGTCTTGCCCATGCGGCTCTTCAGCACGCTCGAGCCCGAATCCCAGAGCTCGCTCACCTGGTCGGCGTCGGCCTTGCGAAGGATGTCGGTCGCGGCGCGCAGCAATTCGTCGGACGCCGCATCCGACACCGGTGGCGCCGCGGCGGCGATCTGCAAGCCCGCGGCCACGAGGCAGGCGGCAAGCAGGCGCGTGAATATCCGGTTCATTGAATTCCCTCCCCTTTTTTATTCCTGGATGTTTGAGCATCCCTCGAGAATTCCAAATCGAGCCCGGCTCAAATCAATGGAATGATTTGGCTTGGATTTCAATCAGAATTTGTCGGATTCCAAAGAGAATTCACCTCGCAGGAATCCAAAAACGCCCGGGATAATACACACGCAGGATTTCATCAATTGCCACTCAATTCGGAGACATCCGAATTTCCGAGAAGCAAATCACGCTCTCCTGTCGAACCGGTTTTGAAATGAACAGGAATGGGCCGGATGCGCCGGCGCGAGCAGAAGGCTGCGCCGCTGGCAAGCGTGAAGCGGGGGAGGTGGAGACGGCGCCGGACCCGTGACGCTGCGGATCACGGCGCTCTTTTCATCGCGCAGGGCGCGAAAGGTTCAGGAGCTGAACAGGAAGTTCATCACGTCGCCATCCTTGACGACGTATTCCTTGCCTTCCGAGCGCATCTTCCCCGCGTCCTTCGCGCCCTGCTCGCCCTTCAGCGCGATGTAGTCGTCGAAGCCGATGGTCTGGGCGCGGATGTAGCCCTTCTCGAAATCGGTGTGGATCACGCCGGCCGCCTGCGGGCCGGTGTCGCCGACGTGGATGGTCCAGGCGCGCACTTCCTTCACGCCGGCGGTGAAGTAGGTCTGCAGGCCCAGCAGCTTGAAGGCGGCGCGGATCAGGCGGTTGAGGCCCGGCTCGTCCTGGCCGATCTCGGCCAGGAACATCTTCTTGTCCTCGTCGTCCATCTCGGACAGGTCGGCCTCGATCTTGGCGCAGATCGCCACCACGGGCGCGTTCTGCCTGGCGGCGTACTCGCGCAGGCGGTCGAGGTAGGGGTTGTTCTCGAAGCCGTCTTCCGCCACGTTGCCCACGAACATCGCGGGCTTGGCGGTGATCAGCGTGAAGCTCTTGACCAGCGGCAGCTCTTCCTTGGTGAACTCGAGCGCGCGCACGGGCTTGTTCTCGTTGAGCGCGGCCTGGCAGCGCTCGAGCAGGCCGACCAGCTTCTGCGCGTCCTTGTCGCCCGAGCGGGCCACCTTGGTGTGGCGCTGCAGTGCCTTCTCGACCGTCGACAGGTCGGCCAGGCACAGCTCGGTCTGGATCACCTCGATGTCGGAGATCGGGTCGACCTTGCCGGCCACGTGGATCACGTTGTCGTCGTCGAAGCAGCGCACCACGTTCACCGTGGCGTCGGTTTCGCGGATGTGGGCCAGGAACTTGTTGCCCAGGCCTTCGCCGGTGCTGGCGCCGGCCACCAGGCCCGCGATGTCCACGAACTCGACGATGGCGGGCACCACGCGCTCGGGCTTGACGATGTCGGCGAGCTGAGCGAGCCGCGGATCGGGCACCTCGACGATGCCCACGTTGGGCTCGATGGTGCAGAAGGGATAGTTTTCCGCTGCGATGCCGGCCTTGGTCAGCGCATTGAAAAGGGTGGATTTACCGACGTTGGGCAGGCCGACGATGCCGCACTTCAAGCTCATGGGGGGTCCTCAGGTGAACCGGCGATTTTAGGCGAGGCGCCCCGCCCGGCGGTTCGGGCAGGCCGCTAAACAGGGCCGGCGGGTCAGGGTAAAACCCGATGAAAACCCGATAAGCAAACGTTTGCGCAAACGTTTTCGTCCATTACCATCGGCGCCGGGCCGCCAGATCGGTCATCGTTCGTTCCAACACACCTCAGGAGACACGCACCATGAAGTTCACCCGCCGCACCGTGCAGACCGCCGCCGCTCTCGCCCTGCTGGGCACCTTCGCCGCCACGCCGGCGCTCGCGCAGGACAAGCCCAAGGTCGCGCTGGTGATGAAGTCGCTGGCCAACGAGTTCTTCCGCACCATGGAAGACGGGGCCAAGGCGCACCAGAAGGCGAATTCGGGCAAGTACACGCTGGTGACCAACGGCATCAAGGACGAGACCGACACCGCCGCCCAGATCAAGATGGTCGAGCAGATGGTCGCGCAGAAGGTCAATGCGCTGGTGATCGCGCCGGCCGATTCGAAGGCGCTGGTGCCGGTGGTCAAGGCCGCCATCGACAAGGGCATCCTGGTGGTCAACATCGACAACCGCCTCGACGCGGCCGCGCTGAAGGAAAAGAACATCCAGGTGCCCTTCGTCGGCCCAGACAACCGCGCCGGCGCCAAGCTGGTGGGCGACTACCTCGCCAAGAGCCTGAAGTCGGGCGACAAGGTCGGGATCATCGAAGGCGTGTCGACCACCTTCAATGCGCAGCAGCGCACCCTCGGCTACCAGGACGCGATGAAGGCCGCCGGCATCAACGTCGCGGGCGTGCAGTCGGGCCAGTGGGAAATCGACAAGGGCAACACGGTGGCGGCCGGCATGATGCGCGAGAACCCCGACCTCAAGGCCCTGCTGGCCGGCAACGACAGCATGGCGCTGGGCGCGGTGGCCGCCGTGAAGGCCGCGGGCAAGGCCGGCAAGGTGCAGGTGGTGGGCTACGACAACATCGGCGCCATCAAGCCGATGCTGGCCGACGGCCGCGTGCTCGCCACGGCCGACCAGTTCGCCGACAAGCAGGCCGTGTTCGGCATCGAGACCGCGCTGAAGGCGATCGCCGACAAGAAGAGCCAGGCCGACATGCCGGCCGAGATCAAGACCGACGTGGTGCTGGTGACCAAGGACTCGAAGAAGTAAGCACCGCGCCGCTTCCACCGCTGTCACACACCTCGAGAAACCACCCTTGCCGGCGCCCATGTCCGCAACCCCCGCCACGCCGCTCTTCGCGCTCCACGACATCGGCAAGGACTACGCCGCGCCGGTGCTCGACGGCGTGAGCCTCACCTTGGAGGCCGGCGAGGTGCTCGCGCTGACCGGAGAGAACGGTGCCGGCAAGAGCACCCTCTCCAAGATCGTCTGCGGCCTGGTCACGCCGACGCGCGGCACGATGCTGCTGGGCGGCGCGCCGTTCCAGCCGGGCTCGCGCCGCGACGCCGAGGCGCACGGCGTGCGCATGGTGATGCAGGAGCTGGGGCTGGTGCCCACGCTCACGGTGGCAGAGAACCTGCTGCTCGACCGGCTACCTCAGCGCATGGGCTGGCTGCAGCGCGCCGAGCTGCACGCGGCCGCGCGGCTGCAGCTCGCGAAGATCGGGCTCTCGCACATCGATCCGGCCGTGCCGGTCTCGCGCCTGGGCATCGGCCAGCAGCAGATGGTGGAGATCGCGCGCAACCTGCTCGACGACACCCGCGTGCTGATCCTCGACGAGCCGACCGCGATGCTGACGCCGCGCGAGACCGAGCACCTGTTCGAGCAGATCGCGCTGCTGAAGGCGCGCGGCGTGGGCATCGTCTACGTCTCGCACCGGCTCGAGGAACTGCAGCGCATCGCCGACCGCGTGGCGGTGCTGCGCGACGGCCGGCTGGTCGACGTGCGGCCGATGGCCGGCGTGCGCGAATCCGAGCTGGTCGAGCGCATGGTCGGCCGCGCGGTGCACGAGCACGACGGCCGCCCGCGCCGCGTGGCCGGCGCGCCGATGCTGAGCACGCACGGCATCGGCCGCGGCAGCGCGGTGCGCGACGTCGACCTGCAATTGCGCGCGGGCGAGGTGATGGGCATCGCC
This sequence comes from Variovorax sp. GW821-FHT10D07, assembly GCF_059415325.1. Taxonomy (NCBI): domain Bacteria; kingdom Pseudomonadati; phylum Pseudomonadota; class Betaproteobacteria; order Burkholderiales; family Comamonadaceae; genus Variovorax; species Variovorax sp. GW821-FHT10D07. Next base: position 39,912 of record NZ_JBWKMZ010000020.1, on the reverse strand, counting down.
GGGCTCGTGGGCTCGGGCCGCACCGAGCTCGTGCGGCTGCTGTTCGGCGCCGACAAGGCCGAGCGCGGCACGATCGAACTCCACTGGCCCGGCGCGCAGCAACCGGCCGCGGGCCGCTGGCGCTCGCCGATGCAGGCGATCCGCGCCGGCATCGGCCTGGTCACCGAGGACCGCAAGTCGCAGGGTCTGCTGATGACGCAGTCGATCCGCGTCAACGCCACGCTCAGCGACCTCGGCGCGGTCTCGCGCCTGGGCTGGCTGCGCGCGGCCGCCGAACGCGGCATCGCGCGCCGGCTGGTGCAGACGCTGCGCATCCGCTCGCGCAGCGAGGAGCAGAGCGTGGCCACGCTCAGCGGCGGCAACCAGCAGAAGGTGGTGTTCGCGCGCTGGCTGCACCGCGAATGCAAGGTGCTGCTGCTCGACGAGCCGACGCGCGGCGTCGACGTGGGCGCGCGCGCCGACCTCTATGCCGAGCTCGACCGCATGGCCGAGGCCGGCAAGGCGCTGCTGATGGTGTCGAGCGACCTGCGCGAACTCATGGCCATGTGCGACCGCATCGGCGTGATGCACGCCGGCCGCCTGGTGGCGGTGTTCGAGCGCGGCGCCTGGGACCAGCAGTCGATCCTGGCCGCGGCCTTCGGCGACACCGGCCGCGCCACCTCCGCAGCCCCCACCGCTCACGCTCTCGCGGCCGCCGCCTGAGCCTCATCCTCCTTCGCCCCATGACGACCACCACCGCTTCCGCTCCCCCCGCCTCCGGCGCCGGCTCCCTCAAGGGCCAGCTCGGCACCTACATCGGCCTGGCCGTGGTGCTGCTCGGCATGATCGCGCTGTTCGGCAGCCTCAGCGAATACTTCCTCACGGTGGAGACCTTCGTCACCATCGCCAACGAGATCCCCGCGCTGGCCGTGATGGCCGTGGGCATGACCTTCGTGCTGATCATCGCGGGCATCGACCTCTCGGTGGGCTCGGTGCTGGCGCTCAGCGCGGCGGTGGCCGCCGCCGCCATCCTGCAATGGCACCTGCCGGTGCCGCTGGCCGCGCTGCTGGGCCTGGCCACGGGCCTGATCTGCGGCGCGATCACCGGCGCCGTGTCGGTGGCCTGGCGGCTGCCGAGCTTCATCGTCTCGCTCGGCATGCTCGAGGCCGTGCGCGGCGGCGCCTACCTCGTGACCGACTCGCGCACCCAGTACGTGGGCGACGCCATCTCGGGCCTGGCGGCGCCGTGGATCGGCGGCATCTCGGCGGCCTTCGTGCTCGCGGTGGTGCTGGTGATCGTGGGCCAGCTGGTGCTGTCGCGCACCGTGTTCGGCCGCTACGTGGTGGGCATCGGCACCAACGAGGAAGCGATGCGCCTCGCGGGCATCGACCCGCGGCCGATCCGCATCGTGGTGTTCGCGGTCACGGGCCTGCTGGCCGGGCTGGCGGGGCTGATGCAGTCGGCGCGCCTCGAGGCGGCCGATCCGAACTCGGGCGTGGGGATCGAGCTGCAGGTGATCGCCGCGGTGGTGATCGGCGGCACCAGCCTGATGGGCGGGCGCGGCTCGGTGGTCAACACCTTCTTCGGCGTGCTGATCATCGCGGTGCTCGAGGCCGGTCTGGCGCAGGTCGGCGCCAGCGAACCGAGCAAGCGCATCATCACCGGCGCGGTGATCGTGGTTGCGGTGATCATCGACACCCTGCGCCAGCGCCGCGCCGACCGCCGGCTGGCCTGACGCACCCCCCTCCCCACGAAGCAGCACCCCGCAACAGGAACACCCAGGCCATGGCCACCATCAAGGACGTCGCACTGCGCGCGGGCGTGTCGGTCACCACCGTCTCGCACGTGGTCAACGACACGCGCCACGTCAGCGCCAAGGGCCGCGAGCGCGTCGAGCTCGCGATCCGCGAACTCGGCTACGTGCCCAACGCGATGGCGCGCAGCCTCAAGAGCAACACCACCTCGACGCTCGGGATGCTGATCCCGAACAGCTCGAACCCCTACTTCGCCGAGATCGTGCGCATCATCGAGGACCGCTGCTTCGGCGCCGGCTACACGCTGATCCTGTGCAACACCGACGACGAGCCGCACCGCCAGAGCGTGTACCTGCAGGTGCTGGCCGAGCGCCGCATCGACGGGCTGATCGTGGTGTCGACCGGCGACGACGACTCGCTGGCCAGGCAGCTCAACGGCCTCAAGGTGCCGACCGTGCTGCTCGACCGCGAGATCGCCGACCCGCACTGCGACCTGGTCGAGACCGCCCACATGCAGGGCGGCCTGCTCGCGGTGCGCCACCTGCTGTCGCTGGGCCATCGCCGCATCGCCTGCATCGGCGGGCCGCAGGGCGTGTCGCCGAGCGAGCAGCGCATCGCGGGCTGGCGCATGGCGCTGGCCGAGAGCGGCAACAGCACGGGCGCGGCCGACGCCGACGCGCTGCTGTGGCGCGGCGGCTTCACCAGCCAGGGCGGCTACGAGGCGATGCACGCCATCCTGCGCGCCGGCACCAACGACATTCCCTCGGCGGTCTTCGTCTGCAACGACCTGATGGCGATCGGCGCGCTGCGCGCCGCGCACGAGAGCGGCGTGCGGGTGCCCGACGAGCTCTCGATCGTCGGCTTCGACGACATCGAACTCTCGGCCTACACCAGCCCCGCGCTCACCACCGTGGCCCAGCCCAAGGAGCGCATCGGCGCGCTGGCGGTCGACATGCTGCTCGAGCGCGTGGGCGGCCGCCGCCGCGATGCGCGCAAGGTGGTGCTGCAGCCCGAACTGCACGTGCGCGCCTCGACCGCGCGCTATTCCGGAGCGCCCGCGGCCGCACCGGTATCCGTCCCCTCTTCCGCCGACACCCGAAAGTCCCGCACCCCGTGAGCCCGACGTCTTCCTCCCGCCCCGCGGCACCGCGCATCGTGGTGCTCGGCAGCCTCAACATGGACCTGGTGCTGCGCGTGCCGCATGCGCCCGCCGCGGGCGAGACCCTGCTGGGCCGCTCCTTCGCCACCATCCCCGGCGGCAAGGGCGCCAACCAGGCCGTGAGCTGCGCGCGCGAGGGCGCGCAGGTGCGGATGATCGGCTGCGTGGGCGACGACGACCACGGCCGCGCGCTGCGCCAGGCGCTCGAGCGCGACGGCATCGACACCGAGGCGCTGCGCACCGATGCCGCCGAACCCACGGGCACCGCGCTGATCATGGTCGAGGACAGCGGCCAGAACCGCATCGTGATGATCGCGGGCGCCAATGCCGGCGTCGACCTCGACGCGACGGACCTGCGCACCCGGCTCGAGGGCGCGGCCTTCCTCGTGACCCAGTTCGAGACCCCGATGGCGCAGGTCGAGCGCGCGATCGCGGTGGCGCACGAGGCCGGCTGCAAGGTGCTGCTCAATCCCTCGCCGGTGCAGGCCATCGCCGAGCCCCTGTGGCCGAAGATCGACACGCTGGTGGTCAACGAGATCGAGGCGCGCACGCTCAGCGGCCTGGGCGCCGACAGCCCGCTCGAGGCCGCGGCCGCCGGGCAGGCGATGCGCGCGCGCGGCATCGCGCGCGTGGTGGTCACGCTCGGCGCGCGCGGCGCGGTGGCGGTCGATGCCGACGGCGCGCGCCACCATCCGGCGCTGGTCGTGCAGGCGGTCGACACCACGGCCGCCGGCGACACCTTCCTCGGCGCGCTCGCCACCGCGCTCGGCGAGGGCCAGTCCTTCGACGAGGCCGTGCGCCTGGGCATCCGCGCCGCCGCGCTGTGCATCCAGCAGCCCGGCGCCCAGCCTTCCATCCCGCAGCGCGAGGCCGTGCTGCGCAGCCCCCTGCCCCCCGACTGGATTCCGCTGTGAAACGTACCGCCCTGCTGCACTCCGAACTGTCCCAGATCATCGCCACCATGGGCCATGGCGACATGCTCGTGATCGGCGATGCCGGCCTGCCGATTCCCGACGGCCCGCGCCGCATCGACCTCGCGCTCACGCCCGGCGTGCCGCGCGTGGCCGAGGTGCTGAAGGCGGTGCTGAGCGAACTGCAGGTGGAGCGCGCGCTGCTCGCGCGCGAGGCGGTCGAGGGCCGCGCCACGGGCGAACTGCCCGAATGGTGCGCGGGGCAGCTCGCGGTCGTGCCAGAGACGGTGTCGCACGAGGAACTGAAACGCCTGAGCGCGCGCGCCAGGGCGGTGGTGCGCACGGGCGAATGCACGCCCTACGCGAACATCATCCTGTGCGCGGGCGTGACGTTCTGACCATTCACTCGAACTTGTAGTTCGCCCCGACTGGCTGCCCGACCTTGAGCATCTGCTCCACGCCCTGGATCACGATGCAGTTCATGCCGAAGGTGATGCCGCCGTCGACGCGCGGATCGGCGCGGTAGGTGCGCAGCGTGTCGTTGACCTCGGGACTGCTGAGCGCGGTGGCCGGGTCGATGTCGGGAATGGGGCAGCGGGTGCAGGGCTTGACCGGCAGCAGCTGCGCGCCGTCCGCCGAACCGCCGTCACCGCTGGCCACGTGCAGCATCTCGACGCGGTCCTCGTCGTGCGACTCGATGCCGGCCAGCACGATGTTGGGCCGGAAGCGCTCGATGCCCACCGGGCCATGGCCGTCGCGCGCCAGCCGCTCGTTGAGCTCGGCCAGCGAGCCCTCGCTGGCCACCAGCAGCGCGAAGCCGTCGGCGAACTGGGTCTGGGCCTCGATGCCGCCGGTCCACTTGAGGCTCGACAGCCGCTTGACCTCGGGATCGAAGCGCACCAGGCGCAGCTTCTGCGGCTTGCCGGGCTCGGAGAGGAAGTCGCTGAACCACTGGGCCGCGATGTCGCCCATGTCGTAGGCATCGACCTCGTCCTTCCAGACCCGCACCCGCATCGGCTGCTCGACCCGGTCGAAGGCCAAGTGCAGCGCCAGCATGCCGGGCGCGCGCAGCACCACCTCGGTGTGCTTCATCTGCGGCTTGATCAGCGCCATGCGCGGCAGCTGCCGCTGCGTGACGAACTCGCCCTGTGCGTCGACCACCATCCAGGCCCGGTCGAATTCGAGGCCGGTCTCGGTCAGCAGCGCTTCGGGCAACTCGACGCCGGCGCACGACTTGACGGGGTACACGAACAGGCGCGCGATGGTGGCCTGGAGATCGAAATCTGTCACGGGGGCTCCTCGGATGGGGGCTCGATTGTCCTCGCTCCCGGCATACCCCCAATGGCCGGTTTCCCCACGGGGTCGGCCCCAAGAGCCTCCTCCTACAATGCCGCGATGGCCCTCCCCCCCGAAGTCTGTATCCGCGGCGCCGGCATCGTCGGCCGCACGCTGGCCCTGCTGCTCGCGCGCGAACGCGTGCGCGTGGCGCTGGTGGCGCCGCCCGCCGCCGTCGAGCGGGAAGACGTCCGCGCCTATGCGCTCAACGCCGCGTCGCGCGAACTGCTGGTCTCGCTGCGCGCCTGGCCCGAAGGCATCAGCGCCACGCCGGTGCGCGAGATGGTGGTCGACGGCGACGAGGGCGGCCGCGTGCAGTTCAGCGCCGCGCGCCAGAAGGTCGAGGCGCTGGCCTGGATCGTCGACGTGCCGGCGCTCGAGAAGCAGCTGGCCGACGCGGTGCGCTTCCAGCCCCAGATCGAGGTGGTGAGCGAACCGGTCGCCGCGCCGCTCACCGTGGTCTGCGAAGGCAAGGCCAGCGCCACGCGCGAGGCGCTCGGCGTGAGCTACGCGGTCACGCGCTATCCGCAGCATGCGATCGCGGCGCGGCTCGAGGCCGAGCAGTCGCACGACGGCACGGCGCGCCAGTGGTTCAACGACAAGGGCGAGGTGTTCGCGCTGCTGCCGCTCGACGGCGTGCACGGCCGCCGGCTGGCGCTCGTGTGGTCGGTCGACCAGCTGCGCGCGCCGGCGCTGCTCGCGCAATCGGCCGAGGAATTCAATGCCGCCGCGACCGAGGCCAGCCACCAGGCCTTCGGCGCGCTGCGGCTGGCGAGCGAGCGCGCCGCCTGGCCGCTCGCGCGCGCCATCGCCGACCGTTGGACCGGCACCCTGCCTGCCTCCGCACAGACTGCGGCGCAAACCAGCGGCCAGGCGCCGCGCACCTGGGCATTGGCCGGCGACGCGGCCCACACCGTGCATCCGCTCGCGGGCCAGGGCCTGAACCTCGGCCTGGCCGACGCGGCCGCGCTGGCCACCGTCATCAAGGAGCGCGACTACTGGCGCAGCGTGGGCGATCCGCGCCTGCTGCGCCGCTACGAACGCGCGCGCCGCACCGAGGTACTGCAGATGAGCCTGGCCACCGACGGGCTGCAGCAACTCTTCTCGCACGGCCTGGGCCCGCTGCCCGCGCTGCGCAACTGGGGCATGCGCGGTTTCGACCGCACGCGCCTGGTCAAGCACTGGGTCACGCGGCAGGCCATGGGCCTGAAAGCCTGAAGGCCTGAAGACCCGATTCCGGACGAACCGAACAACGACCTCCCTCGAACCCATGAAGACACTCGCACGCCACCTGCTTCCCGCCGCCTTCGCGTCGCTCGCGCTCTTCGCGGCCTTCGGCGCCCATGCCGGCGAAGCCGAGATCCGCAAGAACCTCAAGGAACGCATCCCGCAGTTCCCGACCATCGACGAGGTCAGCAAGTCGCCGATGCCCGGCCTCTACGAGGTGCGCGTCAACGGCGCGCAGATCTACTACACCGACGAGCAGGGCAACTACCTGCTCGAGGGCAACATGATCGACGTGAACGCGCGCCGCAACCTCACCGAGGAACGCGTGGCGAAGCTGTCGGAGGTGGCCTTCGACAAGCTGCCCGTGAAGGACGCGATCAAGATCGTGCGCGGCAACGGCAAGCGCAAGCTCGCGGTCTTCGAGGACCCGAACTGCGGCTACTGCAAGCGCTTCGAGAAGGACATGAAGTCGGTCGACAACGTCACCGTCTACCTGTTCCTCTACCCGGTGCTGGGACCCGATTCGACCGTCAAGTCGCGCGACATCTGGTGCAGCAAGGACAAGGGCAAGGCCTGGAGCGACTGGATGGAAGCGGGCACGCGCCCGGCCACCGCGCCCGGCAGCTGCGACGTGACCGCGCTGCAGCGCAACGTCGAGTTCGGCCGCCGCTACAACATCACCGGCACGCCCACCCTGATCTACAGCAACGGCACCCGCACCCCGGGCGCCGTGCCCGCCGAGCAGGTCGAGAAGCAACTCGCCGCCTCCGCCAGCTGATGGCGACGAAGTCCCCCTCGCGGCGCGCGGCCGCGACGCCCGCGGCCGTGGCCGCGCCCGGCGTGCACTACCGCGTGGAATGCGCCGACCTGCATGCGCGCCTGTTCGAGGTCACGCTCACCATCGACCGCCCCGCGGCCGAGCAGCAGCTGACGCTGCCGGTGTGGATCCCGGGCAGCTACCTCGTTCGCGAGTTCGCCAAGAACCTGCAGGGGCTGCAGGCCTCGCAGGGACGGCGCAAGGCACCGGTGCTGACGCAGCTCGACAAGTGCAGCTGGCGCGTCGAATGCACGGCCGGCCAGCCGCTGGTGCTGCGCTACAAGGTCTGCGCCTACGACAACTCGGTGCGCACCGCCTGGCTCGACGCCGAGCGCGGCTTCTTCAACGGCACCAGCCTGTGCCTGCGGGTCGAGGGCCAGACCGATGCGCCGCATGCGCTCGAGATCGTCGCGCCCGCCGCCTCGGCGCTGCCCGAGGGCGCCGCGCCCTGGTCCTGCGCCACCGCGCTGCCGCCGCTGAAGACCGACCGCCATGGCTTCGGCCGCTACCTCGCGGCCGACTACGACGAACTGGCCGACAGCCCGGTCGAACTCGGCGCCTTCTGGAGCGGCGAGTTCGAAGCCGGCGGCGTGCCGCACCGCTTCGTGGTCGCGGGTGCCGCGGCCTCGTTCGACGGCGATCGGCTGCTGGCCGACACGAAGGCCATCTGCGAAGCCGAGATGCGCTTCTGGCACGGCGACAAGGTCGGCAAGCGCGGCGGTCCGAAGCCGCCGATCGACCGCTATGTGTTCATGCTCAACGCGGTCGACGACGGCTACGGTGGCCTCGAGCACCGCCATTCGACGGCGCTGATCTGCAACCGGCGCGACCTGCCGCAGCTCGGCATGAAGAAGTCCGCAGACGGCTACGTCACGCTGCTGGGCCTGATCAGCCACGAGTACTTCCACACCTGGAACGTGAAGCGGCTGCGGCCGGCCGAGTTCGCGCGCTACGACTACGGCCGCGAGAACTACACGCGGCTGCTGTGGTTCTTCGAGGGCTTCACCAGCTACTACGACGACCTGCTGCTGCGCCGCGCCGAACTGATCGACGACGCGGCCTACCTGCGGCTGGTCAACAAGACCATCAACCAGGTGCAGCAGACGCCGGGCCGGCAGGTGCAGTCGGTGGCCGACGCGAGCTTCGACGCCTGGGTCAAGTACTACCGGCAGGACGAGCAGACGCCCAACGGCACGGTCAGCTACTACACCAAGGGCGCGCTGGTCGCGCTGTGCCTCGACCTCAAGCTGCGCGCCGAAGGCCGCGGCACGCTCGACGACGCGATGCGCCACCTGTGGAACGCGAGCGGCGGCGGGCCGGTGAGCGAGGCCGACATCGCGGCCGCGCTCGAGGCCGCCGGCGGCCGCTCGTACGCGGCCGAGCTCGCGGCCTGGGTACATTCGACCGCCGAGTTGCCGCTGTCGGAGCTGCTGCGCCTGCACGGCGTGGCCACGCTCGACGATCCCTCGCAGCCCGCGCAGACGCTGGGCCTGCGCGTGGCGGAGAGCGGCGGCAGCGTGCAGGTCAAGGTGGTGCTGCGCGGCGGCGCGGCCGAAAAGGCCGGCTTCGCGGCCGGCGACGAATGGATCGGCATCGAGCTGCCGGCCGCGGGACGCAAACCCGCGCAGGGCTGGCGCATCGGCCGGCTCGACGATCTCGCGCTCTACCTCGGCGCGGGCAAGCGCTGCACCGCGCTGGTCGCGCGCGACCGCAAGCTGGTGAAGCTGCCGCTGGTGCTGCCCACGGGCGTCACGACCTGGCGCCTGCTGGCGCAGGACACGGGCCGGGTCTCGAAGTGGCTGGCGCCGGTGGCGATCGCGGCGACGAAGGCTTAAGGCCGGACACGCACCATGAAAAACGGGCCGTCGTCGGCCCGTTTTCTTTTGGCACTTCAGCCCGCTGGCAAGGCCCGTTCGGCCGCGGCCTCCTCGGCCGTCTCGCGCCGCACGAAATGAATGGGCTGCGACTCGCCCACCATCACGCAGGGCTTGCCGGTGCGGCGGCAATGGTCCTGCACGCGCCAGTAGGCGTCGTGGCTCAGGCAACCGGTCTGGCAGATGACGAGGTCGGCCGCGCGCAGGCTGGCCTCGAACGCGGGATCGTCGGTGCCGCCCGTGCCTTCGAGGTGCAGGAAGCGGCCGCCCGCGATCTCGACCAATTGGCGCGCAAGCGAGGGCGTGCGCTCGTCGCCGCCCACGCAGAGCACGGCCTTCTCGCGCAGGTCGGCAGGCACCGGCACCGGCACGGCCAGGCGGCGCGCGGCGCCCGGCGCGAGCAGCGCATGCAGCCGCTTGGGCAGCGCCGCGCCGACGGCCGCGCGCGCGGCCAGCTCCTCGCGCACCATCGCCATCGCCGAATCGCGCGCCACCAGCGCACCACGCAGGCGCACGATCTGCGCCTCCAGCCGCTCCACCAGCGCGGCCTGCTCGGCCAGCAGCTGCGAGCAGCGCTCCTGCACGCGGGCATAGGCCCGCAGCAACACGGCATGTTCTTGCATCGGGAACTCCATGGCCGCGGATTCTAGTTGAGAACAATTCTCAACAAAGCCATGAAGCAGGAAGGGCGAAGGCACCGGCCAGCAGCCCCGTGCCACGGTGGCGCACGGCACCGTGGGTATAGTGAAGCGCGTTTTTCTTCCCTTCCCCGGAGACACCATGAGCTACGAGAACATCGAAGTGCGGACCGAAGCTGGCAAGGTCGGCATCATCACCCTCAACCGACCGAAGGCGCTCAATGCGCTCAACGACGCGCTGATGACCGAGCTGGGCCAGGCCCTGAAGGCCTTCGACGCCGACGACGCCATCGGCTGCATCATCCTCACCGGCAGCGAGCGCGCCTTCGCGGCCGGCGCCGACATCGCGGCGATGGCCAAGTACAGCTTCATCGACACCTACCGGGGCGACTACATCACGCGCAACTGGGAGACCATCCGCTCGATCCGCAAGCCGGTGATCGGCGCCGTGGCCGGCTTCGCGCTCGGCGGCGGCTGCGAGCTCGCGATGATGTGCGACTTCATCATCGCGGCCGACAACGCCAAGTTCGGCCAGCCCGAGATCAAGATCGGCGTGATCCCCGGCGCCGGCGGCACGCAGCGCCTGCCGCGCGCGGTGGGCAAGAGCAAGGCCATGGACATGGTGCTGACCGCCCGCATGATGGACGCCGCCGAAGCCGAGCGCGCGGGCCTCGTGAGCCGCGTGGTACCGTTCGAGAAGCTCGCCGACGAGGCGCTGGGCGCCGCGCTGGTGATCTGCGGCTTCTCGCAGATCTCGGTGATCGCGGCCAAGGAGTCGGTCAACCGCGCCTTCGAGAGCGGCCTGAGCGACGGCGTGATGTTCGAGCGCCGGCTGTTCCATGCGCTGTTCGCGACGCAGGACCAGAAGGAAGGCATGGACGCCTTCCTGACCAAGCGCCAGCCGGACTTCAAGAACGCCTGATGGCGGGCGGGCCGGACGGCCCGCTTTTTTTTGCCCTGGAACTTGATGCCTTCAGCGCTGCGGCGTCGAAGGCGTTTCGCGTGCGCGCTCGAGCGCGGCGCGCAGCGAGGCCAGCGCCTGCACGGGCGGCGTGCCGATGAAGGCCGAAGTACCGGGCTGCAGCGACCAGCGCACCTGCTCGCCCGCGATCTCCAGCAGCGCGACCAGGGTGCGGCCGCGGTACAGCGCGATGCGCGCTTCGACCGGCGCGGCCAGCGCCGCATCGGGCTGGATGGCCGAGCGCGCCACCGCGCCCAGCAATGCGGGGAAGGCTTCGATGTCGGCACGGCCGTGGCGCGGTGCCGCGTCGCCCGAGTCCGACCAGGCGGTCCAGCGATCGAGCGCGGCAAAGGACGGCGCGCGCTCGACGGCGGGCGCCGGCGCGCCGGCCAGCCGGGCACGCGAGGGCGGCGGGAGCGCGGCGGACTCGGCCTGCGAGAGCTGCGCGGACGGCGCGGCGGCCGATGGCTGCGGCGGTGCGTACGAGAGTGCCGGCGGGACGGACTGCAGGGCGGAGGCCGCACCGCGGACCGAGGCCCGTTCGCTTTCGCTCTTCTTGTACGACTGTTCGGCCGCCAGCGGTGCGGCGCCGGGTGCGGCATCGGCGACAGGCGGCGCTGCGCCGGGTGCGGGTGGTGCAGCGGCGATCACGGGCGCGGGCGCCGAAGGCGGTGGTGGTGCCGCGGCTGCGGGCGGCGCGGCGACGGCTGCTGGAGGCGGAGGCGCTGGCGCCACGGGTGCTGCGGCGACTTCGGGCGGCGGTGGCGGCGCGACGGCCGCAGCCGGTGGCGGTGTCGCGGGCGCCGGCGTGGCCCGCTCCAGCGAGGCCGACTCGCGCGACTTGGCGGCCGGCTCGGCCGGGGCCTGCCGCCGCTCGGCTTGCGGTGCCGGCGCGCGTTGCGCAGCCGCGGCGGGCGCGGACGGTCGACGCACCGTGTCGGCATTGCCGGCCGCATCGGCCGCCGCACCAGAAGGCGCAGCGGGCGCGGCAGCTTCGGGCCGTGCCTCGGGCACCACCGCGGGCGCCTCGCGCGGTGCCGGCGGCGCTTCGGCCACCGTGCCACCCACGCGCGCCTCGCCATCGAGCCGCGCATCGGGCACCGGCTCCTGCCGCCACAGCACGGTGACGAAGCCGACCACCAGCAAGGTCGCGAAAGCCGCGTTCCAGGGCATGCGTCCGCGCGCTTCGCCACCGCCGAACAGGCGTCGCCACCACGGCTGCGCGGCCGGCGCGTTGGCGGCGGCCGGCGGCGTGGCGGCCGCGAGGTTGTGCGCCATCTTGCGGATCGCCTCGCGCGTGCGTACCTCGGGCAGCGCCTCGTTGTCGGGCGCGTGCTCGAGCGCGCGGCGCAGGCGCGCGTCGCGCAGGTCGTCGTCGTCGAACCCGGCGCTCATCGCGCGCCCTCCAGCACCGCGAGGTAGCGTTCCATGCAGCCGCGCAGCTTCTGCAGCCCGTAGCGCAGGCGGCTGCGCACGGTCTCGAAACCGATCTGCAGGCTGGCCGCCAGCGCCTCGACCGTCAGGCCGTCCTCGTGGTGCAGCAGGAAGGCCGCGCGCTGCTCGGTGGGCAGCTCGTCGAGGCAGGCCAGCAGGCGCCGGCCCGCGGCGCGCCAGAACGCGAGCTCCTCGGCCGAGGGATGGGTGGCGACGTCGTCCGAGGCGCCGTGCACGCCGCGCTCGAGCGCGGGAATGGCCTCGTCGTCCTCGCCCGCGTGGCCGTCGAGCGTCACTTCGCGCCCGCTCACGCGCAGCCGGTCCATCGCGAGGTTGTGCGCGATCGTGAAGGCCCAGGTGCGCCAGGCCGCGCCCTGCGGCGAGAAGCTCTCGCGCGCCGTGATGATCCGCACCCAGGTGTCCTGGAACACCTCGTCGGCCTGCGATGCGAGCCGCGCGCCCAGCAGCCGCCGCACGAAGCGGAACAGCCCGCCCTCGTGGCGCGCATAGAGCACGTCGAAGGCGGCGGCGTCGCCGCGCGCGTAGGCCAGCATCAGCTGATCGTCGGGCATGGCGTCGCGGCCGGTCGCTTCGGGCGCGGCTTGGCTGGCGGTGGCGGAACGGGCGCGGGGCAGCGCGGACATCGGTGGATTCTCACCTCAGCTGGTACGCGGGAAGGCGCCGGTCGGGGTTGGCGCGGCACGAAAAAAAAAAGATGCACCGGCTTAACCCCGCCGGCGGCGGCGGGCCGTAACAGCCTGCACCGATTCACTTCACGGAGCCGTTCCATGATCCCGTCACCGGCCTTTCGCCCTCGCCGCCCGCTCGTCGCGCTGCTGTGCGCTTCCCTGGTCCTGAGCGCCTGCGGCGCCACCGAGCCGCAAGCGGCGGGCCACAACGATGCCGCCGTCGCCACCCCGGCCACGCGCTGGCCCGCGCCGGCGCTGCAGACCACTGACACCGCCACGCCCGCGCGCAGGATCGAGCCGGCGATGCCGAACTTCGAGGCGCCATCGGCCAAGCATTGCGCGCGCCCGATCCGGACCAGCGAGACCCCGGGCAGCGGCGGGAGCGCGCGGCACCGGTCCGCCCTGGCCGCCGTCGGCGCGCCCCACGCGATGCCCGCGCCCGTCGCGCCGGGCATGGCACCGCCGGCCATGCCTACCCCGCCCCTCGCGTCGATGGCGGCGCCGGTGGCCCCGGCACCCAGCGCCGCCCCCATGGCCGAAGCCCGTTCCAGCGCGAAGATGGCGCGCTCGGCCATCGTGGAGTCGGCCCCGGCGGCCGTTCCGGCCCCCCTCGCGGCAGCCGCGCCGCGCGACGCCCGCGCGGCCGCCGTCGCCCAGCGCCCGGCCCACGAGCCCGTCACCGCCGGCATGGTCGACGACAACGCCGACTTCGGCGAGTACCTGGCCTTCCGCAACCGCACCCAGGTCGCGCACCGCGAGCGCGACATCAGCGAGCGCTACCTGCTGCAGGTGCGCGATGCGCAGGGCAGCGTCGTGCCCGATGCCGAGGTCGCCGTGCAGGCCGCGAACGGCGCCGCGATGTGGGCCCGCACGGATGCGGGCGGACGCGTCTGGCTGCATCCCAAGGCCTTCGATGCCGAGCCGAGCCCGGTCTATGAAGTGACGGTGCGCAAGAACGGCCGCCAGGCGACCTCGTTCCTGCGCCGCGGCCAGAAGAACGCGGTCGACGTGGTGCTCGAGCGTCCCGGCGCCCGCCCCGCGCGCGCGCAACTCGACCTGGTGTTCCTGATCGACGCCACCGGCTCGATGGGCGACGAGATCGCCCGGCTGCGCAGCACGCTGCGCGACATCGCCGACCAGGTCGCGCGCCTGCCGAGCCGTCCCGACACCTGCTTCGGCCTCGTCGCCTACCGCGACCTCAGCGACGAGTTCGTGGTGCGCCGGCACGACTTCACCAACGACCTCGATGCCTTCCAGGGCGTGCTCGACGCGCTGCAGGCCGCGGGTGGCGGCGACTATCCCGAGGCGATGAACGAGGCCTTGCACGAGACGGTGCAGCGCCTGAGCTGGCGCGGCGACGACACCACGCGGCTCGTCATGCTGCTGGCCGACGCGCCGCCGCACCTGGATTACCCCGGTCCGCAGTACGACGACAGCATGGCCGCCGCGCTCGGCAAGGGCATCAAGGTGCTGAGCGTGGGCGCCTCGGGGCTCGACAAGCAGGGCGAATACATCCAGCGCCAGATCGCGCAATACACCGGCGGTCGCTTCGTGTTCCTGACCTACCGGAACGCCGCCGATTCCGCGAGCGGCCCGGGCACGCAGACCGTGCACGACGTGGGCAACTACTCGGTGCAGACGCTCGACAAGCTGGTGGTGCGGCTGGTGTCCGAGGAACTCGGCAAGCTGCCCGGCGCGCAAGCTTCGCGCGGTGGTTGAACTGTGCCAAAAGCCTGGGCTATAATCGCAGGCTCGGCTCTTTAGCTCAGTCGGTTAGAGCGATGGAATCATAATCCACAGGTCCGCGGTTCGAGTCCGTGAAGAGCCACCACACAAAAGAGAAGCCCGCTGTCCATCGGACAGCGGGCTTTTTCTTTGCTCCTGCCGCTGGCTTGCACCAGCGACTGGTCTGCACATCAGTTCACATCGGGACTGCGCTTGGGCACATCGTTGAGCACGGGAGCCTTGCGCTCGCCCGGCCGAGCCCCCGGGTGGCGCGCGGCCCTCGACGCATGGGCCGCCAGCGCCTCATTGACCGCCCGCGGCGACAGCAGCTGCACCTTGCGGCAGTTGCTGCACTGGTAGGCGCGCAGCCAGGGAAAGAAGCGCATCCAGGTGCTGCGCTCGATCCGGTTCAGATGGGTCACGCTGCATTGACAGCAGGTAAAAACCGACATTGTGTTGATACCTGAGTATTAATGGTGAACCCTTATTATTGCGCTCCAATGTGACAAAAGTCACGGTGTGAATGCCATCAAGACGTAAAGTCTGTTTCGTGACGCTCGAGTCTCTTTTCGGGCGTCCAGTCTGCGCGGCAGGTGCGCGCAGCAGCCTTGGAGACGTGAAATGCCCATGGACTTTCTTCGCCGCATCGAAGACGCCTCGTTCCCGCTGGTCATCGCCGACGAAAAAGACGTCCGCAGCGCGATCGTTCTGGAAGCTGCCGGGATGATCAAGGCGCAGTTGCCGAATCCGGAGCGGCCGGACGCCCGCCCGGCGGTGATCTTCGCCATCACGCCGCTGGGCCGTCGACGCCTCAACGAGGGCGCCGCCCCACCCTGAGCGCGGCGCGCGCACCTCACCACGCCACCGTGCGCCCCCGGTAGTCCAGGTACTCCAGCCCGGGCCGCCCGCGCTTCGCGAGCATCACTTCGACCAGGCTCGGCACGCTCTGCTCGATCGTCAGCCGGCCCTCGGGTCCGCCCAGCTCGGTGCGCACCCAGCCGGGCGCCATCGCCAGCAGGGCGCGCGACGTTCCGGCCTGGCGCGCGGCGAAGCTGCGCAGCAACTGGTTCAGCGCCGCCTTGCTGCCGCGATAGACCTCGCGCTGGCCCGTCTCGTTGTCGGCGATGCTGCCCTGCCCCGACGACATGACGCCGATCAGGCCGTCCGGCGGCACGTTGCCCGCGAGGCTTTCCACCACCCGCATCGGGCTCAGCGCATTGGCGACCATGAGGTTCACGAAGTCCTCGGTCGAGACCTCGCCGATGGTCTGGGTCGGATCGGGGTTGGTGGTGCCGGCATTGACGAACAGGATGTCGAACAGATGGCCCGACAGCCGCTCGCGCAGGGCCTGGATCTGCCCGGGGTGCGTGATGTCGAGCGACTCGATCTCGACGCGGCCGGGATGCGCGTCGGCCAGGTCGTGCAGCAGGGTGCGGGCCGTTCCGCGGACCGTGCCCATGACCTTCCAGCCCTTGTTCAGGAATTCGGCCGCGATGGCATGGCCGAGGCCGCGCGAGGCGCCGACGATGAGGATGCTGTGTTGCGGATGGGACATGAGGCGTGCTCCTTTTCTTGGGGACTGCGATGCCACGAATTCTGGGCACGCCCTCTTCCTTGCACCAGACGCCTGGCCTGCAACCAACGATTGCATTGAACGCCACGCCTGGCCACTCCTGCCCTATGCTGGCGCCATGCCCCGCGTCGACCTCAACCTGCTGCCCGCCCTCGATGCCCTGCTGACCGAGGGCAGCGTGACCGGCGCCGCGCGGCGGCTCGAACTCAGCGTGTCCGCCATGAGCCGCACGCTCACGCGCCTGCGCGAGGCCACGGGCGACCGGCTGCTGCTGCAGGCCGGCCGCGGCCTGGTGCTCACGCCCTATGCGATGCAATTGCGCGAACGCATCCCGGCGCTGGCGCGCGAGGCGCAGGCCGCGCTGGCACCGGCCGACCATGCGCTGCAGATCGCCACGCTCGACCAGTGCTTCACGCTGCGCGCCGGCGAGGGCTTCATCGACCTGCTCGCCGCGCCCCTGCTGGCGCGGATCCGCCAGGCCGCGCCGCAGGTGCGGCTGCGCTTCGCGCCCAAGCCCGACTGGGACGCCCGGCCGCTGCGCGAGGGCGGGATCGACCTGGAGATCGGCACCCTCAGGACCACGGCGCCCGAACTGCGCACGCGCCGGCTGTTCCGCGACCGCTACGTAGGCGTGTGCCGCAGCGGCCATCCGCTGCTCGACGAGACGGAGATCGCCGCCGAACGCTATGCGGCCTGCGGCCACGTGGTGGCCTCGCGCGCCGGCGAGATGGACCACCCGGTCGACGAAGCACTGGCCTCATTCGGTCTTGCGCGGCAGGTGGCGATGGTGGTGCCGGCCTACACCCACGCGATGCAGGTCGCGCGGCATTCGGACCTGCTGGCCGTCATCCCGCACTCCTGCCTCGGCAATCGGTTCACGCCCGGCCATGCCGCGGCCCTGGGCCTGCGGCACTTCGAGCTGCCCGTGCCGACACCGCCCTTCAACGTCTCGGCGATCTGGCATCCGCGGCTCGACCAGGATGCCTCGCACCGCTGGCTGCGCAGCGAGGTGCTGGCGCTGTGCGAAGCCGCCTATCCCTGAACGGAAAGGGGCTCAGGCCGCCACGGCCTCGCGCGCCGGCGCGACCTTCGACGGCACCGGCATGTGCGCCGACCACTCGATGATCTCGAGCCGTCCGTCCGCATGCTCGGCCAGCGCCGTGAGGCTCTCGACCCAGTCGCCGTCGTTGCAGTAGAGGATGCCGTCGATGTCGCGCATCTCGGCATGGTGGATGTGGCCGCAGACCACGCCCTGCGCGCCGCGGTTGCGGGCCTCGCGCGCCACGGCGTTCTCGAAGTCGCCGACATAGCTCACGGCGCGCTTGACCTTGCCCTTGAGGTACTTCGACAGCGACCAATACGGCAGCCCCAGCCGCGCGCGCAGCGAGTTGAGGTGGCGGTTGAGCTTGAGCGTGAATTCGTAGAGCGAGTCGCCCACGTAGGCCAGCCACTTGGCGCACTGGATCACGCCGTCGAACAGGTCGCCGTGGATGATCCAGAGCTTGCGGCCGTCGGCGGTCTCGTGGATCCATTCCTCGGCCACGTCGATGCCGCCGAAGTTGTGGTTCAGGTACTTGCGCGCGAACTCGTCGTGGTTGCCCGGGATGAAGATCACGCGCGTGCCCTTGCGGGCCTTGCGCAGCAGCTTCTGGATCACGTCGTTGTGCGCCTGCGGCCAGTACCAGTGCCGCTTGAGCTGCCAGCCGTCGATGATGTCGCCGACCAGGAACAGGGTCTCGCACTCGGTGTGCTTGAGGAAGTCGAGCAACGCCCGCGCCTGGCAGCCTGGCGTTCCGAGGTGCAGGTCGGAGATCCACAGCGTTCGAAACCGCTGCATCGGCCGCGAAACGTCCTCGTCCTCCGCCTCGGGGGGGCGGGCATCGGTGTCGCGCCATGCGCGCAGAAAAGCATCGTCGCGTTGCATGGACCGATAGGTTGGCTGTCTTGCGTGACCTGGCCATGGCAAGTGCGTGACATCCCGATGACGTCCCCACGCGCGCGCGGCCCACAATCGCGCGATGCGCCCTGGCCAGATCATCGTCCTCGCGACCCCCGTCTTCTTCCTGCTGATCGCGATCGAGTTCGCGGTCGGCCGCGTGCGCGCGCGCCGCGGCACGGGGCAGGACACCTACCGCCTCGCCGACGCGGTCAACAGCATCGGCCTGGGCATGCTGAGCCAGATCAGCGCGGTGCTCACCGGCCTGCTGCGCATCGGCATCTACACCGCGGTGTACTCGGCCGTGGCGCTGTTCCCCGACACCGACTTCTGGACCACCTGGTACGGCTGGCTGCTGGCGCTGGTGTTCTACGACTTCTGCTACTACTGGCTGCACCGCATGGGCCACGAGTCGGCCGTGCTGTGGGCCGCGCACGTGGTGCACCACCAGAGCCAGCACTACAACCTGTCGACCGCGCTGCGCCAGACCTCGAGCGGCGCGCTGCTGGGCTGGATCTTCTACCTGCCGATGGCGGCCGCGGGCGTGCCGCCGCTGGTGTTCGCCGTGGTGTCGCTGGTCGACCTGCTCTACCAGTTCTGGGTCCACACCGAGCAGGTCGGCAAGCTCGGCTGGTTCGACCGCTGGTTCTGCTCGCCCTCGAACCACCGCGTGCACCACGCGGTCAACGACCGCTACCTCGACCGCAACTACGGCGGCATCCTGATCGTCTGGGACCGGCTGTTCGGCAGCTTCAAGGAAGAGGACGAGCGCTGCGTCTACGGCACGCGCAGCCCGCTCGCGAGCTGGGACCCGCTGTGGGCCAACGCCGAGGTCTACTGGGGCCTGGCCAAGGATTCGTGGCATGCGCGCAGCTGGGGCGACAAGCTGCGCGTGTGGCTCAAGCCGCCGGGCTGGCGGCCGGCCGACGTGGCGGCGCGCTTTCCGAAGCCGGCCTTCGACATCGCGCAGGTGCGGCGCTACGAGCCCGAAGTGGGCCGCGGCGTGCAGTGGTTCGCGGGCGTGCAGTTCCTGCTGCTGCTCGCGGCCGTGGCGGTGTTCCTCTGGTTCTCCGACGGCATGCCGCTCTCGCGCTCGAGCGTGTGGCTGGCCGCGCTCACCGCCGCGCTGTGGGCCATCGGCGGCGTGCTGCAGGGGCGGCTCTCGATCGCCGAGGCCCTGCTGGTGGAAGCCGCCGCGCTGGCGACCGCGAGCGCCGCGCTCGGCCTGCCCTGGCTGCACCACGCGACCAAGCCGCTGGCGCTCGCGATCGCGGTCTTCATCGCCGCGCGGCGCGCGCTGGCGCGGCCCGGCGGCATGACGCGCTTCGACCTGCTGCTGGTCGCGGGCCTGGTCGGCTCGCTCGCGGGCGACGTGCTGCTGATGGGCCCGGCCTCGATGTTCGTGCCCGGCCTCGTGTGCTTCCTGCTCGCACACCTGGCCTACATCGGCGTGTTCCGCCTCGGCGTCGGCTTCTTCCCGCGGCCGGCGGCGCTGGCGGTCACGCTGGCGATCGGCGCGGCGATGTACGCCTTCCTGTGGCAGGGCGGGCTGCCGGCCGCGCTGCGCATCCCGGTCGCGCTCTACGTGCTGGTGATCGCCTGCATGGCGGCCCAGGCGTTAGGCCGGGCCTTCGTGCTGCGCGACACAGCGGCTGGATGGCCCGCGGGCTGGGTGGCGGCGGGCGCCTGCTGCTTCATGCTGAGCGACGCGCTGCTCGCGACCAACCGCTTCGTGGCGCCGCTGCCGCTGGCACAGCTGTGGGTGCTCGCGACCTACTACGTGGCGCAGACGCTGATCGTGCGGCATGCGCGGCCGCCGGGCTGACGCCGTGCGCCAGCGGTCGCGTCAGTCGTGGCAGCGCTGGATCTCGACCGTCGAGTGCCGGATCTCCTCGTGCATCGAGAAGCAGGCCCGCACCTGGTCGGCCGTGAGCGTGGCCGAATGGGTGACCACCGTGAGCGCGCAGGCATAAGCCTCGCGGCCCACGCGCCACACGTGCAGGTCGGCCACTCGGGTCAGCGAATCGGCCAGGCCGGCCTCGATGCCCTCGCGGATCTCCTCGGCCACCGGGTGGTCCATCTCGCGGTCGAGCAGCACCTTGCCGGTTTCCTTCAGCAGCCCCTTGGCCCAGACCGCGACCAGCACCGCGCCGACGATGCCCATTGCCGGGTCGAGCCAGGCCCAGCCGTAGAACCAGCCGCCCAGCAGCGCCGCGATCGCGAGCACCGAGGTCGCGGCATCGGCCACGACATGGATGTAGGCCGAGCGCAGGTTCAGGTCGTGGCCATGCTCGCCGTGCGCGTGGTGATGGTCGTGATCGTGGTCGTGCGCATGCCCGTGGTCGTGGCCAGGGTGGTGGTGCGCCCCGCCCAGCAGCCGCGCGCAGACCAGGTTGACCACCAGCCCCAGCACCGCCACCGAGATCGCCTCGGGATAGTGGATCGCCGACGGCGACCACAGCCGCTCGAGCGAGCCCACCACCATCAGCGCCGCGATGCCCAGCAGCACCAGCGCGCTCGCGAAGCCGCCGAGCACCTCGATCTTCCAGGTGCCGAAGGCGAAGCGCGGGTCGCGCGCATAGCGCCGCGCGGCCGCATAGGCGAAGGCGCTCAGGCCGATGGCCAGCGCGTGCGAGCTCATGTGCCAGCCGTCGGCCAGCAGCGCCATCGAGTTGAACCACCAGCCGGCGCCGATCTCGATCGCCATCATCGCGGCGGTGATCCACATCACGAGCCGCGTGCTGCGCTCGGCGCGTTCGTTGTCGCTGCCGAAGTGGTGCTCGTGCTGCCACGCGCTCAGGTCATGGGTGTGCATGGTGAAAAGTCTCTCAGCTGCCGAACAGGTCCTGGCCCTCGGCGCGGCTCGACGGCGGCGTCACGCCGAGGTGGCGGTAGGCCGCCAGCGTGGCGATGCGCCCGCGCGGCGTGCGCTGCAGGTAGCCCTGCTGGATCAGGTAGGGCTCGATCACGTCCTCGATGGTGTCGCGCTCCTCGCCGATGCTGGCCGCGACGTTGTCGAGTCCCACCGGGCCGCCGTCGAAGCGGTGCACCACGGCCTCGAGCAGCTTGCGGTCCATCAGGTCGAAGCCCTGCGGGTCGACGTCGAGCATGGCCAGCGCCTTGTGCGCGATCTCCTCGGTGATGCGGCCGTCGCCCTTGACCTCGGCGTAGTCGCGCACGCGGCGCAGCAGCCGGTTGGCGATGCGCGGCGTGCCGCGCGAGCGGCGCGCGATCTCGAAGCCGCCGGTCTCGTCGGTCTCGACCTTGAGCAGGCCGGCGCTGCGGCGCACGATCAGCGCGAGCTCCTCGGGCGTGTAGAACTCCAGCCGCGCGACGATGCCGAAGCGGTCGCGCAGCGGGTTGGTGAGCATGCCCGCGCGCGTGGTGGCGCCCACCAGCGTGAAGGGCTGCAGGTCGAGCTTGATGCTGCGCGCGGCCGGGCCCTCGCCGATCATGATGTCGATCTGGTAGTCCTCGAGCGCCGGGTAGAGGATTTCCTCGACCACCGGACTGAGCCGGTGGATCTCGTCGATGAACAGCACGTCGTTGGGCTCGAGGTTGGTCAGCAGCGCCGCCAGGTCCTTGGGCTTCTCGAGCACCGGGCCCGAGGTCTGGCGCAGGTTCACGCCGAGCTCGGCCGCGATGATGTGCGACAGCGTGGTCTTGCCCAGGCCCGGCGGGCCGAACAGCAGCACGTGGTCGAGCGCCTCGCGGCGCTTGCGCGCGGCGCCGATGAAGATTTCGAGCTGCTCGCGCACCTTGGCCTGGCCGACGTACTCGTCGAGCAGCTTGGGGCGCAGGGCCCGCTCGATCGCCTCCTCGTTGGGCGAGGCGGGCGCGGCGGACACCACGCGTTGCGGGGCGGGGGCGAAGTCGTCGGTCTGGATGGTCATGGGCGCGGGGGGTGCGGCGAGTTTAGTGGCTGCATCGCCGCAACGGACGGCCCGCGGCCCCGGCGCCACGAGGGCCTTTCGCGGGTTTTCGCGGGCTTTTGCAGGCGGGACCTGCGCCTACAGGAGCGCTCGCCTGCACTGGCAGAATGCCCCGACCAGAATGAAGAGGGGATCACAACAGTGTCGATCTACGAACTGAAGCCGCGTTTCCAGGCCCTGCTTCGGCCGCTCGTGGTCGGACTGCATGCACGGGGCGTCACCGCCAATCAGGTCACGCTGAGCGCCTGCGTGGTCTCGGTGGCCATCGGGCTGTGGCTCTACCTGGCCGCGCCCTCGCTCGCGGCCTTCGGGCTGATCCCGGCCTGGATGTTCCTGCGCATGGCCTTCAATGCCATCGACGGCATGCTGGCGCGCGAGCACCACCAGCAAAGCCGGCTCGGCGCCTTCCTCAACGAACTCACCGACGTGGTCTCCGATGCCGCGCTGTACCTGCCCTTCGTGCTGGTGCAGCCCTTCAGCCCGTTCTGGGTCGGCACCGTGATCGTGCTGGCCGGACTCAGCGAATTCGCCGGCGCGCTCGGCCCCACGGTCGGTGCATCGCGCCGCTACGATGGGCCGCTCGGCAAGAGCGACCGCGCCTTCGTGTTCGGCGCGCTCGGCCTCTACGTGGCGCTCGGCGGCCCGCTGCCGGGCTGGACCGCGGTGCTGATGCCGCTGCTGGCGCTGCTGGTGGCCTGGACCGTGGTCAACCGCGTGCGCCGCGCGCTCGCCGAAGCCGAGGCCGCGGACGGCGCCACACCAAAACAAACAACAGGGATTCAATGAACGACAACACCACCGACACCGGCGCCTCGCCGTCTCCCCTCACGCAACGGCCGCTGGCCGAGCGCCAGTTCCGCACCCACGACGGCGAATCGCTGTTCTACCGCCACTGGCCGGCCACCGGCCCCGCGCGGCGCGGTGCCATCGTGCTGTTCCACCGCGGCCACGAGCACGGCGCGCGCATGGCGCACCTGGTCGACGAGCTCGACCTGCCCGATTTCGACGTCTTCGCCTGGGACGCGCGCGGCCACGGCCGCTCGCCGGGCCAGCGCGGCTACAGCCCCAGCTTCGGCACCTCGGTGCGCGACGTG
The DNA here is from genome assembly GCF_059415325.1 of Variovorax sp. GW821-FHT10D07. Lineage (NCBI taxonomy): Bacteria > Pseudomonadati > Pseudomonadota > Betaproteobacteria > Burkholderiales > Comamonadaceae > Variovorax > Variovorax sp. GW821-FHT10D07. The sequence continues at coordinate 16,873 of NZ_JBWKMZ010000020.1, read as the reverse complement.
CAGACCTTCGTGCAGCACATCGTCGGCGCGCACGGCGTGGCCGAGCACGACATCCACGTGATCGCGCAGAGCGTGGGCGCGGTGCTGGTCGCGACCTGGGCCCACGACTACGCGCCCAAGGTGCGCGGCCTCACGCTGGCCTCGCCGGCCTTCAAGGTCAAGCTCTACGTGCCCTTCGCGCGGCCGGGCCTGGCGCTGATGCACAAGCTGCGCGGCCTGTTCTTCGTCAACAGCTACGTCAAGGCCAAGTTCCTCACGCACGACCCCGCGCGCATCGCGAGCTACGAGAGCGACCCGCTGATCACGCGGCCGATCGCGGTCAACATCCTGCTGGGCCTGTACGAGGCGGCCGACCGCGTGGTGGCCGACGCCAACGCGATCACCTTGCCGGTGCAGCTCCTGATCTCGGGCGCCGACTGGGTGGTGCACCACAAGCCGCAGCACCAGTTCTTCGAACGGCTGGGCAGCGCGGTCAAGACCAAGACGGTGCTGCCGGGCTTCTTCCACGACACGCTGGGCGAGAAGGACCGCGCACCCGCGGTGCAGGCCATCCGCGAATTCGTGCTGCGCCTGTTCGACGAGGCACCCGCGCCGGTCGACCGCCGCGGCGCCCACCTCGAGGGCGAGACCGCCGAGGAATCGCGCGCGCTGGCCGCGCCGCTGCCGGCGCTGTCGCCGCGCGGCCTCTACTGGTCGCTCACGCGCGCCGGGCTGCGCTTCGGCGGCGGGCTGTCCGAGGGCGTGAAGCTGGGCCACGACACCGGCTTCGACTCGGGCAGCACGCTCGACTACGTCTACCGCAATGTCGCGCAGGGCAAGGGCGCGCTGGGCCGCGCGATCGACCGCAACTACCTCGAGGCCATCGGCTGGCGCGGCATCCGGCAGCGCAAGATCCACGTCGAGGAGCTGCTGCGCATCGCGATGGAGCGGCTGGCCGAGATGCACCGCGAGGTGCGGCTGATGGACATCGCGGCCGGCCATGGCCGCTACGTGCTCGACGCGGTGCTCGCGAGCCCGGTCAAGGCCAGCTCGATCCTGCTGCGCGACTACAGCGAGATCAACGTGCGCGACGGTCGCGCGCTGATCGCCGAGAAGGGCCTGGAGGACGTCGCCCAGTTCGTGCAGGCCGACGCCTTCGACCGCATGAGCCTCGCGAGCGTCACGCCGCGGCCCACGCTGGCGGTGGTGTCGGGGCTGTACGAGCTGTTCCCCGACAACGAGATGGTGCGACGCTCGCTCGCGGGCGTGGGCGACGCGGTGGAGGACGGCGGCTGGCTGGTCTACACCGGCCAGCCCTGGCATCCGCAGCTCGAGATGATCGCGCGCGCGCTCACCAGCCACCGCCAGGGCGAGGCCTGGGTGATGCGCCGCCGCACGCAGGTCGAGATGGACCAGCTGGTGGAGGAGGCGGGTTTCCGCAAGATCGACCAGCGCAGCGACGAGTGGGGCATCTTCACCGTCTCGCTGGCCCGGCGCACCGAGCACTGAGCGGGCCCGCAACGCCATGCGCGCCTGGTTCGCGGCAAGACCCTGGAAGCGTGCCGCCGGCTGGCTGGTGCTGCTGGGGCCGCTGTTCTACCTGACCTACGGCCTCGCCAACTGGTGGGCCACCACGCGCGCGCAGGTGCCCTCGATGGCCTTCGCGTGGGAACGCCAGGTGCCGTTCTGGCCCTGGACCATCTTTCCCTACTGGACCATCAACGTCTTCTACGCGCTGTCGCTGTTCCTCGCGCGCGACCGCCACACGCTCGACCGCCACGGCGCGCGGCTGGTCAGCGCCACGCTGATCGCCTGCAGCTGCTTCGTGATCTGGCCGCTGCACTTCAGCTTCGGCCAGCCCGCGGTCGAGGGCGCGCCAGCCTTCCTGTTCGCGGCGCTGCGCGGCTTCGACCAGCCCTACAACCAGGCGCCCTCGCTGCACATCGCGCTGGCGGTGATCCTGTGGGACTGGTATCGGCAGTTCATCCGGCCGCGCTGGGCGTGCGCCGTGCTGCACCTGTGGGCCTTCGCGATCTGCGCCTCGGTGCTGACCACCTGGCAGCACCATTTCATCGACATCCCGACCGGCGCGCTGTTGGGCCTGGTCTGCACCTGGCTGTGGCCGCTGCGGCGCACGGTCTCGCTGCCGTGCGCCTGGCGGCTCGCGCGCGATCCGCAACGCTGGAAGCTCGCGGCCTGCTATGCGCTGGGCGCCCTGGCCTGCCTTGCGCTCGCGCTGTGGGGCGGCGGCTGGGCGCTGTGGCTGGCCTGGCCCGCGGCCTCGCTGGCGCTGGTGGCGCTCAACTACGCGGGCTTCGGCGCGCGCGGCTTCCAGATGGACGGCCAGGGCCGCATGGGCTGGGCCGCGCGTTGGCTGTTCGCACCCTACCGGCTCGGCGCGGCGCTCAACGCACGGCTGTGGACGCGCGGACTGCCGCCCGCGGCCGAGGTGGTGCCCGGGCTCTGGCTCGGCCGCCTGCCCACGCCGGCCGAATGGCAGGCAGCGGGCCGGCCGCGGCTGGTGAGCCTCTGCGCCGAGCTGCAGGTGCCGGGCGGCACCACCGGCGCGCGCTGCGTGCCGCTGCTCGACCTCGTGGTGCCGGCCTCGCAGCGGCTGCGGCGCGCGGCCGCGGTGATCGAGGGCCAGCGGCGCGCCGCGCGCGGCGGCCCGGTCTGGGTCTGTTGCGCGCTCGGCTTCTCGCGCAGCGCGGCCGCGACCATCGCCTGGCTCGGCACGCACGGCGTGGCGAGTGCCGCCGACGGGCTGGCGACGGCCGAGGCCGCGGTGCGCCGCGCGCGGCCGCAGATCGTGCTGCGGCCGGCCTGGTTCGCCGCGCTCGCGCCGCTCGGCACCCCCAGCGTCCCCACCGGAGCAGCGCCCCATGAATGACACCGACCGCGCCACCTGCGCCGCGCTCGCCGGCCTGCTGCGCGCGGCCGGCGTGCTGGCCCTCTGGGGTTTCGCGCTCAGCGCGATCGCGGCACTCGTGCTCGCGCTCACCTTGCGCTCGCTGCCCACCACGCCGAGCATGGCCTTCGGCGCCGTCGCCATCCTCGGCGTGCTCGAGCGCTATTTCGCGTTCCGGCTGCGGCTCGACCAGGCGCTGTTCGACGACCTCGCGCGCGGCACCATCGCCTCGCTCGAGGCGCTCGACCAGGCGCTGGCGCGGCTCGGGCTGCGCGCCGACGACGCATCTTCCGCCGCGCGGCCGCTGGCCGACCGCGCGCAGGGCACCCGCCAGCTGCTGCAGCGCCACGCCATCGTGGTCGCCTGCCAGAGCGCGATGTTCCTGCTCGCCCTCATGACACAGGACCTCACTTGAACGACGTCTCTCCTCCCCCAGAAGAAAAGCGCCCCGACAGCGGCATCGTGCGCCGCGCGCTCGCCGTGGTCGCGGGCAAGCTGATCATCGGCGCCGCGGGCCTCCTGACCGGCGTGCGCGCCATCTGGTCGGGCACCAGCCCCAAGGCCGAGCAGACGCTCTACTTCGCCAACCACACCAGCCATGGCGACTTCGTGCTGCTGTGGGCCACGCTGCCGAGCGACCTGCGCGCGCTCACGCGGCCGGTGGCGGGGCTGGACTACTGGATGGCCTCGAAGCTGCGCCAGTTCATCGGCGCCGACGTGTTCAACGCGCTGATGATCCGGCGCGACGGCTCGGGCCAGGGCGACAACCCGGTCGAGCAGATGAAGGCCGCGCTCGAGGCCGGCGACTCGCTGATCATGTTCCCCGAGGGCACGCGCAACACCGGCGACGAGATCCTGCTGCCGCTCAAGAGCGGGCTGTTCCACCTCGCGCGCGCCTGCCCCAACGTGCGGCTGGTGCCGGTGTGGATCGAGAACCTCAAGCGCGTGCTGCCCAAGGGCACGCTGGTGCCGATCCCGCTGGCCTGCACGGTGCGCTTCGGCACGCCGATCGTGCTGGCCGAGGGCGAGGACAAGCTGAGCTTCCTGGCGCGTGCGCGCACCGCCATGCTCGACCTGCGGCCCGAGTACGACCGCCTCGACGAGAAGCCCAAGGCGGCCTCCGGGAGCGCCGCATGATCGAACTCTCGCCCTTCGCGCAGACCACCCTGCAGCTGTTCGGCGGCGTGCTCGGCGTGCTGCTGCTGGCCTCGGGCATCGGCGCCGTGCTCAAGTGGCGCGTGGCACACGGCCAGCCGCATTCGGTGATCGACAACCTCAATGCGCGCGTCAATGCCTGGTGGGTGATGGTGGCGGCGATCGGCCTGGCCTTCGCCTTCGGCAAGGGCGGCGTGATCGTGCTGTTCTACCTGATCTCGTTCTACGCGCTGCGCGAGTTCATCAGCCTGGCCTACACCCGGCGCGGGGACCACCACGCGATCGCGGCCGCCTTCTACATCGGCCTGCCGGTGCAGTACTTCCTGGTCTGGATCGACTGGTACGGCCTCTATTCGATCTTCATCCCGGTCTATGCCTTCCTGGTGCTGCCGATCCTCGCGGCCGTGGGCGGCGACACGCAGCGCTTCCTCGAGCGCACCTCGAAGATCCAGTGGGGCCTGATGATCTGCGTGTTCTGCATCAGCCACGTGCCGGCGCTGCTCACCCTGCAGATCCCGGGCTTCGAGGGCCGCAACCTGCTGCTGATCGCCTTCCTCGTGATCGTGGTGCAGGGCAGCGACGTGCTGCAGTACATCTGGGGCAAGCTGTTCGGCAAGCGCAAGGTGGCGCCCGAGCTCTCGCCCTCGAAGACCTGGGAGGGCCTGATCGGCGGCATCGCGAGCGCCACCGCGCTCGGCGCCGCGCTGTCGTGGGCCACGCCCTTCAACCCCTGGCAGGCCGCGCTGATGTCGCTGACCATCTGCCTGATGGGCTTCTTCGGCGGCCTCGTGATGTCGGCCATCAAGCGCGACCGCGGCGTGAAGGACTGGGGGTCGATGATCGAGGGCCATGGCGGCATGCTCGACCGGCTCGACTCGGTGATCTTCGCGGCGCCGATCTTCTTCCACGCGCTGCGCTACTGGTGGGTGCCGTGACGGCGGCGAAGAAGGCCCCGGCGAAGAAGGCGGCCGCCACGGCCGAGCGCATCGTCGACGACACGCCCATCGAATGCGCCGACGCCGCCGCGCTCGCGCGCTGGTACGAGCGACACCATGCGAGCCACGCCGGCGTCTGGCTGCGGCTCGCGAAGAAGGTCAGCGGCATCGCCTCGGTCGATACCGCGCAGGCCCTCGATCTCGCGCTGTGCCATGGCTGGATCGACGGCCAGCGCAAGAGCGACAGCGACACGCACTTCCTGCAGCGCTACACGCCGCGCACGAAGCGCAGCACCTGGTCGCAGATCAACCGCGCCAAGGCGCTGCAGCTGATCGAGGAAGGCCGCATGCAGCCGGGTGGCCTGGCCGAGGTCGAACGCGCCAAGGCCGACGGCCGCTGGGAGGCCGCCTACGAGGCCTCGCGCGTGGCGACCGTGCCGCCCGACCTGCGGGCCGCGCTCGACGCCAACAGGAAAGCCGCGAAGTTCTTCGCCGCGCTCGATGCGCGCAACCGCTTCGCGGTGCTGTTCCGCACCCAGAGCGCGAAGAAGCCCGAGACCCGCGCGCGGCGCATCGCGCAGTTCGTCGAGATGCTCGCCAAGGGCGAGAAGATCCACCCCTGATTCAGGTGCCGGCCGCGATGCGCGCGAGCCGTTCGGCGTCGACGATGCGGATGCGCTTGTAGCGCATGTCGATCGCGCCCTCTTCCACCAGCCGCCCCAGCTCCTTGTTGACGGTCTGGCGCGACAGGCCGAGCATGGCCGCGAGGTCGGTCTGCGACAGCCGCACCAGCGGCGGCGCGCCGTCCTCGCCCTGGCCGCTGTAGAAGTGCACCAGGTTCATCAGCGCGGCCGCCACCCGGCCATGGATCGAGTTGAGCATCTGGTTCTGCAGCAGCACGATGCTCAGCCGCTGGCGCTGCAGGCCGAGCTTGGCCACGTCGCGCCACAGCAGCGGCTCGGCATCGAGCACCGCCAGCACCGCGTCGCTCGGCAGGTGCACGATCACCGAGTCCTCGTGCGCGTGGTAGTCGTAGGCCAGCGGCACCTCCTCGAGCAGGCGCACCAGCGGCGCCACCTGCCCGGGGCCGAGCAGCGCGTTCACGTACTTGCGGCCGTTCGGACTCATGCTGCTGATCTCGAGGCAGCCCGACACCACCACCAGCAGCTCGCGCCGATGGCGGTCGTGCGCGAGCACCTGCGTGCGGCGGCCGTAGCGCTCGAGCCGCGCCGACTTCATGAGCTCGGCGCGGCGCGCATCGGGCCAGCGCGAGAACAGCTCGTTCCAGCGCAGCGCGCGCTCGAGCAGCGCGGCGTTCTCCTCGGCCTCTCGTTCGGTGGTCTTGCGCGGTCGGGTCAGCGGGTTCTCCCTGCGGCGATGTTCGGGAATCTGTCAACGCTTTGACAGATTCGGGGGGCGGTCGTTTCTATCGTAAGCACCGGACACCGACAAGCACGCAAGCGGCAGCCGCCCTCGAGGGGCGGCAAGCCCCACCGGAGACAACACGACATGAAGAAGACAGCCGCCGCGGGCCTCGCGCTCGCGGCCTCCTCCTCGCTCGCGCTTGCACAGGGCAGCGTGACGATCTTCGGCACCGCCGACCTCTACCTGGCCCATGCGAAGTCGGGACCGAGCTCCTCGACGCGGCTCGAGGACGGCGGCCAGACCGCGTCGCGCCTCGGCTTTCGCGGCGCGGAGGACCTGGGCGGCGGGTTCGATGCGCACTTCACGCTCGAGGCCGGCTTCGCACCCGACACCGGCAAGGGCACGCTGGCCGGTCCCGAGATCGCGTTCACGCGCCAGTCCTTCGTCGGCCTGTCGACGCCCTGGGGGCAGGTCGACGCGGGCCGCATGTACACGCCGATGTTCTACACGCTGTTCAAGGCCGATCCCTATGGCGTGAACTCGGTGTTCTCGCCGATCAACCTGGTGGCCGCCAACGACGCGCAGCCCGGCCTGCTGCCCTTCGCGGCGCGCGCCAGCAACATGGTGCGCTACCGCACGCCGGCCATCGCCGACTTCTACGCCGACATCGCCTATGCGCCCGGCGAAGCCAGCGCCGCGAGCCACCGCAGCGGCACGCTCTACGGCGGCAGCCTCAGCTGGGGGCGCAAGCCCTACTACGTGGGCTATGCCTTCCAGCGCGCGCGCTCGGGTTCGGCCGCCGCGCCCGTGGCCGAGCCGAGCACCAGCACCTACCAGGCGCTGAGCGCGGCCTACGACTGGGAGGCGATCGGGCTGCAGCTCTACGCCAACTACGTGCGCAACAGCTCGAGCCTGCCCGGCGTGCCGAGCGCGAAGCTCGCGAGCCTCGGCCTCACCTACAACATCACGCCGGCCTCGAACCTGATGTTCGAGGCCATGCAGCGCAAGGTGGACGCGAGCGAGCGTTCGCAGCTGGCCTGGACCCTGGGCTACGACTACTACCTGAGCAAGCGCACCGTGCTCTACGCGCGCTGGCTGCGGCTGCTCAACCGGCATGGCGCCTCGGCCACGCTCGCCACGGTCGCGGTCGCGCCCGACAGCGGCAACGGCGTGCGCGTGCTCGCGACCGGCATCCGCCACAACTTCTGAAACCCCTCGTCGCCTCTTCCATGGATTTCTTCAGCTCCCAGACCGAATCCCTGTCGGCCCTGTTCGCGCCGCGTTCCATCGCGGTGGTCGGCGCCTCCTCCAACCCGCAGAAGATCGGCGGCATCCCGGTCGACTACCAGCGCCGCTTCGGCTTCGACGGCGCGCTCTACCCGGTCAACCCGAACGCCGAGCGCATCCAGGACCTGCGGGCCTGGCCCAGCCTGCGCGCCATCGGCCAGCCGGTGGACCTCGCGATCCTCTCGGTGCCGGCCGCGCTGGTCGATGCGGCGCTCGACGACGCGATCGAAGCGAAGGTCAAGGGCGTGGTGCTGTTCTCCTCGGGCTTCGCCGAGACCGGCGCCGAAGGCACGGCCACGCAGGCGCGGCTCGGCGCCAAGGCCCGCGCGGCCGGCCTGCGGCTCATCGGGCCCAACTGCCTGGGCTTCATGAACATCGCGCACAAGGTCTACGCCACCTTCTCGCCCGCGCCCGGCGTGGGCCGCGTGGCGCCGGGGCGCATCGGGCTGGTGAGCCAGTCGGGCGCCTTCGGTGCCTACGCCTACGCGATGGCGCGCGAGCGCGGCGTCGGCCTGTCGCTGTGGGCCACCACCGGCAACGAGGCCGACCTGCAGTTCGCCGACTGCCTGGCCTGGCTCGCGCAGGACCCGGCCACCGACGTGATCATGGGCTACATGGAAGGCTGCCGCGACGGCCCCCGGCTGCGCGCCGCGCTGGCGCTCGCGCAGGCCGCGGGCAAGCCGGTGGTGATGGTCAAGGTCGGCCGCACCGCGCTGGGCGCGCAGGCCGCGGCCTCGCACACCGCGGCGCTCGCGGGCGACGACGCGGTGTACGACGCGGTGTTCCGCCGCTACGGCGTGCTGCGCGCGCGCAGCCTCGGCGAGTTCTTCGACCTGGCGCACAGCGCCGCCGTGGCCGGCCGGCCGCGCGACCGCTCGATCGGTCTGTTCACGCTGTCGGGCGGCGTGGGCGCGCTGATGGCCGACGACGCCTCGGCGCAGGGCCTCGACGTGCAGCCGCTCGGCGAGGCCGCGCAGGCCACGCTGCGCGACTGGGTGCCGTTCGCCGCGCCGCGCAACCCGGTCGACATCACGGGCCAGGTCACCAACGACATGAGCCTGCTCGAGCGCAGCGCGCGCCTGATGCTCGACGACCGCGGCTTCGCCTCGTGGCTGGGCTTCCTCGCGGCCGCGGGCGCGTCGGATGCATTCTGGCCCACGCTGCGCGCGCTGGTGGCGTCGCTGCGCGCGGCCTATCCCGACACGCTGCTCGCGATCAGCACGCTGCTCTCGCCCGAACGCCGCGCCGAACTCGAAGGCCTGCGCTGCCTGGTGTTCGCCGATCCGTCGGACGGCATCCGCACCATCGCCGCGCTCGCGGGATTGAAGACCGGCGCCCTGCCCGGGCCCGATGCACGGCCCGCCGGCGATCCGATCGTGCTCGCGCCCGGCGCGATGGCCGAGCCCGCGGCGCTCGCGCTGCTCGCCGGGGCCGGCGTGCCCGTGGTCGCGCACCGCGTGGCGCACAGCGCCGACGAGGCCGCGGCGGCGGCCGAGGCCTTCGACGGTGCCGTGGCGCTGAAGATCGTGAGCGCCGACATCCCGCACAAGTCGGACGTCGGCGGCGTGGCGCTCGACCTGCGGGGCGCGGCACAGGCGCGCGCGGCCTTCGAGCGCACGCGCGACCATGCGCTGAGCGCGCGGCCCGAGGCACGGCTCGACGGCGCGCTGGTGGCGCGCATGGCGAGCGGCGGCGTCGAATGCATCGCGGGCGTGCACCGCGACCCGGTGTTCGGGCCGGTGCTGATGTTCGGCCTCGGCGGCATCCACGTCGAGACCCTGCGCGACGTGGCGCTGCGCGTGCTGCCGGTCACGCGCGAGGACACGCTGGCGATGGTGCGCGAGCTGCGTGCCTTCGCGATCCTCGACGGCGCGCGCGGCAAGGCGCCGGTCGACCTCGCGTCGATCGCCGATGCGCTGTGCGCGCTCGCCGACTTCGCGCTGCGCGCCGGCGATTCGCTGGCGAGCGCCGAGATCAATCCGCTGATCGCGCGGCCGCAGGCCGAGGGCGGCTGCGTGGCGGTCGATGCGCTGATCGTGGGCCGCGACCCATCGTCGTCGGAAGGAGCCATCGCATGACGCCCTCGAAGCGACGCCTGCTGCTGTGCGCGCTCGCGGTCTTCGCGGCCGCCGGCGCCCGCGCCGAATTCCCGTCGAAGCCGCTGCGCATCGTCGTGCAGTACCAGGCCGGCGGCTCCTCCGACATCCTCGCGCGCCTGGTCGCCGAGGGGCTGTCGAAGCGGCTGGGCCAGCCCGTGGTGGTCGAGAACCGCAGCGGCGCGGGAGGGATCATCGGCACCGACTACGTCGCCAAGAGCGCGCCCGACGGCCACACGCTGCTGCTGACGGTGCCGGGCCCGGTCACGGCCAACATCGTGCTCTACGGCAAGCTGCCCTACGACCCGCGCACCGACCTGCGCATGGTCTCGGACATCGCGACCACGCGCACCGTGCTCGCGGTGCATCCCTCGGTGCCGGCCAAGGATGTCGCCAGCCTGATCGCGGTGCTGAAGGCCGCGCCCAGCAAGTACGCGATGGGCTCCTGGGGCCCGGGCACGCAGCCGCACCAGATCCAGGTCTACATGGACCGCGCCTACGGCCTGCGCACGCTGCACGTGCCCTACAAGGGCGAGAGCCCGATGGCGATCGACCTGATCGGCGGCGTGATCCAGCTGACCGTGGGCTCGATCGCCACGCTGCAGCCCTACATCGCGGCCGGCAAGCTGCGCGCGCTCGCGGTCGCCGGGCCGCGCCGCGCCAAGGCGCTGCCCGAGGTGCCGACCTTCGCCGAGCAGGGCTTCGCCGACGAGGTCTACGCGCTGACCGGGCCGACCTCGCTGATGGCGCCCGCGAAGACGCCCGACGCGGTGGTCGAGCGGCTCGGGCGCGAGGTCGCCGCGGTGGTGCACCAGCCCGAGGTCGCGCGCCGCATCGAGGAACTCGGCGCCGAACCCGTGGGCAATCTGCCTGCGGAAGCCAGCGCCGCCTACCGCGCCTTCCTGCCCGTGACGCTGCGGCTCACGCAGGCCACGGGCGTGAAGCTCGATTGATTGCCCTCCCTTTCCTTCATCGCCACCAGCCAAGAGGTTCCGTCCCCATGAATGCTCCCGCCTCCCAGGCCACCGTCGACGCCGCGCGCCAGGCGCTCGCGCGCTCGATCGGCCTCGCCGCCTTCGTCTACGGCTATCCGCTGACCGAGACCTATCGCACCTGCGCGCTGCAGACCGCGCCGTGCGCCGAACGCCGCATCGGCACCTCGGCCGGCTCGGACGTGCGCGCGCCGATCAACACGCTGCACCATGCGCCGCGCCCCTCGACCCACGAGGACCGCGACGTGGTGACGCCGGCCAACGACCTGCTCTACACCATCGCCTGGATCCACCTCGCCGACGGCCCGATGCTGCTGAGCGTGCCCGCGGCCGCGCGCCATCCGGGGCGCTACTTCGTGCTGCCGCTGTACGACGCCTACACCGAGAACTTCGAGAACCTCGGGCCGCGCAACTGCGATCCCGCGGGCGAGACCGTGGTGCTCGTGGGCCCGGGCGACACGGTGCCCGAGACGCTGGCCGCGCACCGCGTGGTGCGCTGCCCGACCGACCTGGTGTGGCTGATCGGCCGCATCCTGGTCGGCGACGAGGCCGACTGGCCCGCGGCGCGCGCGCTGCAGTCCGAGATCCGGCTCGCGCCCGCGCCCGGCACGGTGCCGCGCGGCCGCCCGGCGGCGATCGAGCGCTGGGTCGGCGAACCGGTCGATGCCATGGCGGCCGCCTTCGAGAACGGCGAGCCGGCCGCGCAGGTCGCGCCGCGCTTTTTCGCCAACCTCTGCCAGGCGCTCGCCGAGGCGCCGGGCCGCGTCGAGGACCGCGCGCTGGTGGCCTGGTTCGGCCAGGCCGGGCTGCGGCCCGACGCGGCCTTCGCGTGGGACACGCTCGACGCGCCGCTGCGCGAGGGCCTGGTCGAAGGTTTCGCCGAGGGCGTGCGCGCGGTCGGCGCGGTGGGCCGGCACCACCGGCCCAAGGCCTGGGCCATGACGCCCGCCACCGGCCGCTACGGCAGCGAGTTCCTCGGCCGCGCGCGCACCGCCTACCTGGGCCTGGGCGCGCTGGCCACCAGCGAGGCGGTGTACGCCGCCTCGCACCACGACGCGACGCTCGAGCCGCTCGACGGCCGGCGCCGCTACGCGATGCGCTTCGAGGCCGACGACCTGCCGCCGGCCGACGCCTTCTGGTCGGTGACGCTCTACGACAGCGACCGCTTCCTCTATCCCAACGCCATCGGCCGCCATGCGATCGGCGACCGCACGCAGGGCCTCGCGCGCGGCGCCGACGGCAGCCTGGAACTGGTGCTGGGCCATGCACGGCCCGCCGATGCCGCCAACTGGCTGCCCGCACCGGCCGGCCGCTTCTACCTGATCCTGCGCATGTACCACCCGCGCGAAGGCGTGCGCGCCTGGCGCATCCCGGCCCTGCAGCCGCAGGAGGACTGAGGCCATGGCCGCGACGATCGACGCCGTGACCGACACCCTGGCCGAGGAGGCCGTGGTCTACGCCTGGCCGCTGTACGAGATGTGCCGCATGCGCGCGGCCACCTCGCCGCAACGCTGCGAGACCGCCGGCGAGGCACCGGCGCCGCGGCGCTGGTGCAACGTGTTCACCCATGCGCGCAAGCTGCTGGGCCCGGGCAAGAGCCGCGTCGTGACGCCGAACAACGACACGCTCTACACCAACGCCTGGCTCGACCTCGGCGCGGGCCCGCTGGTGATCGACGTGCCCGACACCGCGGGGCGCTACTACGTGCTGGGCCTGCTCGACTTCTATACCAACCCCTTCGCCCACATCGGCCAGCGGCTCACGGGCACGGCGGCGCGGTCCTTCGTGCTCGTGCCGCCGGGCTGGCGCGGCGAGCTGCCGACCGCCTTCGACGCGCCCGGCGCGCGCATCGAGGCGCCCACACGCTGGCTCTGGGTCATCGGCCGCATCCTGGTCGACGGGCCGCACGACCTGCCCGCGGTGCATGCGCTGCAGGACGGCTTCGTGGTGCGCACGCTGGCCGACTGGCAGGCCGGCAAGGCGCCCCGGCCGATGGCCTTCGATCCGGCCTGCGATCCGCAGGCACCGCCGGACGCCGGGCATTTCGCGACGCAGGTGCAGCGCGCGCTGCGCGAGAACCCGCCGCCCGCGCGCGATGCCGACCGACTCGCACGCTTCGCCGCGCTCGGCCTGCACCCCGATGCCGGTGCGCTCGACGACACGCAGCGCGACCGGCTGCAGGACGCGCTGGCCCGCGTGCTGCCACGGCTGCGTGCCACGGAAGCCGGCCGCGCGGCCGCCAGCGGCTGGGTGGCCATGCCGCCGGTCGAAGCGAGCTTCGGCGACGACCACCGGATGCGCGCGCTGGTCGCGCTCAAGTACATCGGCATGCTCGAGAGCCGCGAGGCCACCTACCCGCTCGCCTGGCACGACGCCGCGGGCCGCGCGCTGCACGGCAGCCACCGCTACACCTTGCGCTTCGGGCCCGGCGAGCTGCCGCCGGTCGAGGCCTTCTGGTCGCTCACGATGTACGACAGCCGCGACTGCATGCTGGTCGACAACCCGATCGACCGCTACGCCATCGGCGACCGCACGCCGGCGCTGCGCCACGACGCCGACGGCGGGCTCACCCTGCACATCCAGCATGCGGCGCCCGCGGACGAGGCCGCGCGCGCGAACTGGCTGCCCGCGCCCGCGGGCGCCTTCTACCTCTGCCTGCGCGCCTACGTGCCGCGCGCGGAAATGCTCGACGGCCGCTATGCGCTGCCGCCGCTTCAACGACTGGGAGACGACGCATGAGCAGCACACAGGAACAGGAGAAGCCCTTCCTCATCGTCGGCAGCGGCACCGAGACGGTGGCGCCGGGCCTGCACATCCTGCGCGGGCAGGGACAGTCCTTCGTGGCCGAGACCGACGTCGGCCTGGTGGTGATCGACGCCGGCCCGGGCGGCGCGGTGACGCAGGGCATGATCGACGCGGTGCGCGAACTCAGCGACGCGCCGCTGCATGCGCTGTGCTACAGCCACGGCCATGTGGGCTACAACGCCGGCGTGCCGATGTGGCTGGCCCATGCGGCGCAGCGCGGCGATGCGCCGCCGCGCGTGATCGCGCACCGCAACGTGCCGCGGCGCCTCGCGCGCTACCGCGAGACCGAGGCGCTGCAGCACCGCATGGCCGAGATCCAGTTCAACCGGCCCGCGGGCTTCTTCGCGCAGCGGCTGTCGATGCATGCGCCGACCGAGACCTTCGACGAGCGGCTGGCCATCGGCCACGGCGAGCGCGCCATCGAGCTGCGCTGGGCGCCCTCGGAGACCGACGACGCGATCGCGCTGTGGAGCCCCGCGCAGCGCGTGCTCTACGGCGGCGCGGCGCTGATCGATTCGATCCCCAACATCGGCACGCCCTTTCGCACCCTGCGCGACACGGTGCGCTGGGCCGACACGCTCGAGGCGCTGGCCGCGCTCGGCGCGCGCAAGGCGGTGCGCGAGTTCGGCGCCACGCTCGAGGGCGAGGACCAGGTGCGGCACGTGCTCACGCACACGGCGCGCGCCCTGCGCTGGCTGCGCGCCGAGGTGGTGCGGCTGATGAACGAGGGCCTCAACGAGCGCGAGCTGCTGGCGCGCATCCGCTGCCCCGACGAACTGTTCGCGGTCGACTGGATGAAGCCCACCTACGGCGACCCGGCCTACATCGTGCGCGACATCTACCGCTCGGAGAACGGCTGGTGGGACCGCAACCCGACCAGCCTGCATCCCGAGCCGCCCGAGGCCGTCGGCCAGGCCGTGGCCGAGGCCATCACCGACAAGGCCGGCCTGATCGCGCGGGCACGCGCGCTGGCGCAGCAGGGGCAATGGCAGCTCGCGCTGCACGTGATCGACCTGCTGGCCACCGCGCGCGGCGACGCGCCCGAGCTCGCCGAGGCACGCGCGCTCAAGGCCGAGTGGCTGCGCCAGCGCGCGCGGCAGGTGCCCAGCTACGTGTCGCGCAACCTCTACCGCGTGAGCGCCGACATGATCGAGCAGGGCACGCAGGCGCGCTTCGGTATCCAATGACTTCCCGAGGACCCGCATCCATGACCGCATCCCTTCTCCGCACCGGCCTGTTCCTTGCCGGCCTCGCCGGCCTGCTGGCCACGACCGCCGCGCAGGGCGCCGAGGCCTATCCCGACAAGCCCGTCACGCTGGTCGTGCCCACGGCCGCCGCGGGCGGCACCGACACCATCGCGCGGCTGGTCGCCGACGCATTGGGCAAGTCGCTCAAGCAGCCCTTCGTGGTCGACAACCGGCCCGGCGCCAACGGCATCCTCGGCACCGAGCAGGTGGCGCGCGCGGCGCCCGACGGCTACCGGCTGCTGTTCACCTATGCCGCCGCGATGGTGGTGAACCCCAGCCTCTACCGCAAGCTGCCCTACGACCCGGTGAAGGACTTCGCGCCGGTGGCGCAGATCGGCCGCGGCGGCAACCTGCTGCTGGTGCGCAACGACCTGCCGGTGAAGACGCTGGCCGACTTCGTCGCCTATGCCAAGGCACGGCCCGACAAGCTCAGCTACTGCTCCTGGGGCAACGGCTCGGGCGGCCATCTGGCGATGGAAAGCCTCAAGAAGCAGGCCGGCCTGGTGATCGAGCACGTGCCCTACAAGGGCAGCGGCCCCTGCGTGCAGGACCTGATGGGCGGCCAGGTCGAGGCGGCCTTCGCCGACATGTCCTCGACGGTGGAGCTGGTGCGCGCCGGCCGGCTCCGGGCGCTGGCCAACAGTGGCCCCTCGCGCATCCCGATGCTGCCCGAGGTGCCGACGATGACCGAGTCCGGCTACCCGTTCACCACCTATGCCTGGTACGGCGTGCTGGCGCCCGCGAAGACGCCGCCGGCGGTCGTGAAGAAGCTCAACGAGGCGGTGAACCGCGCGCTGCGCGACCCGGCCGTGGTGCAGCGCCTGCGCGAGCTCAACTTCACCGACCTGCCGCAGAACACGCCCGAGCAGTTCGCCGCGACCCTGCGCCAGGACCTGCGCGACTGGGGCGCGCTGGTCAAGGACATCGGGCTCCAGCCCGAATGAGGCGGCGGCCGGACCGAGGGTAAGCAAGATGGTCAAGCGCCCGCGCTTCTTGCAGACTGCGCGCTGATCGGCACGGTTCCTGCTCGTCGGCTCGACGACGGCCGCCGTGCCAGCGTCCGCGCCGACCATGACCGAGCTTCACTTCTCCCGCCACCTGAACGCCGAGGCCCAGGCACAGGCCTCGAGCCTGGACCACTGGGACCAGCACTACGAGCAGCTGTCGAACGGCCGCTTCGAGGGCCTGTCCGAGGACCTGCACCTGGGCTTCGTCCAGGTCTTCCACGAGCATGCGAACCAGACCCTGCTGCAGAACGGCCAGGGCCGCCCGGGCACGGTTTCGTTCGCCGTCACCGAGGTCGCGGGCAGCGGCAGCTGGTACTGCGGCCACGAGATCGAGGGCCGGCGCCTGATCGCGCTGTCGCCGCAGCGCGAGTTCGAACTGCTGGCCGGCGCCGGCATGGACCTGATGGCGGTGTGCATCGACACCGCGCCGCTGGCCGAGCTCGCGGCCACGCTGTTCGGCGCCGACTTCGAGCTGCGCCTGCCCGAGCCCGCGCCGGTGCGCCAGCCGGGCTTCGACGAGAGCGAGCTGTCGAAGCTGCTGGGCGCGGCGCTGTCGCTGGCGCGCGGCAACCTCGCGCAGCTCGAGCAGCCGGCGGCGCGCCACATGCTGTCGCTGTCGCTGGCCGACGCGGTGCTGCACTGCATCGGCTGCGACGCCTTCGAACCCCGGCTGCCGCCCGGCACGGTGGCGCGGCGCCACATCGTGGCGCTGGCGCGCGAATACATGCGCGCCCATGCCGACGAGGCCATCAGCGTGCCCGACCTCTGCGCGGCCACCGGCGTGTCGCGCCGCGCGCTGCAGTACGCCTTCGAGGACGTGGTGCACCTGAGCCCCGTGACCTACCTGCGCGTGATGCGCCTGAACCGGGTGCGGCGCGAGCTCCAGACGCACCGGCGCGACAGCATCGGCGACGTGGCGGCGCGCTGGGGCTTCTGGCACCTGTCGCGCTTCGCCGCCGACTACAGCCGGCTGTTCGGCGAACTGCCTTCCGCCACGCGCGCCAGGGCCTGTTAACACTATCCAAGGGGTCGCGTTGCCCCGCAAAGGGGCTGGATGCAAGGCGCCCGCGCGCAGCAAGGCTGATGCCTTGCAAGCG
>NZ_JBWKMZ010000019.1:0-127559 GCF_059415325.1 Variovorax sp. GW821-FHT10D07 | reverse complement strand
GCAGACAGTGGGTCGCCTTTTCTTTGGTTACTTTCTTTTGGCGAAGCAAAAGAAAGTGACTCGCCCGCCGGGGCGAGTCCCGGCCAACGATCTCAACAAGAAGAGCACCTTAAGAAAACCCCAACCCCTGTCTCACCAGCGACCAATTCCCCCTACACATTCCCTAGACTCCCCCGCGCGCCCCAACACAACGCCGAACAAAGAGAAGAGAGAAGGAGACCCCGTGCCCATCCCCCCGCTGTTCCGTCACCTGACCATCGCCGCCGTAGCCACCCTGCTCGCAGCCTGCAGCACCACAACAACCACAACGAGCCAACCGTCAACGCCCCCAGCAGTCGCACAGACACCAGAGCCCACACCCGCACCGGCCACCCCTCTAGTCACCACAAGACCCACAGCCTGGCACCCCCCAGAGCCCTTGGTCCCACCCTCTTCCTTCTCCGGCGTCCACGGCCTGGCCATCGACCAGAAGGGCCGCCTGCTCGCAGGCTCGGTCCTGGGCAACACCCTCTGGGAAGTCGACCGCAAGACAGGCGCAGCCAAGATCCTGATCGACGCCCCCGAAGGCCAGTCCGACGACATCGCCATCGGCCCTCAAGGCGAGATGGCCTGGACCAACTACCTCATGGGCATGCTGCGCTACCGCGAGCACGACACCGCCCCCATGCGCGTCCTCGCCAAGGACCTGCCCGGCCTCAACTCCCTGGCCTTCGACCCGCGCAACGGCAAGCTCTACGCCTCGCAGGTGTTCCTCGGCGACGCGCTGTGGGAGATCGACCGCGCGGGCCAGAAGCCGCCGCGGCTGATCCGCAAGGACATGGGCGGCTTCAACGGCTTCGAGGTCGGGCCCGACGGCATGCTCTACGGACCGCTGTGGTTCAAGAACCAGGTGGTGAAGATCGATCCGGCCGACGGGCGCATCACGCCGATCGCAGACGGCTTCCAGATCCCGGCCGCGGTCAACCTCGACGGCAAGGGCAACCTCTGGGTGGTCGACGCGCGCAGCGGCGAACTCGTGAAGGTCGAACTCGCCACCGGCCGCAAGACGGTCGCGAAGCAGCTCAAGCCCTCGCTCGACAACCTCGCGATCGCGCCCGAAGGCACGATCTACATCTCGAACATGGCCAACAACGAGGTCATGGCCTTCGAGCCCGCCACCGGCGAGCTGCGCACGCTCACCGGCGGCAAGCTCGCGGTGCCGGCCGGCATGAAGCTCGACGGCAACGACCTCTGGGTCGCCGACGTGTTCGGCTTCCGGCGGGTGGACGTGCGCAACGGCGAGGTGCGCGACGTGTTCCGCATGCAGCGCGAACCCGAGCTCGAGTACCCGTTCGCGGTCGGGCTCTCGGCGCGGCTGTTCGCGCTGAGCTCGTGGTTCACGGGCACGGTGCAGTTGGTCGACCGGCAGACGCTGAAGACGGTGGAGACGATCCACGGCCTGAAGGCGCCGTTCGATGCGATCCCGATGCCCGACGGCAGCGTGATCTACGCCGAGATCGCCACCGGCAGCATCACGCGCGCGAGCGGCGCGAAGTTCGCCGAGCGGCAGGTGATCGCGAGCGGGCTCAACGGGCCGGTGCAGATGGTGATCGGCCGCGACGGCGCGCTCTACGTGACCGAGGCGGCCGGCAAGCTGCTGCGCATTCCGCTCGACGCCAGCGCGCCGCTGCGCACCATCGCCGACAAGCTCGCGCTGCCCGAGGGCCTGGCGCAGACGCCCTGGGGCAGCTTCGTGGTGGCCGAGAGCGCGGCGCGGCGGCTGGTGGAGATCGACCCGGCCGATGGCTCGCGCCGCACCATCGCCGAGAACCTGCCGATCGGGCTGGCGCCCGGGCCCGGGCTGCCGCCGCCCTACGTCGTGACCGGCGTGGCGGTCGGGCCCGACGGCACGGTCTACATGGCGGCGGACCGGAACAACGCGATATACCGGATCCGGCCTCAGCGCTGAAAAATTAAGAGAAAAGTAATCTAAACAGAATTGTAAAAAACCAATTTACTTTTAAAAACAAACATTACAAACTCGCCCGGAACGGTCCGGTACCACCGATTTCCGGGGGCGAGCGGTGCCGTCTTCCTGTCGAAAGGACAACCATGACACCGCTCGTCGCAGGCCAGCTGCTGTCGCCCGAATACTCGTTGGGGCTGGTGGCACTGTCGTACTTCATTTCCTTCGCCGGCTCGCTGACCGCACTGATCTGCGCCGGGCGCATGGTCGGCGCCGACGGCCGCCCGAACCTCGCGGCCGTGGCCTGCGCGGCGGTGGCGCTCGGCGGCATCGGCATCTGGTCGATGCACTTCATCGGCATGCTGGCGTACCGGCTGCCGGTCTCGATCGCCTACAACATGCCGCTGACCGTGGTCTCGCTGGTGGCGGCGATCCTGATCTCGGGCATCGCGCTCTACCTCGCGGGCGGGCGCCGCAAGTTCAGCCGCGCTGGCTGGCTCGCGGGCAGCCTGCTGGCGGGCCTGGGCGTGTGCGTGATGCACTACATGGGCATGTTCGCGATGAACATGCGCGCGTCGATGCAGTTCGACCCGATGGCGGTCGGGCTGTCGGTGCTGATCGCCATCAGCGCCGCCGCCGCCGCGCTGTGGCTGGCCTTCAACGTGCGCAAGCTGAGCCTGCAGATCGGCGCCGCGGCCGTGATGGGCCTGGCGGTCTGCACCATGCACTACGTGGGCATGAGCGCGGCCACCATGGTCTGCACCGCCGCCGCCCCGGTCGATGCGCTCGCCATCGGCGGCAGCTACATGGGCCTCACGGTGTTCGGCACCGCCGGCGCGGTGCTGATCTTCATCTACTGGGTGCTCACCGGCAACAGCATCGAGTCGCCGATCTCGGCCGCCTCGAACGCGCGGCCGGCACCGGCCACCGCGCGCCGCGCGCGCACCAGCTAGTTGGCGCAAGCCCCACGGCCGGGGCGCGCCTAGAGTTCCTGCGATCGGGGCCGGGAGCGCCCCGCCCGTACGGACACCATGCACTACACGCACGAACACCTCGAGATCCAGAAGACCCTGCGCCGCTTCATCGACGAGGAGATCAATCCGCACGTCGACGAGTGGGAGGCGGCCGAGACCTTTCCCGCGCACGAGGTCTTCAAGAAGCTCGGCAACCTGGGCCTGCTGGGCCTCAACAAGCCCGAGGCCTACGGCGGCGGCGGCCTCGACTACTCGTACGCGATGGCGCTGGCCGAGGCGCTGGGCCACGTGAGCTGCGGCGGCGTGCCGATGGCGATCGGCGTGCAGACCGACATGTGCACCCCCGCGCTCGCGCGCTTCGGCAGCGACGAACTGCGCCGCGAGTTCCTCGCGCCGGCGATCGCGGGCGATACCGTGGGCTGCATCGGCGTGTCCGAACCGGGCGCGGGCAGCGACGTGGCGGGGCTCAAGAGCCATGCGCGCAAGGATGGGGACGACTACCTCATCAGCGGCCAGAAGATGTGGATCACCAACAGCCTGCAGGCCGACTGGATGTGCATGCTGGTCAACACCGGCGACGGCCCGGTGCACCGCAACAAGTCGCTGGTGATCGTGCCGATGGACAGCCCCGGCATCGAGAAGGCGAAGAAGATCCGCAAGATCGGCATGCACTCGAGCGACACCGGCCTGATCTATTTCGACAACGTGCGCGTGCCGCAGCGCTACCGCATCGGCGAGGAAGGCCAGGGCTTCGTCTACCAGATGCAGCAGTTCCAGGAAGAGCGGCTGTGGTGCGCGGCCAGCTCGCTCGAGCCGATGGACGACTGCATCGCGCAGACCATCGAATGGGCCCAGCAGCGCAAGCTGTTCGGCGGCACGCTGGCCGACCAGCAGTGGGTGCAGTTCAAGCTGGCCGAGCTCAAGACCGAGGTCGAGGCGCTGCGCGCGCTGACCTACCGCGCCTGCGACCTGCACGTGCAGGGCCAGGACGTGACCGAGCTGGCCTCGATGGCCAAGCTCAAGACCGGCCGGCTCACGCGCGAGGTGGCCGACACCTGCCTGCAGTTCTGGGGCGGCATGGGCTTCACGCTCGAGAACCGCGTCTCGCGGCTGTACCGCGACGGCCGGCTGGCCTCGATCGGCGGCGGCGCCGACGAAGTGATGCTCGGCATCCTCGCGAAGACCATGGGCATCGCGAAGCGGCCGCCGCGCGACTGAAGCCCGAGCGCCGCCAGCGGAAAACTGTTCTCCAGCGGCGACGCGGTCTTTCGCGCCGCGCCTGCATACCATCGTCCGCACGCCGCGGCTCCTTTCCTGCCCCGCGGCAGCTGGAGGCCTCGCGTGATCTTCGTCTTTCATTCCCCCGCGCCATGTTCAAGCACATCGTGATGTGGGACCTGCGCGCCGACACGCCCGAGGAGAAGGCGCGCGCCACGCAGTTCGTGAAGCAGCAGTTCGAGTCGCTGCGCGGCCAGGTCCCGGGCCTGCTGCGCATCGAGGTCGGCATCGACTCGAGCCGCGTCGCCTATGCCTGCGACGTGGTGCTGTATTCGGAGTTCGACAGCCAGGCCTCGCTCGACGGCTATGCCACGCATCCGGCGCACCTGCGCGTGCGCGAGGCGCTCGGCGATCTGCGGATCGCGCGGCACCAGGTGGATTTCGCGGCCGACCCCAGCTGACAGCGGCGCCTCGGCGCTATGCCTGCTCTGCCGCCGACTCCCTGCGCGCCAGCGCCATGCAGAAGCCGCGCACGATCTGCAGCGCCGGCGCCTCGGTGCGGCCCTCGAGCGTGACGAAGGCGAACTGTGCATCGAGCCCGGCCTGCGGCGCCACGGCCAGCTCGACCAGTTCGCCGCCATCGCGCAGCGCGCGCGTGACGGCGAGCACGCCGAGGAAGATCGCGTCGGTGTTGCGCACGGCTTCCACCAGCACGCCGATCTCTTCCGAGGACACCTGCAGCCAGCGCTGCGGACTGGCCTCGCTGCCGTAGCGCTCGACCAGGCGGCGCGCGACGTCGTCGCTCACGCGCGTGGAGATCAGCGGGAAGCGCGCGAGCTCGGCGAAGGCCAGCGCGCCCGCCTCGCGCAGGCGCGTTGCCAGCGGATGGTCGCGCCGGCAGACGAAGCCCGAACGCAGGGTGGGCAGCACCTCGATGCGCAGGTCCTCGCTCGGCGAGAGCGCGCGGTAGGTGATCAGCAGCGCATCGATGGCACGCGCGCGCAGCGCCGCGAGCTGCTGCTCGGGCCCGCCGCCATGCAGCTCGAGGCCGACGCGCGGGTAGTCGCGCAGCATGTGGATCAGCAGCGGCGCCGAGAACAGCGCGCCCGGCGCGGCGCCCAGGCCCAGCCGCAGCTGGCCCGCCTGCCCGTCGCTCAGCAGCGCCGCGGCCCGGCGCAGCTCCTGCGCCTCGCTCGAGATGCGCCGCGCGCGCGCCAGCACCATCGCGCCGAAGGGCGTGAGCTCGTTGCGCTTGCCGATGCGGTCGATCAGCGGCATGCCCAGCTCCTGCTCGAGCATCTGGATGCTGCGGCTGAGCGCGGGCTGCGTGAGGTGCACCTTCTCGGAGGCGCGGCTGAAGGAGCCGGTTTCGGCGAGCGCGAGCAGGTGCTCGAGTTGCTGCAAATTCATGGCGCTCCGATCATGAGTCCAGATCATGATAAGCAGAAAAACAATGCATTGGACAGATAGAGGGGCGATTTCTAGCATCCGTCGCGTACTGCTTTCGACCCAAGGAATCGCCCCATGCACGGCTTCTCGCAACGCTTCTCCCGGCTGTCGTCCGGGCTGTCCCGCCGCCGCGGCGCCCTGGCGCTCGCCGTGGCCCTCGCCGGTCTTGCGGCCGTGGGCTCCGGCGCCTGGGCGCAGCCCGCGACCTTTCCCTCGAAGCTGGTCACCTTGATGGTGCCGTACCCGGCCGGCGCGGCCAGCGACTTCACGGCGCGCGCGCTCGCCGAGCCCGTGGCCAAGGCGCTGGGTGGGCAGGTGATCGTCGAGAACCTCGGCGGCGCGGCCGGCGCCATCGCCGCCAACAAGGTGCTCGCGGCACCGGCCGACGGCCACTACCTGTTCCAGGGCTCGCCCAGCGAGCTGATCCTCTCGGGCATGGTCAACAGGAGCGTGCGCTACCGCCCCGAGGACTTCCAGCTGGTGGCGCCGGTCGCGATCTCGCCGCTGGTGGTGGTGGTCAACGACAAGCTGCCCGCGCGCACGCTCGATGAGCTGGTGGCGCTGGCGCGCACCCGCGGCAAGGACGCGCCGCTGAGCTACGGCTCGACCGGCCCGGGCACGCTCTACCACCTGCTGGGCGAGCTGTTCGCCAAGCGCGCCGGCGCGAACGCCACGCACGTGCCCTACAAGGGCGGCGCGCCGCTGCTGCAGGACCTGCTCGGCGGCCAGATCGACTTCGCCTTCATGCCCTACCAGGCCTTCTATGCCGACTACGCGCGCCAGGGCAAGCTGCGCGTAATCGGCGCGCTCTCGGGCGGCCGCCTGCCGGCGCCGTTCGAGGACGTGCCCTCGAGCGCGGACTCGGTGTCGATGAAGGGCTTCGACTTCAGCATCTGGACCGCCTACGCGGTGAAGAAGGGCACGCCGCAGCCGGTGGCCGAGCGGCTCAACGCCGCGATCGAGAGCGGGCTCGCCAATGCCCATGCGCGCGCGCAGCTCGAGGCGCAGGCCAAGACGATCTTCCAGCCGATGAGCCTGGAAGCGGCCGAGAAGTTCTACCGCGCGGAGATCGCGCGCTACCGCGAGCTGGTGCGCACCGTGGGCTACGAATCGCCCTGAGCGCTGCTGCTTCTTTTTTTCCTCCCCCACCCACCGAGAGAGGCCGCTCGCCGGCCCGAAGGAGACTTATGACGACCCTCGATCGAAGGGCGCCTCGTCGCGCCCTGCCGCTGGCCCTGGCCGCGATCCTGTGCACCGCGCTCGCGGCCTGCGGCGGCGGAGGCGGCGGTGCCGCGAACTTCGCGCTGCCACCGGTCGCCACGCCCGCGCCGCCACCGCCGGCCGCGCCCGATCCCGCGCTTGCCAGCACCACCGAAGGCCCGGTCGCGGGCCAGCGCCAGGACGGGCTGGTCGCCTTCCTCGGCATTCCCTATGCACGCCCGCCGGTCGGCGACCTGCGCTGGGCGCCGCCGCGGCCGCCCGCCGCGCACGACGCGACGCTGCAGGCCCAGGCCTTCGGCACCGCCTGCCTGCAGGCGCCCGAGACCAATGTCGACGGCCGCTCGGCCGAGGACTGCCTCTATCTCAATGTCTGGAAGCCCGCGGACGCGAAGCCCGGCGACCGGCTGCCGGTGCTGGTCTACATCCACGGCGGCGCCTTCGTGCTCGGCTCGGGCTCGCAGGCCTCGGGCACGCTCGCGGCGCGCGGCGGCGTCGTGGTGGTGAGCTTCAACTACCGGCTCGGCGCGCTCGGCTATCTCGCCAACCGCTCGCTGCGCGCGCTCAACCGCGACGGCAGCCTCGGCAACTTCGCGCTGATGGACCAGATCGCCGCGCTCGAATGGGTGCAGCGCAACATCGCTTCGTTCGGCGGCGACGCGGGCAAGGTCACGATCTGGGGCACCTCGGCCGGCGCCACGCAGAGCTTCTCGCTGCTGCAGTCGCCGAAGGCCCGGGGCCTGTTCCACCGCGCCGTGATGCAGAGCGGCGGTGGCGGCGAGTACTCGAACCAGGGCATGGACACGGCGCTGGGCATCGGCGATGCCGCGGTCGCCAGGCTGGGCTGCGCCGGCCAGGCCGACGACGCCGCCACCGTCGCCTGCCTGCGCGGCCTGCCGGCCTCGGCGCTGCTGGCCGTGGGCGGCAGCAAGTGGCGGCCCACGGTCGACGCGCAGGTGCTCACGCAGGTGCCGGCGCGCGCCTTCGAGAGCGGCAACTTCAACCAGGTGCCGGTGATGATCGGCGGCGTGTACGACGAGGGCACGCTGTTCGTCGACAGCAAGCTCGGCGCCGATGTCTACCCGTTCTACCTGCGCGGCCTCGCGCCCGCGGGCTTCGACACCACGGCCATCGAGGCGGCCTACCCGCTCTCTCGCTTCGCGGTGCCGGCGCAGGGCGTCGCGCGCGCCATCGGCGACGGCATGTACGCCTGCGGCAACAGCGCGCGGCGCGGCGCGCTCTCGGCCTGGGTGCCGGTCTACGGCTGGGAGTTCACCGACCCGGTGCTGTCCTTCCCCGCCAAGCCCTCGGCCTTCTACTACGGCAGTGCGCACGGCATGGACAGCTTCTATTTCGGCGACATGGCCGACCAGCTCGCGGGCTATCCGTACCTCGATGCCGCCGACACCACGGCCGCGGGCGGCGATGCCGCCGTGGCCACGCAGCGCCGGGCGCTCGCCGCGCAGATGAGCACCTACCTGCTCAACTTCGTGCGCAGCGGCGATCCGAACCAGGGCACGCCGGTCGCCACGCCCTGGCCGCGCTTCGCCTCCCCGGCCGACCCCGCGCTGATCGCCTTCGGCTATCCCGCGATCGGCGTCACGCGCGGCGACTTCGAGCGCACGCACCGCTGCGACACGCTGTGGGGGCCGGGCGTGTTCCCGCCGATCTACTGATGAACACCACCATGCATTCCACAGACTCCCCTTCCGCGGACGCCGGCACCCAGGCCGTCATCGACCACCTCGCGGCGCGCCAGCAACCCATCGTGGCCTGGCTCGAGGACTTCCTGCGCATTCCGAGCGTGAGCGCCGACCCGGCCTTCGCGCCCGGCATGGACACGGCGCGCCGCTTCCTGCTCGAGCGGCTGTGCGCCATCGGCCTGCACGAGGTGCAGCTGCTCGACGGCGGCGGCGAGCCCGCGGTCTACGGCGAATGGAACGGCGCGCCCGGCCGGCCCACGTTGATGGTCTACGGCCACTACGACGTGCAGCCCGCCGATCCGCTCGCGCTGTGGCGCACGCCGCCGTTCGAGCCGGCCACGGTCGACGGCCGGCTCTATGCGCGCGGCAGTTCCGACGTGAAGGGCTCGACCACCATCGCGCTCGAGACCATCGCCGCCTTCCTCGCGGTGCGCGGCGGCTGCCCGGTCAACATCAAGGTCTTCCTCGAGGGCGAGGAGGAGACCGGCAGCCCCTCGCTGCGCCGCCTGGTCGAGCGCCACCGCGCGCTGCTGCGGGCCGATGCGGTGCTGTCGGCCGACGGCGGCCGCGCGAGCGCCGAGGTGCCGACGATCAACACCGGCGCGCGCGGCAATGCGCAGCTCGAGGTGCGCCTGCGCAGCGCGCACAAGGACCTGCACTCGGGCCGCTACGGCGGCGGCGTGCGCAACGCGCTGCACGAGATGGCGCGGCTCATCGCCTCGCTGCACCATGCCGACGGCGGCGTGGCGGTCGAGGGCTTCCATGCCGGCGCGCAACCGCCGACGCCGCAACAGCGCGCCGACACCGCGGCCTTTCCCTACGACGAGGCCGCCTTCTTCGCGGACGTGGGCGGCAGCGACCACGGCGAGCCCGGCTACAGCGCGCGCGAGCGCATCACGCTGCGCCCCGCGCTCGACGTCAACGGCCTGTGGGGCGGCTACACCGGCGAGGGCGGCAAGACCATCGTGCCCTGCGAGGCCGGCGCCAAGCTGACCGCGCGCGTGGTCGCGGGCCAGGACCCGGGCGCCGTCATCCGCGCCGTGCTGCGCCACCTGCAGGCGCACTGCCCGCCGGGCTGCACGCTCGAGACCGTCGCGCTGCACGAGGGCTCGCCGGCCTCCACCCTTGCGCCCGCGCATCCGCTGATGCGCGCGGCCGAGGCCGTGCTCGAGCGCGAGAGCGGCCGCCGACCGATCCATGTGCGGCTGGGCGCGAGCGTGCCGGTCACCGCGCTGTTCAAGGAGACGCTGGGCATCGACACGCTGATGTTCGGCTTCAACCTGCCCGACGAGGACGTGCACGCGCCGAACGAGTTCTTCCGGCTGGCGTCGATCCAGCAGGGCGCGCGCGCGTGGACGCTGCTGCTGGCGGAACTGGCGTCGTACCCGCCGGCACGGTTCCACGGGCATTGAGCGCGAGGGCTCGGCATTCCGCCGGCGGCTTGCCCGCGCGGTGAGCGGCACGGCACCCGCGGCCCCGTTCGAGCACATCGTGATGGCGGCTACCATCGCGCAGCGTCTGCCCGACCTGCCGTCCCCGCCCCTCCTTGCCCATGAAGCTGCTTGCCGCCCGCGTCTGCGCATTCGTCCTGGGAGCCGCCGCGTCCCTCGGCGTCGCCGCCGCCGATCTCGACGCCGGCGTGCGCGCCTACCGGGCCCGGGACTTCGATGCCGCCGTGGCCCAACTGCAGCCGCTGGCCGAGCTCGGCGACCCGGATGCGGCCTTCTACCTGGGCAGCATCCATGCCCGCGACGACAGCCGCCATCAGGACGACTACATGGCCTACAAGCTGCTGTCGCGCGCGGCACGCGCCGGCCGGGTCGATGCCAGCGACGCACTGATCCTGCTGCGCGCCAAGGGCAAGGTCAGCCTCATGTTCGAAGGCTATGCGCTACGCCCCGCGGACAAGGCCGGGCTGGAGCCGCTTCGGCAGGCCGCGCTCGAAGGCCGCTTCGACACGCTCGGCACGGAGAACCTGACGCGGCTCGCGGTCGCCTACTGCGAGCACATGGGATTGGCCGAGGGAAGCGGTCCCCAGAGAACCGTCGATCGCAACGAGAACGTGCACGACTGGCTGCAGCGGGCGGCGGAGGCCGGTGAGCCGCGTGCGCAGTTCCTGCTCGGCATGCTGTATGCCGGTGGCCAGCCTTGCCATGGCGTGTCGGTGAAGATCGATCGTGCCCTCGGCCTGTCGTGGTGGCGCAAGGGTGCCGCCCAGGGCCTGCTGCAGGCCCAGCGAACGATCGCCGCCTTCGTCGTGCGCGCGCGGGATGGCATCCCGGCCGATCCGAAGGAAGGCATGGAATGGCTGCGCCAGGCGGCGGCTCGCGGCGACGCGCCCGCCATGGCGTGGCTGGGCATCTATCACGACAAGGGCTACGGAGTGCCCAGGGATGCGGCGCAAGCCATGCGCTGGTTCCGGAAGGCGGCCGATCTCGACGACGTCACCGCGCTCGACAACCTGGGCGACATGCTGTCGGCGGGCCAGGATGTCCCGGCGGATCCGGTCGAGGCGCATGCCTTGTACCGACGCGCCGCGGACCTGGGGGACCCTTATGCGCAGCGCCGTCTGGCCGAGATCTACACCCAGGGCGCCGGCGTGGAAAAGAGCGCGGAACGCGCGCTGCAGTGGCGCACCGCCTCCGCGCGCGGCGGCGACCCGGTGTCGCAGACGATCCTGGGCCAGATGTACCTGTTCGGACGCGATGCGCCGCGCGATCCCAAGGCGGCACTGGACTGGCTGCGCGAAGGAGCGAGCCGCGGCCAGCCGCAAGGCCTGCTTCTGCTGGGCAGCGTGCTGGAGGCGGCGCCGGGCGGCCTGGCGAAAGCCTGGGCGCTCTACACGCTGTCCGACCGCGCGGGCGAGCCCCGGGCGGCCCCGCGGCGAAACACCATCCAGGCCCGGATGTCGGCCGACGAACTGGCGCGCGGCGAGCGCCTGGCGGCCGACTGGCGCCTGGACGCACGCCAGCCCGGCGACTGGAATTGGCGGGCTCTCTCCCTCACGGCGACATCGCCGGAGGACAGTTTCTAGAGCTGGACAGCCACCTCGCCTCGTGGCCGCGCTGCGTGCCAGGCTTCAGTGATCCTTCCCGGATGACGGCGAAGCCTTCGCCGCTTCCGCGGCCTGCGCCGCGCGCAGCTTGTCCTTCTTGCTCGGCCGCGTACCCTTGATACCGCCCGTGCCGCTCGCATCGACCAGCGGCGGCGCGACCTCGGTGGGCTCGAAGCCCTCGATGCGCTCGCGCGGCACGCGCCGGTCCTGGCGCTTCTCGATCAGGCGGAAATGCGCCTCGGAGGCCGGCGTCACGAAGCTGATCGCCAGGCCGCTCTCGCCCGCGCGGCCGGTGCGGCCGATGCGGTGCACGTAGTCGGTGGGCGAGCGCGGCAGGTCGTAGTTGACGACCACCGGCAGCCGCGCGATGTCGAGGCCGCGCGCGGCCAGGTCGGTGGCCACCACCACGTCCCAGCGGCTCTGCTTGAACTGGTCGAGGATGTCGGTGCGCGCGCCCTGCGAGATGTCGCCGTGGAAGGGCACGGCATAGATGCCGTGGCGGTAGAGCTTCTCGGCCACGGTCTGGGCGGCATGCTGGGTGGCGACGAAGACCAGCACGCGGCCCCAGGCCTCGCCGTGCTGCTCGAGCAGGTGGCGCAGCAGCTGGGTGCGGCGGGTGCTGTCGACCTCGATCGCGCGCTGCACGATGTCGGGCGCGGTGCCGGGCTCGCCCTGCACGTCGATCGTTTCCGGGTCGCGCAGCATGCGGTCGGCCAGCGCCTGGATGGCCTGCGGGAAGGTGGCCGAGAACAGCAGGTTCTGCCGCTTCGCCGGCAGCTGCGCGAGGATGCGGCCCAGCTCCTCGGCGAAGCCCAGGTCGAACAGGCGGTCGGCCTCGTCGAGCACCAGCGTGGCGATGCCGTCGAGCCGCAGCGCGTTGTGCTCGACCAGGTCGAGCAGCCGGCCCGGGGTGGCGACGATCAGGTCGGCGCCGCCGCGCAGGCCCATGAGCTGCGGATTGATCGACACGCCGCCGAACACCACCGCGATGCGCAACCGGTCGGGCAGTGCGCGCGCCAGGTCGCGCAGAGTCTCGCCAACCTGGGCCGCGAGCTCGCGCGTGGGCACCAGCACCAGCGCGCGAAGCCGGCGCTCACCCCCGGCCGAGTCGGCGGCCAGCCGGTGCAGCAGCGGCAGCGAAAATGCGGCGGTCTTGCCCGAGCCGGTCTGGGCCGAGCCGCGCAAGTCGCGTCCCTGCAGAATCGCGGGAATGGCCGCGGCCTGGATCGCGGTCGGCTCGGCGTAGCCGCGTTCGGCGGCGGCGCGCACGAGCGCCGGGGCCAGCCCCAGCGATGCGAAGGACGGGGTGGGCGCAGCGGTCAAGCGGCGGTCTCCCCACGGAAGAAGGCGGGCGGCAGGTGCATCGGAAAGGCTCGTCTGGGCTGGTGGAAAAGAGATCGGGAACGAAGAGAACGCAAGAACATGGCAACCCACAAGGACAACCCGGCGGCCACCCGGCTGGTGTATTCGACCGAGGCCGGCGGCCGCATGTGCCCCGATTGCGGCGAACCGCTGACGCAATGCCGCTGCAAGGACCTCGCCGAGCAGGCGCGGCTGCGCGCCGCCGATGGCATTGTGCGTGTGTCGCACGAGACCGCGGGCAGAAAAGGCAAGGGCGTGACCGTGGTGAAGGGCGTGGCGCTCGACGCGGCCGCCCTGCTTTCGCTCGGCAAGCAGCTCAAGGCGGCCTGCGGCAGCGGCGGTACGGTGAAGGACGGCACGATCGAGATCCAGGGCGACCACCGCGAACAGGTGATCGCCACGCTCACGAAGCTGGGCCACACGGTCAAGCGTGCGGGAGGCCGCTGATGAAACCCGAGGACCTCGAGCGCCTGGTCAAGCTGGCGATGCCCTTCGGCAAATACAAGGGAACGCTGATCGCCGACCTGCCGGGCAACTACCTGACCTGGTTCGCGCGCGAGGGTTTTCCCCCGGGAGAGATCGGCCGGCTGCTTGCCTTGATGCATGAAATAGACCACAACGGGCTCTCCGGCCTGCTCAAACCGTTGCGAAACCGCCCGTCGGGATCAGAGGTTTCCCGATGAATGTGCAATTAAAAGCTTGATTTCCCGGCCAAACCGGGATAATCGCCGCTACGTGTCAGTGAGCCATCGGCTCCCGTGCACGTTATCCGGTGATCGGTCAGTTTCGCGCACAGCGCCTTTGTTTGTTGTGATTCTGGGACTCCATCGCTTTTTCTGTTATTTGGTTTTTTTGAGTTGAGGAGTCCCTTTCATGGGCAAGAAACTTTACGTGGGCAATCTCGCCTACTCGATCCGTGACAACGACCTGGAGCAAGCTTTCGGCGCCTACGGTGCCATCGTCAGCGCCAAGGTCATGATGGAACGTGACACCGGCCGCTCCAAGGGCTTCGGCTTCGTGGAAATGGGTACCGACGCCGAGGCGCAAGCCGCGATCGCCGGCCTGAACGGCCAGCCGGTCCAGGGCCGTGCCCTGACCGTGAACGAAGCCCGCCCGATGGAAGCCCGCCCGCCCCGTAGCGGTGGCGGCGGCTACGGTGGTGGTGGCGGCGGTTACGGCGGTGGTGGCGGCGGCGGCGGTTACGGCGGCGGCGGCGGTGGTCGCAGCGGCGGTGGCGGCGGCTACGGCGGCGGCGGCGGTGGCCGCAGCGGTGGCGGCTACGGCGGCGGCGGTGGCAGCGACGACGGCTACGGCCGCGGCGGCTACTAAGCCCTCGCACCCCATCGAATGGCGGCCCTGCCGCCTTTCACTGAAAAAGCTCCTTCGGGAGCTTTTTTCGTTTCTGCGCCACCCGGGCATCGGGGCCGCGCGGGCTTACCCGTAGTAAGCGCTACGCATTAGTCCCTACCGGTCAGGTCAGCCAGCGGTCAGCCGCCGGAAACGACCCTCATCCCTCCAAAACAGAGGGTCGAGAGACATGAAAATCAAGAGCCAGGCCGACTTCTTTTCAGGAGTCATGTTCACGGCCGTGGGCGGCGCCTTCGCCATCGGCGCCACCGCATACAACATCGGCGACGGGGCCCGCATGGGTCCCGGTTACTTCCCGCTCATGCTGGGCATCCTGCTCGCGCTGCTCGGGCTGGGGATCATGTTCCAGGCCATGGTGGTCGAGACCACCGACGGCGACCCGATCGGCAAATGGGCCTGGAAGCCGCTGGCCTACGTGCTGGGCGCCAACCTCGCGTTCGGCGTGCTGCTGGGCGGCCTGCCGAGCATCGGCCTGCCGGCCATGGGAATGATCATCGCGATCTACGCGCTCACCATCATCTCGAGCATGGCGGGCGAACACTTCAACCTGCGCGACGTGCTGGTGCTCGCCACCATCCTCGCGGCGGGCAGCTACGTGGCCTTCATCTGGGCGCTCAAGCTCCAGATCCAGGTCTGGCCCACCTTCATCGCCGGTTGAGGAGCACACCGCCATGGAACTGTTCCACAACCTCGCGACCGGCTTCGGCGTCGCCTTCACCTTCACCAACCTGCTGTACTGCCTGGTCGGCTGCATCCTGGGCACGCTGATCGGCGTGCTGCCGGGCATCGGCCCGGTCGCCACCATCGCGATGCTGCTGCCCGCGACCTACGCGCTGCCCCCTGTCTCGGCCCTGATCATGCTGGCCGGCATCTACTACGGCGCGCAGTACGGCGGCTCCACCACCGCCATCCTGGTCAACCTGCCCGGGGAGTCGTCCTCGGTCGTGACCTGCATCGACGGCTACCAGATGGCAAGGCAGGGCCGCGCGGGCCCGGCGCTCGCGGCCGCGGGCCTGGGCTCGTTCTTCGCGGGCTGTGTCGGTACGCTGATCCTGGCCGCCTTCGCGCCGCCGCTGACCGAGCTGGCCTTCAAGTTCGGCCCGGCCGAGTATTTCTCGCTGATGGTGCTGGGCCTGATCGGCGCCGTGGTGCTGGCCTCGGGCTCGCTGCTCAAGGCGGTGGCGATGATCGTGCTGGGCCTGCTGCTGGGCATCGTCGGCACCGACGTGAACTCGGGCGTGGCGCGCTTCAGCTTCGACATTCCCGAGCTGACCGACGGCATCGGCTTCGTGGTGATCGCCATGGGCGTGTTCGGCTACGGCGAAATCATCGGCAACCTCTCGCAGCCCGACGACGAGCGCGAGGTCTTCACGCACAAGGTCAAGGGCCTGTGGCCCACCAAGGACGACTTCAAGCGCATGACGCCCGCGGTGCTGCGCGGCACGGCCCTCGGCTCGGCCCTGGGCATCCTGCCGGGCGGCGGCGCGCTGCTGGCGGCCTTCGCGGCCTATGCGCTCGAGAAGAAGATCAAGATGCGCCCGGGCGAAGTGCCCTTCGGCAAGGGCAACATCCGCGGCGTGGCCTCGCCCGAGTCGGCCAACAACGCCGGCGCGCAGACCTCCTTCATTCCGCTGCTGACGCTGGGCATTCCGCCCAACGCCGTGATGGCGCTGATGGTGGGCGCGATGACGATCCACAACATCCAGCCCGGTCCGCAGGTGATGACCAGCAACCCTGAGCTGTTCTGGGGCCTGATCGCCTCGATGTGGATCGGCAACGCGATGCTGATCATCCTGAACCTGCCGCTGATCGGCATGTGGATCAAGCTGCTGACGGTGCCCTACAAGTTCCTGTTCCCGGCGATCGTGCTGTTCTGCGCCATCGGCGTGTACTCGACCAACAACAACACCTTCGACGTCTGGATGGTCGCGATCTTCGGCTTCGTCGGCTACCTGTTCCTCAAGCTGCGCACCGAACCGGCCCCGCTGCTGCTGGGCTTCATCCTCGGGCCGATGATGGAAGAGAACCTGCGGCGCGCGCTGCTGCTGTCGCGCGGCGCCTGGAGCGTGTTCGTCACGCGGCCGCTGTCGGCGGGCCTGCTGGTGGCCGCGGCGCTGCTGCTGGGCATCGTGCTGCTGCCGGCCGTGAAGTCCAAGCGCGAGGAAGCCTTCGTCGAGGATTGAGCGCCACCGCGCTGCTCGACTGAGCAAGAGGCCCCGGTGTTCGCCCCGGGGCCTTTTTCATTTGAGGAAGGCGTCGTACGCGGTCTTGAGGATCAGCGCGCTGACCACGACCATGAACACGATCCGCACGAAGCCCGCGCCGTGCCTGAGCGCCACGCGCGTGCCGATCAGGCTGCCGGCCACGTTGGCGACCGCCATCGCCAGCCCGTAGTGCCACCAGACGTGGCCCTTGAGCGCGAGCAGCAGCAGCGCCGCGCCGTTGGTGAGCACGTTGATGACCTTGGCCGAGGCCGATGCGTTGAGGAAGTCGTAGCCCATCCAGCGCACGAACAGGAACACCAGGAAGCTGCCCGTGCCGGGACCGAAGAAGCCGTCGTAGACGCCGATGCCCAGGCCGATGCTGCAGGCCGCGAGCGTCTCGGCGCGGCCGGTGAAGCGCGGCGCGTGGTGGCGGCCCATGTCCTTGCGCGCCAGGGTATAGAGCAGCACCGCCAGCAGGATCGCCGGCAGCGCGCGGCGCAGGAAATCGCCCGGGAACTGGGTGACGCCCCAGGCGCCGGCCAGCGCGCCGCAGAAACCGGCCAGCGCGGCCGGCCACAGCGCGCCCCAGCGCATCTGCACACGCTGGCTGAACTGCGCCGCCGAAGCGGCCGTGCCCCAGATCGACGCGCTCTTGTTGGTGCCCAGCAACGTGGCCGGCGGCGCGCCGGGGAAGGCGGCGAACAGCGCCGGCACCAGGATCAATCCACCCCCACCCACGATCGCATCCACGAACCCCGCGAGCAGCGAGGCCGCGGTCATCAGCCACATTTCC
Source organism: Variovorax sp. GW821-FHT10D07 (assembly GCF_059415325.1). Taxonomy (NCBI): domain Bacteria; kingdom Pseudomonadati; phylum Pseudomonadota; class Betaproteobacteria; order Burkholderiales; family Comamonadaceae; genus Variovorax; species Variovorax sp. GW821-FHT10D07. Next base: position 110,270 of record NZ_JBWKMZ010000019.1, on the reverse strand, counting down.
ATGGCCGCGATTGTCGCATCGGGATCGCTATCGAAAGAGTAGCTACAGACGTCGACACAGCCGACTCTCTACCCGCTTTTCAAGGCAAGGAATCGGGGCGCCGATGCGAAAGCGACAGGCAAAAAAAAGCGCCGACCAGCGGCGCTTTTCAATCTGTGAACCAGGCTCTCGAATGTAGCCTTTTGGATGATTGTTCTTGTCGATCGGGAATTTGTCTCCTCGGCCCTCGGCAGCACGAGCAGGGCCCGTTCGCGAGTGGCTGGACTTTAGGGGGTGCACCGCCGCAGTGCATTGGGAATTACCCGCTTTGCCTTACTTTCGCGCACGGCGTAGCAAACCAAAGTGTTTCATGCGGTTAACGATGGTGGCACGACTTGTGCACAGAGTCCGGACCACCACTCCAATAAGAGACCGCCGCCATGGCCCTGGTACCGCAAGCCTCCATCAGCGCCGCGGACACCGCGTGGATGATGACCTCCACGGTGCTGGTGCTGCTGATGACGCTGCCGGGCATCGCCCTCTTCTATGCCGGCATGGTGCGGCGCAAGAACGTGCTCGCCACCATGGCCTGCGTGGTCGCCATCGCCGCGGTGGTGTCGCTGACCTGGTTCGCGCTCGGCTACTCGCTGGCCTTCACGCCCGGCTGGCCCTGGCTCGGCGGCACCGGGCGCTTCTGGTTCGCGGGTTTCGATTACCTGAAGGACGCCGGCACGCTGGCCGTGAGCCACGTGGCGCCCAACGTGCCCGAGACGGTCTACGCGATGTTCCAGCTGAGCTTCGCGATCATCACCACCGCGCTGGTGCTCGGCGCCTTCGTCGAGCGCATGCGCTTCTCGGCCGTGCTGTGGTTCGCGCTGCTGTGGAGCGTGCTGGTCTATGCGCCGATCGCGCACTGGGTCTGGGAGCCCGGCGGCTGGCTCGCGCAGATGGGCGCGCTCGACTTCGCGGGCGGCTCGGTGGTGCACGTCAATGCGGGCGTGGCGGGGCTGGTCTGCGCCTACGCGCTGGGCCCGCGCCGCGGCTATGGCCGCGAGCCCTTCGAGCCCTACAACCTGGCCTTCACCATGGCCGGCGCCAGCCTGCTGTGGGTGGGCTGGTTCGGCTTCAATGCGGGCTCGGCAGTGGCGGCCGACGGACGCGCGGGCCTCGCGATGCTGGTCACGCACGTGGCGGCCGCCGCGGGCGCCGCGAGCTGGATGATCGCCGAGTGGACGGTGCGCCGCAGCCCCTCGCTGCTGGGCCTGTGCTCGGGCCTGGTCGCGGGGCTGGTGGCGATCACGCCGGCCGCGGGCTTCGTCACGCCGCCCTCGGCGCTGGCCATCGGCGCCATCGCCGGCCTGGCCTGCTACTGGGGCGCCACCGGCCTCAAGCGCCTGCTGGGCGCGGACGATTCGCTCGACGTGTTCGGCGTGCACGGCATCGGCGGCATCGTGGGCGCGCTGCTCACGGGCGTGTTCGCCGACAAGGCCATCTCGGGCGCCAGCGGCAACGTGCTGACGCAGGCGATCGCGGTCGGCGGCGTGGCGGTCTACAGCGCGGCCGGCACCGCGATCGTGCTGTTCCTGGTGCGCGTGCTGGTGGGGCTGCGCGTCGATCCCGACAGCGAGGTGCAGGGGCTCGACCTGGCCCAGCACCGCGAACACATCGGAGGCTGAACCGCGATGGATGGCCACGTCCTGTCCGAGAGCGAGCGCATCGCGCTCGCGGCGCGCCTGCACGTGGCCCTGCGCCGCAAGCACGGCCGCGTGACCGACACCGAGTGGATGGCCGTCAATGCCGAGTACGCCACCGAGATGGTGCGCTTCGCGCGCGCGCATGCGGCCGAGACCCACGACGACGAGCTCGCCGCCATCGCGCTGCGGCTGGAGCAGGCGATGGAACCGCTGGCACGCGCCGCGCGGCTCGAGGCCGCGGCGCGGCTGCCCGACGGCAGCGGGCGGCAGCCGCCGCCCAAGTACATCGGCGGCCTGCGCTAGGCGCTCTTCGCGAGCGCGGTATCGCGGATCGCCTGCAGCGTGGTCGACGGCGTGATCGCCTCCGGATCGAGCACGCAGTGCAGGATCGCGGGCTTGCCGCTGGCCCGCGCGCGCGCCAGCGCGGGGCCGAACTCGGCGGTGCTCGTGACGCGCTCGCCGTGGCCGCCGAACACCTCGGCATAGCCGCGGAAGTCCGGGTTCTTCAGCTGCGTGGCGCTGATGCGGCCCGGGTAGTGGCGCTCCTGGTGCATGCGGATGGTGCCGTACATGGCGTTGTCGAGCAGCACCACGAGGATCGGCAACCCGTACTGCACCGCGGTCGCGAACTCCTGGCCGTGCATCAGGAAGTCGCCGTCGCCCGCGAACACCACCACCTCGCGCTGCGGCCACAGCCGCTTCGCGCCGACCCCGGCCGGCAGTCCGTAGCCCATCGAGCCGCTGGTGGGCGCGAGCTGGCTCGCGAAGGCGCGGAACGGCCAGAAGCGGTGCACCCAGGTCGCGAAGTTGCCCGCGCCGTTGCAGAAGATGGTGTCGTGCGGCAGCACCTCGCGCAGGTGCTGCATCACCTCGCCCATCTGCAGCGGACCCGGCACGCGGATCGGCGCCGGATCGCTCCAGCGCAGGAACTCCTCGCGCGCTTCGGCAGTGCGCGACTTCCAGGCCGGCGCCTGCGCCGGCTTCAGCCCGGCCACCGCCTCGGCGAAGGCACGCGGCGTGGCATGGATGCCCAGCGCGGGCCGATAGAGCTTGCCGAGTTCGTCGGCATCGGCATGCACGTGCACCAGCGCCTGCGCGGGCTGCGGAATGGCCAGCAGCTCGTAGCCCTGCGACGGCACCTCCGACAGCCGGCCGCCGACCAGCAGCACCAGGTCGGCCTCGCGGATGCGCTGCAGCATGCGCGGATTGGCGCCCAGCCCCAGGTCGCCCGCGTAGCAGGGATGCTCGGCCGACAGCAGCATCTGGCGCCGGAACGAGCAGTACACGGGCAGCGAGTGGGCCTCGGCGAACTGCGCGAACTGCTGCGTGGCCTCGGCCGACCAGCGGCTGCCGCCGAGCACCACCACGGGCCGCTCGGCCTGCGCGAGGCGCTGCTGCAACTCGGCGAGTTGCGCCGCGCCCGGATGGGTTTCGGTCACGGCGTAGGGCAGCGCATCGGCCACCGCGGCGGCCTCGGTCAGCATGTCCTCGGGCAGCGCGATCACCACCGGGCCGGGCCGGCCCGAGGTCGCCACGTGGAAGGCGCGCGACACCAGTTCGGGCACGCGCGCGGGGTCGTCGATCTGCACCACCCACTTGGCCATGGTGCCGAACACCGCGCCGTAGTCGAGCTCCTGGAAGGCCTCGCGCCCCAGCGCCTCGCGCGCCACCTGGCCCACGAACAACAGCAGCGGCGTCGAGTCCTGGTGCGCGATGTGCACGCCGGCCGAGGCATTGGTCGCGCCCGGGCCGCGCGTGACGAAGCACACGCCGGGCCGGCCGGTGAGCTTGCCCTGGGCCTCGGCCATCATGGTGGCGCCGCCTTCCTGGCGACAGACGGTGACGGCGATGGCCGCGTCGTGCAGCGCGTCGAGCACCGCGAGGAAGCTTTCGCCGGGAACGCAGAACAACTGCTCGACGCCGTGCAGGACGAGCTGGTCGACCAGGAGCTGGCCGCCGGTGCGGGAGGTGGGGGTCACGAGAGGGCTCCGATGCGAGGGAGAAGAAAGAAGGACGGAATCATTCGAGCGCCGCGCAGGCCGCCGCGATGCGCGCGCAGGCCTCCTCGAGCTGCGCCATCGAGGTCGCGTACGAGATGCGGAAATAAGGCGCGAGCCCGAACACGCTGCCCGGCACCACCGCCACCTCGAAGTCCTCGAGCAGGTAGCGGCAGAAGTCCGCGTCGCTGGCCAGCAGCGCGCCGCGGCGCGTGCGCCGGCCCAGCAGGCCCTCGCAGCGCGCGAAGGTATAGAACGCGCCCTCGGGCCGCGGGCAATGCAGGCCGTCGACGCGGTTCAGCGCGGCCACCACGAAGTCGCGCCGGCGCTGGAAGTCGTCGCGCCGCTCGGCCACGATCTGCTGCGGCCCGGTCAGCGCCTCGATCGCCGCGGCCTGGCTCACCGACGACGGGCACGAGGTGGTCTGGCTCTGCACCACGGCCATCGCCGCGATCAGCGCGCGCGGCCCGGCGCCGTAGCCCACGCGCCAGCCGGTCATCGCATAGGCCTTCGACACGCCGTTGATCGTCAGCGTGCGCTCGCGCAGCCGCGGCTCCACCGCCGCCGGCGTGGCGAAGGCCAGGCCGTCGTAGAGGATGTGCTCGTAGATGTCGTCGGCCAGCACCCACACGCGCGGATGCCGCAGCAGCACCTCGCACAGCGGCTTCAGCTGGTCGGCGCCGTAGGCCGCGCCGCTCGGGTTCGAAGGCGAGTTGAGGAACAGCCAGCGCGTGCGCGGCGTGATCGCCGCCTCGAGCTGCGCGGCCTCGAGCCGGAAGCCCTGCGCGTCGCCGCAGGGCACGCCGACCGGCACGCCGCCGCAGATGCGCACGATGTCGGCGTACGAGGTCCAGTAGGGCGCGGGCAGGATCACCTCGTCGCCCGGATCCAGGCTGGCCATCAGCGCGTTGAAGATCACCTGCTTGGCGCCCGCGCTCACGCTGATCTCGTCGAGGCCGAAGTCCAGCGCGTTGTCGCGCCTGAACTTGAGCTGCACCGCCGCCTTCATCGCCGGGCTGCCGTCGAGCACCGTGTAGCGCGTGTCGCCGCGCCCGATGGCGCGCACCGCGGCCGCACGCACGTTGTCGGGCGTGTCGAAGTCGGGCTCGCCCGCGCCCAGCACGATCACCGGGCGGCCCGCGCGCTTGAGCGCATTAGCATGGTCGGTGATGCGCAGGATCTCCGACACGCCGAGCGCGCGCACGCGCTGCGCCGGCACGAAGTCCGAGGAGGAGGACGAAGAAGCGGCGGTAGCGGGACTCACTTGGCGTAGCTCTCCAGCGGCTTGTCGTTGGGCTCGAGCACCAGCTGCTTGAGCACCGCGCTCATCGGCAGGTTCAGGCTGGTGTTCTTCGGCGGGATCGGCGCCACGAACCATTTGGTGTAGATGCGCTCGAGCTCGCCGCTCTTCATGAGGCGGCGCAGCGCGCCGTCGACCGCCGCCTTGAAGGCCGGGTCGTCCTTGCGGAACAGCAGCGCGATCGGCTCCGAGCCCAGCGGCTCGCCGACGATGCGGTAGGCCGTCGGGTTCTTCGAGTTCGCGATGATCCCGGCCAGCAGGTTGTCGTCGAGCACGAAGGCATCGGCGCGGCCCGACTCCATCAGCAGGAAGCTCTCGAGGTGGTCCTTGCCGAGCATGGTGTTGATGCTCACGTTGTTGGTGCGCTCGCGCTTGCGCAGCAGCTGCACCGCCGTCGTGCCGGTGGAGGCCGACACGGTGCGGCCCGCGAGCTGGTCGAGCGTGGTGATGCCCGAGTCGACGCGCGTGGCCATGCGCACCTCGCTCACGTAGGTGGTGAGCGCGAAGGCCACCTGCTGCTGGCGCGCGAGGTTGTTGGTGGTGGGGCCGCAGCCGATGTCGAGCGTGCCGTTCTGCACCAGCGGGATGGTGTTCTGCGCGGTGACCGCCATGTACTCGAGCTTCGCGGCCGGCACGATGTCCTTGAGCACGCGCTCGCACAGCTCCACGTGGTAGCCCACGTACTTCTCGCCCGCGCCCAGCATGTAGGCCATGGGCGGCGAGGCCTCGCGCACGCCGAGCACCGCCTTGCCGCTGGTGGCGATCTTCTCGAGCGTGCCCGCGGGCGCCGGTTGCTGTGCACCGGCCGTGGCGGCCAGGGCCAGCAGCAGCGTGGCGGCCGCGGCCTTGAGCGGGTGTGGAATGAAATTCATGTTGTCGTCTCCTCGTCGTTGTGGTGAATGGTCAGGCAAGCGCGCAGGCATCCGCCCCGCGGTGACGCTCATGCGCCGCCGCGGCCGGTATGCCGTCAGGAAAATCAGTCGCCGATGTCGAAGGTCACGCCTTGCGCCAGGGGCAGTGCCGTCGAGTAGTTGATGGTGTTGGTCGCGCGGCGCATGTAGGCCTTCCAGCTGTCGGAGCCGGCCTCGCGGCCGCCACCGGTTTCCTTCTCGCCGCCGAAGGCACCGCCGATCTCGGCGCCGCTCGGGCCAATGTTGACGTTGGCGATGCCGCAGTCGGAACCGGCGCAAGAGAGGAAGCGCTCGGCCTCGCGCATGTCGAGCGTGAAGATCGACGACGACAGGCCCGCGCCCACCGCGTTGTGCTGCTCGATCGCCTCGTCGAGCGAGGCATAGCGCACCACGTAGAGGATCGGCGCGAAGGTCTCGCGCAGCACCGCGCCGGCATGCGCCTTGAGCTCGACCAGCGCCGGGCGCGCGTAGTAGGCCTCAGCGCCGCCGATGCCCTCGACGCGGCCGCCGCCATGCACGATCGCGCCGGCATCGCGGCTCTCGTCGAGCGCCTTCTGCATGCCCTCGAAGGCCGCGCGGTCGATCAGCGGACCGACCAGCGTGCCGGCCTCGCGCGGATCGCCGACCTTCACGCCGCCATACACCTTGATCAGGCGCGGCACCAGCTTGTCGTACACGCTCTCGTGCACGAACAGCCGGCGCAGCGTGGTGCAGCGCTGGCCCGCCGTGCCCATGGCCGCGAAGGCGATCGCGCGCAGCGTGAGATCGAGGTCGGCCGAAGGCGTGACGATGGCCGCGTTGTTGCCGCCGAGCTCGAGGATGGCGCGCGCGAAGCGGGCCGCGAGCTTGGGACCGACCTGGCGGCCCATGGCGGTGGAGCCGGTGGCCGACAGCACCGCCACGCGGTGGTCGTCGACCAGCAGCTCGCCGATGTCACGCTGGCCCAGCAGCAGGCCGAGCAGGCCCTCGGGCGCGTCGGCGCCGAAGCGCTCGATGGCGCGCGCCGCGATCGCATGCACCGCGAGCGCGGTCAGCGGCGTCTTCTCGGACGGCTTCCACACCACCGGGTCGCCGCACACCAGCGCCAGCGCCGCGTTCCACGACCACACCGCGACCGGGAAGTTGAAGGCCGAGATCACGCCGCACACGCCCAGCGGATGCCAGGTTTCCATCATCCGGTGTTCGGCGCGCTCGGTGGCCAGCGTGAGGCCGTAGAGCTGGCGCGACAGGCCGACCGCGAAGTCGCAGATGTCGATCATTTCCTGCACCTCGCCCGCGCCCTCGGACGGCACCTTGCCGGCCTCGAGCGTGACCAGCCGGCCGAGGTCGCGCTTGGCCGCGCGCAGTTCCTCGCCGAGCAGCCGCACCAGCTCGCCGCGCCGCGGCGCCGGCACCGCGCGCCAGGCCTTGAAGGCGGCATGCGCGCGCGCGATGGTGTCGGTGGCCGCGGCCGGCGTGGTCTGCGCGACCTGCGCGATCACCTCGCCCGTGAGCGGCGAGCGCACCGTCAGCGCGCCGCCGACGTGGGACTCGCGCGGCACGCCCAGGCGCTGGAGCAGTTGTTCGACTTCGGAGGGCAGGGAGACGGAGGTGTGGACTTCGGACATGGGCGCGCTCCGCGGGGGAGTCGGGAAGAAAGAAGAAGGAAGGCGACCGGGGTCGGGGGAACCGCGCCAATATCTGCGAAGTGGGCGGGGTTGGCTAGTGAAAATATGGAAGGACCTGATGCGTTTGGCGAAGGAACTCGGCCGCCGGAGCTCGCCTGCGCATCACCCGCCACGCGCGTTCCTCGAAACGGCTCGCGCGCCTACGCACCGATCCGCGCCCGGCGCCGACGATGCGGCACCCTCACTTCGCCGCCCCTGCCATGAAGCTGATCCACACCCTCTATGCCGCGGTCCATGCGCTGATGGCGCTCGCCTTCGCCATCGCGTCGCTGGTTCTGATCGTGATCGCAGCACGCGCCGGCTGGGGCGCGGTCGTGCACGACCTCGACCTGCCGGCCGCCGAAGCGATCATCGAGGCGGTGGGCCTGCTCGCGGCCGCCGTGGTGGCGCTGCAGATCTCGCAGACGGTGGTGGAGGAAGAGGTGGTGCGCGACGCCCACATCGGCGCGCCGACGCGGGTGCGCCGCTTCCTGTCGCGCTTCATGGTGGTGATCGTGGTGGCCGTCGCGGTCGAAGGACTGGTCGCCACCTTCAAGGCGCGCGAGGCGCCGGAGCTGATGCTGCACGCGGCCGCCATGCTGGGCGCGGTCGGCCTGATGATGGCCGGCTGGGGCCTCTTCATCCGGCTCAACCGCTATGCCGAGGAACTGGAGCCCGAGGCGATGCAGGAAGCGAAGAACGAGGACCGCAAGCTCAAGCAGTGATCCTCTGCCCCGCCGGCGACCCCGCCAGGCTTTGCGCGGGCCGGCGCAGCGAGGCATCGAAGGGGTTGATCCTCGGCCCGATCGCCAGCGCTTCGCGCTGCAGCAGGTCGACCACGGTCGGCAGCCGGTCGGCGTTGAGGCGGTCGGCGATGGTGCCCACGCTCAGCGCGGCCACGGCGCGGCCCTCGCGGTCGAGGATGGGCACGGCCACGCCGGCCATGCCCTCGAGCAGGCCGGTGTTGCGGCCCGCGAAGCCGCTCTGGCGCACGCGCTCGATCTCGGTGCGCAGGTAGACCTCGTCGTAGACGCCGTACTCGCGCACGCGCGAGAGGTTGAAGCGGATCACCTCCTCGCGCTCGCCCTCGGGCAGGAAGGCCAGGATCGCGAGCGCGCCCTGCCCCACGCCGAGCGCGATGCGCCCGCCGATGTCGCCGGTGAACGAGCGGATCGGGAACGGGCCCTCGCTGCGGTCGAGGCACACGGCGTCGAAGCCGCTGCGCACCAGCAGGAAGATGCTGTCGCCCAGGCTCGCGCACAGGCGAAGCAGCGCGGGCCGGCACAGCGTGCGCAGGTCGCCGGGGTTGCCGGCGTTGGCCGCGAGCGCGAAGAACTCGATGCTCAGCCGGTACAGCTTGCTGCGCTCGTCCTGCTCGACCACGCCCTCGGCCATCAGCGACTGCAGCAGGCGGTGCGTGGTGGCCTGCGTGAGGCCGACGGCGCGCGCGATCTGGGTGACGCGGCCGCCCTCGGCCTGCACCACGCCGAGCGCCCGGATCACCGAAAAGATGCGCGGCACGCCGCCGCTGGCCGCGGTTGTGGTTTCCATGTCCCGTTTCCTTGGAATACGTCGATCTTGCTCGAGCCATCATATTCCATTGAACGGAATAAATTGAAAAAATATTCTGATTAATGGAATACCCGTGGCGATCTGGCGCGATCGTTGCAATAGAGTGAACCGAAAGCACTCACGCATTCATGGCCCCGGCGCCTGCGCGCCGGCCGTGGATTCCGATCTCCGACGAAAGGCGTTCCATGTCATTCCTGCGGCTCAGCGACGTGTCCAAGTCCTATGGCAGCACCCGCGCGGTGACGGCCATGAACCTCACGGTCGAGAAGGGCGAGTTCGTCTCGCTGCTCGGCCCCTCGGGCTGCGGCAAGACCACCACGCTGCAGATGATCGCGGGCTTCGAGGCCGTGACCAGCGGCCGCATCGAGCTCGCGGGCCAGGACATCACGCATGCCAAGGCCAACACGCGCGGCCTGGGCATCGTGTTCCAGAGCTATGCGCTGTTTCCGCACATGACGGTGGCCGACAACGTGAGCTTCGGCCTCGAGATGCGCAAGATGCCCAAGGCCGAACGCCGCGAGCGCGTGCAGCAGGCGCTGGCGCTGGTGCACCTCGAGGCCCATGCCGCGCGCTACCCGCGCGAGCTCTCGGGCGGCCAGCGGCAGCGCGTGGCGCTGGCGCGCGCGCTGGTGATCGAGCCGCCGGTGCTGCTGCTCGACGAGCCGCTGTCGAATCTCGACGCCAAGCTGCGCGAGGAGATGCAGTTCGAGCTGCGCCAGATCCAGCGCAAGGTCGGCACCACCACGGTGATGGTCACGCACGACCAGAGCGAGGCGATGTCGATCAGCGACCGCGTGGTGGTGATGGAAGGCGGCCGCGCGACGCAGATCGACCATCCGCACCGCGTCTACGAGCATCCGAGCACGCGCTTCATCTCGACCTTCGTGGGCAAGGCCAACCTGCTGCCGGGCCGGGTCACGGCTTGCGGCACCGGCAGCTGCAACGTGGCGGTCGGGCCGCTCGCGGTCGAAGTCGGCGAAGGCGGCTACGACAGCGGCGCCGCCGTGCTGATGAGCGTGCGCCCCGAGAAGCTGCAGCTGGTGCCCGCGGGCAGCGGCCGGCTCGACGGCACGGTGCAGGAGCGCTTCTTCCTCGGCAGCCAGTGGCTCTACCGGCTCGCCACGCCGGCCGGTGAGCTGATGGTGCTGAGCCCCAACGACGGCCGCGCCGCGCTGGACGAGGGCGACGCGGCCGGCATCGACTGGCCCGCGCACTGCACGCGCCTGTTGCGCGACGAAGCAGCGGTGGCGGCATGAGCGGCATCTCTCGCAAGGCCACGCCCTGGTGGCTCTCGGGCCCCGCGCTGGTGCTCTTCATCGCGCTGCTCGTGGTGCCGCTGCTGCTCACGGCCGTGCTGTCCTTCAACGTCTACGACCCGGCCAGCGGCCCGCGCACCGGCGAGTTCACGCTCGCGCACTACGCGCAGGTGTTCGGCGACGACTACTACCACGGCATCTTCTGGCGCACCTTCTGGATCTCGGCGCTGGTCACGCTGATCTGCGTGCTGATCGGCGCGCCCGAGGCCTATGTGCTGAGCCGCATGCGCAACCCCTGGCGCTCGGTGCTGCTGCTCGTGGTGCTGGCGCCGCTTTTGGTGTCGGTGGTGGTGCGCGCCTTCGGCTGGAGCATGCTGCTGGGCCCCGAGGGCGCGGTCAACGCGCTGCTGCAACTGGTGGGCATCGGCCCGGTGAAGATCCTCTACACCAGCGCGGCCGTGGTGATCGCGCTGGTGCACGTGATGCTGCCCTTCATGGTGATCCCGGTCTGGACCTCGCTGCAGAAGCTCGATCCCGGCGTGGAGAACGCGGCCCTCTCGCTCAATGCCACGCCCTTCACCACGCTGCGCCGCATCGTGCTGCCGCAGGTGATGCCCGGCATTCTCTCGGGCAGCCTGATCGTGTTCGGCCTCGCGGCGAGCTCGTTCGCGATCCCCGGCCTGCTCGGCGGGCGCCGGCTCAAGATGGTCGCGACCGTGGTCTACGACGAGTACCTGAGCGAGCTCAACTGGCCGCTGGGCGCGGCCGTGGCGCTCACGCTGCTGGTGGCCAACCTCGTGGTGATGCTCAGCTACAACCGGCTGGTCGAAGGCCGCTACAAGAAGGCGCTGGGGTGATCGCATGAGCAGGAACGGCCCCATCGCCCTCGCGTTCAACGCGCTCGTCATCGCCTTCATGCTGGCGCCGCTGCTGGTGGTCTGCATCGTCGCGTTCACGCCCGAGAACACGCTGACCATCCCGACCACGCACTTCTCGCTGCGCTGGTTCGAGGCGGTGTTCGCGCACCCCGACTTCATGCAGTCGTTCTGGAACAGCCTGTGGCTCGCGCTGAGCGCGGCCACCATCGCGACGCTGCTCGCGGTACCGGCGGGCATGGCGATCACGCGCTACGACTTCCCGGGCCGCGACTTCCTCAACGGCCTGTTCCTGTCGCCGCTGATCATTCCGCACCTGGTGCTCGGCGTCGCGCTGCTGCGGCTGTTCGCGCTGGTGGGCGGCACCGGCAGCTTCGGCTGGCTGGTGATGGCGCATGCGCTGATCGTCACGCCCTACACGCTGCGGCTGGTGGTGGCGGCGCTGGTGGGCTTCGATCGCAGCGCCGAGCAGGCCGCGCTCTCGCTGGGCGCGAGCCAGGCCACGGTGTTCCGCCGCATCACGCTGCCGATGATCCTGCCGGGCGTCACCGGCGGCTGGATGCTGGCCTTCATCAACAGCTTCGACGAAGTGACGATGTCGATCTTCGTCACCTCGCCGAGCACGGTGACGCTGCCGGTGCGCATGTACATGTACGCCACCGAGTCGATCGACCCGCTGATGGCCGCGGTGTCGGCGCTGATGGTGGCCGTGACGGCCGTCGCGATGGTGGTGCTCGACCGGCTCTATGGCCTGGACCGCGTGCTGGTGGGACGCAAGTAGATGGCGACCCATGCATTGCTGCACCGCGTGGCCGAGACCGGCCGCGCCACCGTGCCCTTCACGCTCGACGGCGCGCCCGCCTCGGCGCTGGCCGGCGACACGGTGCTGACCGCCGTGCTCACGCAGGCCGCCCAGCTGCGCTGCAACGAGTTCAGCGACGCGCCGCGCGCGGGCTTCTGCATGATGGGCGCCTGCCAGGACTGCTGGATCGCGACCGCCGAGGGCGAGCGGCTGCGCGCCTGCTCCACCTTCATCGCGCCGGGCATGGCGCTGGTCACCGGGCGGGGCGAGGCATGACGACGACGGCGCACCCTCCCGTGATCGTCGGCGCCGGACCGGCCGGCGTGCGCGCCGCGCAGGCACTGGTCGCGCATGGCCTGCGCCCGATCGTGATCGACGAGGCCACGCGCGCCGGCGGACAGATCTACCGCCGCCCGCCCGCCAACTTCGTCGAACGCGCGGCGGCCACGCTCTATGGCTTCGAGGCCGCGCGCGCGAACGCGGTGCACGCGGCCTTCGATGGCCTGCGCGATCGCATCGACCACCGGCCCGACAGCCTGGTGTGGAACGCGCAGGGCGGCGTGCTCGACGTGCTGCACGGCCCGACGCGCAGCACCGCGCGCCTGCCGCATGGCCCGCTGATCGTGGCCACCGGTGCCACCGACCGCGTGCTGCCGCTGCCGGGCTGGACCCTGCCCGGCGTCTACACGCTCGGCGGCGCGCAGGTGGCGCTCAAGTTCCAGGGCTGTGCCATCGGGCAGCGCGTGGTGTTCATGGGCACGGGGCCGCTGCTCTATCTGGTGGCCTACCAGTATGCGAAGGCCGGCGCGCAGGTCGCGGCCGTGCTCGACACCGCGCGCCTCGCGGACCAGCTCGCGGCCACGCCCGCGATGCTGCGGCAGCCCGCGGTGTTCGCGAAGGGCGTCTACTTCGTCGCCTGGCTGCGCGCGCATGGCGTGCCGCTGCATGGCGGCGTGCGGCCGCTGCGCGTGATTGGCGACGACGGCGCGAGCCGCGTCACCGGCGTCGCCTGGCACGACGGACGCGAGGAACGCCGCATCGACTGCGATGCCGTCGGCTTCGGCTATGCGCTGCGCTCCGAAACCCAGCTCGCCGACCTGCTGGGCTGCCGCTTCGAATTCGCGCCGATCCATCGCGCCCACTTGCCGGTGCGCGACGCGGCGGGCCGCTCGAGCGTGGCGGGCGTGTACCTCGCGGGCGATGGCGCCGGCATCATGGGCGCCGATGCGGCCGAGTGGGCCGGCGAGCGCGCGGCGCTCGCGCTGCTCGCGGACCAGGGCGTGGCGATCGATGGCGCGCGCGCCGCGATGCTCGAACGCAAGCTCGACCAGCTGACAGGCTTTCGCCGCGGGCTCGAACGCGCGTTTCCGCTGCCGCGGGACTGGGCCGCCCACGCACCCGACGAGCTCGTCGTCTGCCGCTGCGAGAACGTCACGGCCGGCACGCTGCGCCAGACCGTCGCGGTCAACGGCGCCGACGAACTCAACCGCCTCAAGGCGCTGTCGCGAGTGGGCATGGGCCGCTGCCAGGGCCGCATGTGCGGCGTGGCCGCGGCCGAGATCCTCGCCCACGCGACCGGCCAGCCGCTCGCGCAGGTCGGCCGGCTGCGCGGGCAGGCGCCGGTCAAGCCGATACCGATCCGGCTCGTCACACAGGGCCCCGCCGAGGGAGCGAAGGCATGAGCACCACCCGCACCCTGCGCACTGACGTAGCGATCGTCGGCGGCGGCATCGTGGGTTCGTCGGCCGCGCTCGCGCTGCGGCGCATGGGCCTGGACGTGGTGCTGCTCGAGCGCGACCTCTGCGGCTCGCGCTCCAGCGGCGTCAACTACGGCGGCGTGCGGCGCCAGGGCCGGCCCTTGAGCCAGCTGCCGCTGGCGCAGCGCGCGCACCGCATCTGGGGCCGTCTCGGCGAACTGATCGGCACCGAGGGCGAGTACCAGCGCTCGGGCCATTTCAAGATCGGCCGCAGCGAGGACGACATGGCCGCGCTCGAGCGCTACCGCGCGAGCGTGCGCGATGCCGGCTTCGACCTCGGGCTCGAGCTGGTGACGGGCACGCGGCTGCGCGAGCACTGCCCCTGGCTCGGCGCGCGCGCGCTCGGCGGCTCGCTGTGCGCCGAGGACGGGCAGGCCAATCCGCGGCTGGTGTCGCCGGCCTTCGCGCTCGCGGCGCGCCAGGCGGGCGCGCAGGTGTTCGAGCGCCATCGCGTCGACGAGGTCGCGCACGACGGCACGCAGTTCCGGCTGCGCGCCACCCATGCCGAGGGCACGCTCGAGGTGCGGGCACCGGTGCTGCTGAACTGCGCGGGCGCCTGGTCGGGTCCGATCGCCACCCACTTCGGCGAGGCCGTGCCGCTGCAGTCGGGCCATCCCGCGATGGCGGTGACCGAGCCCCTGCCCTTCTTCATGGACTGGAGCCTCGGCGTCGAGGGTGGCGGCATCTACTGCCGCCAGGTCGCGCGCGGCAACCTGGTGCTCGGCGGCGGCGCCGGCATCGGCCTCGATGCCGAGCGCGCGCGCTCCGAGCGCGACGCCATCGCCACGCTGTCGGCACAGGCGATCGAACTGCTGCCGCGGCTCGCGCATGCGCATTTCATCCGCACCTGGAGCGGCACCGAGGGCTACCTGCCCGACCGCCAGCCGGTGCTGGGACCGAGCCGCACCACGCCCGGCCTGTTCCACGGCTTCGGCTTCGCGGGCGCGGGCTTCCAGATCGGCCCGGCCGCGGGCGAGGTGCTGGCCGAGCTGGCGCGCGACGGCCGCAGCACCACGCCGATCGAGGCCTTCGCGATCGAGCGCTTCTTTCCCGACGCGAAGGCCGAGCGGCCCGTCGAAGCCGCCGCATCGGCCTCGCACTGAACCCGACAAGAGCAACCCACCGCAACCGCAGATCCACCCTCGACACTGAACGGAGAGTCCCACCATGGCACGACGCGACCGCACTTCCTTTTTCCTCACCTTCGCCGCCACCGCGGCGGCCACCCTCGCAGGCTTCGGCGGCGCGGCCCACGCGCAGACGAAGACGCTCTACATCGGCATGAACGGCGGCACGATGGAGAAGGCGTACACGCAGTACGTCTTCCCGGCCTTCGAGAAGCTCTACGGCGCGAAGGTGGTGGTGGTGCCCGGCACCTCCTCCGACATCCTCGCCAAGGCGCAGGCCAACAAGGACCGGCCGCAGATGCACGTGATGTTTCTCGACGACGGGATCATGGTCCGCGCCATCGGCATGGGCCTGTGCCAGAAGCAGAAGCCCAATCCCTCGCTGGCCGAGATCTACCCGGCCGCGCGCTTCAAGGACGACATGGCCAGCGGCGTGAGCCTGGGCATGACCGGCCTGGCCTACAACGCCAAGATGTTCAAGGAGAAGGGCTGGGCCGCGCCCACCTCGTGGATGGACCTGGCCGATCCGAAGTTCAAGGGCAAGGTGGTGTTCCAGTCGATGTCGTCCTCGTCCTTCGGGCTGCACGGCTTCCTGATGTTCAACCGCATCCAGGGCGGCAACGACAAGAACGTGGAGCCCGGCTTCAAGGCCTGGCCCACCACCATCGGCCCGAACGTGCTCGAGTACATCCCGAGCTCGGCCAAGCTCTCGGAGATGGTGCAGACCGGCGAGGCCGCGATCTTCCCGCTCACGCCGACGGCCGTGGCCGCGCTCAAGGTCAAGGGCATTCCGGTGGAATACGCGCCGCCCAAGGAAGGCGCGGTGGTGCTGATGGTCGGCCAGTGCGTGATCGCCAACAACAGCGAGCCCGAGCTGTCGCAGAAGCTCGCCGAGTTCCTGCTGAGCCCGCTCGCGCAGGCCAACGTACTGCAGTACGGCGCGCAGATCCCGACCAACCCCAAGGCGCCGGCCGTGGGCGAGGGCGCGACGCAGGTGGCCGAGATCAACCAGTGGATGAAGACCGCGGTCACCATCGACTGGGAGAGCATCAACGCCAACCGGCCGGCCTGGAACGCGCGCTGGAACAAGTCGATCGAGAAGTGACCGCGCTGGCGAGGGTGCTCAGCGCGTGCGGCGCAGCAGCACCGGCAGGCACAGCAGGTAGAGCACCGCGCCGGCCAGCCACACGATGCCCGGGAAGCGCGCGCGGAACGCGAAGTACAGCGGGCTGATCAGCAGCGGGCCGAACACCGAGGCCAGGCTGGCGATGCTCGCTAGCACGCCCTGCAGCCGCCCCTGCTGCGCCTCGCCCACGCGCGCCGACAGCGTGGACTGCAGCGCGGGCGCGCAGATGCCGCCCAGGCACAGGAAGGGCAGCAGCGCCAGCACCATCCAGCCGTGCGAGGCGAAGGCGATCAGCGCATAGCCGGTGCCGTCGGCGATGGTGCCGACCGCGATCGCCGTGCGCTCGCCCCAGCGCTCGACCAGCGGCCCGGCGACGAAGCCCTGCACCAGCGCCTGCAGCAGGCCGAAGACCGCGAGCGAGATGCCGACCATGCTGGCGTTCCAGGCGTAGCGGTCCTCGCCGTAGAGCACCCAGGTCGTGCCCGTGACCTCGCCCACCAGCACCAGCACGAGGAACACGCCGAGCACCGGCAGCAGCGCCGGAAAGCTCGCGGCCCAGCGCAGCGGCGCGAGCGGATGCAGCACGCCGCGGTCGAAGGGCTGCGCGGCGAGCGCCGGCGGCCGCGATTCGCGCAGCACCAGCAGGCCGACCAGGAAGGTCAGGCCGTTGAGCACGGCCGCCGCGATGAAGGGCAGGCGCACGCCGTGGTCGCCGAGCACGCCGCCGAGCGCCGGCCCGGCGATGAAGCCCAGCCCGAAGCAGGCGCCCATGCGGCCGAACCAGCGCGCGCGCTGGTGCTCGGGCGTGAGGTCGGCGATGGCGGCCGAGGCCACGGCCATGCTCGCGCCGGTCATGCCGGCGATCGCGCGGCCCACGAACAGCAGCCACAGCGAGGGCGCGAAGGCCATGAACAGCGCGTCGATCGCCGCGCCCAGCACCGAGATCAGCAGCACCGGCCGGCGGCCGAAGCGGTCGCTGAGCGCGCCGAGCACGGGCGCGCAGAGGAACTGCATCAGCGCGTAGAGCGAGAGGAAGGCGCCGAAGTGCCAGCGGAGCTCGCCGCTGTGGCCGACCTCGCGCAGCAGGCTCGGAACGATCGGCATGACCAGGCTGATGCCGATGGCATCGAGCGTGACGATCGCGAGGATCACTGCCTGCGCGTGGCGGTTTCCGGCGAATGGGAGGGAGATGGAAGACATGTTGGAATTTATCGTTGATAAGGAATTATCAGCGATAAATTCCGGGCCGTGAAGTACCCTCCCGGATCGACACCGGCAAGCACGACAACTGAATGAAACTGGACCGCGACGTGATCCTCCAGGCGGCGCTCGCGCTGCTCGACGAGGTCGGCATGGACAAGCTCAGCACCCGGCTGCTGGCCGAGCGGCTCGGCGTGCAGCAGCCCGCCCTCTACTGGCACTTCAAGAACAAGCGCGCGCTGCTCGACGCGATGAACGGCGAGATCCTGCGCCGCAGCCATCACCGCAAGCTGCCGCTGCCCGACGAATCGTGGGAGAGCTTCCTGCGCGAGAACGCGCGCAGCTTCCGGCGCGCGCTGCTGGCGCGGCGCGACGGCGCGCGCCTGCATGCGGGCTCCGAGCCCGACCCGGGCGACCTCGACATGGTGGAGGCCCAGCTCGCGGCCGTGGTGCGCCTGGGCGTGCCGCCCGCGCAGGCGATGACCCTGCTGATCGCGCTGGGCCGCTACACCGTGGGCTGCGTGCTCGAGCAGCAGGCGACGCCGGCCGACGCCGCGATGCAGCAGCAGACGCTCGATGCGGCCGCGGCCTCGCGGCCGCTGCTGGCGGAGGCTTTCGCGAGCTACCGCGCGGCGGGGCCCGATGCGTTGTTCGAGATCGGGGTGGACCTGATGCTCGAGGGGGCGAAGGTGCGCCTGGCGGCCCAGGCCCCGCAGGCGAAACGGCGCGGTCCGGCGCCGCGGCGCTGAGGCTCTTTCAGCGCGCCTCGGCGCGAATCCAGCCCGCCGCCTTCTCCGCCATCATCAAGGTGGGACTGTTGGTGTTGCCGCTCGTGATCGTCGGCATCGCCCCCGCATCGACCACGCGCAGGCCCTGCACGCCGCGCACGCGCAGCCGCGCGTCGAGCACCGCCATCGGATCGTTGTCGGCGCCCATCTTGGTGGTGCCCACCGGATGGAAGATGGTGGTCGCGATGTCGCCGGCCAGGCGCGCGAGGTCCTCGTCGCTCTGGTACTGCACGCCGGGCTTCCATTCCTGCGGCTTGTATTTGGCGAGCGCGGGCTGCTCGGCGATGCGGCGCGTCACGCGCAGCGAGTCGGCCGCCACCTTGCGGTCGGCATCGGTGCTCAGGTAGTTGGGCGCGATCGCCGGCGCGTCCTCGAAGCGCTTCGAGCGGATGCGCACCGTGCCGCGGCTGGTCGGGTTGAGGTTGCACACGCTCGCGGTGAAGGCCGGGAAGGCGTGCAGCGGCTCGCCGAAGGCATCGAGCGACAGCGGCTGCACGTGGTACTGGATGTTCGGCCACTCGCGGTCGGGCGAGCTGCGCGTGAAGGCGCCGAGCTGCGAGGGCGCCATGCTCATCGGGCCGCTGCGGCTCAGCAGGTACTCGAGGCCGATGCGCGCCTTGCCGACCAGCGACGAGGCCAGCACATTGAGCGTGGGCGCGCCGTCGATCTTGTAGACCGCGCGGATCTGCAAGTGGTCCTGCAGGTTGGCGCCGACGCCGGGCGCGTCGACCACCACCTCGATGCCGTGCTCGCGCAGCAGCTCGGCCGGGCCGATGCCCGAGAGCTGCAGGATCTGCGGCGAGCCAATGCTGCCCGCGCTCAGGATCACCTCGCGCGTGGCGTGCGCCGTCACCATCTCGTGGCCGTTCCAGATCCGGGCACCGGTGCAGCGCTGCGTGCCGTCGGCGAGCCGCTCGATCACCAGCTTCGAGACCTGCGCGCCGGTCCAGAGCTCGAAGTTGGGCCGGCCGTAGCAGGTGGGCCGCAGGAAGGCCTTGGCCGTGTTCCAGCGCCAGCCGTTCTTCTGGTTGACCTGGAAGTAGCCCACGCCCTCGTTGCTGCCGCGGTTGAAGTCGGTGGTGTGCGGCACGCCGGCCTCGACCGCGGCGGCCGCGAAGGCGTCGAGGATGTCCCAGCGCAGCCGCTGCTTCTCGACCCGCCATTCGCCGCCCGCGCCGTGCATCTCGTCGGCGCCGAGGTAGAAGTCCTCGTGCTTCTTGAAGGCCGGCAGCACGTTCTGCCAGCGCCAGTCCTCGTCGCCGGTGAGCGCGGCCCACTGCTCGTAGTCGCGCGACTGGCCGCGCATGTAGATCATGCCGTTGATGCTCGAGCAGCCGCCCAGCGTCTTGCCGCGCGGATAGCGCAGCACGCGCCCGTTGAGGCCGGCGTCGGGCTCGGTGCTGTAGAGCCAATCGGTGCGCGGATTGCCGATGCAGTAGAGGTAGCCCACCGGGATGTGGATCCAGTGGTAGTCGTCCTTGCGGCCGGCCTCGACCAGCAGCACGCGCTTGTCCTTGTCGGCGCTGAGCCGGTTCGCGAGCAGCGCGCCGGCGGTGCCGGCGCCGATGACGATGTAGTCGAAGGTGGTGTCGTTGCTCAAGGGGCTTGTCTCCGTCATCGATATTTTCCGCACTCATGGGTCGGCGCTAAGCCGCTGCGCCCGATTTGGCCCAATCCACGCCCGGAATGCCAATGAAATCGAATCAGATGGCGTATAAATCCGATTTATATGACTGCCGCCGCGATGGACCTGCAAATTCTGCGCGCCTTCGTGCTGGCCGCGCGCGAAGGCAGCGTCTCGCGCGCCGCCGCCAGGCTGCACCTCACGCAGCCGGCCGTGAGCCTGCAGCTCAAGCGGCTGGCCGAAGACACCGGCCTGCAGCTGTTCACGCGCACGCCGCACGGGCTGGCGCTCACGGCTGACGGCGCGGCGCTGCTGCCGCAGGCCGAGCGTGTGCTGGCCGCGGTGGGCGATCTGCAGCAGGCGGCGCGCAACCTGCAGTCGACGGTGCGCGGCGCGCTGCGCATCGGCACCATCCTCGATCCCGAATTCACGCGCCTGGGCATGTTCCTGCGCGAGCTGGTCGAGTCGGCGCCGCAGATCGAGACCGAGCTGCGCCACGGCATGAGCGGCACGGTGCTGGCGCAGGTGCTGCGCGGCGAGCTCGACGTGGGCTTTCATCTCGATGCCGAGGGCGATGCGGCCGGCGGCGATGCCGCGCTGGCCGCGCGCACCCTCACGCGCTTCACCTACCGCGTGGTGGCGCCGGCCGGCTGGGGGCCGCAGGTGACGGGGCGCGACTGGAAGGCGCTGGCGGCGCTGCCCTGGCTCGCGACGCCGCCCGAGTCGGCGCACCACCGGCTGCTCGAGCGCGTGTTCGGACCGCTGGGGCTGGCGCCGCGCCGCGTGGCGCTGGTCGACCAGGAGGCCTCGATGCTCGACCTGCTGAAGTCGGGCGTGGGCCTGAGCCTGCTGCGCGACTCGATCGCGATCCGCGAGAGCCAGGCCCACGGGCTGGTGCTGGCCGACCGGGTGCAGCTCGACTGCGCGCTGCGCTTCGTGTCGCTGGCGGCGCGGCGCAATGAGCCGGTGATCGCGAGCGCCTGGGATGCGCTGACGCGTGCCTGGACCTGAGAAGGTATGAATGACCCTGCTGCGCGCCCCGAACGGTTTCACGAAAAGTTAAGAAAGGCCTCAGGAAAAACGGCGTGCTTCCCTACGTCATCGAGGGTTCGGTCGCACATGACGCCCCAGGGCCTACGGTTACGATGCGCGCTGCATTTTGAAACCTTTGGTTCGTTCCGCTCGCCCTTCCTTCCCCTCTTCCCACCCGCTCCCCCGGACCATGCCCTCCACCACGCCGCCTGCCGACAGCCCCGCTGCAGCCGACGTCGCCGCGAGACCGCGCATCGAGTCGCGCGAACAGGACGGCCGGCGCTGGATCGTGGCAAGCGGCCGCTGGACCACGCTGGCGATGTCCTCGGCCTCCGACTGGCAGGCGCTTGCGAAGAGCCTGGACGCCCTGCCCAAGCAGGACGACGCGGCCTGGGACCTGCGCCCGATCGCGCAGCTCGACCACATCGGCGCGCAGCTGCTGTGGGAGCGCTGGCGCCACGACTGGCCGGCCACGCTCGAGCTCGCGCCGCAGCACAAGGCGGTGCTCGACCAGGTGGCGCAATACACCGTCGGCACGCCCGAGGAACCGCCGAAGACGCTGGTCGAGCGGCTGCGCGACTTCTCGCACAACGGCCCGCGCGCGATGGGCGTGACGCGCGACTTCGTCGGCCTGATCGGCCAGCTCACGATCGACGTCGGCCGGCTGCTGGCGGCGCCGCATCGCGGGCCCTGGCGCGACTTCTCGGGCCACCTCTACCAGTTCGGCGCGACGGCGCTGCACATCACGGCACTGGTCGGCCTGCTGATCGGCGTGGTGCTGGCCTACCTGATCTCGCAGCAGCTGCGCCAGTACGGCGCCGAGACCTTCGTGGTCAACATCCTCGGCCTGTCGCTGGTGCGCGAGCTCGGGCCGGTGCTGGCGGCGGTGCTGATCGCGGGCCGCTCGGGCTCGGCGATCACGGCGCAGATCGGCGTGATGCGCGTGACCGAGGAGCTCGACGCGATGCGCGTGATGGGCATCCCGCACGGCTTCCGGCTGGTGATGCCGCGCGTGCTGGCACTCGCCATCGCGATGCCGCTGATCAGTCTGTGGACCTCGATGGCGGCGCTGCTGGGCGGCATGCTCGCGGCCGACGCGGCGCTCGACATCTCGCCGGCCTATTTCCTCTCGGCGCTGCCGCGCGCGGTGCCGATCGCCAACCTCTGGCTGGCCACCGCCAAGTCGGCGGTGTTCGGCATCCTGATCGCGCTGATCGGCTGCTACTTCGGCATGAAGGTCAAGCCCAACACCGAGAGCCTGGGGCGCGGCACCACCTCGTCGGTCGTGACCTCGATCACCGCGGTGATCCTGGTCGACGCGCTGTTCGCCGTGCTGTTCAAGGGCATCGGGTTCCGCGGATGAACACGCAGGCCACGCCCTCCTCCGCCGCGCCCGAGACCGTGGTCGACATCCGCCGGCTGTGGACCGTGTTCAAGAACACCGACGGCGAGCAGGTGGTGCACCGCGACCTCGACCTGCGCATCGCACGCGGCGAGGTGCTGTCGCTGGTGGGCGGCTCGGGCACCGGCAAGACGGTGCTGCTGCGCCAGATCCTCGGGCTCGAGAAGCCCTCGAAGGGCACGGTCGAGGTGCTGGGCCAGGCGCCCGGCGAACTCAGCGCGGCGGGCGCGGCCAACGTCGGCATGCTGTTCCAGCACGGCGCGCTGTTCTCGGCCTTCAGCGTGCTCGAGAACATCGCCTTTCCGCTGCGCGAGCTCAAGCTGCTGCCCGACGAGCTGATCCGCAACGCGGCGCTGGTCAAGCTGCAGATGGTGGGCCTGGAGCCGCGCCATGCGAACCGCAGCCCGGCCGACCTGTCGGGCGGCATGATCAAGCGCGTGGCGCTGGCGCGCGCGCTGATCATGGACCCGCCGCTGCTGCTGCTCGACGAACCCACGGCCGGCCTCGATCCCGAGGCCTCGGACAGCTTCTGCGACCTGCTGCGCGGGCTGCACCGCGAGCTCGGCCTCACGGTGGTGATGGTCACGCACGACCTCGACACGCTGTTCGACCTGAGCACCCGCATCGCGGTGCTGGCCGACCAGAAGGTCATCGCCAGCGGCACCGCGCGCGAGGTGATCGCCTACCCGCATCCCTTCATCCACGAGTACTTTCTCGGTGGGCGCGGCCAACGCGCCCTGGAGGCGCTGCACGACCGACCCGCCCCCGAACGACATGCGCCGCGGCCCGAGGCCGGCGGCGCCGAAAGGTAGTCCATGGAAAACAAAGCCCATGCCCTCGCCGCCGGTGCCTTCGTGCTCGGCCTGCTCGCCGTGCTCGTGGGGCTGGTGGTCTGGTTCACGCGCGACAACACCGTGCGCAACATCTACGAGCTCTCCACGCGCGACGCGGTCAGCGGCCTGCAGCCGCAGGCGATGGTGCGCTACCGCGGCATCGCGGTCGGCAAGGTGACGCTGATCGACTTCGACCCCAAGGTGAAGGGCAACGTGCGCGTGCGCATCACGGTCGACGAGCGCGTGCCGCTGACCACCTCGAGCTTCGCCACGCTGAGCTACCAGGGCGTGACCGGCCTGGCCTTCATCGCGCTGGACGACAAGGGCGAATCGAACGTCGCGCTCAAGCCCGACAACGGCGACCCGCCGCGCATCCCGCTCAAGCCCTCGATGCTGGCCCAGCTGCAGGACCGCGGCGAGGCGATCATCAACCAGGTCGAGGAGGTGACCAAGCGCGCCAACCGCCTGCTCAACGACGACAACCAGAAGCGCGTGGCCGATGCGCTCGAGAACATCGCGGCCGCGACCTCGAGCGCCAACCAGCTGATGCTGCGCCTCGACGGCACCGTGAAGACCGGCGTCGCCCCCGTGCTGCAGCGGCTGCCCGACACGCTCGATTCGGTGAAGAAGGCCGCGGGCGACGTCTCGCGCGTGGCGAACAACTTCAACGGCACCGTGACCCGGCTCAACGCGCCCGACGGTCCGGTGCAGCGGCTGGGCGACGGCACCAAGGCGCTGGCGCAGGCGGTCGATTCCTTCAATGCCGCCACGCTGCCGCGCGTGAACCGCGTGGCCGACGACACCTCGCACGCGGTGCGCCGGCTGGGCCGCGCGGCCGACAGCATCAACGACAACCCGCAATCGCTGCTGTTCGGCAACGGCGGCGCGGCGGCCGGACCGGGCGAGCCGGGCTTCACGCCGCCGCCCGCCTCGGGCAGCGGCGCCAGGCCCTGAGCGGCCACTGCATCCACGATGGCAGGACAACGACCATGAAGAACGCCACGCATCCCCTTCTCGCTTTCGGCCTTGGCCTCGCGCTGCTGCTGGCCGGCTGCGGCGCGCTGCCCGACAAGCCCCAGCGCGCCACGCTCTACGACTTCGGTCCCGGGCCGATGGCGGCGCAGCAGGCGAGCAGCGCGCCGGCGGCGCAGGCCATGATCGCGCTGCCCGAGATCGAGGCCAATCCGCGGCTCGACGGCACGCAGATCCTCTACCGGCTCGGCTATGCCGATGCCAACGAACTCAAGCCCTACGGCCAGTCGCGCTGGAGCCTGTCGCCCGCGCAGCTGCTGCGCCAGCGGCTGCGCGACACGCTGGCCGAGCGCCGCACCGTGCTCGGCCCCGAGGAGAGCGCGACCATCGCGCGCGCCGAGGGCCGCGTGCCCGACACGCTGCGCCTGTCGCTCGACGAGTTCAGCCACTACTTCGATTCGCCCGGCGCGAGCGTGGGCCTGGTGCGGCTGCGCGTCACGCTCGTGCGCAGCGGCACCGGCGGCGACCGCGTGATGGGCCAGAAGCTGATCACCGTGCGCCGGCCCGCGCCGAGCGCCGATGCACCGGGCGGCGTGAAGGCGCTGGCCGCGGCCAGCGACGCGGCGATCGCCGAGATCGTGCAGTGGGTGGACCAGCAGCAACAGCAGCAGCCGCGGTAGTAAGCTGCCGCCAGCCGCGGCACCCCGCATCGGCCCACGGACGGAGGACACGCACCATGAACGCCACCCGCATCGTCGGCATCATCCTGATCGTCGCCGGCATCGCCGGGCTGGGCCTCGGCGGCTTCAGCTTCACGCGCGAGACGCACCAGGCCAAGCTCGGGCCGATCGAGCTGTCGGTGAAAGAGAAGCAGACCGTGAACTTCCCGGCCTGGGCCGGCGTCGCCGCGATCGTGGTGGGTGGGGTGCTGGTGCTGTTCGGCGGCCGCAAGGGCTGAACGGCCTCGCGGCCTCAGCCCCCGCGCGGCGCGGCCGGCGCGGCCAGCTTCTCCTTCACCGCCTGCACCATGCGGTCGCCCAGCACCAGTTGCCCCTGCATCGAGATGTGAGTGTCGTTGGGCATGTAGAAGTCGCGCATCGCGGTCTTCTGCTGCTGCGCGAACGCGAACAGGTCGGGGCCGAGCCCGGCGTCGCCGAAGGCCTTCACGAAGTCCCGCGAATGCGCGGGCTTGAGGTAGGTGGTGGTCTTGTCGGGCACCATCATCCAGAGGATCGGCACCGTGCCCCGGGCCTGGCCGAAGGCCTGCAGCTGCGCCGCATGCGCGGCCGTGAGTTCGCGGCTGGCCTCGTCCTGGGCCAGGAACAGCGCCATCTCGCAGCGCCGGTTGCTGAACAGCGCGCAGCCGTCGGCCACGGCGCGCGCATGCGTCTGCTGGTCGCAGCCGCTGCGCTTCTTGCCGGCGATGGCCGCGCGCGTGCAGCGCTGCGTGAGGAAGCCGGCGTAGATCTGGCCCTCCCAGTTGAGCGCGAAGCCCGGCACGTGGTCGAGCGGCGGCGACGGCACCTCGGGCTTGGCGACCAGCGGCTTCTTCATCTGCCGGCAGTCCCGCGAGCGCTCGAGGCGGAAATCGACGATCCGCTCCACGCTTTCGATGATCACCAGCTTGCCGCGAAAGCCGCCGGCTTCGAGCCAGTGGTCGAAGTCGTCGCACAGCGTCTCGTCGATGTCCTGCCAGTAGGTGGTGGCGACGCTGTAGCCGGCCTTGGCGAGCTGCGACTGCCAGCGGTGCGTGGCCGAGAAGCTGTCGCCGATGACCAGGATGTCGGCCTGTGCGACCGGCGCGCCGCGCAGCAGCGCGGGGTCGACGCGCGGCGGGTCGATGCGCCAGCCGAAGTCATGGTCGGAGATGCGCCCGATGCGCGCGAGGTCGCCATAGGGCGCGGGCGTGAAGAGGGTCTGCAGCAGCAGCCCGACGAACACGGCGTAGCCGATGCCGAAGATCCAGAGCCACAGCCTGGCGAAGGAAGAATTCATTGTCATGGCGCGGTCTCCCCGCGCATCTCGGCCTGGAAGCCATAGGAGTTGGAAAAGACGAGGTCGATGCCCTCGGCGCCATCTTCGCGCAGCCGCAGCAGGTAGCGGGTGCGCAGCGGTTCGCCGAGGATGCGTGCCTCCACGTCGAAGCTGCGCGCATCGCTCCAGCGGCCCCGGGTGGCGACCACCGGCATCGGGCCGCCCGCGGGGCTGGTGCGGAACAGGCCGTCGAGGCCGATCGGCGCGGTGAAGCGCTCGTCGGCACCGCCGGGGCGGCGCGCGGCGGTCACGACCTCGTAGCGCGGGTTCGCGGGATCGAGCTCGAGCCGCAGGCTGCGCAGCCCGATCGGATTGGTGCCGAAGCGCCAGGTGCGGCCCGCGAGGCGCTGCGCCGCGTCGGGCACCGGGCCGACCTCGGAGGGCTTCTCGGCCGTGGCCTTGGCCACCGCGGCCTCGAGCGCGGCCTGGGCCGCGGCATCGTCGGCGACGACACCGCCGGCCTTGACCGACCGCAGGATGCGCTCGATCAGCAGAGGCACCGGCGCCGCGCGCGTGCTTGTGAACACCGCCACCGCGTCGGCCTCGGGCAGCACCACGATGCCCTGGCCGTTGTGGCCCATGGCCATGTAGATGCGGCGCGCGGGCAGGGTCCACCAGCCGTTGGCGTAGAAGAAGCCCGGCGTGCCGAGGTCCTTCATCTCGACCGTGGCCGCGAGGTTCTTCGCGACCCAGGCGGCCGGCACCAGCTGGCGGTCTTCCCAGCGGCCGCCGCGCAGGTAGAGCTGGCCGATCTTCGCCATGTCGCGCGGCTGCAGCGCCAGGCCGAAGCCACCGACGGGCACGCCCTGCGGGTCCTGGCGCCAGCGCAGGTCGGCGATGCCCAGCGGCTTGAACAGGCGCTCGGTGGCATAGGCCTGCAGGTCGCCGCCGGTGCGCCGCGCGAGCAGGGCCGACAGCAGCTGCGAGTTGCCGCTGTTGTAGTTGAAGCCGGCGCCGGGCGCCTGTGCCATCGGGCGGCCGCGCACGTAGGCGGCCCAGTCGCGCGCACGCTCCATCTCGATCAGCGAGACCGGCTTGCCGCGGTCGTTGAGCGGCTCGGTCCAGTCGATGCCCGATGTCATGTCGAGCAGGTGCGCGACCGTGACCGCGCCGCGCTGGGTGTCGGTGGCGCCGTCGAACGCCGGGTCGTCGAGGCGCAGCCGGCCGTCCTCGATGGCGATGCCCGCGAGCGTGCCGACCACGGCCTTGGTGACCGAGTTGACCGCGTGGCGCAGGTCGGCGCGGAACGGCGCGTAGTAGGCCTCCACCACGATGCGGCCGTGGCGCACCACCAGCAGGCTGTCGAGCTGGTGGGTGGCGCCGAGCTCGACCAGCCGCGCGAGCTCGGCCGGGTCCATGCCCTGCGAGGCGGGCGTGGCGACGGTCCAGCCGGCGGTGGGCCAGGGGCCCTCGTCGGCCGCGGCGGCACCGCCGGCGAAGGCGAGCGAAGCGGACAGCGAGAGGGCCTGGAGGCCCGCGGCCATGGCGTGCGAGGCGTTCATCGGCGGCTCGCCCCCAGCCGCTGCGACACCGCGTCCGCGCAGCCCTTGAGCGCGGTGCCGATGGCGCCGTCCCAGGCGGTGTCGAAGATGCCGGCCGGGCCGATGGCGGTGATCGCGAGCACGATCGCGCCCGTGTGGTCGAACACCGGCGCGGCCATGGCGCTCACGCCCTCGATCACCTCGCCGTCGGAACGGCTGATGCCGTGCGCGCGCACCTCCTGCAGCTGGCGCTCGAAATCGGCCCACGAGGGCAGCGGCTGCACCGGCGGCATGCCGGCCGGCGGCGCGGGCTCGGCCTTGCGCTGCTTCTGGCGCAGGCGCTCGGCCTCGAGCAGTTCGCGCACGCGCTCCGCATCGAGGTAGGCCGCGAACACCCGGCCCGAGGCCGTGTTGGTCAGCGAGAACACCGTGCCGTGGCGCATGTTGACGTGCACCGGCGAGGGCGATTCGGCGGTGCGCACGATGGTCGCGCCGCGCGCGCCCCAGACCGCCAGCGCGATGGTGTGGCCGGTCTGCTGCGCGAGCTGGGCGATGGCCGGGGTCGCGATGTGCACCGGGTCGGCCTGCTGCAGGCTGATCAGGCCCAGTTGCAGCGCCAGCGGGCCGAGCAGATAGTGGCCGCTCGCGCGGTCCTGCTCGATCAGCCCCAGCCGGCCGAAGCTCACCATGTAGGGATGGGCCTTGGCGGGCGTCATGTCGGCCTCGCGCGCCAGGTCCTTGAGCGCCATCGGCCGGCCGTGGTGCACCAGCGCGCGCAGCAGCTGGCCGCCGACCTCGATGCTCTGGATGCCGCGCTGGGCGCGGTCGGCGTCAGGTTGTGCTTCGTTCATGGAGTGGGGATTAGACATGAAGCGATTCGCGGCTTACACTCGCGCAAATTCGTTAACTGCAAATTCGTTCGCCCTAAACGAATTTCAACCACCCGCCACCCCACCCCCCAAACACTCCACCGGAGACACACGATGAGCCAAGCCAAGAAATTCGCCAGCCAGGCCGACATGGAAGAGAAGAAGGTCACCTTCAGCCAGATCTCGGAACACGCCTGGGCCTACACCGCCGAGGGCGACCCGAACACCGGCATCGTGATCGGCGACGACTGCGTGCTGGTGGCCGACACCCAGGCCACGCCCGCGATGGCGGCCGACGTGGTGCGCCGCATCCGCGAAGTGACCGACAAGCCGATCAAGTACGTGGTGCTCACGCACTACCACGCGGTGCGCGTGCTGGGCGCGGCCGGCTACGGTGCCGAGCACATCCTGGCCAGCCAGGACACGCGCGACCTGATCGTCGAGCGCGGCGAGCAGGACAAGGCCAGCGAGATCGGCCGCTTCCCGCGCCTGTTCCAGAACGTCGAGACCGTGCCGCCGGGCCTGACCTGGCCCACCATGACCTTCACCGGCAAGATGACCCTGTGGCTCGGCAAGCTCGAGGTGCAGCTGCTGCAGCTCGGCCGCGGCCACACCAAGGGCGACACCGTGGTCTGGCTGCCGCAGGAACGCGCGCTGCTCTCGGGCGACCTGGTCGAGTTCGGCGCCACGCCGTACGCGGGCGACGCCTACTTCAAGGACTGGCCGCAGACGCTGGACAACGTCGCCGCCCTCAAGCCCGCCGCGCTGGTGCCGGGCCGCGGCGCCGCGCTGACCACGCCCGAGGCCGTGGCCGAGGGCCTGACGGGCACGCGCGACTTCATCGCCGACGTCTACGCCAGCGTGCAGGAAGGCGTGAAGGCCGGGCGCGACCTGAATGCGGTCTACAAGGACACCTACGAGAAGCTCAAGCCCAAGTACAGCCAGTGGGTGATCTTCGACCACTGCATGCCCTTCGACGTGAGCCGCGCCTACGACGAGGCCTCGGGCCATGTCGACCCGCGCGTGTGGACGGCCGAGCGCGACGTGGAGATGTGGAAGGCGCTCGAAGGCTGAGACGGGCGCTCCCTCCCCGCCGAGGGAGCGGCAGGACAGAAGAGACGGAGACAACGGACGTGAACGCACTCGCCACCGAAGCCGCGCAGGTCGACTACCAGAGCCTGCGCTTCGACTACCGCCGCCACCCCGACCAGGACGCGGCCCCGCCCGCGCGCCACCCGGTGGTGGTGGTCGGCGCCGGCCCCGTGGGCCTGGCGCTGGCCATCGACCTCGCGCTGCGCCAGGTGCCGGTGGTGCTGCTCGACAACGACAACACGCTGTCGACCGGATCGCGCGCGATCTGCTTCGCCAAGCGCACGCTCGAGGTCTTCGACCGGCTGGGCTGCGGCGACCGCATGGTCGACAAGGGCGTGTCGTGGAACATCGGCAAGGTCTACTTCCACGACGAGCAGGTCTACCGCTTCGACCTGCTGCCCGAGCCCGGCCACGAGCGCCCGGCCTTCATCAACCTGCAGCAGTACTACGTCGAGGGCTACCTGGCCGAGCGCGCGGCGCAGCTGCCGCTGATCGACATCCGCTGGAACAACAAGGTCACCGGCATCGCGCAGGACGCCGAGGGCGCGACGCTGACCGTGGAGACGCCCGAGGGCGAGTACCGGCTGGCCGCCGACTACGTGAGCGCCTGCGACGGCTCGCGCTCGAACCTGCGCCAGCTGCTGGGCCAGGAATCGAAGGGCCGCGTGTTCCGCGACCGCTTCCTGATCGCCGACATCACGATGGACGCGCAACTGCCGACCGAGCGCCGCTTCTGGTTCGACCCGCCGTTCCATCCGGGCCAGAGCGTGCTGCTGCACAAGCAGGCCGACGGCATGTGGCGCATCGACTTCCAGCTCGGCTGGGAGGCCGACCCGGTGGAGGAGCGCAAGCCCGAGCGCATCGTGCCGCGCGTGCGCGCGCTGCTCGACAGCATCGGCCACGCGGGCGTGCAGTTCGAGATCGGCTGGGCCAGCGTCTACACCTTCGCCTGCCAGCGCATGGACAGCTTCCGCCACGGCCGCGTGCTGTTCGCGGGCGACTCGGCGCACGGCGTGTCGCCGTTCGGGGCGCGCGGCGCCAACTCGGGCGTGCAGGACGCCGACAACCTGGCCTGGAAGCTGGCCGCCGTGGTGCGCGGCGAGGCGCCCGATGCGCTGCTCGACAGTTACGCCGGCGAGCGCGAATACGCGGCCGACGAGAACATCCGCAACTCCACGCGCGCCACCGACTTCATCACGCCCAAGAGCGAGGTCAGCCGGCTGTTCCGCGACGCGGTGCTGGCGCTGACGCGGCGGCACGCCTTCGCGCGCACGCTGGTCAACAGCGGCCGGCTGTCGGTGCCCTCGGTGCTGCGCGGCTCGCCGCTCAACACGCCTGACGCGGATGGCGACGGCTTCGCGGGCGCGATGGTGCCGGGCGCGGCCGCGGCCGACGCGCCGGTGGCGCTCGCCGAGGGCGGCAGCGGCTGGCTGCTGCGCGAGCTCGGCCGCACGCACGGCTTCACGGCGCTGGTGTTCGGCGATGCCGACGACGCAGCGGTCGCGCAGAGCCTGCGCGCCATCGAGGCCACGGCGCTACCGCTGCGCACGGTGCGCGTGCCCGCGGGCGCGGCGAGCGAACTGGCCGTGCGGCGCTACGATGCGCGGCCCGGCACCGTCTACCTGCTGCGTCCCGACCAGCATGTGAGCGCGCGCTGGCGCGCACCGTCGCCCGCGCAGATCCGTGCGGCCTTCGACCGCGCGCTGGCCCGGGCCTGAGACGACACGCAGCGAGACATTGCCCATGACCGCATCCACCCCTACGCTGATCACCGACGCGCACCTCGAGGCGCCCGACGATTTCTACGAAGCGCTGATCGAGGCGCACCAGGGCCTGAGCACCGAGGAGAGCCATGCGTACAACGCGCGCCTCGTGCTGCTGCTGGCCAACCACATCGGCTCGCTGCCCGTGCTGCGCGAAGCGCTCGCGGCCGCGAAATGAACACCATCCAGTGAGGACACCATGACCGCCGCAACTCCCGCCACCGAGCGCCGCTACCAGAGCGGCTTCGGCAACGAATACGCGTCCGAGGCCGTGCCCGGCGCGCTGCCGCAGGGCCGCAACAACCCGCAGCGCGGGCCCTTCGACCTCTACACCGAGCTGCTCTCGGGCACCGCCTTCACCGCGCCGCGCCACGAGAACCGCCGCACCTGGCTCTACCGCCGCCAGCCCTCGGTGGTGTCGGGCCGCTACCAGCCCTATGCGCAGGCGCACTGGACCACCGGCGCCGACCGCGAGATCGCGCTGCCGCCCGAGCCGCTGCGCTGGCATCCGCAGCCGCTGGACGGCGCGGCCGAGCACGACTTCGTCGACGGCATGCACACCATCGCGGCCAACGGCGATGCCGAGTCGCAGGTCGGCATCGGCTCGCTGATGTACCTGGCGGGCCGCTCGATGGACAAGCGCGCCTTCGTCAACGCCGACGGCGAGATGCTGGTGGTGCCGCAGCAGGGCCGGCTGGTCATCACCACCGAGCTCGGCGTGCTCGAGGTGAAGCCCGGCGAGATCGCGCTGCTGCCGCGCGGCATG
Organism: Variovorax sp. GW821-FHT10D07; assembly: GCF_059415325.1. NCBI lineage: Bacteria > Pseudomonadati > Pseudomonadota > Betaproteobacteria > Burkholderiales > Comamonadaceae > Variovorax > Variovorax sp. GW821-FHT10D07. The sequence continues at coordinate 78,372 of NZ_JBWKMZ010000019.1, read as the reverse complement.
GCCTTCAAGGTGGCGCTGCCCGACGGCCTCTCGCGCGGCTACGTCTGCGAGAACTACGGCGCGCACTTCCGCCTGCCCGAGCTCGGCCCGATCGGCTCGAACGGCCTGGCCAACGCGCGCGACTTCCAGGCGCCGGTGGCGGCCTTCGAAGCTGAAGACGGCGGCTACGAGATCGTCAAGAAGTTCGGCGGCCGCTTCTGGCACGCGCCGATGAAGCAGACGCCCTTCAACGTGGTCGCCTGGCACGGCAACCTCGCGCCCGTGAAGTACGACACCGCGCACTTCATGGTGATCGGCTCGATCAGCTTCGACCATCCCGATCCCTCGATCTTCACCGTGCTGACCTCGCCCAGCGACACGCCCGGCACCGCCAACTGCGACTTCGTGATCTTTCCGCCGCGCTGGATGGTGATGGAGAACACCTTCCGTCCGCCGTGGTTCCACCGCAACCTGATGAGCGAGTTCATGGGCCTGGTGCTCGGCGAGTACGACGCCAAGCCCGGCGGCTTCAAGCCCGGCGGCGCGAGCCTGCACAACAGCATGGTGCCGCACGGCCCCGACGAGGAAGCCTTCGACAAGGCCACCCACGCGGACCTCAAGCCGCACAAGCTCGACAACACGCTGGCCTTCATGTTCGAGAGCCGCTACCGTTTCATCCCGACCCGCTTCGCGCTGCAGAGCCAGGCGCTCGACACCGACTACGCCGACTGCTGGGCCGGCCTCAAGGACCAGTTCAAGCCATGAGCCCCGTCTTCGCCCTGACACGCCGCGCTGCGGTCCTCGCGCTGCTCGCCGCGCCCCTGTTCTCGCAGGCCGCGGACTTCCCCGCCAAGCCGATCCGCTTCATCGTGCCCTACACCCCGGGCGGCACCACCGATCTGGTGGCGCGCACCGTGGGCCAGAAGGTGTCGGAGAAGCTGGGCCAGCCGGTGCTGATCGACAACCGCGGCGGCGCGGGCGGCAACATCGGCATGGACGCCGTGGCCAAGGCCGCGCCCGACGGCTACACCATCGGCTTCGGCGCCATCTCGACCAATGCGCTGAACCCGCACATCTACAAGTCGATGGCCTTCGATCCGCGCAAGGACTTCACCGCCATCAGCCTGCTGGGCACCTCGACCATCGTGCTCGAAGTGCCGGCGGCCTCGCCGATCAAGTCGGTGGCCGACCTGATCGCGGCCGCGAAGAAGAACCCCGGCATGCCCTACGCCACCGCGGGCGCGGGCACCTCGATGAACCTGGCCGGCGTGATGTTCGCGCAGATGACCGGCACCGAGCTGACGCACGTGGCCTACAAGGGCAGCGGCCCGGCCATCACCGACATGCTGGGCAACAACATCGGCCTGATGTTCGACAACCTGCCGGCCTCGCTGCCGCACATCCAGGCCGGCAAGCTGCGCGCGCTGGCCGTGGCCGGGCCCACGCGCTCGCCCTCGCTGCCCGAGGTGCCGACCATCGCCGAGGCCGGCCTCAAGGGCTATGCGCTCGAGCCCTGGTTCGGCGTCTACGGCCCCGCCAACCTGCCGGCGCCGATCGTGAAGGCGCTCAACGAGGCCTTCGTGGAGGCGCTCGCGCAGCCCGACGTGAAGGCCAAGCTGGCGCAGGCCGGCTTCTCGCCGCGCGGCTCGAGCGCGCAGGAACTGGCCACGCTCACGCAGACCGAGTATCAGCGGCTCGGCGAGGTGGCGAAGAAGGCCGGCATGACGGCCGAGTGAACCGAACACCGCAACGAAAGACACATCCATGACCACCGCACTGAACGCCACCCACGACCCGAAGCTGCGCAGCTGGGTCGCCTCGGCCAATGAAGCCGGCAGCGACTTCCCGATCCAGAACCTGCCCTTCGGCCGCTTCCGCGCCGCCGGCAGCACCGAGGCCTTCCGCATCGGCGTCGCCATCGGCGACCAGGTGCTCGACCTGCGCGCCGCGGGCCTGGTCGACAGCGACGACATGAACGCGCTGATGGCCGCGGGCACCAAGGAGCGCCAGGCGCTGCGCGCCGCGCTCTCGGCCGGCCTCGCCGAAGGCAGCGACAAGCAGGCCGCCTGGTCGAAGGCGCTGCTTGCGCAGGCGCAGGCCGAGATGACCGTGCCTTGCCGCATCGGCGACTACACCGACTTCTACACCGGCATCCACCACGCGACCACCATCGGCAAGCTGTTCCGTCCCGACCAGCCGCTGATGCCCAACTACAAGTGGGTGCCGATCGGCTACCACGGCCGCGCCTCCTCGATCGGCGTGAGCGGCCAGGTCTTCAAGCGCCCGCAGGGCCAGACCAAGGCCCCCGATGCCGCCGAGCCCAGCTTCGGCCCGTCGAAGCGCCTGGACTACGAACTCGAGCTCGGCTTCCTCGTCGGCCGCGGCAATGCGCTCGGCGAGCCGATCGCCATCGGCGAGGCCGAGGAGCATCTGTTCGGCGTGACCCTGCTCAACGACTGGTCGGCGCGCGACCTGCAGGCCTGGGAATACCAGCCGCTCGGCCCCTTCCTCGCGAAGAACTTCGCGAGCACGCTGTCGCCGTGGATCGTGACCATGGAAGCGCTCGCGCCCTTCCGCGCGAAGTTCGAGCGGCCCGAGGGCGATCCGCAGCCGCTGCCCTACCTCGACGCGCCGTCGAACCGCGCGGCCGGCGCGCTCGACATCACGCTCGAGGTGCTGCTGCAGACCGCGAAGATGCGCGAAGCCGGCGAGGCGCCGGTGCGCCTCACGCTCGGCAACACCACCGAGGCCGCCTACTGGACCGCGGCGCAGCTGGTGACGCACCACACGGTGAACGGCTGCAACCTGCAGCCCGGCGACCTGCTGGGCTCGGGCACGCTCTCGGGCCCGAAGCCCGACCAGGCCGGTTCGCTGATGGAGCTCACGCTCGGCGGCAAGCAGGCGGTGACCTTGCCCAACGGAGAGAAGCGCACCTTCCTCGAGAACGGCGACACGCTGGTGATGCGCGGCTGGTGCGAGCGCGCGGGCGCGGTGCGCATCGGGCTCGGCGAGGTCAGCGGCACGGTGGTCTGACGCCACACCGGCGTTCGCCATGCGCAAGGCGGTGGAGGCGGCAACGCCTTCACCGCCTTTTTCACGTCAGGGCCTCAAGGCTTCGGCGCGATCACGAGCGCGAGGCCGTCGGGATTGCGCGGGTCGGACACCGGCACCGGCGCATTGCCCACGACCTGGATCGCCTGGATGTTCTGGCCGCCGGCCAGTCCGTCCTGCATGGTCCAGCCGCGTGCGCGCAGGTTGTCGGCCGTGGCCGCGGGGAAGCGCTCCGCCTCGTAGTAGATGACGTTGTCGGGCAGCAGCTGGTGGTGGAAGCGCGGTTGCGCCTGCGCCTGGTCGAGCGGCAGCTTGTAGTCGAGCACGTTGACCAGCACCTGGTAGACCGCCGTGAAGATGCGCGAGCCGCCGGGCGTGCCGAGCACCAGCGCGAGCTTGCCGTCCTTCACCGCGATGGTCGGGCTCATCGACGACAGCGGGCGCTTGTTGGGCTGGATCGAGTTGACGTCGCCGCCGACCACGCCGAACTGGTTCGGCACGCCGGGCTTGGCGGAGAAGTCGTCCATCTCGTTGTTCAGCAGGAAGCCCGCGCCCTCGACCACGATGCCGCTGCCGAAGCCGCCGTTGAGCGTGTAGGTGATGGCCAGTGCGTTGCCCCACTTGTCGACCACCGAGAAGTGCGTGGTCTGCGGCTTCTCGCCGGTGCTGACCGGCGGCACGGGGTCGGTGCCGAGGCCGGGCTTCACCTTGGCCAGCGGCGTCGGCGTGGCGGGGTTGACCTCGGCCGCGCGGCCCTTGAGGTAGTCGTCCGCCAGCAGCTTCAGCATCGGCACCTGGTAGAAGTCCGAGTCGCCGAGGTACTGCGCGCGGTCCGCGAACACGCGCTTCTCCATCTCCGCCGTGAGGTGCACGTACTGCGCCGAGTTGAGCGGCGCCTTGGCGAACTGCGGCTCGAGGTCCTTCTTCATCTTGAGCAGCTGCCCGATGCCGAAGCCGCCCGAGCTCGGCGGCGGCGCGGTGTAGACCGTGTGGCCGTTCCAGTCGATGGCCACGGGATCGCGCCACACCGCCTGGTAGTTCTTCAGGTCGTTCTTGCTGATGAGGCCGCCGGTACGTCCCATCTCGGCCACCAGCAGGTCGGCCGTCTTGCCGGTGTAGAACTCGCTGCCGCCGTTGTCGCTGATGCGCTGCAGCGTGTCGGCCAGCTCGGACTGCTTGAACAGCTGGCCCTTGATCATCTTGCCGCCGAAGTACTTGTTGAAGTTCGAGCGGCTGTTGACGGTGGTCAGCTCGGCCGTCGAGTACGCGACGAAGCCGTTGCGCGCATAGGCGATGGCCGGTGCCAGCACCTGTGCCCAGCTGAGCTTGCCGAAGCGCTGGTGCGCGGTCCACATGCCAGCGACCGAGCCCGGCACGCCCGCGGCCAGCGAGCCATCGAGGCTCAGGCCCGGGATCACGTCGCCGTTCTTGTCGAGGTACATGGTGGGCGTGGCCGCGCCCGGTGCCTTCTCGCGGAAGTCGAGGAAGTAGGGCTTGCCGTTCATCCAGGTCGTCATGAAGCCGCCGCCGCCGAGGTTGCCCGCCTCGGGCAGGGTCACGGCGAGCGCGAAGGCCGTGGCGACACCGGCATCGACGGCATTGCCGCCCGCGTCGAGGATCTGCTTGGCGGCGGCCGCGCCGAACTGGTCGGGCGATGCGACGGCCCCGGCGTTGAGCGTGGTGCTCTCGGCCGGAGGCGACGCGGGGGGAACGATGGGTGCGAAGGCAGTGCCCGATCCACCACCGCCGCAAGCGGAAATACCGATGGTGGTGAACAGGATCAGGGAATGAAATGCGCGGCGCGACGTGGCGTGCGTGAAGGGCACTGTGAGTCTCCTCAAGTTGTGAATCTCTGGCATGCTCGCCAGGCTTTTTGGGGGGTGCGCACTCCCGGGGGCGGACTGTAGTGCCCGGTCCAGCCAGCGTCTAACGAAAGATTTTCGAGTTACCTATTCCGGATCCTCATGGAGACAAGAAAGCTGGCGCACCTGATCGAATTGGCGATGACCGGCTCCTTCAGCCGCGCGGCCGCCAACCTGCACCTCACGCAATCGGCACTGAGCAAGAGCATCCAGTCGCTCGAGATGGAACTCGGCGCGCCGCTGATCGAGCGCCTCGGGCGGCGCTGCACGACCACCGCCGCGGGCTCGCTGGTGGTCGAGCGCGCGCGCCGGCTGCTGGTCGATGTCGACAACCTCTCGATCGGCGTGAGGGACGAGGCCGTGCTCGAAGGCACGCTACGCGTGGGCTTCGGCGCCGGCCCCGGCGCGTGCATGAGCGCGGACTTCATCAACCACGTGCTCGAGGCGCATCCACGCGTGAAGCTGCTGGTGCGCCGCGGCACGGCGCGCTTCCTCATGAGCGCCTTGCGCGACCGCTCGATCGACGCGATCCTGATCGACGCGCGCTCGCTGGTGCTGTCCGACGAGCTCGTGGTCGAGCGCCTGGGCGGCCTCGCTGGCGGTGCCATCTGCCGCGTCGGCCATCCGCTGGCCGCGCGCCCGGCGGTCACGATGCAGGACCTGCTGCAGTACCCGATCCTCAGCACCGACGTGTCGGACGAGGTGGCCACGCTGACGAAGGAGCACTACGGCCTGACCGACGACGTGCGCCACTCGACCACCGTGGAGTCGGAGGAGCTCGAGCCCCTGATCGCCGCGACGGCGCGCTCCGACGCGATCTTCTTCGGCGCGCTCGCGGCCGCCGGCGAGCAGATCGCCGCGGGCCGATTGCGGCGCATCACGGTCGAGTCGCAGCTCGAGGTGTCGATCCCGGTCGCGCTCGTGCGCCTGGCCAGCAAGGGCGAACAGAAGCTGGTGCAGGTGGTGCGCGATTTCGCGGCCCACTGGTTCGAAGAACGGGAGACCCCATGAAGCCATCTTCATCACGCATCGCGAGGCGCGTGCTGGCGAGCGCGCTGGCCGGGCTCGCCTTCGGCGCGCTCGCGCAGGAGCAGACCATCCGCATCGGCCTGGTCGCGCCCATGAGCGGCGCGCTGGCCGTCTCGGGCAAGGCCAACCAGAAGGGCGGGCAACTGGCCGTGGACGAACTCAATAGCCAGCAGTTGCGCATCGGCGGGCAGCGCGCGCGCTTCGAGCTGATGGCCGAGGACGACGCGGGCGACCCGAAGCAGGGCACCGCGGCCGCGCAGAAGCTGGTCGATGCCAGGGTCAACGGCGTGGTCGGCCACCAGACCTCGGGCTCGGCCATTCCCGCCTCGCGGCTCTACAGCGAGGCCGGCATTCCGCAGGTCTCGCCTTCGGTCACTGCGCCCAAGTACACCGACCAGGGTTTCAAGACCACCTTCCGCATCGTCGCCGGCGACGCCAGCATCGGCGACGCCATCGCCACCCATGCGGTGCAGCGGCTGGGCATGAAGCGCTTCGCGATCGTCGACGACCGCAGCTCCTACGGCCACGGCATCGCCGAGGAGTTCGCCAAGGCGGCCGTGCGCGCGGGCGGCACGATCGTCGGCCGCGAACATGCGAGCGACAAGAGTAGCGACTTCTCGGCCATCCTCACGGCGATCAAGGCGCAGCAGCCCGACGCGATCTTCGTCGGCGGCATGTATGCGATGGCCGGCCCGATGCTGCGCCAGATGAAGCAGCTCGGGCTCGGTGCCAGCGTGCTCGGCGGCGACGGCATCTGCGACAACGAACTGCTGCGCCTGGCCGGCGGCGCGGCGCGCGACGACCAGGTGTTCTGCGCGGCCTCGGGCGAGATCGAGGACGACCGCGAAGGCCGACTGCGCGACTTCAGGAAGGCCTACCGCCAGCGCTTCGACATGGACCCGGAGCTGGTCTCGCTGTATTCCTACGATGCGGTGAAGGTGCTCGCGGACGCGATGCGCCGCGCCGATTCCGCGAAGCCCGAGACCTACCTGCCCTTCCTGGCGCGCACGCGCGACTACGCCGGGCTCACGGGCAGGATCTCCTTCGATGCCAAGGGCGACCTGCTGCATCCGCAGCTGGCGCTCTACACCTTCAGGCGCGGCGTGCGCGCGCACCTGGCGACGATCCAGATGCCCTGAGCGGTTGGCTCAACGCACCTTGAACACGGCCTGGTCGGCCTGCAGGCTGTAGGGCGCGACGCGCGCCTTGTAGGCCAGCAGGCTCTGGATCACGCGGCGCGCATCGGCGTCGGCGCGCGCGCTGGCATCGAGCTCCACGCGCGTGGCCTCGCGCAGGGCCTCGACGACGGCTGGCGGCAGCGGCTCGATGCGCGTGCCGCGCGCCTCGAGTTCGCGCATCGCCACCGCGTTGCGGTCGTTGGCGCGCGCGATCGAGCGCAGCGCGGCCGCCTGCGCCGACTGCCGCACGATCTGCTGCAGGTCGGCCGGCAGCGCGAGGAACTTCGCGCGGCCGATGAACAGGTGCATCGCCACGTCGGGCTCGTGCCAGGGCGCGACGTAGTGCGGCGCATAGCGCGCGAGCGGCAGCGTCGCGTCGATCGCGGGACCGACCACGTCGGCCGCGTCGATGCGGCCCTCGGCGAAGGCCGGCACGATCTGCCCCAGCGGCAGGTTCACCGGCACCGCGCCCACGCGCGCCAGCACGCGGCCCGGAAAGCCCGCGATGCGCACGCGCACGCCGCGCAGGTCCTCGGGCATGCGCAACGGCTTCGCGAACCAGCCGCCCATCTGGATGCCGGTGTGGCCCGCCGTCAGCGGCAGCACGTCCAGCGGCGCCAGCACCGCCTCGAACAGCGCCTGGCCACCGCCCTCGTTGAGCCAGCCTTCCTGCTCGACCGGCAGCAGACCGAAGGGCACGGCGGTGAAGAAGTCGATCGCGGGCACTTCGGCGGCGTAGTACTGCGCCGTGGTGTGAACGAGATCGAACTCGCCAGCGCGCAGCGCCTGCAGCAGGCCCGCGGGCTTGCCATGGCGCGCGGGATCGATGGTCTCGATGCGCAGGCGCCCGCCCGAGGCGGCGTTCACGGTGTCGGCGAAGTCGAGCGCGGCTTCGTGCAGCAGCGGCAGGCTGGTGGGCCACGAGGTGCCCATGCGCCACACGATGGGTTGGGTGGCCGGTGGCGCGGCGGCGGGTGCCGCGCAGCCGGCGAGCGACAGCGCGAGCGCGCACGGCAGCAGGAGCGCGGCCAGGCCGCGGCGCAGGAGAGCGAAGTTCCCGGGCATGGCCATCACTCCGCCACGATGCGCTTGTCCGCGGCCAGCTTGCTCCAGCGCGCGATCTCGGCCTTCAGGTAGTCCTGCGCCTGGGCCGGCGTGCCGCCCGCGACGTCGGTGCCCAGCGCCGCGAGCTTGTCGCGCACCTCGGGCGACTGCAGCGTGCGGTTCATCGCATCGGCGAGCGCGTCGACCACCGGCTTGGGCAGGCCGGCCGGGCCCATCAGCATGTACCAGGCGCCGATCTCGTAGTCGGGCACGCCGGCCTCGATCACCGTCGGCACCTCGGGCAGGCTGGCCGCGCGCTGGCGCGATGTGACGGCGAGCGCGCGCAGCTTGCCGGCCTTCACCTGCTGCAGCACGGTGGGCACGGTGTCGAAGTTCACGTCGACCTGGCCCGCGATCAGGTCGGCCAGCGCCGCGCCGCTGCCCTTGTAGGGCACGTGCGTCATGGTGGTCCGCGTGGCCTGCTGGAACAGCTCGGCCGCGAAGTGCTGTTGCGTGCCCGCGCCCGAGGAGGCGTAGTTGACGCCGCCCGGCTTGGTCTTCGCGAAGGCGATGAATTCCTGCAGCGTCTTCACGGGCAGGCTCGCGGGCACGGTCACCACCTGCGGCACGCTGCCGATCAGCGTGATGGCGGTGAAGTCGCGCGCCGCCGCGTAGGGCAGCTTCGGCATGATCGCCGGCACCATCGCGTTCGAGCTCACGTGACCCAGCAGCAGCGTGTAGCCGTCGGGCCGCGCGCGCGCCGCCGCGGCGGTCGCGATGGTGCCGCTGGCGCCGGCGCGGTTCTCGACGATCACCGGCTGCTTCAGCAGCTCGGACAGGCGCGGCGCGACCTGGCGCGCGATCAGGTCGGTGCCGCCGCCGGGCGCGAAGCCCACCAGCAGCGTGACCGGCTTGGCCGGCCAATGCTCCTCGGCGGCCGCGGGCAACAGCCCGAGCAGCACCCAGGCTGCGAGCGCGGCGCCGGCCGCGCGCATGCGTTGTCTCGTCGTCATGCTTGTCTCCTTTGTTCTGCGCGCGCCCGACTCAGTGGAATTCCGTCAGGCTGCCGAAGCCCGGGAACTGATCCTTGATGCCCATCCTGCGCAGCGCCGACCAATAGATCACCGGGCCCGAGGCGAAGACCGGCTTCCTGAGCCACTTCTCGGCATCGTTGGCCACGCGCGCATAGGCCAGGTTGGTGCCCAGCTGCAGGATCGCGTCGGGCTTGGCGGCCTCGCAGCGCAGGGTGGCCTCGGCGAGCTGCTCGTAGGTCTGCGAGGCGACGTGGATGATGCTCTTGCACTTGAGCCCCTCGACGTGCACCACCTCGAAGCCGCGCGACGTGAAATAGCTGATGGCGTTGGTCTCGATCACCGGGTAGTAGGGCGTGAGCAGCGCGATGCGCTTCGCGCCGCAGAGCTTGAAAGCCTGCTCGGCCGACTGCGCGCCCATGGTCACCGGCACGCCCGAGAGCTTCTCGAGGTGCTCGAGCAGCGCGAAGCTGCCCTTCTCGCCGCCCATGTAGCTCTGCGAGGACATGCCGAGCACGAGGTGGTCGATCAGCGCTTCCTTGAGGCGGCGCACCGAGTCGTCGAGGTTGGCCGTGACGTTGCGCATGATCACCGACCAGTCCTCGTCCTGCGCGATCTTCTGGTTCGGCACGTAGTAGCGGTCGATGGCGTTGATCACGCCGCGCGGACGCATGTCCATCATCTCGTTCTCGACGTTCACGTTCGGTCCCGGCGTCATCACGCCGATCACGCCACGCGGACCGAGGGCGTTGGTGTAGCGGTCGGTGTCGTGGGTCGAACCTGCGATTTCGACGATGCCTTGCTGGAATGCATTCATAAATTGCCTTTTGAAGCTGGATTGGGAGAGTTTCGGGGGTTCAAGTGCTGCAAATGAATGCGTTCAATGTAGCGGAGGCCGACCGGCTCGGTCAACACTTTGAATTCAAATGGCCGAAAATTCTCCCTTTCAAGGGCCTCAACAGGCGATTTCATCAAAAAATGAATTCATAATTGCCCATGGCCAAAGAATTCGTTCACAACGATCTGCTCGGAAACCTGCGCGAAGTGTTCGTGCAGGGCGAGTTCCCGCCGGGCAGCAAGGTGCCCGAAGCCCTGCTGTGCGAGCGCTTCGGCATCTCGCGCACGCCGCTGCGCGAGGCGCTCAAGGTGCTGGCCGCCGAAGGCCACGTCGAGCTGCTGCCCAACCGCGGCGCGCGCGTGCGCGAGCTGTCGCTCGAGGAGGTGGAGGGGCTGTTCGCGGTGGCCGGCGCGCTCGAGGCGCTGGCCGGCGAGCAGGCGGCCGCGCGCGTCACCGACGCGCAGCTCGCGGAGATCACCGCGCTGCACGAGCGCATGCGCAGTGCCTTCGCGGCGCGCGACATGGCGAGCTACTACGCGCTGAACCGCGGCATCCACGAGACCATCGTGCAGGCCACGCGCAACCCGGTGCTGCTCGACCAGTACGCGCTGATCAACGCGCGCATCCGGCGCATCCGCTTCAACTCGCCGATGACGCCCGAGATCTGGTCGCGCGCGATGGCGGAACACGAGGGCATGCTCAACGCGCTGGCGCGGCGCGACGCGGCCTCGCTGTCGGGCATCCTCAAGACGCACCTGAAGCACAAGTGCGAGGCGATCCTCGAGGGGATGAAGGCCGCGGCCGACGCGACCGCGGCGCAGGCTGCGAGTGGATCGCGGCGCAAGGCGGCCTGAACGCGCAGGACCGCCTCCCCGGGGAAAGCCCCCTGCCCCCAGTCCGTCACGCTTGATACGATTTTTCCGCAAACGCCCATTCCACAGGCGTCGGAGACAAGATGGACCTGGACATCCCCAGCGGCGCCGCCGAGGCGCTGTACCGCACCATGGTGCGCATCCGCGCGTTCGAGAACGCGGCCGAGACGGCCAGCCAGGGCGGCGTGAGCGCCTATGGGCAGCAGGCCGGCGGCGCGGCCAAGGTGCGCGGGCCGCTGCACCTGTCGACCGGGCAGGAGGCGGTGCCGGCCGGCGTCTGCGCGCACCTGCGCGCGAGCGACTACCTCACGTCCACGCATCGCGGCCACGGCCACACGCTGGCCAAGGGCGCCGACCTCGCACGCATGATGTGCGAGCTGTTCGGCAAGGCCACGGGCTTCAACGGCGGCAAGGGCGGCTCGATGCACATCGCCGATTTCTCGGTCGGCATGCTGGGCGCCAACGGCGTGGTGGCGGCCGGGCTGCCGATCGCGGTGGGCGCGGCGCATGCGCAGAAGGTGCTGGGCCAGGGCGACGCCCTCACGGTCTGCTTCTTCGGCGACGGCGCGATCAACCGCGGCCCCTTCCTCGAGGCGCTGAACTGGGCCCGCGTGTACGAGCTGCCGGTGCTGTTCGTCTGCGAGGACAACCGCTGGAGCGCGACCACCGCGAGCGGCCCGATGACCGCGGGCGAAGGCGCTTCGGCGCGCGCCGAAGCGCTGGGCATCGCGGCCACGCAGGTCGACGGCAACGACGTGTTCGCGGTGCACGCGGCCGCGGCGCGGCTGGTGGCCGAGGTGCGCGGAGGCGGCGGACCGCGTCTGCTGCATGCGCTGACCTACCGCGTGAAGGGCCACGTGTCGGTCGACCTCGCGGCCTACCGCGATCCGGCCGAGCTGGCGGCGGCGCTCGAGACCGATCCGCTGGCCCGCGCGCGCGGCCGGCTGCTGGAAGCCGGGCTCGAGGCGGCGGCGCTCGATGCGATCGAGAACGCGGCCACGGCCGAGGTCGAGGCCGCCCTCGCCACCGCCGACGCGGCGCCCTGGCCCGAGGCCGGCGCCGCCTTCACCGACGTGCAGACCACGGGAGCCGGGCAATGGCACTGAACGCAGCGAACACCGTGGAAGAACTCAGCTACTCCGAAGCCGCCGTGCGCGCGATCGCGCGCGAGATGGAGGCCGACGCGCGCGTGGTCGTGCTCGGCGAGGACGTGGGCCGCGGCGGCATCTTCGGCCAGTACAAGGGGCTGCAGCAGCGCTTCGGCGAGCGGCGCGTGATCGACACGCCGATCAGCGAGGCCGCGATCATGGGCGCGGGCGTGGGCATGGCGCTCGCGGGCCTGCGGCCGGTGGTCGAGATGCGCGTGGTCGACTTCGCGCTGTGCGGCATGGACGAACTGGTGAACCAGGCCGCCAAGAACCGCTTCATGTTCGGCGGCCAGGGCCGCGTGCCGCTGGTGGCGCGCATGCCGGGCGGCATCTGGGACGCCTCGGCGGCGCAGCACTCGCAATCGCTCGAGGCCTGGTTCGCGCACCTGCCGGGCGTGGTGGTGGTGAGCCCGTCGACGCCGCAGGACAACCATTCGCTGCTGCGCGCGGCGCTGCAGTGCGGCGACCCGGTGGTCTACATCGAGCACAAGACGCTGTGGGGCGCGCGCGGCCCGGTCGACGAGACGCTGGCGGTGCCGCTGGGCAAGGCGGCGCGGCGGCGCGCGGGCGACGCGCTCACGCTGGTGAGCTGGAGCCGGCAGGCGCAGGTCTGCGCCGAGGCCTGCGAGCGGCTCGCGGCCGAGGGCATCGCGGTCGACCTGATCGACCTGCGCACGCTGTGGCCCTGGGACCGCGAGACGGTGTTCGAATCTTGCGCGCGCACCGGCCGGCTGCTGGTGGCCCACGAGGCGGTGCAGGCCGCGGGCTTCGGCGCCGAGATCGCGGCCAGCGCGGCCGAGGCCACGGGCTGCCGCATCGCGCGGCTCGGCGCGCCGCGCATTCCGGTCGGCTATGCGCCGGTGCTCGAGGCGCAGTCGCGCGTGGGCGTCGACGCCATCGTCGCGGCGGCGAAGAAGCTGGCCGGCTGACACGCGCCCCGCGCACCCATGGACCCGCTGTTCTTCAAGCTGGTGCGCGTGGTCAACCTCACGGCGCGGCCGTTCCACGAACGCGTGGGCCGCGAGCACCAGCTCACGCTCAACGAGTGGCGCACGATGGCGGTGCTGGGCGCGCAGCCCGGGCTCACCGCCTCGCAGGTGGCCGACCAGACCGGTCTCGACAAGATGGCGGTGAGCCGCGCGCTGGCCGGCCTCAAGCGCCACCGGCGCGTGCAGTGCCGCGAGGATCCGACCGACCAGCGCAGGAGCCGGCTGCACCTCACGGCCACGGGCAAGGCGCTGCACGAGACGGTGGGCGCGCTCGGGCGCGAACGCGAGGCCGCGCTGTTCGCCGGCATCGACGCCGCCGAACTCGCACGGCTGGGCGCGACGCTGGACCGGCTCACCGAGGCCGTGCAGCGCGCCGACTGAGGGCCCGGCTCAGGCCGCGAAACCGCCGTCGATGTTGAGCCCGGCGCCGGTCACGAACGCGGCCTCGGGGCTCGCGAGGTAGGCCACCATGCCCGCGATCTCGTCGGCGTGGCCGTGGCGGTCGAGCGCCATGAAGCTGTGCATGGTCGCGGCCATCGGGCCGTTGGCCGGGTTCATGTCGGTATCGACCGGGCCGGGCTGCACGTTGTTGACCGTGATGGCGCGCGGGCCGAGGTCGCGCGCCAGGCCCTGCACCAGGCCCGTGAGCGCCGACTTGCTCATGGCGTAGATGCTGCCGCCCGCGAAGGGCATGCGCTCGGCGTTGGTGCTGCCGATGTTGACGATGCGCCCGCCGCTGCCCATGTGCGCCAGCGCGGCCTGGATGGCGACGAACACGGCGCGCACGTTGACGGCGATGGTGCGGTCGAAATCGGCCAGCGTGAGCTGGTCGACCGGCCCCAGGTGCAGCACGCCGGCGCTGTTGACCAGGATGTCGATGCGGCCGCCGAAGTGGCGCGCCGCCTGATCGATGCCGGCCTTGAGCGCCTCGGCGTCGGCGCTGTCGATCTTCAGCGCGAGCGCGCGGCCGCCCTCGGCCTCGAGGCTGCGCGCGAGTTCCTCGGCGACGGTCTGCGAGCTGCTGTAGCTGAAGGCCACGGCGGCGCCGTCGCGCGCCAGGCGACGCACGATGGCCGCGCCGATGCCGCGCGAGCCGCCGGTGACGAAGGCGACCTTGCCGGCGAGGACGGGGGTCGGGGAGGTGGTGGTGGAGGTCATGGTTTTTTCCTGGATGAGTGGGTTGGAAGGCCTCCAGTCTCTGCCTTCGATTGCGTTTGCGGTAGCCATCAATCGGTTCCATCAAATTCAACCATTGGTTGAAAATGGCGCGATGGAACCGCTCAATCACCTCGCTTCCTTCGTGCAGAGCGCCGAGGGCGGCAGCTTCTCGGCCGCCGCGCGCCGCCTCGGCCTGACGCCGGCCGCGGTCAGCAAGAACGTGGCGCGGCTGGAGGCGCGGCTCGGCGTGCGGCTGTTCCAGCGCAGCACGCGCCGGCTCACGCTGACCGAGGGCGGCGAGCGCTTCCTGGCGCAGATCGGCGGCGCGCTCGCCACCCTGCAGGAGGCGGTGGCCGGCATCGACAAGGACGACGGCCAGCCCTCGGGCACGCTCAAGGTCAGCATGGGCCAGGCCTTCGGCCGCACGCACGTGCTGCCGATGATGGGCGACTTCCTCGCGCGCTACCCGGCGATCGTGCCGGACTGGCACTTCGACAACCTGCAGGCCGACCTCGTCGGCGAGGGCTTCGACGCGGCCATCGGCGGCGGCTTCGAGCTGTCGGCCGGGCTGGTGGCGCGCGAGCTGGCGCGCATCCACGTGGTGGCGGTGGCAGCGCCGGCCTACATGGCGCAGCGGCGGATGCCGCGCCATCCGTCGGAGCTGGCGGCGCTCGACGCGCTGGTGCGCCGCTCCTCGCCCACGGGCCGGCTGCGCAGCTGGACGCTGCGGCATGCGCGCGGCACGGCGAAGGAGGCGGAGGTCACGGTCGAGCTGCCGCGCCCGCGCGCGATCTTCAACGACCCCGAGGCCATCGCGCAGGCCGCGCTGATGGGGCTGGGCGTGGCGATGCTGCCGATGCCCTTCGTGGAGCAGGGACTGCGCGACGGCAGCCTGTTGCGGCTGCTGCCCGAGTGGCACCACGACGCGGGCGCGGTCTGGCTCTACTACCCGAGCAAGAAGCTGCTGCCGCCGAAGACGCGGGCCTTCGTCGACTTCGTGCTCGAACGCTTTCGCGAGGAGCGGTTCGCGCAGCGCATGCAGGTGGGCTGAGCGCCGCGCCGGGCCGCCCCAGGCAAGCTCGCACCGCAGTGCGAAGCACGAAGGTACTTCAATGAACCGCGCCCGGGGTTTTCACCCGCGACGGGCGCGGCACGCGCCTGTACAAAGGCGCGCATGACTTCTTCCCCTCTCCACTTCCCGTCCCGGCGTGCGCTGCTCGCCGCCTCGGTCGCCGCCGCCGCGACGCTGCTCGCCGCCCCCTCGTGGGCGCAAGGCACCTGGCCCACCAAGCCGGTGCGCATCGTCGTGCCCTTCGCCGCGGGCGGCACCACCGACATCCTCGCGCGCGCGATCGCGCCCGAGCTCTCGAAGGCCTTCGGCCAGCAGTTCATCGTCGACAACCGCGCGGGCGCGGGCGGCAACCTGGGCGCGGAGATCGTCGCGCGCGCACCGAACGACGGCTACACGCTGCTGATGGGCACGGTGGGCACGCACGGCATCAACCGCGCGCTCTATCCGAAGCTGCCCTTCGACCCGATCAAGGACTTCGCGCCGATCACCATGGTGGCCGCGGTGCCGAACGTGATGGAGATGAACGCCGAGAAGGCGAAGACGCTCGGCATCCACAACGTGCAGGACTTCATCAAGTACAGCAAGGCCAACCCCGGCAAGTTCAACATGGCCTCGAGCGGCAGCGGCACCTCGATCCATCTCGCGGGCGAGCTGTTCAAGAGCATGACTGGCACCTTCATGGCCCACATCCCCTACAAGGGCTCGGGCCCGGCCCTGCTCGACATGGTGGCCGGCAACGCCGACGTGATGTTCGACAACCTGCCCTCGTCGATGGCGCAGATCAAGGCCGGCAAGCTCACGGCACTGGCCGTGACCAGCGCGCAGCGTTCGCCCGCGCTGCCCGACGTGCCGACGGTGGAAGAGGCCGGCGGCCCGACGCTCAAGGGCTTCGAGGCCAGCTCGTGGTTCGGGCTGCTGGCGCCGGCGGGCACCTCGCCCGAGATCGTCAACCGCATCCAGCAGGAAGTCGCCAAGTCGCTCGGCACGGCGGCGATCAAGGAGAAGATGCTGGCGCAGGGCGCGATCCCGAGCGGCAACACGCCGGCCGACTTCACGAAGCTCATCGCGAGCGAGCACGTGAAGTGGGCGAAGGTGGTGAAGGAGTCGGGCGCGAAGGTGGACTGAGGGAGTCCCGCCCGAGTGAAGATTCAGCGCCCGTCCGTCGCGGACTGGCGCCGGACACCGGCCGCCGCGCGGCCGGTTGTCCGACCCGAACTCAGGTGGTCCAGGTCACGTCCTTGTTTTCGGCCAGCGATTCCTTGAGCATGTGCAGCAGCGGCGTGGCGCGCTGGTGCAGCGCCACATGCTGTTTTTCGGCGTCGTGGGTGTGGTCCTCGACCGCGAATTCGTCATGGTTGTGGGTGTTGCTTTTCTCGCGTGCGAGCGCGGCCTCGATGGCCGAGATCGCCCCGGGAATCTGCTCGACCGTGATGATTCCTTGCGCCGAAGGCGACTTGCCGACGATGTCGAACAACTGGCGCGCGTGCGTCTCGAGCATCACGAAATCCGACGAGGCCCTGGACTGGAAACGATAGAGCATGGGGGTGTCCCTTTCACTTGTAGAGATGATCACGCGTGAAAGGGTACACCGATTGCGCACCGCGCAAAGTGCCGTGATCGACCTTGCCGTCGGGCTTGGTCGAGACCATCTGGTACAGGCCGATCCAGCCCTGCTCGAAGCTCATGGCCGAGCCCGCGAGGTAGAGCCGGTAGGCGCGCAGGATGCGCTCGGCGTTGGCGTGCTGGCGCTCGCTGCCGCCATTGCGCAGCACGGCGCGCGCGGTCTCGAGCTGCGCCTCGAGCGCGTCGGACCAGGCCCACAGCGTGCGTGCGTAGTGCGGCCGCAGGCTCTCGACGTCGACGATCTCCAGGCCGGCCGCCGCGGTCTCGCGCAGCACGTGCGTGACGTGCAGCAGCTCGCCGCCCGGGAAGATGTACTTCTCGATGAAGTCGCCCATGCCGTTGCCGAGCTGGCGGTAGTTGAGCTGGCCCGAGGTGATGCCGTGGTTCATCAGCAGGCCGCCGGGTGCCAGCAATGAATGGATCTTGGCGAAGTAGGTCGGCATGTTGGCCGCGCCCACGTGCTCGAACATGCCCACCGAGGAGATCTTGTCGAACGGCCGCTCGGCCGACAGCTCGCGGTAGTCGCGCAGCTCGACGCGCACGCGGCCCGTGAGGCCCTTCTCCTCGATCAGGCGCTGCACATGCGCATGCTGGTTGCGCGACAGCGTGATGCCGGTGGCGTCGACGCCGTAGTGCTCGGCCGCCCACAGCAGCAGGCCGCCCCAGCCCGAGCCGACGTCGAGGTAGCGCTCGCCGGGCTTGAGCATCAGCTTGCGGCAGATGTGGTCGAGCTTGGCTTCCTGCGCCTGCGCCAGCGTGAGGTCGGGCGTCGCGTAGTAGGCGCACGAGTAGACCCGGCGCGGGTCGAGCCACAGCGCGTAGAAGTCGTCGGAGACGTCGTAGTGGAACTCGATCTGGGCGGCGTCCTTGCGCAGCGAGTGCGAGCCGCGCGACTTGGCCAGGTGCTGCAGGCGGCTCCACCATCCGGTGTCGGTCTCGGCCGGGTTGCCGGGCAGCAGCCCGACGGTGGCGTCGATCAGGTCGCGCATCGCGCCCTCGATCTGCACCTTGCCCTCGACGTAGGCCTCGCCGATCGCGCCTACCTGTCGGCCTGCGAGCTTGGCCAGGGCGGACCATTCCGAGAAAGCCAGCGTGACACGCGAACCGGCTGCCGCCACCCGTCGCCCATCGGGCAATTGCAGTGCCACGGGCACGGGAAGCGAAGCCAGCTGCGACTCGATCTTGGGTATCAAGCTTTGCATGGGCCGCATGGTATTGATTTTTCGAGCTTCTTGCATGCGGTTGCATCGGGCGGCCCGGATCGCATCGCGGGGACGCCGGCCGGCGCCGGCACCGGCGGGCCCGATGTGCTTCGGGAAAATCCGTTTGACACCAGATTGTTTATGTCTAAACTATTCAACCATGAACAGCATCGCCCACGCCCCGTCCATGGACCTCCAACGCATCCTGTGCATCGGCGGCGGGCCCGCCGGCCTGTACTTCGCGCTGCTGATGAAGGCGCGCAACCCGGCCCTCCAGATCACGGTGGTGGAGCGCAACCGGCCCTTCGACACCTTCGGCTGGGGCGTGGTGCTCAGCGACCAGACGCTCGCGAACCTGCGCGCGGCCGACGCCGAGTCCGCCACGCTGATCGGCGACGACTTCCACCACTGGGACGACATCCAGGTCTTCTTCAAGGGCCGCCAGGTGCGCTCGGGCGGCCACGGCTTCTGCGGCATCGGCCGCAAGCGGCTGCTCAACATCCTGCAGGAGCGCTGTCTCGCGCTCGGCGTCGAGCTGGTGTTCGAGACCGACGTGACCGACGACCAGGCGCTGGCCGCGAAGTACGAGGCCGACCTGGTGATCGCGAGCGACGGCCTCAACAGCCGCATCCGCCAGCGCTATGCCGACGTGTTCCAGCCCGACATCGACCTGCGCCAGTGCCGCTTCGTCTGGCTCGGCACGCACCAGACCTTCGATGCCTTCACCTTCGCCTTCGAACAGACCGAGCACGGCTGGTTCCAGGCCCACGCCTACCAGTTCGACAAGGACACCTCGACCTTCATCGTCGAGACGCCCGAGGCCGTGTGGCAGGCCCACGGCCTCGACAAGATGGAGCAGCCCGAGGCGATCGCCTTCTGCGAGAAGCTGTTCGCGAAGTACCTCGGCGGCCACACGCTGATCAGCAACGCCACGCACCTGCGCGGCTCGGCCAACTGGATCCGCTTCCCGCGCGTGGTGTGCGAGCACTGGACGCACCGCGTCGACATCGGCGGCCGCTCGGTGCCCGTGGTGTTGATGGGCGATGCCGCGCACACGGCGCACTTCTCGATCGGCTCGGGCACCAAGCTCGCGCTCGAAGACGCGATCGACCTGGCCAACGAATTCGCGGCCGGCGGCAGCACCGACCAGGTGCTCGAGCAGTACGAGGCGCGCCGCAGCGTCGAGGTGCTCAAGATCCAGAACGCCGCGCGCAACTCCACCGAATGGTTCGAGAACGTGCCGCGCTACACCGGCATGGAGATCGAGCAGTTCGCTTATTCGCTGCTCACGCGCTCGCAACGCATCAGCCACGAGAACCTGCGGCTGCGCGACACCAAGTGGCTCGGCGGCTACGAGCAGTGGCTGGCCGGCGGCAAGGCCGTCGCGCCGATGCTGATGCCGCTCAAGGTGCGCGGCCTCGAACTCAAGAACCGCATCCTGGTGTCGCCGATGGCGACCTACAGCGCGGTCGACGGCGTGCCGCAGGACTTCCTGCTGGTGCACCTGGGCGCGCGCGCGCTCGGCGGCGCGGCGATGGTGTTCGTCGAGATGACCAGCCCCACGCCCGAAGGCCGCATCACGCCCGGCTGCACCGGCCTCTACAACGACGAGCAGCAGGCCGCGTTCAAGCGCATCGTCGACTTCGTGCACACGCAGTCGAGCGCGAAGATCGCGATGCAGCTCGGCCACAGCGGCCCCAAGGGCTCGACGCAGGTGGGCTGGGAAGGCACCGACGAGCCGCTGCCCAGCGGCAACTGGCCGCTGCTGGCCGCCAGCGCGCTACCCTACGGCGAGCAGAACCAGCTGCCGGCCGCGATCACGCGCGCCGAGATGGACACGCTGCGCGATCAGTTCGTGGCATCGACCCGGCGCACGGCCGAGGCCGGCTTCGACTGGCTCGAGCTGCACTGCGCGCACGGCTACCTGCTGTCGGCCTTCATCAGCCCGCTGACCAACCTGCGCGAGGACGAGTACGGCGGCAGCCTCGAGAACCGCTGCCGCTATCCGCTCGAGGTGTTTCGCGCGATGCGCGCCGCCTGGCCGGCCGACAGGCCGATGAGCGTGCGCATCTCGGCCCACGACTGGGCGCCGGGCGGCAACACCGATGCCGACGCGGTGGCGATCGCGCGCTTCTTCAAGGACGCGGGCGCCGACTTCATCGACGTCTCCTCGGGCCAGACCACGCGCGCCGCCAAGCCGGTCTACGGCCGCATGTACCAGACGCCGTTCGCCGACCGCATCCGCAACGAGGTCGGCATCTCGACCATCGCCGTGGGCGCGATCACCGAGGCCGACCAGGCCAACAGCATCATCGCGGCCGGCCGCGCCGACCTCTGCGCGATCGCGCGGCCACACCTGGCCGACCCGGCCTGGACGCTGCACGAGGCCGCCAAGCTGCAGAGCCGCGCCGTCGACTGGCCGAAGCAGTACCTGAGCGGGCGCGACCAGATGTACCGCGAGATCGCCAAGCAGCAGCAGATGGCGGCGGCAGCCACCGCCGCGATGGCCGCGGCGCAGAGCGAAGAAACGCACTGATCACCGGCGGCACCCCATGGACCTCGAAGCCCGCGCCCACGCCGAGCATCCCGAAGCGCTGCGGCTGTGGCTGCGCCTGCTGACCTGCACGCAGCTGATCGAGAAGGAAGTGCGCAACGGGCTGCGCGCGCAGTTCACCACCACGCTGCCGCGCTTCGACCTGATGTCGCAGCTCGAGCGCTCGCCCGAGGGACTGAAGATGAACGAGCTCTCGCGCCGGATGATGGTGACCGGCGGCAACGTGACCGGCATCACCGACCAGCTCGTGACCGAGGGCCTGGTCGAGCGCGTCGACGTCGAGGGCGATCGCCGCGCCTGGCGCGTGCGGCTCACGCCGCGCGGCCGCAAGCTGTTCCACGAGATGGCGCAGCAGCACGAGGACTGGATCGTCGGGGCCTTCGCGGGCCTCACGGGCAAGGAGATCGCGCAGCTGCACAAGCTGCTCGGCAAGGTCAAGCAACACTCACAGAGCCAGACACTGGCGGAGGCCGAATGAAGCATTACATCGGTGCGGGCAATCCCATGCACGCGCAATTCGAAGCGAAGGCGGCCTATGCCGCGAAGCACTTCGCCTGGCACTACGACAACGGCGTGGGCACCATCACGCTGAACCGCCCCGAGCGCAAGAACCCGCTGACCTTCGACTCGTACGCCGAGCTGCGCGACCTGTTCCGCGCGCTCAACTACGCGAGCGACGTGAAGGTGATCGTGGTCACGGGCGCGGGCGGCAACTTCTGCTCGGGCGGCGACGTGCACGAGATCATCGGCCCGCTGACCGGCATGCGCATGCCCGAGCTGCTCGAGTTCACGCGCATGACGGGCGACCTGGTGAAGGCGATCCGCGCCTGCCCGCAGCCCATCGTCGGCGCCATCGACGGCGTGTGCGCCGGCGCCGGCGCGATGATCGCGCTGGCCTGCGACCTGCGCTACGGCTCGCCCGCCACGCGCACCGCCTTCCTGTTCACGCGCGTCGGCCTGGCCGGCGCGGACATGGGCGCCTGCGCGCTGCTGCCGCGCGTGATCGGCCAGGGCCGCGCTTCCGAGCTGCTGTTCACCGGCCGTGCGATGACCGCGCAGGAGGGCCATGCCTGGGGCTTCTTCAACGCGCTGCACGAAAGCGACGCGCTGCTCGAGGCCGCGACCAAGATGGCGCGCGAGCTGGCCGAGGGCCCGAGCTTCGCGCACGGCATGACCAAGACCATGCTGGCGCAGGAATGGTCGATGACCATCGACCAGGCGATCGAGGCCGAGGCGCAGGCACAGGCGATCTGCATGCAGACCGAGGACTTCCGCCGCGCCTATGAGGCCTTCGCGGCCAAGCGCAAGCCGGTGTTCGGCGGGGACTGAGGCCATGGCGAAGATCCCGGCTCCTCCTTCCACCGCGCACCTGGCGCTGCCCTTCTTCGACGAGGCGCACCGCGCGCTCGCGAGCGACTTGCTGCCCTGGTGCGCCGCGCAGGAGGTCGACGAGCGCGACGACCGCGCGGCCTGCCGCGAATGGGTGCGCCGCCTCGGCGACGGCGGCTGGCTGCGCTACGCGGTGCCCGGCAGCGCCGGCGGCGCGCTCGAGCGCCTCGATTCGCGCGCGCTGGTGCTGCTGCGCGAAACCCTCGGCTACCACTCGCCGCTGGCCGACTTCGCGTTCGCGATGCAGGGCCTGGGCAGCGGCGCGATCACGCTCGCGGGCACGCCCGAGCAGCAGTCGCGCTACCTCGGCGCGGTCGGCAAGGGCGAGAAGATCGCGGCCTTCGCGCTGAGCGAGCCCGAGGCCGGCTCCGACGTGGCCGCCATGGCCATGCGCGCCGAACCCACGGCCGACGGCTGGCGCCTCAGTGGCAGCAAGACCTGGATCAGCAACGGCGGCATCGCCGACTTCTACTGCGTGTTCGCCAAGACCGATCCCGCGGGCGGCACGCGCGGCATCACGGTGTTCATCGTCGATGCGACCACACCCGGCCTCGACACCTCCGAGCACATCGACGTGATGGCGCCGCATCCGCTGGCCACCCTGCGCTTCGACGACTGCGTGGTGCCGCGCGACGCCCAGCTCGGCGAACTGAACGGCGGCTTCAAGCTCGCGATGCGCACGCTCGACATCTTCCGCGCCTCGGTGGCCGGTGCCGCGCTCGGCATG
Organism: Variovorax sp. GW821-FHT10D07; assembly: GCF_059415325.1. Taxonomy (NCBI): domain Bacteria; kingdom Pseudomonadati; phylum Pseudomonadota; class Betaproteobacteria; order Burkholderiales; family Comamonadaceae; genus Variovorax; species Variovorax sp. GW821-FHT10D07. The sequence goes on along the minus strand of NZ_JBWKMZ010000019.1, from coordinate 55,626 downwards.
GGCCGGCGCGCGCTGGCCGAGGCGATCTCGCATGCGAAGAACCGTCGCATGTTCGGCCAGACGCTCGCCGACTTCCAGCTCACGCAGGCCAAGCTCGGCGAGATGGCGGCGCTGATCGACGGCGCGGCGCTCCTGACCTACCGCGCGGCCTGGATGCGCGACGAGGCCGAGCAGCGTGGCGGCGCGCCGGTGGGCGACGTGTCGGCCGCGGCCGCGATGGCCAAGATGGCCGCGACCGAGAACGCCAGCCGCGTCATCGACATGGCGCTGCAGATGCATGGCGGCCTCGGTGTCAAGGTCGGCACCAAGATCGAGGCCCTCTACCGCGACATCCGTTCGCTGCGCATCTACGAGGGCGCGACGGAAGTGCAGCAACTGATCATCGGCAAATCCGTACTGCGGGGATGAACACCGTGACCGCTCCATCCGCCCAGGTCGACCGCTTCGTGCACGACCGGCTGCCGCCGGCGGCGCAGCTGCCGGTCTTCCGCTACGACCGGCCCGAGCTGCAACTGCCCGACCAGCTCAACCTGGTCGAGGAACTGCTCGACAAGGCCCCCGCCAAGGGCTTCGGCGACCGGCCGCTGCTGCGCTCGCCGCAAGGCACGCTCAGCTATTCGCAGGCCGCCATCGAGGTCAACCGCATCGCGCAGGTGCTGACCGAGGACCTGGGCCTGGTGCCCGGCAACCGCGTGCTGCTGCGCGGCGGCAACTCGGTGGCGATGGCGCTGGCCTGGCTCGCGGTGGTGAAGGCCGGACTGATCGCCGTCGCGACCATGCCGCTGCTGCGCGCCAAGGAGCTCGGCGACATCATCGAGAAGTCGCAGCCGGTGGCCGCGCTGTGCGACGGCCGGCTGCTCGACGAGCTGGTGGCCGCGCAGCAGGCGCACCCGGTGCTCGCCGACATCATCGCCTTCAACCGGCCCGACGCGCCCGATTCGCTGTCGGCGCGCGCGGCCGCCAAGAGCGGCATCTTCGAGGCCTGCCCCACGGCGGCCGACGACATCGCGCTCCTGGCCTTCACCTCGGGCACCACGGGCAAGCCGAAGGCGCCCGTGACCACGCACCGCGACGTGCTCGCAATGTGCGAGACCTGGCCGCGCCACGTGCTGCGGGCGCGACCCGACGACGTGGTGGTGGGCTCGCCGCCGCTGGCCTTCACCTTCGGGCTCGGCGGCCTGCTGGTGTTCCCGATGTACGCGGGTGCCTCGATCTACTTCCCCGACGCGCCCTTCACGCCCGAAGGCCTGGTGAAGCTGATCAACGAGGTCGGCGCGACCATCTGCTACACCGCGCCGACCTTCTACCGCCAGATGGCGCCGTTCGTGAAGCAGCTCGGCGCGCCCACGCTGCGCATCAGCGTGAGCGCGGGCGAGGCCTTGCCCGATGCCACGCGCCAGCTCTGGAAGGAGGCCACCGGCCTCGAGATGCTCGACGGCATCGGCGGCACCGAGGTGTTCCACATCTACATCTCGGCCGCGGGCGACGAAGTGCGCCGCGGTGCGGTCGGCAAGGCCGTGCCGGGCTTCATCGCCAAGGTGGTCGATGCCGAGGGCAACGAGGTGCCGCGCGGCACGGTCGGCAAGCTGGCACTGCAGGGCCCGGTGGGCTGCCGCTATCTCGACGATGCGCGTCAGGCCGACTACGTGAAGAACGGCTGGAACTATCCAGGCGACTCCTTCGTCCAGGACGAGGACGGCTATTTCTTCTATCAGGCGCGCGCCGACGACATGATCATCACCGCCGGCTACAACGTCGGCGGCCCCGAGGTCGAGGACGCGCTGCTCAAGCATCCGGCCGTGGCCGAATGCGGCGTGATCGGCAAGCCCGATGCCGACCGCGGCATGATCGTCAAGGCCTTCTGCGTGCTCAAGCCCGGACAGACCGGCGATGCCGGCCTCGTGAAGGCGCTGCAGGACCACGTGAAGGCCACGATCGCGCCGTTCAAGTACCCGCGCGAGATCGAGTTCGTGTCCGTGCTGCCACGCACCGAAACCGGCAAGCTGCAACGCTTCAAACTGAGACAAACCGAAGACAACAGGTCCACCACATCATGATCAAACTCTTGCAGCCTCCGGGCTGGTTGCCCCCCAAGGGCTATGCGAATGGCGTCGCGGCGCGCGGCACCATGGTGTTCGTCGGCGGACAGATCGGCTGGAATGCCCAGCAGCAGTTCGAGTCGGACGACTTCATCGACCAGTGCGGCCTTGCGCTGCGCAACATCGTCGAGGTGCTGCGCGAGGCCGGTGCCGGTCCCGAGCACATGGTGCGCATGACCTGGTACGTGGTCGACCGCGACGAGTACAGCCGCCGGCTCGCCGAGCTCGGCCCGGTGTACCGCGATGCGATGGGCCGCAACTTCCCGGCCATGACCTGCGTGCAGGTCGCGGCGCTGGTGGAGCCGCGCGCGAAGATCGAGATCGAGGTCACGGCGGTGGTGCCGGACTGAAGGACGAGGCACTGCCTCCAGCAACGACAAAGCCCTCTCGCGAGGGCTTTTCTTTTGCTTGCTTTGCTGTCGCGGCAAAGGCCAGAGAAATCCGTGTCGACCAAAAGATCAACCAAAGAAAAAGGGCCCTTTGTTGCCGAAAGATTCTTCTCAATGTGGTTTGCCCTAGGAGATTCAGACAAGAGAGGCTTGTTCAAGTCATCAATACGAGCAAACAACGCCCCAGAACTGCTCGGAGGAGCGCTGCGGGCAGAGAGAGAAGCCAAGCGGTTCGATGCCCCCGCGCCAGATCGCTCGATAGCTGCAATTAAAGTCAAGATATTTGGGGCTCGCCTATCAAACTGCGACGGATCGACCGATGATGATTTCCCCAGAACATTTCTCGACTCTGCCACAAGCATTGCTGCATCTCCGCTACCAAGATACCGCATCGACACGCAGAGTTAATGCTAGCTACTTAGGGGACCTGGCACCAGCCAGTAGCCAGGAGGAGCCATGAAAGTGGTTGAGACCTTTCCGCGACCTGCGAAACCACATTTCCGCAGAATGCATGCTTCCTTGTCAGCAGGAGTACAGCGTGTTTCAGTGGATTCGACAAATCAGTAAGAAAGTCGCCAGCGGCGACACCGCTCGGCGAGCAATGCTTCTGGGCGCAGCCAGCATGCCATTGGCCGCGCGCGGCCAAGACAAGAGAGGAGAAGTTGACCTCATGTCTACGCGGATTGGCGAAGAGATCGGAAGCCGGTTCCGACAGCTTCGCGGAACCGCCGGTGCCGCAGAAGTCGGATTTGACGGAGGCACCGCACAGGACGTGCTGGACTACTCTAAGCCAATGAGGGAGTACTCCGCACTGCGTGCTTATGCTGGGCGCGCAATGGGAGCACGGATCACCGGCACCGCTATTGAGGGAACATTCCTGCGCGACGATGACGATAGTTCAAGTGCAGACAACGGCGGCACCATCATCGTTGACGCACGAGGTCGGCGCTGGTATCGCCAATTCAGAGGCGATGTGTTTGTGGACTGGTTTGGTGCAGACCACACGGGCAAGGTGGATTGCACCTCGGCAGTCGTTGCCGCCGCAAGGTATCTTCTGACAACTCGGTCCGGCGCCGGACTTGGGCTAGGGGCTCTCGTTTTCGGCCGTGGTATTTACCTGTGCAACGGGTCCATCCCTCTCGGGGAGGCTCGTGGCCTTACGGTTCGAGGACAGGGCTTCGGCGCGACAGAGATTCGCCGCACGATCGATACGGGGACACTATTTACTCAAACGCTCTATTCCTACTTAAAGTTTGCGGACCTGACCATCAATCACACCGGGGCGATTGCCACAAAATCGAGCTGGACCAATACCTGCTGGGACCTGTCCGGTACGCACGCCGGACAAAACTTCATCCTTAAGCGCGTGCGAGTGCATGGCTTCAACAAGCAGATCGATTTCGGTGACCGCACCCTTAATGGAGACACCAATTACGCCTCCGAATGCTATTTCACCAATTTCAATACCTTTTTAGAGGCGACCAACAATCAAGGCATAATTAACAATTTTTCAAAATGTAGTTTTGTCGGAACAACCACCAGTGCCTTTAAGGTTTCTGGCTTCGGCCATACGCATTTCGACACCTGTAATATCGCCATGTCGGGAAAATTTTTGGATCTATCTGGCAATGGAGGTCCGCAGTCCTTATACATGGTGGATAACTGCAAATTCGAATTTTGGCCCCAAGGTGGAGCGATTGGTACAACGCAGTTGACCGTCATGAATAACGCCACCAACGTCAAGATTCTTTTCAGAGGCGGCGGTCTTGCTGGTGGCGCGCCAGATCCATCTGTCTATCAAATCGAAAATAGAAATTCCAATGGAACCATCGAGTTCGAGGGCGGCAACTGGGCACAGACGATCAAGATGCGCCACTACAAACAGGTCCCAACTTCTGCTTTTGGTGGGCAAGTATTTGCAACCTACACCAAGTTCAAGAACTGCACACTCTCGCCGAGCCCGGCAAACGTTGTTTTCGACGCAGCCGGCGGTACAAATCAATCATACCCAGGCGTCGTATGGGAGAGTTGCCAAGATCGGCCAAACCTGTGCATTACAGGTATGGCGAACGGTCCGGGTTTCAATGCAGCGGTGCCCGCAGAGTCTGTCATCAACCGGGCCAGCTTCACGGGGGCATCTATCGGGGGGGCTCTACTGAACGGTAAAACTCCAGTGACGTTCTCTATGCCCCACTACGGACAACCGGCTTTTCTGCGCGCAGTGCGCGTGCTGATTCATTCGCAGCAGGCGGTTGTGAGTGGGACTATCAAGATATTTGCCGATGCAGCGAAGACCACCCAAATCGGCTCTACTACCGCCATGACAGGCGGGGCCAGCACAGCCCCAAAGATGTACGACTTGGCCATTCCAGTCGACACCATTGTTACTGAGGGAGTGTTCGTGGAAATGACCAACGCAAACGGAGTTTATGCATTCGGGCGCTTGTACATCGAGACGATGAGCATCTGATTTGGGACATCGTCCTCGACATCACATCGAAGACTAGAAGCTACGAGAAGCTGCAGACTGGCGTCGCGCACTCTAACTACAGCACGTTTCCGGCGGTTTCGAACGCTCTTTGGTGTTTGAATTCATTGAGCGCCTTCTAGACAGACGGACAAATAACCGCGCTCCGTACTCACCAGATGAACGCGCGCGAGTCCTCGCAAACGCAAGAAGGTCGTGGCGTATTAGGGGGCATTGCATTCTCAACGCATTCGCACCACGCGTGGGCCGCGCGAGAACGCGCGCGCCATTGCATCCGGTTCGCAGATCGAATTGATCGAGATTGTCATCAGCAATTCACGACAGTTATACGGAACTAGGTCGCACCGGCCCCGACATCGTCATCAATAGGCGCTTACCTTCCTTCGCGCCATCGACAAGACTGCGCATAGCGAACTGGATGTGCACCGCATCGCCGACAACCACGCCAGCCACAAGCATTCGAAGATGCGCGCCTAGTTGACAGAGCCGCCTCGTTGGCATGTGCACTTCGCTCCGATCGGCTCGGCTCGTTCACCAGCGCGAAGAATTTGACCAATAGGATCGACATGCGATCGATCTATGAGCAGGTCGGGGCCGGCACCACGCTACGCAGCAGCGTCTACCCCTTGAGCGCGCACAGCGCGTCCGACCCACGGTAGCCCAAGCGGTAATGCCGCTGGCCAGCGTCAAGGAGATCGCGGAGCGTTATTGCCAACTTAAAATGAAACGGCAGGAAACGCTGAGCGGCGATGCCGGTCCAGTCTTTCAGGCCCCCGATAACAGCGGGGGCTGCCGCCCAATGTCGGCGCCAACGAGAGCTGCGTCAAAATGCAAAAATCCCGCCAGTAGCTGCTTGTCGCAGCTACTGGCGGGAAGTCTCTAATATGGTTGCGCGAGCAAGATTTGAACTTGCGACCTTTGGGTTATGAGCCCAACGAGCTACCAGGCTGCTCCATCGCGCGGCAAGAGATAAATTATAGCACTTATTCGGCGGCGTTCTGGTCGGCCGCAGAAACTTCGCTCACTTCAGGGCGATCGACGAGTTCGACCAGCGCCATCGGCGCGTTGTCGCCCACGCGGAAACCCATCTTCAGGATGCGGGTGTAGCCACCGGGACGCGCGGCGAAGCGCGGGCCCAGTTCGCCGAACAGCTTGACGACGGAGTCGCGGCTGCGCAGGCGGTCGAAGGCCAGGCGCTTGTTGGCGACGGTGGGCTTCTTGGCGAGCGTGATCATCGGCTCGATGACGCGGCGCAGTTCCTTGGCCTTGGGGACCGTGGTCTTGATGACTTCGTGCTCGATGAGCGAATTCATCATGTTCTGCAGCATCGCGAGGCGGTGCGAGCTGGTTCGGTTGAGTTTGCGGAGTCCGTGTCCGTGACGCATGGTGCTTTCCTTTGCTTTTTGAAGAACGGGCAGCCGTGTCAGGTACTGCCCGGTGCACTGGCCCTTTTCAGAGGGCCGTTAAAAAATCAACGCTTGTCGAGGCCGGCCGGCGGCCAGCTTTCGAGCTTCATACCCAGGGTCAGGCCGCGCGAGGCGAGCACTTCCTTGATTTCGTTGAGCGACTTGCGACCCAGGTTCGGGGTCTTGAGCAGCTCGTTCTCGGTACGCTGGATCAGGTCGCCGATGTAGTAGATGTTTTCGGCCTTCAGGCAGTTGGCCGAACGCACGGTGAGCTCGAGCTCGTCGACCGGGCGCAGCAGGATCGGGTCGAACTGCTGTGCGCTGCGCGGTGCCGGGGCATCGAACGCGGCCAGTTCGCCACCTTCGAGCTGCGCGAACACGGCGAGCTGCTCGACCAGGATCTTGGCCGAGGCGCGCACGGCGTCTTCGGCGGTGATCGCGCCGTTGGTCTCGATTTCGACCAGCAGCTTGTCGAGGTCGGTGCGCTGCTCGACGCGGGCGCTTTCGACGGTGTAGCTCACGCGCTTCACGGGCGAGAACGAAGCATCGAGAACGATGCGGCCGATCGACTTGGTCGGCTCGTCGGCATAGCGGCGCATCGTGCCGGGCACGTAGCCGCGGCCCTTCTCGACCTTGATCTGCATGTCGAGCTTGCCGCCTTGCGACAGGTGCGCGATCACGTGGTCGGGATTGATGATCTCGACGTCGTGCGGGGTCTGGATGTCCGAGGCCAGGACCGGGCCTTCGCCGTCCTTGCGCAGGCTCAGCGTGACTTCATCGCGGTTGTGGAGCTTGAACACCACGCCCTTGAGGTTCAGCAGGATGTTGACGACGTCTTCCTGCACGCCATCGATCGACGAGTACTCGTGCAGAACGCCGGCGATCGTGACTTCGGTGGCCGAATAACCGACCATGGACGACAGCAGCACGCGACGCAGCGCGTTGCCGAGCGTGTGGCCGTAGCCGCGCTCGAAAGGCTCGAGCGTCACCTTGGCCTTGTTGGCCGCGAGTTGCTCGACCTGGATGGTCTTGGGTTTCAGCAGGGTGGTTTGCATGCAGACTTCCTCTCAATACCCCCGGCTCGTTACACCGGTAAGGCTGGTGAAGCGCCTGGCCCGCAGCGCGAGTGCGGCACGAACCAGGAACGTGAACAACAAAAACAGGACTCCCGCCGCCGCTTGCGCGGTGCGGGAGTGGAAATCAACGCGAATACAGTTCGACGATCAGCGATTCGTTGATGTCCGCAGCGAACTCGTCGCGGTCCGGGACCTTCTTGAAGGTGCCTTCGGCCTTGTCGGCGTTGACGTCGACCCAGCCGGGGATACCGACTTGCTGGGCGAGTTGCAGTGCCTCGACGACGCGATTCTGCTTCTTCGACTTCTCGCGCACGGCGATTACGTCGCCGGTCTTCACCAGGTACGACGGGATGTTGACCGACTGGCCGTTCACCGTGATGGCCTTGTGCGACACGAGCTGGCGCGCTTCGGCGCGGGTCGAGCCGAAGCCCATGCGGTAGACGACGTTGTCCAGGCGCGACTCGAGCAGGAACAGCAGGTTGGCGCCAGTGTTGCCACGGCGGCGATCGGCTTCTTCGAAGTAGCGGCGGAACTGCTTCTCGAGCACGCCGTACATGCGCTTGACCTTCTGCTTCTCACGCAGCTGCAGACCGTAGTCCGAGGTGCGCTGACCCGAGGTACGGCCGTGCTGGCCGGGCTTGGAGTCGAACTTGGCCTTGTCCTGGATCGAGCGGCGGGCGCTCTTCAGGAACAGGTCGGTGCCTTCGCGGCGGGAAAGTTTGGCCTTGGGGCCGAGGTAGCGTGCCACGTCTTTTCCTTTGTTTGCTGCCGCAGTCGCCTGCGGGAGCCATCGACAACAGAGTGCCGATGGCGGTGGGCTTAGTTAAAAAACAAATGCGCAGCCGCTTTGAAACGGCTGCGCCTGAGGGGACTGACGCTCAGATGCGACGACGCTTCTGGGGACGGCAGCCGTTGTGCGGAACGGGCGTCACGTCGGCAATGGAATTGATCCGGATGCCGAGCGCAGCCAGTGCGCGCACCGACGATTCGCGACCGGGGCCGGGGCCCTTGATCTCGACGTCGAGGTTCTTGATGCCTTGTTCGACAGCAGCACGGCCGGCCACTTCGGAAGCGACCTGCGCGGCGAACGGGGTCGACTTGCGCGAGCCCTTGAAGCCCTGGCCACCCGACGAAGCCCACGACAGGGCGTTGCCCTGGCGATCGGTGATCGTGATGATGGTGTTGTTGAACGAGGCGTGCACGTGAGCGATGCCGTCCGCAACGTTCTTGCGAACCTTCTTGCGAACGCGCTGTGCGGCGTTGTTGGCAGGAGCTTTAGCCATGCTGTTTCAATCCTTACTTCTTCAGGGACTGCGCAGCCTTGCGCGGACCCTTGCGGGTGCGGGCATTGGTGCGCGTGCGCTGGCCGCGCATCGGCAGGCCGCGACGATGACGGAAGCCGCGGTAGCAGCCGATGTCCATCAAGCGCTTGATGTTCATCGTCGTCTCGCGGCGCAGGTCGCCTTCGATCGTGAACAAGGCGATCTGGTCGCGGATCTTTTCGAGATCGGCGTCCGTCAGATCCTTGATCTTCTTCGAATATTCGATGCCGCTCGCTTCGCAGATTTGACGGGCGCGGGTGCGACCGATACCGAAGATGGCGGTCAGGCCGATCTCAGCGTGCTTGTGCGGCGGAATGTTGATGCCAGCAATACGTGCCATGTGCGTCCTCTAATACTCTTTGATCAACCCTGGCGCTGCTTGTGGCGCGGGTCGGTACAGATCACGCGCACCACACCCTTGCGGCGGATGATCTTGCAATTACGGCAGATGGTTTTGACCGAAGCCGAAACTCTCATTTCATTCTCCTAAAACTCTGTTCAACCCGGCGGGCCAGTGCCCTGTGCCTTACGAAGTCTTGAAATTGGCCTTCTTCAGCAGCGACTCGTACTGCTGGGACATCATGTAGTTTTGGACCTGAGCCATGAAGTCCATCGTGACGACCACGATGATCAACAGGGAGGTACCGCCGAAATAGAACGGAACGTTGTATTTCAGGATCAGGAACTCGGGCAGCAGGCAGACGAAGGTGATGTACACCGCGCCGGCCAACGTCAGGCGAACCAGAATCTTGTCGATGTAGCGCGCCGTCTGGTCACCCGGGCGGATGCCCGGAATGAACGCACCGCTTTTCTTCAGGTTGTCGGCGGTCTCGCGGCTGTTGAACACGAGGGCCGTATAGAAGAAGCAGAAGAACACGATCGCGGCGGCATACAGCAGCACGTAGATCGGCTCGCCCGGGCGCAGCGCGCTGGCCACATCCTTGATCCAGCGGAAACCGCCTTCGCCGGTGCTGAACCAGCCCACCACCGTCGCCGGCAGCAGAATGATCGAGGACGCGAAGATCGGCGGAATCACACCGGCCATGTTCAGCTTCAGCGGCAGATGCGACGACTGACCGCCATACACCTTGTTGCCGACCTGGCGCCGCGCATAGTTCACGAGGATCTTGCGTTGGCCGCGTTCGACGAACACCACGAAGTAGGTGACCAGCACCACCACCGCGACGATGAACAGCGCGATGATCACGTTCATGGCGCCGGTACGAACCAGCTCCAGCAGACCGCCGATGGCGTTCGGCAGACCGGCGGCGATACCCGCGAAGATCAGGATCGAGATGCCGTTGCCCAGACCGCGTTCGGTGATCTGCTCGCCGAGCCACATCAGGAACATCGAACCTGCCGTCAGGCTCACCATGGCGGTGATCCGGAAGCCGAAGCCGGGCGAGATCACCAGGCCAGCCGACGACTCGAGCGCCACTGCGATGCTGAACGACTGGAACAGCGCCAGACCCAGTGCACCGTAACGGGTGTACTGCGTGATCTTGCGGCGACCGGCCTCGCCTTCCTTCTTCAATTGCTCGAAGCTCGGAAGCACGTAGGTCATCAGCTGCATGATGATCGACGCCGAGATGTACGGCATGATCCCCAGCGCAAACACCGTGAAACGCGACAGCGCGCCACCCGAGAACATGTTGAACAGGCTCAGGATGCCGCCCTGCTGCCCCTGGAACAACGCCGCGAGCTGGTCGGGGTTGATGCCGGGCACGGGAATGTGCGCGCCGATCCGGTAGACCACGAGCGCGAGCAGCAAGAAGACCAGCCGGCGACGCAGGTCACCGAACTTGCCCGTCTTTGCGATCGTTGCCGCGTTAGTTGCCACGAGGAGCTTCTTTCAGTCCGAAGGTCTGTCGATCAGGCGACGCTGCCGCCGGCCGCTTCGATCGCGGCCTTGGCACCAGCGGTGGCACCGACGCCCGTCAGCTTGACGGCCTTGGTGAGTTCGCCGGTCTTGATGATCTTCACCACCTTGGCGAGCTGGCCCACGAGGCCGGCTTGCTTCAGGGCGAGCACATCGACTTCGGCCAGGCCGAGCTGCTCGAGAGCAGCTAGCGTGACTTCGGCGTTGAACTTGAGCGTCTGCGACTTGAAGCCACGCTTCGGCAGGCGACGCTGCAGCGGCATTTGACCGCCTTCGAAGCCGACCTTGTGGAAACCGCCTGCGCGCGACTTCTGGCCCTTGTGACCGCGACCCGCGGTCTTGCCGATGCCGGAGCCGATACCGCGGCCAACGCGGCGCTTGGCGTGCTTGGCGCCATCCGCCGGCTTGATGCCATTGAGTTCCATATCAGTCTCTCTTACAGAACTTTGACCAGATAACTGATCTTGTTGATCATGCCGCGCACCGCGGGGGTGTCCTGCAGTTCGCTCACGCTGTTGAGCTTGCGCAGGCCCAGGCCACGAACGGTGGCACGGTGCGATTCCTTGGTGCCGATCGGGCTCTTGACCAATTGCACCTTCAGGGTTTGTTGTTGCGTCGTCATTTGAATGCTTCCTTCAGCCTTGCAAGAGCTCGCGCTCAGGCGAAGATTTCTTCGACGGTCAGGCCACGCTTGGCAGCCACTGCGGACGCGGTCGTCGAATTCTTCAACCCGTCGAGCGTGGCGCGAACCATGTTGTAGGGATTCGACGAACCATGGCTCTTGGCCACGATGTCGGTGATGCCCAAGACTTCGAACACGGCGCGCATCGGGCCGCCGGCGATGATGCCGGTACCCTTGGGGGCCGGGTACATCACGACCGTGGAGGCGCCGTGGTGGCCCTGCACCTGGTGGTGCAGCGTGCCGTTCTTGATCGGAGCCTTGAACAGATTGCGACGGGCTTCTTCCATCGCCTTCTGCACGGCAGCGGGCACTTCCTTCGACTTGCCCTTGCCCATGCCGACGCGGCCATCGCCGTCACCGACCACGGTGAGTGCTGCGAAACCGAGGATACGACCGCCCTTCACCACCTTGGTGACGCGGTTGATCGCGATCATCTTCTCGCGCAGACCGTCCTCGGGGCCTTCGTTCTGCGTTCTTGCCTGAATCTTTGCCATTTTGAATCTCGTGTCCGGTTAGAACTGCAGGCCGGCTTCGCGGGCGGCATCGGCCAGCGCCTTGACGCGGCCGTGGTACGCAAAACCTGCGCGGTCGAAGGCAACCTTCTCGACGCCGGCGGCCTTCGCCTTTTCGGCGATGCGCTTGCCGATGGCGGTGGCTGCAGCGGTGTTGCCACCCTTGCCCGAGCCGCCGAGCGCGGTGCGCACTTCGGCTTCGGCGGTGGAGGCCGTGGCCAGCACCTTCGAGCCGTCGCCGGAGATGACGGTCGCGTAGATGTGCAGGTTGGTACGGTTCACCGTGAGGCGAGCCACACCCTGCGTCGCGATGCGGATGCGGGTCTGGCGCGAACGGCGGAGACGCTGTGCTTTTTTGGTCAACATCATTTTGCTGCCCCTTACTTCTTCTTGGTCTCTTTGATCACGATCTTCTCGTCCGCATAACGGATACCCTTGCCCTTGTAGGGCTCGGGCGGACGAACGGCACGGATCTCAGCGGCCACTTGGCCGACGCGCTGGCGGTCGGCACCCTTGATCACGATTTCGGTCGGGGTCGCGGTGGCCACCGTGATGCCTTGCGGCATGTCGATGTTGACCGGGTGCGAGTAACCGACTTGCAGGTTCAACTTGGAACCCTGGGCGGCGGCCTTGTAGCCCACGCCAACCAGGTTGAGCTTCTTCTCGAAGCCCTTGGTCACGCCGACCACCATGTTGTTCACGAGCTGACGAATCGTGCCGCTCATCGCGTTGGCTTCACGCGAATCGTTGGCCGGCTCGAAGCTCAGCTTGCCGTCCTTGCTGACGACGTTGACCAGTGCGTTGCGCGCGAGGCTGAGCGAACCGCCCGTGCCCTTGACGCTGATCTGGTCTTCCTTGATCGACACATCCACGCCTTGGGGGATGGCGACCGGCGATTTTCCTACTCGGGACATTTCAGTGTTCTCCTCGATGTCTCGGTCAGGCGACGTAGCACAGCACTTCGCCACCGACACCGGAGGCGCGTGCCTTGCGGTCGGTCATCACGCCCTGGGGGGTCGTGACGATCGCAACGCCGAGGCCGTTCTGGACTTGCGGAATGGCAGTGCTGGACTTGTAGACGCGCAGGCCGGGGCGGCTCACGCGCTCGATGCGCTCGATGACCGGGCGACCAGCGTAGTACTTCAGCGAAATCTCGAGTTCGCTCTTGCCGGCTTCGGTCTTGACCTGGAAGCCGTCGATGTAGCCCTCGTCCTTCAGGACCTGCGCGATCGCGATCTTCACCTTGGAAGACGGGACCGACACAGTGGGCTTCGCCACCATCTGCGCGTTGCGGATACGCGTCAGCAGGTCGGCAATGGGATCACTCATGCTCATGTTGTTTGCTCCTGCCTGGCTTACCAGCTGGCCTTGATGACACCGGGGATGTCACCGTTGAAGGCCAGTTCGCGGATCTTGGCGCGGGCCAGACCGAATTGACGGAAGGTGCCGCGCGGACGACCGGTGATTTCGCAACGGTTGCGTTGACGCGTGGGGTTCGCGTTGCGCGGGAGCTTTTGCAGTGCCAGGCGGGCGGCTGCGCGCTCTTCTTCGGTCTTCTTGAGGTCGTTCGAGGCGGCCTTCAGTTCGGCGTGCTTGGCGGCGAACTTGGCAACCAGCTTGTCGCGCTTGAGTTCGCGCTGGATCAAAGATGCTTTAGCCACGAATCACCTCAGTTCTTGAACGGGAAACGGAAGCCGGCGAGCAGCGCCTTGGCTTCTTCATCGGTCTTGGCCGTCGTCGTGATGCTGATGTTCAGACCACGCAGGGCGTCGACCTTGTCGTACTCGATCTCGGGGAAAATGATCTGCTCTTTCACACCGATGTTGTAGTTGCCGCGACCGTCGAAGGCACGACCCGAGATACCACGGAAGTCGCGAACGCGGGGCAGAGCCACCGTCACGAAGCGGTCCAGGAATTCGTACATCTGGACGCCGCGCAGCGTGACCATGCAGCCGATGGGTTGGTTCTCGCGGATCTTGAAACCGGCGATGGCCTTCTTCGACTTGGTGACCACGGGCTTCTGGCCGGCGATCTTGGTCAGGTCGGCGACGGCGTTGTCGAGGACCTTCTTGTCGGCGACAGCTTCACCCACGCCCATGTTGAGCGTGATCTTGGTGAGGCGCGGGACCTGCATCGGCGAGACATAACCGAACTTCTCGGTCAGGTCCTTGGCGATCTTTTCGCGATAGTGTTGTTGGAGACGTGCCATCTGAGTACCTCTTAGGCGATCTTGATTTCTTCGCCGCTGGACTTGAAGACACGCACTGCGACGCGCTTGCCTTCGGCATCCTGGCTCACCTTGATGCCCACGCGATCGGCCTTGCCGGTCGCGGCATTGAAGATCGCCACGTTGGATTGGTGAATCGGCATGGCCTTCTCGACGATGCCACCGGTCGTGCCCTTGAGCGGGTTCGGCTTGGTGTGCTTCTTGACGAGGTTGATGCCTTCGACGAGCACGTGCGAGTCGTCCTTGCGCAGCGTCACGACGCCGCGCTTGCCCTTGTCGCGGCCGGCCAACACGATGACCTGGTCGCCTTTGCGAATCTTGTTCATGGCGTTGTTGTCCTTAGAGAACTTCGGGTGCCAGCGACACAATCTTCATGAACTTCTCGGTGCGCAGTTCGCGCGTCACCGGTCCGAAGATGCGGGTGCCGATCGGCTCCAGCTTGGCGTTGAGCAGCACGGCGGCATTGCCGTCGAACTTGACGAGCGAGCCGTCGCTGCGACGGATGCCCTTGGCGGTGCGCACGACCACTGCGCTGTAGATCTCGCCCTTCTTGACGCGACCACGCGGAGCGGCTTCCTTGATGCTGACCTTGATGACGTCGCCCACGCTGGCATAACGCCGCTTGGAGCCACCGAGCACCTTGATACACAGGACGGACTTCGCGCCTGTGTTGTCGGCCACTTCGAGCCGGGATTCAGTTTGGATCATTTCTTGATATTCCCAACTTGTACCAATGCGCGGCCCGGAGGGATTCGCGTGTCTCGCATCGGTCAGTCTTGGGCCCGCCGTCCGCGCCTCGAACCACTCGAAGCGCTTCCCGTTTGGGCTGAAATCTTCGCCTTTTTGAAGCGAAGCCCGCGATTGTGGCACCCGCCTGCTTCGATGTCAACTGCCTTCTTTGCGCCGCCCGCCAAGACACTAGACTCTGGCCCCGTGCGCCCTCCTGCCCCCACCCCCTCGTTCTCGACCACCCGCCGTCTCGTGCTGGGCGGCCTCGCGGGGGCCGCCGGCGCCCTGGCGCTGGGCGTCGCCGGCTGCGGCGCCCCGGCGGCCGCGCCCGATGCCCCGGCGCCCGTCCGGCTGCGCCGCCTCGCGGAAGCGCGCTGGCCGCACCGGCTCTCCATCGGCGGCACGCCGGCGGGCGGGCTCTCGGGCATCGACTTCGACGCCCGCGCAGGTGAGTACCTGCTCCTGAGCGACGACCGGTCGGACCTGGCGCCCGTTCGCTTCTATATGGCGCGCTGGCCCGCGCCCTGGAGCGCGGCGCCCGAAGCCACCGGTGTCGTCGAACTGCAACGCCCGGGCGGCGGCCCCTGGCCTTCGCGCCGGCAGGCCATCGCCGGCCTGCCGGTGCCCGACCCCGAATCGCTGCGCCTGCGCCCCGACACCGGCACCCTGCTGTGGAGCAGCGAGGGCGACCTGGCGCGCGGCTTCGGCCCCGCGCTCTACGAATCGGCGCGCGACGGCCGTTTCCTGCGCGAATTCGCGCTGCCCGCCATGTTCCAGCCCGATCCGGCCCAGCGCCGCGGCGCGCGCGACAACCTCGCCTTCGAGGGCCTCGCGCTGACGCCCGACGGCCGCACGGCCTGGCTGGCGATGGAGAACGCGCTGATCCAGGACGGCCCCGTGCCCACGGTCGACGCCGCCGGCGGCCCCTGCCGCTTCACGCGCATCGACCTGGCCAGCGGCCGGGCGACCGGCCAGATCGCCTATGTGCCCGACGCCATCCCCCTGCGTCCGCTGCTGCCGGGCACCTATGCCGACAACGGCGTGAGCGAGGTGCTGATGATCGATGCGCACCGCATGCTGGTGCTCGAGCGCGCCTACGCCGCGGGCACCGGGAATTCGCTGCGCCTCTATGAAATAGACACCCGCGGCGGCAGCGACGTGCTGGGCCTGGAGGCGCTGGCCCCTGGCAACCACCGGCCGGTCGCCAAGACCCTGGTCGCCGATTTCTCCCGGCTCGGGCCCGGCAACGGCCTCTCGCGCCTCGACAACAGCGAGGGCATGTGCTGGGGCCCGCCGCTGCCCGGTGGCGGGCGGACGCTGATGATCGTCAGCGACGACAATTTCAACCCGCTGCAGATCACGCAGTTCGCCGCCTTCGAATTCCTCGACCGACCATGACCATCGCCGCCACCTTCCTGCCCCGCAACGCCCCCGCGCCGCTGCCGCCCATCGCCTTCATCGGTGGCGGCAACATGGCCAGCGCCATCATCGGCGGGCTGATCCAGCAAGGCACGCCCGCCACCTCCTTCGAGGTGGTCGAGCCCTTCGAGGAGGCGCGCGCCAGGCTGGCCAACACCTTCGGCATCGCGGCCCAGCCGGAGGCCGGCGCGGCGCTGTCGCGCTGCGCGGTGGTGGTCTGGGCGGTCAAGCCCCAGACCTTCGCCGAGGCCACGCGCCCGGTGCGCCCCTTCGCCGGGAACGCCCTGCACCTGAGCGTGGCCGCGGGCATCCCGTCCGACAGCGTCGCCCGCTGGCTGGCCACCGAGCGCGTGGTGCGGGCCATGCCGAACACGCCGGCGCTGGTCGGCCAGGGCATGACGGGCCTGTTCGCGCGCGCCGGCGCCGACGGCGCCGACCGCGCGCTGGTCGGCCAGCTGCTGACGCCCACCGGCGAGCTGATCTGGGTCGACGAGGAGCCCGCGCTCGACGCCGTGACCGCGATGTCGGGCTCGGGCCCGGCCTACGTGTTCTATTTCATCGAGGCCATGACCGAGGCCGGCATCGAGATGGGCCTCGCGCCCGACCAGGCGCAGCGCCTGGCGATCGGCACCTTCACCGGCGCCTCGGCGCTGGCCGACAGCGCGCACGAGCCGCCTGCGGTGCTGCGCGAGCGCGTGACCTCCAAGGGCGGCACCACCTACGCGGCGATCAGCGCGCTGCAGCAGGCCGACGTCAAGGGGCAGTTCAAGACCGCGATCCGCGCGGCGCAGAAGCGCGCGGCCGAGCTCGGCGAGGAATTCGGCCGCGGCTGAGGGCCCTCAGGCCGGCGGCGCGTCGAAGGTGCCCGCCAGCGCGCGCGGGCCGAGGAAGAACAGCCAGTCGGCCGCCAGCGTGACGGTGCCGTCCTCCAGCTCGAGCTGCAGCGCTTCCTTCAGCAGGAAGCTGTCGCCGGGCTTGGGCGTGACCTCCGCGATGCGCACGCGCGCCCGGAAGCGCGCGCCCACCGGCATCGGCCGCACGAAGCGCAGGCGGTCGAAGCCGTAGTTCAGTGCATGGTTGGTGTCGAAGGGCAGCAGGCTGCGCATCGCCTCGCCGCTGAGCTTGATCAGGTGCGAGACCTGGAAGAAGCCCTGCACGATGGCGCCGCCGTAGCCGGCTTCGCGCGCCGCGCGCTGCGGGTCGAGATGGATCCATTCGCCCTCGCCGTCGCCCGAGAGCTCGGCATAGCGCGCCACCATGTCCTGCGTGATGCGGTGCCATTCCGAATGGGCCTCGCGGCCGATCCGGCCGCGCAGATTCTCCAGCGTGGCCTCGGCGTCGGGCGTGGGCTGCATTCGGTCTCGTTTCCGTTGCCGGCCGTGGATCAGCGCAGGCCGTAGCCGGCCACCACGCCGGCGAAGACCGCGAAGCCCAGCCAGTGGTTGAGCCGGAAGGCCTGGAAGCAGCCTTCGCGCGTGCGCTCGCGGATCAACCGCCAGTGCCAGGCCGCCTGCCCCGCCGCGATCGCGATCGCGAGGTAGAACACGGCGCCGAGCCCGCGGCTCGCGCCGGCCCAGGTCCACACGGCGAGAAAGACCGCATAGCTCGCCATCACCGCCGCCACGTCGAAGCGGCCGAAGGTGATGGCCGAGGTCTTCATGCCGATCTTGAGGTCGTCGTCGCGGTCGACCATCGCGTACTCGGTGTCGTAGGCCAGCACCCAGAACAGGTTGCCCGCCAGCAGCCACCATGCGAAGGCCGGCACGGTCGCCTGCACGGCCGCGAAGGCCATCGGAATGCCGAAGCTGAACGCGATGCCGAGCACCGCCTGCGGGATCGACACGAAGCGCTTCGCATAGGGATAGACCAGCGTGACCGCGAGCGCGGCGAACGACCAGTACACCGTGACCCGATTGGTCGTGAGCACCAGCCCGAAGGCCACCAGCGCGAGCACGGCGCCGAACAGCAGCGCCTCGCGCACCGAGATCTCGCCGCTGGTCACGGGCCGCTGCGCGGTGCGCTTCACGTGGCGGTCGAAGTCGCGGTCGGCCACGTCGTTGATGCAGCAGCCCGCGCTGCGCATCAGGATCGTGCCGAGCACGAACACCGCGACCAGGTGCCAGCCCGGCCAGCCGTCGGCCGCGAACCAGAGCGCGCCGAGGCTGGGCCACAGCAGCAGCAGCCAGCCCGCGGGACGGTTCCAGCGGATCAGGTCGAGGTACACGGCAAAACGCCCGCGGCGTGACGCGGGCGTGAGGCCGTGGGGGGCGGGATGGGAGGTCAATCCTCGAGCAGCGAACGCAGCATCCAGGCGGTCTGGTCATGCACCGTGCAGCGCGCGGTCAGCATGTCGGCCGTCGGATCGTCGCCGGCTTCCTCGGCCACGGGGATGAATTCGCGCGCGATGCGCGACACGGTCTCGTGGCCCTTCACGAGGATGCGCACCATCTCCATCGCCTTGGGCGGGTCCTGCGGCACGTCGGGCACGGTGGCGATCTTGCTGAACTCGGCGTACGAGCCCGGCGCGTAGTGGCCCAGCGCGCGGATGCGCTCGGCGATCACGTCGGTCGAGTTCCACAGCTCGGTGTACTGCGCCATGAACATCGCGTGCAGCGAGTTGAAGTGCGGACCCGTCACGTTCCAGTGGAAGTTGTGCGTGGTGAGGTAGAGCGTGTAGGTGTCGGCGAGCACGCGGCTCAGGCCTTCGGCGATGGCCGCGCGGTCCTGGCGCTCGATGCCGATGTTGATGATCGGCGCATTGCGGCTGCCGGACTCCTGCGCAACCACCGTGCCGCCCTTCTTGGGCACCTTGCCGGCGGAGGAAGCGGGAGAGGGCTTGGTTTTCTTGGGAGCTTTGGCCATGGCAAAAGATCTTTCTTCAAGTTGGGAGTGACACCGGAATTCTCGAAGCCGGCGCGCGGCTTCGCAACAGCGTCACTCTATCGCAGCGTTCGAGATTCCAGGCTTGCGGCGGCGTAGGCCGAGGTCGCGAATTCGCCCGCTCCCGCGCCGCATCGGCTCAGGAAAGCCGCTTCACGCCCGGCAGTTCGCAGGCATAGATCGCATTGCGCAGCGCAGCGATCGCCTCGTAGCGCGTGAAGGTGCGCCGCCATGCGAGCACCACGCGGCGCGTGGGCGGATCGCGGTCCTGCGCATCGCGCACCGGCAGGTAGCGCACCATCTGCTCCGATTCCTTGCGGCCCTTGCCCCTGGGCTTGAGCGCCTCGGCCGGCACCGACAGCCGCGGCACCAGCGTCACGCCCATGCCCGAGGCCACCATGTGCTTGATGGTCTCGAGCGACGAGCCCTCGAAGCTCTTGCGAATGCCCTCGGCATTGCTCGAGAAGCGCGCGAACTCGGGGCAGACCTCGAGCACGTGGTCGCGAAAGCAGTGCCCCGTGCCCAGCAGCAGCATGGTCTCGCTCTGCAGCTCTTCGGAGGTGATCGATTCGCGGTCGGCGAACTTGTGCTTGACCGGCAGCGCCGCCACGAAGGGCTCGTCGTACAGCGGCGCCATCGCGAGGCCGGTGTCGGGAAAGGGCTCGGCCATGATCGCGCAGTCGATCTCGCCGGCGCGCAGCATCTCGAGCAGCTTGACGGTGAAGTTCTCCTGCAGCACCAGCGGCATCTGCGGCGTGCGCGAGATGACCTGGCGCACGAGGTCGGGCAGCAGGTAGGGCCCGATGGTGTAGATCACGCCGAGGTTCAGCGGCCCGGCCAGCGGGTCCTTGCCGCGCTTGGCGATCTCCTTGATGCTGGCCGCCTGGTCGAGCACGCTCTGGGCCTGCTGCACGATCTGCTCGCCGAGCGGCGTGACCGTGACTTCGCCGGCGCTGCGCTCGAAGAGCTTGACTTCGAGTTCGTCCTCGAGCTTCTTGATGGCCACCGAGAGCGTGGGCTGGGACACGTAGCAGGCTTCGGCCGCCTTGCCGAAGTGGCGCTCCCTGGCCACGGCAACGATGTATTTGAGTTCGGTGAGGGTCATAGCTTGCGTCAATTATGCGCAAGGCACCGTGACCGCTCGCGGTCAGGGGTCGGGCGCCGCCGGAGCGGCACGCGTCAGGACTCCCCGGGCGTCCAGTCCGGGCTGTAGCCGCCGAGCGTGGGGTGGTACATCTCGTCGCCCGTGTGCTGGGTGAACTCGACGTTGAGCCGGTCCTCGCGCAGGCCCAGCAGCTCGATGCAGTGGGCGCACAGCGCCTTGGCGAGCGCCATGCGCAGCTCGGGCGGCCGGCCCTGGCGGATGTCCAGCATCATCAGCGACACCGGCACCGGCGGGCCCTCCGGGTCGGGAATGCGCCAGAGCCCGCCCTCGCCGAGCTCGCGCACCGCGACGCTGATGCGGCGGATGTCCACCGACATCATCTCGGCGTAGGTGCGGCTCATGCGCTCGGCCAGGCGCTGCTTGAGCTCGCTCGGGTAGTGGTCGTTGACGTCCAGCTGGAGGTACGGCATGCGGGGCTCCTGAAAAGAAGAGAAGAGGACTCAGCGCGCCAGACCATAGCGCGCGGCCGGCACGGCATTGGCGAACTTCGGCGCCAGCGCGCGGCGATCGGCCTCCCACTGCGTCCACCGCTCGCCCTCGTGCAGGCCCGGGATGGTCACGCGCTCGCCCGCGTCGAGGCCCGCCAGCGCGGCGTCCACCAGGTCCGCGGCCGACATGGTGCTGGCCGATTCCTTCTGCGGCGCATAGCCCGCGACGTCCCAGAACTCGGTGGCCGTGGCGCCCGGCATCACGGTCTGGATGCGCACGCCCTTGTCGCCCAGGTCGCGCTGCAGCGTGTGGCCGAAGCCGATCACATAGGACTTCGACGCGCTGTAGACGCCGTTGAGCATCTCGACCGCGACGCCGACCACCGAGGCGATGTTGACGATCGTGCCGGCCTTGCGTCGCACGAACGCGGGCGCCACGGCGTAGCTCAGGCGCGTGAGCGCCGTGACGTTGAGCGCGATCATGTGCTCCATGGAGTCGGCATCGTCCGCGAGGATGGACGCGACCGAGCCGATGCCGGCGTTGTTGACCAGCATCGTGAGGGACTCGTCGGTGCGCAGCACCTCTTCGACGCGCGAGCGCGCCGCCGCGTCGGTCAGGTCGGCGACGAGGGTCGTGATCCGGCGTCCGGTGGCGGCACGTAGCTCGTCGGCCAGCGTTCGCAGCCGCTCGCCGTTGCGGGCCACCAGGATCAGGTCGTGGCCGCGCCGGGCCAGGCGGTCGGCGTAGATGGCGCCGATGCCGGTGGAAGCGCCCGTGATGAGCGCGGTGCCTGGGGAGGTCGTGGAAGAGGTCATGAAATTCACCTTGGAAGAGAACGGGCCGACGGGCTGCCGGCGCCTGAGGGTCATCGTAAAAATGACGCCGCATTTCCTCAATGTCGTAGATGCAATGTTTTAGGACACGACCCGGCGGCACCGCGCAAAGCGCCGCAGAATGGCGCGCTTGCACGACATGCAAGTTTTCAGGTCACTCGAGGAGCGCGAAATGCACAGCGTCGGATTGCTCGTCTACCCCGGCTTCCAGTCCCTGGCCCTGGCGGTGGCCACGGCCTTCGAATACGCCAACCTGATGCACGGCTCGGCCGCCTATGACTTCGCCGTGGTGTCCGAACCCGGCGGCGCGGTGGCCTCGTCGCAGGGCTTCGCGGTGCAGACCGAGGCCTGGGGCGAGCGCACGTTCGACACCCTGATCGTGGCGGGCGACAACGAATGCCGCCTGCCGCCGCGCAGCCTGATCGAGCGCGTCCGAACCTCTGCCGCGCGCTCGCGACGCATGGCCTCGATCTGCACCGGCGCCTTCGTGCTGGCCGAGGCCGGGCTGCTCGACGGCCGCAAGGCGACCACCCACTGGCTGCATGCGCGCGCCTTCAGGGAGCGCTATCCGCGCGTGCAGATGGAGGAAGACCGGATCTTCGTCATCGACGGGCCGGTCTGGACCTCGGCCGGCATGAGCGCGGGCCTCGACCTCGCGCTCGCGGTGATCGAGAAGGACCTCGGGCGCAAGCTGGCGCTGACGATCGCGCGCAAGCTGGTCATCTACCAGCGCCGGGGCGGCGGCCAGTCGCAGTTCTCGACCCTGCTCGAGCTCGACGCCAGGTCCGACCGCGTGCAGACGGCCCTGGCCTACGCCAGGGAGAACCTCGCCGCCGACCTGTCGGTGGAGGTGCTGGCCAACGCGGCGCACCTGAGCCCGCGCCAGTTCAGCCGCGTGTTCCGCGAGGAGACCGGCCAGCCGCCGGCCAAGGCGGTCGAGCGGCTGCGCGTGGAGGCCGCGCGCCTGATGATGGAAACCAGCCGCCACCCCATCGAGGTGATCGCGCGCGAAACCGGGTTCGGCGACCGCGAGCGCATGCGGCAGGCGTTCCTGCGTGCCTTCGGGCAGCCGCCGCAGGCGATCCAGCGCATCTCGGCCAACGCCGAGCTGGTGTAGCCAGCGGGCTCAGCGCCGGTACGGGCGGATCACCTCGAGGTCCGACGCGATCACCGCGCGCACCTGGTCCGCGAAGGCGCTCACCAGCCGCGAATCCGGCGCATCGGGCGGCAGCAGCAGCGCGAGCCGCACCGGGATCGCGGGCACGAAAGCGCGCACCGCGAGTTCGAGGTTGCGCCGCTCCTCGAGCGCCGCCAGCGGATTGAGCACGCTGACGCCCAGGCCCGCGGCGACCAGCGCGCAGACCGAGGCACCGAGGTCCGACTCCAGCACCGTGCGCGTGCGGGCGCCGGCGGCCGCCAGCACGCGGTCGATGCGTTCGCGCGGCGCGCTGCCGAGCGGGAACGAGACGAAGGCCTCGCCCTCGAGGTCGGCCGCCGCGACCTGCTTGCGCTTCGCGAGCCGATGCCCGATCGGCAGCACAGCCACGCAGTCCATGGTCAGCAGGGTCTGAACCTGCATCCCCGGCACGTCGTCGCCGTAGAGGATGGCCAGCCCGAGCTCGCACAGGCCCGAGCTGACCCAGGTGTTGACGGTGGCGGCGGCGCCCGAGTGGATGGTGAGCAGGGTCTCGGGATGCTCGGCCTTGAACTGCGCGACGGCCTTGCTCAGCAGCCCGCCCGCGATCCGCGGCATGGCGGCCACCGCGAGCCGGTCGCCGCCGAAGGAGCGGATGTTCGAGGCCGCGCCCTCCAGGCCCTCGAGCCCGACGAAGGCCTTCTCCACGTCCTGGAAGAAACGCTTGCCGTCGAGCGAGGGCAGGAGACGCGTGCCGCGGCGCTCGAACAGCAGGAAGCCGACGATGGCCTCGAGCTGCGACACCAGCCGGCTGACCTGGGGCTGCGAGGTGTGGAGCCGGCGCGCGGCCTCGGTCATCGAGCCCGTCTGCATGACGATGCGGAAGGCCTCGATGTGCTTGAGCGTCATGCGACGGGTCGTCATATCAAAATTGTATGACGCACCCTCTACAAGGAATTTTGCGTATCCGGGCGGCACGCGAATACTCGCCGCCATGACTGGCACCGACGCGACCGCACCCTCCGATCCTCCCGGCGTGGACCTGCGCAGCGACACCGTCACGCGGCCCACGCCCGCGATGTACGAGCGCATGCGCAGCGCGCCGCTGGGCGACGACGGCCTCGACGGCGACCCGACCGCGCGCGAACTCGAGGCGCTGGTGGCGCGCACGCTCGACAAGGAGGCCGGCCTCTACGTGCCCACGGCCACCATGGGCAACCTGCTGGCCGTGCTCGCGCAGACCGAGCGCCAGGGCCAGGTGCTGCTCGAGGCCACGGCCCACATGTTCCTGACCGAGCGCGGCGGCGCCACGCTCGCGGGCCTGGCCTACCTCGGCATCGCGGGCACGGCCGGCGCGATGGACCTCGACGACCTCGAGCGCACGCTGCGCCGCCCCGGCGGCCTGCGCACCGAACTCGTCGGCATGGAGACCTCGCACGCGAACGCGGGCGGCGCCGTGCCGCCGCTCGCGCACATGCGCGCGGTGCTGGAGGCCGCGCGGGGCGCGGGCGCGCGCGTGCACCTCGACGGCGCGCGGCTGTTCAACGCGGCGGTCGCGCTCGAGGTGGCGCCCGCCGCCATCGCGCGCTTCGCCGACAGCGTGTCCGTCTGCCTCTCGAAGGGCCTGAGCGCACCGGCCGGCGCGGTGCTGGTCGGCACCACGGCGACGATCGAGCGCGCGCGGCGGCTGCGCAAGATGCTCGGCGGCACGCAGCGCCAGGTCGGCGTGGTCGCGGCGGCCGGGCTCGAGGCGATCGAGACCATGGCGGGCCGGCTCGCCGACGACCATCGCCAGGCGCGGCGGCTGGCCGAGGGCCTGGGCGCAGTCCGGCCCGGCGCGCTGCGCACCAACACGCCCGCCACCAACATCGTGCTCGCCGACCTGCCCGCGCACGGCCCCGACAGCGCGGCATGGACCCGCGCGCTGCGCGAGCACGGCGTGCTGGTGCGCGCCTGGGGCGGCCACCGGCTGCGCCTCGTGACGCACCGCCACATCGACACCGCCGCCGTCGACGCCGCCATCGCCGGCTTCCGCCGCACCGCCGACACCCTGCTCCGCTGAGCCGCCCCCTTCCAGGAGATCCACCATGCCCACCCTGTCCCGCCGCGACTTCGTCGCCACCTCCCTCTCGGCCGCGGCCCTGTCGCTCGGCCGCCCCGCCTTCGCCAATGACTACCCGAGCCGCCCGATCCGCTTGGTCGTGCCCTATGCGCCCGGTGGCGGCTCCGACGTGGTCGGGCGCCTGGTGGCGCAGAAGCTGACCGAGTCCAGCGGCTGGAACGTCATCGTCGACAACAAGGCCGGCGCCTCCGCCATGATCGGCACCGACGCCGTGGCCAAGAGCGCGGCCGACGGCTACACGCTGCTGATCGCCGATGCCGCGCACGCCACCAACGCGGCGGTGCAGCCGCGGCTGCCCTTCGATTCGATCAAGGACTTCGCGCCGCTCACGCTGATCGGCTCCTCGCCGCAACTGCTGGTGGCACATCCGTCGTTCCCCGCCAACTCGCTCAAGGAGCTGCTGGCGCTGCCGCGCGAGCAGGTGCGCCAGTACGGCGTCGGCACGCCGGGCCAGGGCTCGGCGCCGCACCTGCTCTACGAGCTGCTCAAGCTCAAGACCGGGATGGAGCTGGTGCACGTGCCCTACAAGGGCGGCGCGCTCGCGCTGACCGATGCCATCGGCGGCCAGGTGCCGATGGTGATCAACTCGGTGCCGGCCTGCATGCCGCACATCGAGGCGAAGCGGCTCAAGGTGCTCGCCATCGCGAGCACGGCGCGCGATCCCAAGCTGCCGCAGGTGCAGACCTTCGCCGAGAGCGCGCCCGGCATCGTCGGCAGCGTCTGGTACGGCCTCATGGTGCCCGCGAAGACGCCCGCCGACGTGCAGCAGCGCCTGAACGCAGCGCTCGCCAAGGTGCTCGACCTGCCCGAGGTCAAGGCCCGGCTGGCCGATGCCTTCATCGACCCGATGCCGCGCGGCAGCCAGGCCTTCGCGAAGCACCTGAACGACGAGATCGCGCGCTGGCAGGCGGTGGTGAAGCAGACGGGGTTCACGCTCAACAGCTAGGCGCATGCAACGTACTGTGCGGTCCGCGTCCCGCGGATACACAGGCATACGCAGCGCGCGCGGCAGCGGCGGCGGGCATCGAAGAATCGCCGCATCGATTCTTCCACCGCCTCTTTCTCTCCCGAAGGAACCGCCATGCGCCTCCCCGCCGCACCGCTCGCCATCGCCGCCGCCATCGCCGCCTCGGTGGCTTTCGTCACCCTCGCCGCGCCGCCCGGCGGCGGCGACATTCCCGCCGCGCAGGCCGCGCCCGCGCCGGCCTTCACCCACATCGACACCTGGCTCAACTCGCCGCCGCTGGACATGGCGGCGCTGCGCGGCAAGGTGGTGCTGGTCGACTTCTGGACCTACACCTGCATCAACTGCCTGAACCACCTGCCCTACGTCAAGGACTGGGACGCGAAGTACAAGGACCAGGGGCTGGTCGTGGTCGGCGTGCACACGCCCGAGTTCGCCTACGAGAAGTCGACGCAGAACGTGAAGGACGCGATCCAGCGCCTGCAGATCCGCCACGCGGTCGCGCAGGACAACAGCTATGGCACCTGGAAGGCCTTCCGCAACCAGTACTGGCCGGCCGTCTACCTGATCGACAAGCAGGGCCGCATCGTCTATTCGCACTTCGGCGAGGGCAGCTACGGCACCACCGAGAAGAAGATCCAGGCGCTGCTGGCCGAACCCGCACCGGCGTCCTGAGATGAAGAAGCTCTGGTTCGCCCTGCTGTTCCTCGCGGGCGGCTTCGCGCACGAAGTCCGCCAGCCGACGAACTGCCAATGCATCGCGACCCGCTCGGCGACGGGTCCGTCGAAGCGAAAAGGCGCCTAGTCGCGCGCCTCGACCGCCGCGGCCAGCACATAGCCCTCGCTGCGCACCGTCTTCAGGTAGCGCGGCTCGCGCGCATCGTCGCGCAGGCGCTGGCGCAGCCGGCTCACCAGCAGGTCGATCGAGCGCTCGAACAGCTCGGCCTCGCGGCCCTGGGTCAGGCTCAGCAGCTGGTCGCGGCTCAGCACCTTCTGCGGATGGTCGAGGAACACGCGCAGCAGCCGGTACTCGGCGCCGCTGAGCGCGACCATGGTGCCGCTCTCGTCGAGCAGGTGGCGCTCCACGGTGTCGACCTGCCATTCGCCGAACACCAGCTTGCGCGCGGCCTCGGCCGAGCCCATGTTGGGCGGCAGCATGCGGGTGCGACGCATCACCGAGCGGATGCGCGCGAGCAGCTCGCGCGCCGAGAAGGGCTTGGCCAGGTAGTCGTCGGCGCCCATCTCCAGGCCCAGGATGCGGTCGGCCTCCTCGCTGCGCGCGGTCAGCATCAGGATCGGCGTGGCCTTGTACTTGCCGGTGCGCAGGTCGCGGCACAGCGTCAGGCCGTCCTCGCCCGGCAGCATCAGGTCGAGGATGATCAGGTCGAAGGGCCCCGAGTCCTCGAGCGCCGCGCGCATGTGGCGCCCGGTCGGCACCGCCACCACGCGCAGGCCGTTCTTCACCAGGTAGGTGCTCAGCAGTTCGCGGATCTCCCGGTCGTCGTCGACGATGAGGATGTGGTCGGAGGGCCTGGTGTTCATGGCGCGGTCTCTGGGTTGTCGTGCAGCGCAATGTAGCCGCCGGCCGGCGCGCGAGAGCGGCTTTTGTATGCCCAAGTATCCGGCGCGGCGAAGCGCCACATGCCGTTGCACTCGCGGCTGGCCGCGCCCGGGGACGTGAAACGTACTGTGTGCGTTTTTCGCGCGGATACACAGGCATACGCAAGGCGCGCCGCGGGGGTGGTCGCGGCCCAAGAATCCGTTCCGTTCGACGAACAACCCCTTCTTCATCCATCCAAGGAACCACCATGAGCCAGATCGACAAGGTCCTCTACACCGGCAAGACCCACACCACCTCCGGCGGCCGCGACGGCAGCGCGCGCAGCAGCGACGGCCGGCTCGACATCCAGCTGTCCTCGCCCGGCTCCGCCGGCCAGGGCACCAACCCCGAGCAGCTGTTCGCGGCCGGCTGGTCGGCCTGCTTCATCGGCGCGATGGGCCTGGCGGCCGCCAAGCAGAAGATCGCGCTGCCGGCCGACCTGAGCGTGAACGCCGAGGTCGACCTCGGCAGCGGCACGGGCGGCTACTTCCTGCAGGCCCGGCTCGACGTGAGCATCCCGGGCCTGGACCGCGAGGTGGCCCAGGGCCTGGTCGATGCGGCGCACCAGACCTGCCCGTACTCGAAGGCCACGCGCGGCAACATCGACGTGACGCTGCGCCTGGTCTGAGCCGCGGCGCGCCGGCCGACGCCGGCGCCTTCGTCCACCCGTCTATAAAGGCGTCCATGTCCACCCCCGCCAGCCCCGCCGCCAGCCAGGCCGCACCCGTCCGCCGCGGGCTGCGCCGGCTGGTCCCGCGCTCGCTGTTCGCGCGCGTCACGCTGATCATCGTGGTCGGCCTCGCGATCGCGCAGGCCCTGACCTTCGGCGCGATCAACTACGAGCGCGGCCTCGCGATGCGCGAGCTGATGATGATCGGCATCGAGCGCGACATCGCGAGCTCGGTGGCACTGCTCGACCGCCTGCCGGCCGGCGAGCGCGCGGACTGGCTGGCGCGGCTGGAGCGGCGCAACTACCACTTCACGCTCGGCGGCGAGGCCGGTGGCAACGCGCCGGCCTCGGCCTCGCTGCGCCAGTTCGGCGAGGCCATCATGGAGGCCATGCGCCCGTTCGAGATCGTGAAGATCGGCGAGGTGGGCAACCCCGTCGGCGGCCTGGAGATCCAGGTGCGGCTGCACGACGGCTCGGCGCTGATCGTGCATGCGCGCCGGGTCGACATGCCGATGTCGCCCTGGCTGATGTGGGGCATGGCGATCCAGCTGCTGGTGCTGGCGCTGTGCGCCTGGGCCGCGGTGCGGCTGGTCACGCGGCCGCTGGCGCAGCTGGCGAGCGCGGCCGACGAGCTCGGGCCCGACCTCAAGGGCCGGCCGCTCGACGAGCACGGCCCGAGCGAGGTGGCCCATGCCGCGCGCGCCTTCAATGCGATGCAGCAGCGCATCTCGGGCTACATGTCGGAGCGCGTCGAGATCCTGGCCGCGATCTCGCACGACCTGCAGACGCCGATCACACGCATGCGGCTGCGCACCGAGCTGATGGACGCCACGCCCGACCGCGACAAGTTCCGCCAGGACCTCGACGCGATGAAGTCGCTGGTGCGCGAGGGCGTGACCTATGCGCGCACGCTGCACGGCGCGACCGAGCCGCCGCTGCGCGTGGATGCCGACGCGCTGGTCCAGAGCATGCTGGCCGACTACGAGGACGCCGGCCAGCCGGTGCGGCTCGAGGGCCGCGCCGGCACGCCGATCGTGACCCGGCCCAACGCGCTGCGCCGCATCCTCGCCAACCTGATCGACAACGCGCTCAAGTTCGGCACCGAGGTCAGCGTGCGCGTGCAGCCCGAGGCCGCGGGCGGCCAGCTGCGCATCGCGGTGGTCGACAACGGCCCGGGCATACCGGCCGACGAGCTCGACGCGGTGCTCAAGCCCTTCTACCGCGTCGAGAGCTCGCGCAACCGCGACACCGGCGGCACCGGCCTGGGCCTGGCGATCGCGCAGCAGCTCGCGACCGCGATGGGCGCGCAGCTGCGGCTGGCCAACCGGCCCGAGGGCGGGCTCGAGGCCAGCCTGCTGCTGGGCACGCGCCCCGCGCCGGGCGACTGAGCGCACACAACCCACCACGGCGACATCCGACGGCGGCCGCGCGACGCGAGGCCGCGCGGGATGCGCACGCCCCTTCCCATCGATTCATCCACGACCCAACCAGGAGCGCCACCATGCTCGTTCTCATCGTTGCCTACCTCGGCGGGGTGCTCACCATCCTGAGCCCCTGCATCCTGCCGGTGCTGCCCTTCGTGTTCGCGCGCGCCGACCGCCCGTTCCGCTCGCACGGCCTGCCGATGCTCGCGGGCATGGCGCTGGCCTTCGCGGCCGTCGCCACCCTCGCGGCCGTGGGCGGCGGCTGGGTGGTGGCGCTCAACGAGTGGGGGCGCTACGCGGCGATCGCGCTGCTCGCGCTGTTCGGCCTCACGCTGCTGCTGCCCGCGCTGGCCGACCGGCTGAGCCGACCGCTGGTGGCGCTCGGCTTGCGGCTGGCCGATGCGCCCACCGGTGGCTCGGTGTTCTCGCCGCTGTTGCTGGGCGTGGGCACGGGCCTGCTGTGGGCACCCTGCGCGGGGCCGATCCTGGGCCTGATCCTGACCGGCGCCGCGCTCAACGGCGCCAGCGTCGGCACCTCGCTGCTGCTCTTGGCCTACGCGGCCGGCGCCTGCACCTCGCTGGCGGGCGCGCTGCTGTTCGGCCACCGCGTGTTCGCGCGCATGAAGGCCTCGCTGCGCACCGGCGAATGGCTGCGTCGCGCGGCCGGCGCCGCGGTGCTCGCGGGCGTGGGCGCGATCGCGCTCGGGCTGGACACCGGCCTGCTGAGCCAGCTCTCGGGCGGCGGCACCAACGCGCTCGAACAGGCGCTGCTCGATCGCCTCGGGCCGCCGAGGCCTGCCATGACGCAAGCCGTGCCGCAGTCCGCGCGCGAAGACCGCGGCGGCCTGATGCGGGTCAGCGCCGAAGCACCCGCACCCGCCTTAACGCCGCGCCCCCTGCGCGACCAGGGCCCGTTCCCCGCGCTGGCCGGCGCCACCGAATGGATCAACTCGCCGCCGCTCACGCCCGAGGCGCTGCGCGGCAAGGTGGTGCTGGTCGACTTCTGGACCTACTCCTGCATCAACTGCCTGCGCACCCTGCCCTACCTGCGCGCCTGGGCCGAGAAGTACAAGGACGCAGGCCTCGTGGTGGTGGGCGTGCACACGCCCGAGTTCGCCTTCGAGAAGCGCCCGGCCAACGTGCGCCGCGCGGTGAAGGACCTCGAGATCGGCTTCCCGGTCGCGGTCGACAGCGACTACGCGATCTGGCGCGCCTTCGGCAACCAGGCCTGGCCGGCCTTCTACTTCGTCGACGCGCAGGGGCGCATCCGCCACCAGCTGTTCGGCGAGGGCCAGTATGCGAAGTCCGAGCAGGTGATCCAGCAGCTGCTGGCCGAGGCCGGGCCGTCGCGCGTGGCCACGGGGCTGGTGGCGCCGCAGGGCCTGGGCACGCAGGCCGCGCCCGGCACCGAGCCCGTGCGCTCGGGCGAGACCTACATCGGCCAGGAACGCGCCGAGGGCTTCGCCTCGCCGGGCGGGCTGGTCGCGGGCCGCACCCATGCCTACCAGGCGCCCAGCGCGCTGCGCATCAACCAGTGGGCGCTGGCGGGCGACTGGGCGGTCGATGCCGAGCGCGCGGTGCTCGCGCGCCCGGGCGGACGCATCGCCTATCGCTTCCAGGCGCGCGACCTGCACCTGGTGCTCGGCCCCGCGGCCGACGGCAAGCCGGTGCGCTTCCGCGTGCGCATCGACGGTCAGCCGCCGCTGGCCGACCACGGCTTCGACACCGATGCGCAAGGCGTGGGCACGGTCGACGCGCAGCGGCTCTACCAGCTGGTGCGCCAGCAGCAGGGCGCGCGCGAGCGGCTGTTCGAGATCGAGTTCCTCGATCCCGGCGCGCAGGCCTATGTCTTCACCTTCGGCTGAAGCCGGGGCGGTGCCTCAGAACGGGTAGTGCCGCGGCGTGGTCTGCACCGTGAGCCAGCGCAGCTCGGTGAAGGCCTCCACGCCGGCCTTGCCGCCGAAGCGGCCGTAGCCCGAGGCCTTCACGCCGCCGAAGGGCATCTGCGCCTCGTCGTGCACCGTGGGCCCGTTGACGTGGCAGATGCCGGCCTCGATGCGGCGCGCCACGTTCCAGGCGCGCGCGATGTCGCGGCCGAACACGGCCGACGAGAGGCCGAAGGCGTTGTCGTTGGCGGTGGCGATCGCGGCCTCGGTATCGGCCACGCGCACGATGGCCTTGAGCGGACCGAAGGTCTCCTCGCCGTAGACGCGCATCGCGGGCGTCACGCGGTCGAGCACGGTGGCCGGCATCAGCGTGTTTTCGGCGCGGCCGCCGCACACCAGCACCGCGCCCTGGGCCAGCGCATCGTCGATCAGCGCGTTGCAGCGCTCCACGGTCGCCATGTCGACCACCGAGCCCAGCACCACCGGGCCCTCGCGCGGGTCGCCCAGCGGCAGGCTCTTCGCGCGCGCCGCGAACCTGGAAACGAACTCGTCGGCGATGCGCTCGTCGAGCACGATGCGCTCGGTCGACATGCAGATCTGGCCCGAGTTGGCGAAGGCGCCGAACACGGCGGCATCGACCGCGGCGTCGATGTCGGCATCGTCGAGCACCACGAAGGGCGCCTTGCCGCCGAGCTCGAGCACGGCGGGCTTGAGGTGGCGCGCGCAGGTCTGCGCGATCAGCCGGCCCACGCGCGTGGAGCCGGTGAAGTTGACGCGCCGCACCGCCGGGTGCGCGACGATCGCGTCGACCACCTCGGCCGCGTCGGCCGGCGCGTTGGTCACGAAGTTCACCGTGCCCGGCGGCAGGCCGGCATCGTGCAGCGCATCGACGATCAGCGCATGGGTCTGCGGGCACAGCTCCGAGCCCTTGAACACCACCGTGTTGCCGCAGGCCAGCGGCGTGGCGAGCGCGCGCACGCCGAGGATCACGGGCGCGTTCCACGGCGCGATGCCGAGCACCACGCCGGCCGCCTGGCGCACGCCCATCGCGAGGCTGCCGGGCACGTCGGAGGGAATCACCTCGCCGCCGATCTGGGTGGTGAGCGCGGCCGCCTCGGTCAGCAGCCCGGCCGCGAGGTGCACGTTGAAGCCGGCCCACAGCGCCGAGGCGCCGGTCTCGCGCGCCATCGCCTGCACGAAGTCGTCGTGGCGCGCCTCGATCGCCTGCGCGGCCTTCAGCAGCAGCGCGCGCCGCTCGCCGGGGCCGGTCTGCGACCAGGCGCCGAACGCCTGTTGCGCGGCCTCGACCGCGGCGACGGCATCGCGCGCGGTGGCGGCGGGGGCGCGCGTGGCGACGGCGCCATCGAGCGGGTTGCGGCGCTCGAAGACGGCGCCGCCTTCGGCCGGACGGCGTTCGCCGCCGATGCGCATGAGGATGTCGGTCATGGGGAAGTCCTTGGCTGGAAGAAAGAAGGTTCAGGCGACGCCGAGGTAGGCCTGGCGCACCGCGTCGGAATCGAGCAGCGCGCGGGCCTCGCCCGCGGCCACGATGCGGCCGCGCTCGAGCACGTAGCCGCGGTCGGCGGCCTGCAGTGCCTTGCGCACGTTCTGCTCGACCATCAGCACGGTCACGCCCTGGTCCGCGATGCGGCGCACGATGGCCAGCAGTTCGTCGACCATGCGCGGCGCGAGGCCCAGCGAGGGCTCGTCGAGCATCAGCAGGCGCGGCCCGCTCATCATGGCGCGCGCCACCGCCACCATCTGCTGCTCGCCGCCGCTCATGGTGCCGGCCAGCTGCTCCGCGCGTTCGCGCAGCCGCGGGAAGTCGTCGAAGGCGCGCGCCAGCCGCTCGGCGCGCAGCGCGGCGGGCACCAGCCAGCCGCCGAGCTCGAGGTTCTCGGTCACGGTCATCTGCGCGAACAGCTGGCGGCCCTCGGCCACCAGCGCCATGCCGCGACGCACGCAGGCGGTGGCATCGCCCGCGGGCAGCGCCACGCCGTCGAGCAGCGCCTCGCCGCGGCGCGGCAGCAGGCCGGCCAGCGCCTTCAGCAGCGTGGTCTTGCCGGCGCCGTTGGGGCCCAGCACCACGGTCACGCCGGGCTGGGCCTCGAGATCGAGCCCCTGCACCACCTCGAAGCCGTGGTAGCCGGCGCGCAGGCCGCGCACGGCGAGGCGGCTGCCTTCGTTCGATGCAACGCTCATGCCGTGGCCTCCATCTCGTCGCCCAGGTAGGCCTCGATCACCTCCGCGTTGCGCACCACCTCGGCGGGCGTGCCGTCGGCGATCTTGCGGCCCTGGTGCAGCACCAGCACGCGCTCGACGTACTTCAGCAAGGTGGTCACCG
Source organism: Variovorax sp. GW821-FHT10D07 (assembly GCF_059415325.1). NCBI lineage: Bacteria > Pseudomonadati > Pseudomonadota > Betaproteobacteria > Burkholderiales > Comamonadaceae > Variovorax > Variovorax sp. GW821-FHT10D07. The sequence goes on along the minus strand of NZ_JBWKMZ010000019.1, from coordinate 21,946 downwards.
CATGCTCGATCCACACCACGGTGAGGCCGTGCGCGTCGCGCAGCCGGCGGATGCGCTGCGCCATGGCCTCGACCTCGGCCTCGGTGAGCCCGGCCGCGACCTCGTCGAGCAGCAGCACGTGCGGCCGCGTGCCGAGCGCCATGCCGATCTCGAGCAGCCGCTGCTGCGAGGGCGTGACCTCGGCCGCGAAGCGCTCGGCGAGCGCGCCCAGGCCCAGCATGTCGAGGATCTCCCCCACGCTCGCGAGGCCCGGCTGCGGCGCGCGGTGGCGGCCCGCGAACTGCATGCCGAAGCGCACGTTGTCTTCGAGGCTCATGCCGGCCATCACGCGCGGCGTCTGGAAGGTGCGCGCGATGCCGTGCGCGGCGAAGCGGTGCGGGCCGCGGCGCGTGAGGTCGATGCCGCCCTCCACCAGCAGCTGCCCGCCGGTGGGCATCACCACGCCCGAGATGGCGTTGAAGAAGGTGGTCTTGCCCGCGCCGTTGGGGCCGATGATGCCGACCAGCTCGCCGGCATGCAGCGCGACGCTGACCGCGTCGACGGCGGTGAGGCCGCCGAAGCGCACGCTGACCTCGCGCGCCTCGAGCAGCAGGGGCCGCGCGGCCTCAGACATGGCGCGCCCCCTTCGCCTTGCGCCGCCACAGCGACGCCAGCCCCTCGGGCAGGTACATCACGCACAGGATCAGCAGCAGCCCGAGCACCATCATGTAGCCATAGGGCAGTTGCAGCCGCAGGGTCTCGGACAGCACGCTGAACACCACGGCCGCGAGCACCGGCCCGCCGATGCTGGCGGCGCCGCCGATCATCGCGATCAGCACGGTCTGGAAGCCGATGAAGGGGCTGAAGACGGCGGCCGGTTCGATGTAGGTCCAGCGCACCGCCATCGCCGCGCCGACCGCGCCCGCGAAGGCCGCGGTGAGCGCGAAGCCGGCGATCTTCACGCGCCGCGTGTCCACGCCCAGGGTCTGGGCGCGCTGCTCGTCGGCACCGATGCCCGCGAGCGCGAGGCCGAAGCGGCTGCGCTTCACGGCCATCGCGGTGGCGATCGCCAGCACGGCGATCGCGAGCACCGTGAGGTAGACGGTCTCGTTGGACGGCACCTCGGTCAGCACCCGGCCCACCGTGCCCGAGACCTGCTTCTCGACGAAGGTCAGCGCATGCCGGATCAGCTCGGTCATGCCGAAGGTCAGCACCGCGAAGTAGGTGCCGCGCAGGTGCAGCACGGCCGCGCCCATCAGCAGCGCGACCGCGCTCGCGATGGCGGCACCGCCGAGGATCACCAGCGGCCAGGGCAGCACGTCGAGCAGCACGGCGCTGGCATAGGCGCCGAGGCCGAAGAAGGCCGAGGTGGCGAGCGACAGGTAACGCGTGGCGCCGCAGAACAGCGACCAGCTCGTGGCCAGCGCGATGTACATCAGGCAGCCCAGCGCCACCGAGCTCAGGAACTCGCTGGCGACCCAGGGCACGCAGGCGGCGAGCGCGGCGGCCGCGCCGAGCAGCAGCCAAGGCCGCGCGGAAGAAGAGGACAGGGAACTCATCGCGAGAACAATCCGTTGGGCCGCCAGATCAGCACGCCGATGAACACGGCGTACGACAGCAGCATCTTGAGCGAGGGGCTGGTGAAGTACATGCCCAGCGCCTCGACCACGCCGAGCAGCAGGCCGCCGACCAGGCTGCCGGCGATGCTGCCGAAGCCGCCGAGCGTGATGACGATCAGCGCGGTCACGGTGTAGGGCTCGCCCATCGAGGGCGAGATCTCGTAGGTCATCGACAGCAGCGCGCCGGCCACGCCCGAGAGGCCCAGGCCGATGCCGAACATCAGCGGGTGCAGCCGCCGGGTGTTGATGCCGACCAGTTGCGCGCCGGTGGGCGACTGCATCAGCGCGCGCACCGCCTTGCCCAGCAGGGTGCGCTTGAGCAGCGCCACCAGCACCAGGCTCAGCGCAAGCGCGACGCCGAACAGCACCAGCTTGTTGGCCGTGAAGCGCATCGCGCCGAGCTGCACCGGCTCGGCCAGGTAGTCGTAGCCGCGCAGGTCGCCGCCCCACACCAGCAGCGCGGTGTTCTGCACCAGGAACATCAGGCCGAAGCCCACCATCAGGCTGCGCGCCTCGAACACCTCGACGCTGGGCGCGCGCGCCGCCACCTGGCGAAAGCACAGCCAGTGCACCGCCATGCCCAGCGCCATCAGCAGCGCGAAGGCCACCGGAACGAACAGCAGCGGCGAGATGCCCAGCGCGGTGTGGGCCCACCAGGTCAGGAAGGCGCCGAGCATCAGAAACTCGCCGTGCGAGATGTTCATGATGCGCATCAGCCCGTACTGCAGGTTCAGGCCGATGGCCACCAGCGCGTAGATGCCGCCCGAGATCAATCCGCCGGCCAGCAGCTCGGCCCATCCTCCGAAAGACATGCGGCTACTTCCAGGCCGGCTTGGGCGCCAGCTGCGCGGTGGCGCGGTCCTTCGGCCACACGACCTCGAACTCGCCGCCCTGCCATTGCGCGACGGTGCCGGGCACCGAGGCGTTCTCGCTGCCCTCGAAGCGGATCGGCCCGAGGATGGTCCTGAACTCGGTCTTCGCGATGTGCTCGCGCAGCGCCTTGCGGTCCAGCCCCACGCTGGCCACCGCCTGCTGCAGGATCTCGAGGCCGGCCCAGGCATGGCCGCTGGCCCAGCGGTCGGGCTCCTTGCCGAACTTCTTCGTGTGGGCGTCGAAGTAGGCCTTGGCGCCGGGGCTGGTCTTGCCGTTCCACGAGCCCATGCCGATCACGCCCTCGGTGTTGGCGGCCATCACGTTCTTGTAGAGCTGGAAGGCGGTGCCGACCGAGGCATAGAAGAACTTCGGATTGAAGCCCACCTCGCGCGCCTGGCGGCTCGCGAGGATGGTGTCGGGCGGGTAGGTGATGCCGATGAAGGCATCGGGATTCAGGTCCTTGATGCCGCGCAGCACCGGCGCCAGGTCCTTCACGCCGAGCGGATAGCTCTTGCGCTCCACCACCTGGATCTGCGTCTTCTTGAGCGCGTTGTTGAGCGCCGCGAAGTTCTCGAGGCCGAACAGGTCGTCCATGTAGACGATGGCCACGGTCTTCGCGCCCTGGGCCACCAGCAGGTCGACCAGCGCGCCCATCATCTTGTCGGGCTGCTGCAGCAGCGAGAAGAAGTAGGGCAGCCGCATGTCGATGAGCTTGCGCGACAGCGCGGTGGGCGCGAGCAGCGGATAGCCGAGGCGGTTGGCCAGCGGCGCGACCGCGAAGTTGGCGCCCGAGCCCCAGGGCGGCAGCACCAGGTCGACCTTGTCGCTGCCCATGAGCTTCTCGAAGGTGCGCACGCAGGTCTCGGTCTCGCTGCGATCGTCGTAGCCGATCAGCTCGATCGGACGCCTGGCGCCGCCCTTCAGCGCGAGGCCGCCGGCCGCGTTGACCTGCTCGGCCCACAGCAGGTAGTTGGGCTCCTGGCTCACCTGCGCGCCCGCGGCCCAGGGACCGGTGCGGGCGATGGCATAGCCGATGCGCACCGGCACGCCCTGCTGGGCGAACAGGCGCGGCGCCATGGCAGCGGCGCCGAGCGCGGCGGCGCCCTGGATCCAGCGGCGGCGAGGGGTGTGGAACACGGCGGTCTCCTTCGATGTTCGGGTCGTGCGGCGCCCGGTGCGGGCCCTGCCGGCATCGTAGGAACGGCCCCGCGCGCTCGCTGTGCCGGCGGTGCACAAAGCGCTTGTCCCAGCGTGCAGCCGGCTAGTGGTTAACCCGCAAGGCGAGGCGGCGCCCGCGCGGCCCACAATGGGCGCCCCATCCACCCCCCAATGCCTCCCGCCGCGCCATGACCGCATCGCAACTGCTGTCGACCGACGAAGTGCCGCCGCGCGAGCGCGGCCCGGCGTGGTGCGAGTGGGTGTACCGCCACTTCGGCGGCTTGGGCTCCGACCTCTACGGCGACGAGGTGCCGTTCGACGGCCACCTGGCGGCCTCGCGCGCGGGCGACGTGATCCTCACGCGCCTGGAGGCCAACCGCCACCGGGTGCTGCGCACCGCGCAGATGGCGCGCCTGAGCGACGCGGCCTACCTGAAGATCGTGGCGCCCTGGCAGGGCTCGGCCGAGGTGGTGCAGAAGGGCCGCGCGGCGGCGGTGCGCTCGGGCGGCTGGACGCTCTACGACACCACGCTCGACTACACGGTGGCCAACCCCGAGCGCAGCGACCACCTGATCGTGATGCTGCCCAAGGAACAGCTGGCCCTGCCCTCGCTGCCGCTCGCGCAGCTGGTGGCACGGCGCGTCGGCGGCACCAGCGGCATCTCGCGCGTGGCGCTCGAGACCATGCGCAGCACCTACCAGGAGCTGCCCTCGATGAGCGAGGCGGCCGCGCGCGGCGCGGGCGAGCTGCTGATCCAGCTGGTGCGGCTGTCGCTGATGGAGCTGGCCGGCCAGCACACGCAGCAGACCCAGCGCGAGGCGCTGGCCGACCGCATCCGCCACCACGTGGCGCAGAACCTGCACGACCCGGCCCTGTCGGTCGAGGGCATCGCGCAGGCGCTGCGCTGCAGCAAGCGGCTGCTGCACGGCGCCTTCGCCGATGGCGAGGACACGCTCGCGGGCCACATCCAGCAGCAGCGGCTGGCCGCCAGCATCCGCGCGCTGCGCGACCCGGCGCGCGCGGCCGAGCCCGTGACCGCCATTGCGCTCGCGGCCGGCTTCGTGAACCTCTCGCACTTCAGCCGTGTGTTCCGCGCCCACACGGGCCTGAGCCCGAGCGATTTCCGGCGCCAGGCGCTCGGCTGAAGCCGGGGGTCCGCGGCGCTGCGGATAATGGTCGCCTCCCCTGTCCCCCCCCGCAGACGCCATGACCCTGTCCGCCTACCTGCTGTTCCTGCCGGCCTGCTTCGCCATCAACATGGCGTTCGGCCCCAACAACCTGCTCTCGGTGAGCAACGGCGCGCGCTACGGCATCGCGCAGGCCGTGACCGCCGCGGCCGGCCGCCTGGTCGCCTTCGCGCTGATGATCGCGATCGCCGGCCTGGGCATGGGCGCGGTGCTGGTCGCGTCCGAACTGGCCTTCGACATCGTCAAGTGGATCGGCGCCGCCTACCTCGTGTGGATCGGCATCCGGCTGCTGCGCGCGCCCGCGCCCGAACTGGCGCAGCAGGCGCGCGAGCTCGCGGGCCCGCCGCCGATGCGCGTGCTGGTGCGGCAGGAGTTCACCGTCGCCGCGGGCAACCCGAAGGCGATCCTGGTGTTCACCGCCTTCTTCCCGCAGTTCGTGGTGCCGGGCGCCTATGCCTCGAGCTACCTGCTGCTGGGCCTGACCTTCCTGGTCTTCGAGGTGGTGGCGATCGCGCTCTATGCGCTGCTCGGCGCGCGCATGCGCCGGCTGGCCGGCGGCAGCCGCGCGATGCGCTGGTTCAACCGCGTGAGCGGCAGCATGATGATCGGCTTCGGCTGTCTGCTGGCGCTGACGCGGCGGCCGAGCTGATCGACGCCCGCCCTCTTTTCCAGCTTCAAGCCTTCAGGTACTCGGCCTTGGTGCCGAGCCAGCGGTCGATGTGCCGCCGCGCCAGCTCGGGATGCTGCTCGAGCATGCGCGGCGCGAGTTCGCGTGCCCAGTCGAGCAGCAGCGTGTCGGTCGTGAGGTCGGCGAAGCGCAGCAGCGGCGCGCCCGACTGGCGTGCGCCGAGGAACTCGCCGGGCCCGCGGATCTCGAGGTCGCGGCGCGCGATCTCGAAGCCGTCGCTGGTCTCGGCCATCGCGCGCAGCCGCGCGCGCGCCGCCTCGCCGACGCGGCCGCTGTCGCCGGGCGCATAGAGCAGCACGCAGGCCGAGGCCGCCGCGCCGCGGCCCACGCGGCCGCGCAGCTGGTGCAGCTGCGACAGGCCGAAGCGCTCGGCATGCTCGATCACCATCAGCGAGGCATTGGGCACGTCCACGCCGACCTCGATCACCGTGGTGCTCACCAGCACGTGCATCTGGTTGGCGGTGAAGGCCGCCATCACCGCCTGCTTCTCGGCCGTGGGCATGCGCGAATGCAGCAGGCCGACGTTGACCTGCGGCCCGAGCAGGTCGGCCAGCTCGTCGCGCGTGGCGGTGGCGTTGCGCAGGTCGACCGCCTCGCTCTCCTCGATCAGCGGGCAGACCCAGTAGACCTGCCGGCCCTGCTCGATCTGCGACTGGATGCGCGCGATCACCTCGTCGCGCCGGTGCTCTGCCACCAGCCGGGTGACGATGGGCGTGCGGCCCGGCGGCAGCTCGTCGAGCGTGGAGACGTCGAGGTCGGCGTAGTAGCTCATCGCCAGCGTGCGCGGGATCGGCGTGGCGCTCATCATCAGCAGGTGCGGTTCGAGCTCGTCGCGCGCCTTGCCGCGCAGCGCCAGCCGCTGCGCCACGCCGAAGCGGTGCTGCTCGTCGATGATCGCCAGCGCGAGGTTGTGGAAGCGCACCTTCTCGGAGATCACGGCATGGGTGCCGATCACCAGCGCGGCCTCGCCGCTCTCGACCGCCGCGCCCATGGCGTCGCGCTCCTTCTTCTTCTGGCTGCCGGTGAGCCAGGCCACGCGCAGGCCGCGCTCGGCCAGCAGCGGATCGAGCCAGCCGACCAGCTTGCCGAAATGCTGGGCCGCGAGGATCTCGGTCGGCGCCATCAGCGCGCACTGGAAGCCCGCGTCGATGCAGCGCGCCGCCGCGAGCGCGGCCACCACCGTCTTGCCCGAGCCCACGTCGCCCTGCAGCAGCCGGTGCATCGGCAGCTCGCGCCCGAGGTCGCGCGCGATCTCCTCGCCCACGCGCGCCTGCGCGCCGGTCAGGCCGAAGGGCAGCACGGCCAGCAGCGCGTCGTGCAGCGAGCCCTTGCCGCCGACGGGCGCGGCCGCCATGTCGAGCATCGGCGCGCGCTGCGCCGCGCGCTCCATGCGCGCCTGCATCTGCGACAGCTGCTGCGCCAGCAGCTCCTCGGCCTTGATGCGCTGCCAGGCCGGGTGGCTGTGGTCCTCGAGCGTGGCCATCGCCACGTCGGGCGTCGGGTAGTGCAGGAAGCTCAGCGAGGCGCGCAGGTCCCAGGCGCCGCGCAGGCCGATCTGCACCGGGATGGTCTCGTCGAGCACCGCGCGCGCGAGGCCCGAGCGCACCTCGCGCCGCAGCACCGGCTGCGCGAGGCCGGCCACGGTCGGGTAGACCGGCGTGAGCGCCTCGGGCAGCGCGGTGCCCGCGGCCTTGACCGTGGGATGCATCATCTGCCGCCCGACGAAGCCGCCGCGCACCTCGCCGCGCACGCGCACCCGCGCGCCCACCGCGAGCTGCTTCTGCTGCGAGGGATAGAAGTTGAAGAAGCGCAGCTGGCAGGTCTCGCCGCCGTCGTCGATGGTCACGATGAGCTGGCGCCGCGGCCGGTAGGCCACCTCGGCCTCGGTCACCACGCCCTCGATCTGCGCGGTGTCGCCGTCGCGCGTGTCGGCCAGTCGCACCACGCGGGTCTCGTCCTCGTAGCGCATCGGCAGGTAGAGCGCGAAGTCGATGTCGCGCACCAGGCCGAGCTTGCGCAGCGCGCGCTGCACGACGCTGAGGCCGCTGCCCGGTGGGCCGGCGGGAGCAGCGGGTGCAGGCGTGGCGGCGCCCGGTGCGTTCGGCGCGGCAGCGGGTGTGGAGGCTTTCTTCTTGGCGGGCACGGACAGGTCTTCTAGCGTGGACGGCAAAGGTCCGTCAAGGCGCCGCGCGCATCGGGGAACATGAACTGGAAGCCGCCGCGCAGCAGCCGCGCGGGCACCACGCGCTGGCCTTCGAGCAGCAGGTCGACCTGCTCGCCGAGCAGCAGCTTCACGGGTGCCGCGGGCGTGGGCATCCAGCAGGGGCGATGCAGCACGCTGGCCGCGACGCGCGTGAAGTCGTGCTGGCTCAGCGCCCGCGGCGCGGTCACGTTGAAGGCCTGCGCGGCCGGCGTGCCACCTTCGCGTTCGATCCGGCTCCAGGCATGCGCGAGCGCGCGCACCAGGTCGTGCACATGCACCCACGACAGCCACTGCCGCCCGCTGCCCAGCCGCCCGCCGACACCGAGCCGCACCGGCAGCAGCAACTGCGGCAGCGAGCCCTGGTGGCCCAGCACGAAGCCGAAGCGCATGCAGGCCACCTGCACGCCCAGCGCGACCGCGGCCTGCGCCGCATGTTCCCAGCGCTGGCACAGGCGCGACATGAAGATGTCCTGCGGCAGCGCCTCCTCGTCGAGCGCGGTGGCATCGCCCTGCGGCTGCACGCCGTAGTAGCCGATGGCCGAGCCCGAGAGCAGCAGCCAGGGCTTGCGCGGGCGCGCGGCCATCCATTCGACCAGTTGCCGCGTCAGGCCCTCGCGGCTGGCCAGCAGCTGGCGCTGGCGCCGCTCGCTCCAGCGCGCGCCGAGGATGCGCGCGCCCGCGAGGTTGACGACCACCTCGATCTCCTCGACCGCGGGCAGCTCGGCCAGCGATTGCACGCAGCGCACCGCGCCGCCGAAGTTCCAGGCCGCCGCGCGCGCGTCGCGCGTCCACACCGTGACCGCATGGCCGTCGGCCAGCAGCTGGCGCACGAGGATCTGGCCGATGAAGCCGGTGCCGCCCGTGACCAGCACGCGCCGCGGCCGCGCGCCGAAGCGCACCGGCGCCTCGGTCTCGCGCACCCGCGCCTGGCGCCGGCGCCGCAGCAGCGCGCGCGCCGCGAAGGCATCGCGCAACCCCGACACGCCCACCCCCACGCCGCACAGCGCGAGGAAGGCGCCGAGCCAGCCCTGCGGCTGCCAGGCCAGCGCGGTCGGCTCGGCGGCCCAGCCGACGGCCGCCAGCGCCAGCAGCGCGATGAAGGCGCCCGCGTTGATCGCCAGCACCGTGTGCGTGACGCGCTCGGTGGGCGGCAGCAGGCGGCTGCGGTCCTCGACCACGAAGTCCCACAGCGTGAGCACGATCTCGACGCCGAACACGGCGAGCAGCACCCAGGCCCAGGCGCCATGCCAGGCCCAGGACGAGAGGCCGATGAACAGCAGGCAATAGATCGACGAGCGCGTGGCGTGGATCGCGAGTTCGCGCCCGGCCGAGGCGCGCCGCGGCAGCGCCTCGGTGCCCTCGTGGTGGTAGAGCGTGTCGAAGGCGCCGAGCGCGCCCTGGGCCGCCATCAGCTGCAGCGCCAGCAGGTGCGTGTCGATCATGCGGGGGCGGACACTTCCTCGAACACGCCGACCTGGGTGAAGGTGGTGCCCATCAGCGGGTGGCGGATCTCGATGCGGATGTTGAAGCGCTCGGGCGTCTCGTTGTGGTGCCAGAGGAAGGTCTTGCCCGGCGTGAGCAGGCCCGGCAGCGGGATGCGCCAGCCGAACAGGTCCCAGAAGTAGCCGTCGCTGCGGAAATGCAGGCTGCCGTTCTCCACGCTGAGCACCAGCTTCATGCCCAGTCCCATGCCGACGTACTCGAGCACCTCGCCGCGCTCGCTCTCGCGCATGAAGCTGGTGAACTGGATCGGCCGGCGCCCGTGCAGCCGGTAGATGCGTTGCTTGTAGATCGCGGGGTCGCCGGGCTTCGCGTAGACCTGGATCTCGACCGGGAAGTCGGCGTCGCTGTAGGGGATCAGCGCGCCCTGGATCAGCGGCTGCGTGAGGTGGCCCAGCAGCCGACCGAAGCGCGAGCAGCGCAGCTCACTGAGCCGGCCGCTGTAGTGCAGCGCCTTGCCGGGCGAGGGGTTCTTGTCGAAGCGGCGGCGGATGTCGGCATGCAGGCCCTGCCAGGCGGCGCCGAGGATCTTCTTGAAGAGCTCGCCCTCGGAGGGTCCGGGCGCGGACCCGGCCTCCTGCGAAACGCGCGCTGCATGTGTATCGACCATGCGGCGATTTTGCCTCGCCGGCTCTGGCCCGACCCCGCAGCGGCGCCCGGTTTTCGCGCCATGGGACAATCGCCGCCTCGCTCTCCGAACGGCCCCTCGCGGCCCCCTCTTGGAACGGGCCCGTCCGGCCCTCAAGCATCATGCGCGCCTTCACGCTCTCCGATTTCGATTTCGCCCTGCCGCCCGAGCTGGTAGCGCAACACCCGGCCACCGAACGCACCGCCTCCCGCCTGCTCGACGGCACCGGCCCCGCCCCGGCCGACCGCATCTTCCGGGACCTGCCCTCGCTGCTGCGCGAGGGCGACCTGCTGGTCTTCAACGACACCCGCGTCGTCAAGGCGCGCCTGTTCGGCGAGAAGCCGACCGGCGGCAAGCTCGAGCTGCTGGTCGAGCGCGTGCTGCAGGGGCAGGAGGTGGTGGCCCACATGAAGGTCAGCAAGAAGCCGCCCGTGGGCACCACGCTGCAGATGGTCGGCGGCTTCCGCGCCACCCTGCTCGGCCGCTGGCCCGAGGAGGACGGCGCCCTGTTCCGCTTCGCCTTCGAGAGCGACAGCGGCGAGAACCCCTACCTGCTGATGGAGCGCTGCGGCCACGTGCCGCTGCCGCCCTACATCACGCACGACGACTCGGCCGAGGACGAGCGCCGCTACCAGACCGTGTTCGCGCGCGTGCCCGGCGCCGTGGCCGCGCCCACCGCCGCGCTGCACTTCGACGAGGGCCTGCTGGCCGCGCTCGAGGCGCGCGGCGTGCAGCGCGCCAACGTCACGCTGCACGTGGGCGCCGGCACCTTCCAGCCGGTGAAGACCGAGAACATCGCCGAGCACACCATGCACGCCGAGCGCTACGAGGTGCCCGAGGCCACGCAGCGTGCCATCGCCGAGTGCAAGGCGCGCGGCGGCCGCATCGTGGCCGTGGGCACGACCACCGTGCGCACGCTCGAGTCGTGGGCCAGGAGCGGCGAGGCCGCGGGCGACACCCGCATCTTCATCACGCCGGGCTTCGCCTTCGCGCACGTCGACCTGCTGGTCACCAACTTCCACCTGCCCAAGAGCACGCTGATGATGCTGGTCTCGGCCCTCGCGGGCTACGAGCGCGTGATGGCGCTCTATGCGCACGCCATCGCGCAGCGCTATCGCTTCTTCAGCTATGGCGATGCGATGCTGCTCGCGCGCCAACCGAGAACAGAGGACTGACCCCATGCTGAACTTCGAACTCCTCAAGACCGACCCCGACAGCCACGCGCGCCGCGCCACGCTCACGCTCAACCACGGCGTGGTGCAGACGCCGATCTTCATGCCCGTGGGCACCTACGGCACCGTCAAGGGCGTGATGCCGCGCAGCCTCGAGGAGATGGGCGCGCAGATCATCCTGGGCAACACCTTCCACCTGTGGATGCGCCCGGGCCTGGACGTGATGCAGAGCTTCGGCGGGCTGCACCAGTTCGAGAAGTGGAACAAGCCGATCCTCACCGACTCGGGCGGCTTCCAGGTCTGGTCGCTGGGCGCGATGCGCAAGATCAGCGAGGAGGGCGTGAAGTTCGCGTCGCCGGTCAACGGCGACAAGCTGTTCCTCACGCCCGAGGTCTCGATGCAGATCCAGACCATCCTCAACAGCGACATCGTGATGCAGTTCGACGAGTGCACGCCCTACGACACCAAGGGCCACATCACGACCGAGGCCGAGGCGCGCATCTCGATGGAACTGAGCCTGCGCTGGGCGAAGCGCTGCCAGACGGAATTCGAGCGCCTGTCAAATCCGAACGCGCTGTTCGGCATCGTGCAGGGCGGCATGTTCGAGAACCTGCGCGAGGAGTCGCTGGCGGCGCTGGTCGAGCTGGACTTCCCGGGCTACGCCATCGGCGGCGTGAGCGTGGGCGAGCCCAAGGAAGAGATGCTGCACATCATGGGCCACACGCCGCACCGGCTGCCGGCGAACAAGCCGCGCTACCTGATGGGCGTGGGCACGCCCGAGGACCTGGTGCAGGGCGTGGCCGACGGCGTCGACATGTTCGACTGCGTGATGCCCACGCGCAATGCGCGCAACGGCACGCTGTTCACGCGCTTCGGCGACCTCAAGATGCGCAACGCGCGCCACAAGAGCGACCCGCAGCCGATCGACCCGAGCTGCACCTGCCATGCCTGCGCGGGTACTTCGGGCGTGAGCTGGAACGACGGCGGGCGCGAGGGCTTCAGCCGCGCCTACCTGCATCACCTCGACCGCTGCGGCGAGATGCTCGGGCCGATGCTCACGACCATCCACAACCTGCACTACTACCTGAACCTGATGCGCGAGATCCGCGAGGCGCTCGACGCGGGCACGTTCACGGAATTCCGGGCGCGCTTCAAGTCGGAGCGCGCGCGCGGCGTCTGAGACGCGACGGGCGTTCCGCGCTAACCTCGCGGGCTTCCAGGCTGTCGTCTTCCACGCCCATGAACACCGCACCCTCGCCCTACACCGCGCGCTATCCCTCGCTCGCCGAGCGCACCGTCTTCATCTCGGGCGGCGCGAGCGGCATCGGCGAAGCGCTGGTGCGGGCCTTCCATGCGCAGGGCGCGAAGGTCGGCTTCTGCGACCTCGACACCGCCGCGGGCCAGGCGCTCGCGGGCCAGCTGCGCGGCGGGCATCCCGCGCTGTTCCTGCCCTGCGACGTGACCGACACGGCCGCGCTGGGCGCCACCATCGACGCGGTGCGCTCGCACTTCGGGCCGGTGGGCGTGCTGCTCAACAACGCAGCCAACGACCGCCGCCACGAGATGGCCGACGTCACCGACGAGGACTTCGACCGGCTGGTGGCCGTGAACCTCAAGCACCAGTTCTTCGCCGCGCAGGCGGTGGCGCCCGACATGCGCGCGCTGGGCGGCGGCTCGATCGTCAACTTCGGCTCGGTCAGCTGGATGATGAAAGGCCGCGGCTACCCGGTCTACCAGGCCTGCAAGGCGGCCGTACGCGGCCTCACGCGCTCGCTGGCGCGCGACCTGGGCAAGCAGAACATCCGCGTCAACACGATCGTGCCGGGCTGGGTGATGACCGAGCGGCAGCTGCGGCTGTGGGTCAAGCCCGAGTCGGGCGCGGAGATCGACGCGGCCCAGTGCCTGCCGGGCCGCGTGATGGGCGAGGACATCGCGGCGATGGCGCTGTTCCTGGGTGCCGACGATTCGCGCATGTGCACGGCGCAGGACTACGTGGTGGACGCGGGCTGGACCTGAAGCCTTCTTCGCGCCTCCAAAGCAAACAGCCCGGCAATGCCGGGCTGTTTGCATGGTGGAAACAGCGCGGATCAGTCGCGCAGTTCCGCCGGCACCTTGCCGCCGTTGGCGGCCAGCTTGGTCATGACCTGGCGGTGCAGCCAGATGTTCATCTTGGCGCTGTCGCTGGTGTCGGCGCCGTAGCTCAGTTCGGCCGCGAGCTGCTTGCGCGCGTCGAGGCTGCTGTCCAGGCCCAGCAGCTTCATCAGGTCGACGATGGAGGTGCGCCAGTTGAGCTGCTTCGCGCCCGGCATGCCGTCGAGCAGGGCCTCGACGTCGACCACCGTGATGGCCGGCGGCGGTGCGGCGGCGGCCGGTGCGCCCGCGGGGGCCGGCGCAGCGGGGGCAGCGGGTGCTGCGGCCGGCGGTTGCGCGGCCTGCGCGGACGGGAAGATCTTGGAAAGGATGCTGCCGAAGATGCTCATTGCGCGTACTCCTTCGAGGTGAGGCATGGAACGGACCGGGGCTGCGGCCGCGAACGCGGCGCAGCGGGCGGTTGTAGCACGAGCGCGTGACCGCCCTCCTCAGGTCGCGGGTTGCGGCGGGATCCGGGGCGTGAAAGATTTCGCGTCCGCCTCCGACGATGTGGCCGAGGCACCGCAGGCATGGCAGAAGCGCGAGAAGGCACTCTTGCGCGTCTCGCAGACCTCGCAGTGGTCGTGCAGGCCGATGCCGCAGTGCGGGCAGAAATCGATCGCCGTGTTCTTCAGGTCCACCGGCCGTTCGCAGCCGGGGCACACGCCCTTGTCGAGCCGCGCCAGCGCGGTGTCGTAGCTCAGCTCCTCGCGCCGCACCTGGTCGGGCTGCTGCTCGGCCAGCTTCTGGCGCGCGAGGTAGTTGTTGAGCGCGACGATCGCGTAGCGCCCCACCAGCACCGTGAGCACGATGCCCACCACGTAGCGCACGTAGCCGCCGTAGCTCGGCAGGTAGGGCACGAGTTCGACGAAGAAGGCGAACAGCGCGAACAGGATGAAGCCCCAGACGAAGGGCCACCAGGTGCTCTTGCGCTTCTTCACGAACAGCCAGCCCGCGACTACCAGGAGCGGCAGCGTGAGCGCGAGCCGGTAGGCGAACACGCGCAGCTCGATGCGGCGGTACTCGGCGTCGAGCTTGACCTGCGCGTCGCGCTCCAGCTCGGCCAGCGTGGTGCGCGCGCGCTGCTCGGCCTGGCGCGCGTCGAGCATGCGCTGCTGCTGCGCGTTGACCTGGCGCTGCACCGCCTCCTCCTTCTGCTTGATGGCATCGAGCGCCTTGGTGCGCGCGATCAGCTCGGGGTCCTGGTCGGGCTGCGCGGTGGCGCGGCGCGTGGCGATCCAGTTGCCGAAGGTCTCGCGCGCATTGGCGCCGGCCTGCTGCGCGGCCTGCAGCTGCAGCCGGATCTGGTCGAGGTCGCGCGAGGCCTGCAGCTCGGCCGCCTCCGAGGCCTTGACGGTGGCGCGCAGCGGATCGGCCGCGCGGTGGTCGATGAAGTCCTCGATGGTGCGCACGCGCTCGACCTGCGGCAGGTCGCCCACGATGGTGCTGCCCAGCCCGATCAGGAAGCCCGCGAACACCAGCGCCACCAGCCAGAGGCCGCGGCGGAACCATTTCTCGGAGAGGCGCAGGGATTTGCTCATGTCGTCGTTCCTTCCATTCTTCTCGTGCGGGCCGCGCTCACAGCTTGAGCGCCACCGGCGCCGCGCCCAGGCCCGCGCGCTGCAGCCATTCGAACACCGAATCGACGGTCACGGTCTCGATGCGGTCCGAGAAGCGCTTGTCGTTGGGATGGTCGTCGAAGGCGATGTTGGCCGAGCCGATGCGCCCGCCCAGGCGGGTCAGCGGACCGAGCTTCAGCGTGGTGGGCTCGTAGCCCTTGAACTGCAGCCAGGCCTGCGCCTGCGAGCGGTTGGCGATGGTGGCGGGCTCCATCGCGGCGGCCAGCGTCTCGAGCGCCCACTGGTTCGACTGCTGGTACTTCTGGCCCCAGGCGTAGCTGACGATGCTGTAGGGCGCGGCATGCAGCCGCACCAGGCGCGGCGTCGGCTCCTTGAGCGCGGCCAGCAGCTGCGCCTGCACCTGCGGCGTGGGCACGACCCAGGCGGCCTCGTAGCGCCAGAGGTCGTCGAGGAAGAACTCGCCGAGCCCCTGGCGGTAGACGGCCGCCACCGCGGTGCCGCACTGGTTGAGCTTGTGCACCACGCGCCACGGGCCGGCGTCGGTCTTGTAGGCGAGGCCGAAGTGCGAGTAGCGCAGGCCGTACTTGCTGAGGTCCTGGCCGGCGCGCGCCAGCACGACGACGCGCGCGCCGCTGGCATCGAGCTGCTGCGAGGTGCGCTCGGCCAGCTCCATGCCCTTGGCGATCAGCGCGGCGCCGGGCTTGACCTGCTCGCACGAGCGGCCGGCCTGCGCCTGCAGCGGCAGGGCCGCCGCGGTCAGCAGGGCCAGCGCCATGACGACGGCGGCGCGTTTCACGACAGCCTCTCGTTGGCCAGCAGCGCGCGGCCGATGGCGTTGGGCACGAAGGCCAGCACCTCGCCCGCGGCCGAGAGCACGACGCCGGTGCCGATCACGCTGACGACGATGGCGGTGCCGACCGCGGTCGAGGCGCCCTGCGCCACGCGGCCCGCCACCTTGACGCTGGCACGCGCGCCGTCGGTGGCGCGTTCGAGCACGTAGACCGTGCCGTCGGCCGAGGCCTCGACGGCGACCACGGTCAGGATCGAGCCGCCGACCGAGAGCGCGGCCGGCACTTCGCTGGCCTTGGCGGCCGAGGCGCCGGCGGCACCGACCGCGGAGGCGCCGACCAGCACCGAGGCCACGGGCAGCATCGACAGCGCGATGGAGGCATCGCTCTGGGCGCGGGCCACGGGTGCCGCGAGCGCGGCGAAGGCGGTGCAGGCGGCCACGAGGACGGTGGCCAGGGACTTGCGGGCGAAAGCGGTGTTCATGATCGGGCTCCTTGCGTGGGGGTGCGGGCGGTCACTCGGCGGCGACCGGGGCCTGGGCGGCTTCGACGCGGGCGGCGTGGCGGCCTTGCAGGCGGGCTTCGGCGAGGTCGGCCTCGTGGCGGTCGCGCAGGGTCTTGGCCAGCGTGAAGGCCGAGCTGATCAGGAACAGCCAGCTCACGCCGAGGAAGGCCTTGTAGGTGTCGTTGACCTCCATGCGCAGCAGGCCCCAGCCGGTCAGCAGCATCGCGACGAAGAAACTGCCCCAGACGACCAGCTTCCACATCGGCAGGTCGCGGCCGGCGGCATGCTGGTTGTCGCGCACGAACTTCGAGAGCACGAAGGCGGTGCTCAGGCAGAACACATAGCCCATCACCATGAAGGCCCGGTCCAGTGCCTCGCCCGGCAGCCAGCTCAGGCCGGTCGCGCAGAGGAAGACGGCGATCCCGAAGGACGCCCAGACCTGGAACTGCCAGGCCCGCGTGTCGCGCTGGACCGGGGCGTTGGTGATGGTGTTGGCTATATGGGTTTGCATGAGTGCCTCGCGGCGTAGTGAAGGTGGGCGGATGATGGTCCGCCCCCGCGCCGTGGGACTCGAATGATTCGACCGGTTCAGCGTTTCGGCTCCGGCGGTATCTCCAACGGATACTTTTCGGGGGATCCCGCCCCCAAAGAAAAAGCCGCCCGAAGGCGGCCTGGTCCGTGCGTGCAGCCCGGCCTCAGGGATTGAGCAGCCCGCCCACGCGCTGCTGCAGCAGCTCGGGCCGCACCTCGGCCGGCGCCACCGCGGCGCCGACGTTGAGGCCCACGCGGCTGAAGAAGCCGCGGCGGAAGGGCTTGACCATCGCCACCGGTTCGCCGCCGCGCAGCTCGATGCGGCTGAAGAACGAGCCCCAGAGGTTGGTCAGCGCCATCGGGATCACGGGCGGCTCGAGGCCCTCGGCGCGCGCGCTGTCCACGATCTTCATCACGCCGCCCTTGAAGGGCTGCAACGCGCCGTCGCGCGTGATCGCGCCCTCGGGGAAGATGGCCAGCAGGTCGCCCTCGCGCAGCACGCCGAGCGCCTTGGCGAAGGCCGCCTCGTAGGCCGCCGGGTCCTCCTTCTGCGGCGCAATCGGGATCGCCTTGGCGAGCTTGAACAGCCAGCCGAGCACCGGCACCTTGAAGATGCGGTGGTCCATGATGAAGCGGATCGGCCGCGGGCTCGCGGCCATCAGCAGCACCGCGTCGATGAAGCTCACGTGGTTGCACACCAGCACGGCCGGGCCCTCGACGGGGATGTGCTCGTCGCCCTTGATGTCGAAGCGGTAGACGAAGCGCGACAGCACCCAGGCCACGAAGCGCAGCAGGTACTCGGGCACCAGCATGAAGATGTAGAAGGCCACCACCGCGTTGGCGATGCCGGTGAACAGGAAGATCTGCGGGATGGTGAAGCCCGCGCCCAGCAGCGCGCCGGCGATGACCGAGCTGCCGATCATGAAGAGGGCGTTGAGGATGTTGTTGGCCGCGATGATGCGCGCGCGGTGCGTGGGCTGGCTGCGCAGCTGGATCAGCGCGTACATCGGCACGCTGTAGAGGCCCGCGAACAGCGACAGCAGCGCCAGATCGGCCATCACGCGCCAGTGCGCGCTCTGGCGCAGGAAGGCGCCGAGCCCCATCTCGGGCACCGCGGGCAGGCCGCGCGCGGCGAAGTACAGGTCGATCGCGAACACGCTCATGCCGATGGCGCCCAGCGGCACCAGCCCGATCTCGACCTGGCGCCGGCTCAGCGTCTCGCACAGCAGCGAGCCGACGCCGATGCCGATCGAGAACACCACCAGCAGCAGCGAGGCGACCTGCTCGTTGCCGTGCAGCACCTCCTTGGCGAAGCTCGGGAACTGGCTCAGGAACACGGCGCCGAAGAACCACATCCACGAGATGCCCAGCAGCGAGCGGAACACCACGATGTTCTCGTGCGCCAGCTGGAGGTTGCGCCAGGTCTCGCTGACCGGGTTCCAGTTGACGACCAGGCCCGGGTCGGTGGCCGGCGCCGGCGGGATCGCCTGCGCCACGGCGCGTCCGATCAGGGCCACCGCCACGCAGGCGATCGCCACGCTCAGGTGGCCGATCTGCGGCACGGCCACCAGCAGGCCGCCGGCCACCTGGCCCAGCAGGATCGCGACGAAGGTGCCCATCTCGACCATGCCGTTGCCGCCCGTGAGCTCGCGCGCGTCGAGCACCTGCGGCAGGTAGGCGAACTTGACCGGGCCGAACAGGGTGGAGTGCAGGCCCATGAGGAACACGCAGCCCAGCAGGATCACCGCGTCGGCGCGCACGAAGCCCCAGGCCGCGATCAGCATGATCACGATCTCGAGGTTCTTGACGAAGCGGATCATCTTCGTCTTGTCGAACTTGTCGGTGAGCTGGCCCGCGGTGGCCGAGAACAGCAGGAACGGCAGGATGAACAGCGCGCCGATCACCAGCCCCGCCATCGAGGGCTGCATCCAGCTCAGCTGCAGCTGGTAGGTCACCATCACGGTGAAGGCGAACTTGAACAGATTGTCGTTCGCCGCGCCCGCGAACTGGGTCCAGAAGAAGGGCGCGAAGCGCCGCTGGCCGAGCAGCGCGAACTGGTTGGCGTGCGCGTTCGCTTCGTGCGAGTCGGCGGGGGACGAGGGCGCGGCAGCGGCGGGCGTTGTCATTCGGAAGCTTCTCCTCTTGGCGGCTCCGCGCGGCCCCCGGCGGGGAACGCTCGCGGGGCCGGGGGCTGTCGTCAGGCCGTCAGGGCGGCCGCGCCGGGATTGTGCCGCAGGGCCGCGGCGCGCCAGCCGCGGTCGAGCCGCTGGAGCGCGGTGAGCACCGGCAGCGCGGCCAGGGCGGCGCACAGGTGCTTGAGCGTGTGGCCCGAGATCACGCCCTGCGTGGCCTCGTAGATCGGCTGGTCGGCCAGCTCGAAAACCTTGGCCAGCACATAGGCCGCGATCACCCAGCCCAGGCGCAGGCCGACGGCGCCGGAGATCGGCCGCGACAGCGCCAGCGTGAGCACCAGCGCCATGCCGCCGAACTGCACCAGCGCCCAGGGCAGCACGTTGCCGGTCTCCTGCGCGATCTCGGCCGACAGCAGGCCGGTGGTGAGCACGAACCAGGCGGCCGGCCAGCCGGCGCGCTGGCTCACGCGCTCGCAGACCGCCATCCCGATCAGGCCGGCGAAGGCGACCGCCATGCCGGCACGGTCGGCGGCCAGCCGCGGCGCGTCGGGCGCCAGGTGATAGAAGGCCGAGCCGGCGGCGGTGGCGATCAGGCCGGCGAAGAACAGCCAGGCGCAGTCGAGCGTGTTGTCAGGCGGATCGCTGGCCGGCGGCGCGAGCGGGAAGCCGGACAGCGCCTCGTGGTGCGCGCGGTCGATGCGGTTGAGCCAGTACAGGCCCCAGCAGCCCATGAGCAGGAAGGGCAGGTTGCTCAGCACGTCCATGGCGTTGGGCAGGCCGTGCCAGGCGCGGGTGTCGGCGAACACCAGGGCGATCGCGACCTCGGCGGCCGGCAGCACCGGGCCGACGATGCCGATCAGGAGCAGCAGGCCCAGGAAGAAGGCCAGGCCACGTTCGCGGCGTGTCAGGGAGTGGAGGAGCATGTCTGTTCTCGAAGTTGGGTGATGGCGGGATGGCCGATCGGTTGGCGGGCGGAATTTAGTTGCCAGCCTCTCCCCAGGCATCGAGAATCGATACGAGGCACTATTTCACACCCATCGGTATCTCCAACCGATACCCAACCGGAACCCTGCCACCTTCATGAGCACCACCGTCGATCTCGTCCAAGCCCTCAAGAACGAACTCAAGAGCGCCCGCATGACCTACGCCGACCTGGCGCGCTCGCTCGACATGGCCGAGTCCAGCGTCAAGCGGATGCTGGCCAAGAGCGACATGCCGCTGTCGCGCGTGGACGCCATCTGCCGCGCGCTGAAGATCGATTTCGCCGAGCTGGCGCGGCGCGTGGCCGACGCCCAGCCGCTGCTCAAGGAACTGACGCACGAGCAGGAGAAGGCCGTGGTCAAGGACAAGAAGCTGCTGCTGGTGGCGATCAGCGTGCTGAGCCAGTGGACGCTGGAGCAGATCGTGACGGCCTACCGGATCAGCGAGGCCGAGTGCATCGGCTTCCTGGCCCAGCTCGACCGGATCGGGATCATCGAGCTGCGGCCGCTGAACCGGTACCGCCTGAAGCTCGCCAAGACCTTCCGCTGGCGCCCGCACGGGCCGGTGATGGAGTTCTTCCGCGAGAACGTGGTGCTCGACTACTACCGCGGCGGCTTCGACGGCCCGGCCGAGGGCCTGCTGCTGGTGCACGGCTCGATCAGCCGTTCGCTGGCGCCGGCCTTCCTCGAGCGGCTGCAGCGCGTGGCGCAGGACTTCGCGCAGCAGCACCAGACCGACCAGAAGCTGTCGCCCAAGGACCGCGAGGGCTACACGCTGCTGCTGGGGATGCGCAACTGGGAGTTCGAGCTGTTCACGCGGCTGCGGCGGGCCTGAGCCCGGGCCGCCGGGGTCAGGCCTTGGCGGCTTCGAGCGTGTCGCGCGTGGTCCGCGCCGCGGCGCGCGCGGCCTCGGCGAAATCGTCGCCCGACGAGGCATAGATGATCGCGCGCGAGGAGTTCACGACGATCGGCGCGTCGGCGCGCCAGCCGGCGCGCACGGTGGCGACCGCGTCGCCGCCCTGGGCGCCGACGCCCGGGATCAGCAGCGGCACCGTCGGCGCCAGTGCGCGCACGCGCTCGATCTCGGCCGGGTAGGTGGCGCCGACCACGAGGCCGAGCTGGCCGTTGAGGTTCCACGGGCCCTGCGCCAGTC
The DNA here is from genome assembly GCF_059415325.1 of Variovorax sp. GW821-FHT10D07. Classification (NCBI taxonomy): domain Bacteria; kingdom Pseudomonadati; phylum Pseudomonadota; class Betaproteobacteria; order Burkholderiales; family Comamonadaceae; genus Variovorax; species Variovorax sp. GW821-FHT10D07. Next base: position 1,140 of record NZ_JBWKMZ010000019.1, on the reverse strand, counting down.
GCGCCACGTGCTCGTAGAGGAAGGGCTGGCCCTCGACGCTCGCCAGCCGCTGGCCCTGCAGGTCGGAACCGCCGGGGTTGCTGGTGCGGCACAGCAGGAAGGCGCCCTTGCCGTGGTGGCGCAGGTAGGGCTCGACCGAGTCGAAACCCATGAAGGGCGAGAGCGTGACCGCGTCGGCGCCGTAGCGCTCGAAGGCCTCGATCGCGTACTGCTCGGCCGTGGAGCCGATGTCGCCGCGCTTGGCGTCGAGGATGGTGGGCACCTGGGGCGCGTTGCGGCGCATGTGCTCCATGAGCTGCTCGAGCTGGTCCTCGGCGCGGTGGGCCGCGAAGTAGGCGATCTGCGGCTTGAAGGCGATGGCGAGGTCGGCCGTGGCGTCGACGATGCGGGCGCAGAAGTCGTAGATGCGGCGCGCGTCGCCCTTGAACTGCCCCGGGAACTTCGCCGGCTCCGGATCGAGCCCCACGCAGAGCAACGAACCGTTTGTTTGCTGCGCGGCGGCAAGCTTGTCGAGGAAAGTCATGGGGGCGATTTTAAAGGGGGCCCCCGGCCCGGCTCAGCCCGCCTCGGGCTGCTGCGCGGCCGCCAGGCACAGGTCGGCCCAGGCGCGGCCCTTGTCGACCGGATTGCGCAGCAGGTAGGCCGGGTGGTAGGTGGCGACCACCGGCACGCCCTCGAGCTGCGCCGCCTGGCCGACCCGCCCGCGCAGCTTGCCCAGCGGCTCGCCGCTCTGCATCAGGCCCTGCGCGGCCAGCGGGCCCATGGCCAGCACCAGCCGGGGCGCGAGCGCCGCGGCGTGTTCGGCGAAGGCTTCGTCGAGCGGGCGCGGGCCGCCGGGCTGGCCCGAGGCCACGCCGCGGTGCAGGCGCATCAGGTGCACCGGCACGCCGCCCTCGTGCAGCTTGAGCGCGCGCAGCATGTTGTCGAGCAGCCGGCCGGCATCGCCCGCGAAGGGCTCGCCGTGGCGGCCGTCGACCTCGGGCGGCATGTCGGCCAGCACCAGCCAGCCGCCCTGCGGCGCAACGCCCTCGGCGGCGTCGGCATAGAGGCGGCACGGGGCCTCGACCAGCACGGCCGCGCCGTGGCCGGCCGGGACCGGCGCCGGGCGCGGCCGCGAGGATGCGATCGTCATGAGCATGC